>CADCVR010000074.1 GCA_902806205.1 uncultured Solirubrobacteraceae bacterium | reverse complement strand
CGAACCGTCACCGGCCCGAACGCCGGCGCCGGCCGAGGACCCACCCGCCGGCGCGGAGCGGGGAGACGCCGCCGCGCGCAGCTGAGCGGCGCGCAGGGTCTCACGGCAACCCGTGTACTCGTCGACGTCGGTGGGCAGGCGGCGCAGCGCGTCGCGGTACTCCTGAGCCGTGTACGTGCCGTCGATCTTCTCGTCCTGGCAGTCCTTGACCAGAGCGGCCACTCCGCCGTCCGCGGAAGCGGCGGCGGGAAACAGGAGCGCGGCGGCCACCAGTGTGGTCGTGAGGCGCATCCTCTAGGGCCTGCCCACCCGCGCGGCGGACAAACCCGCGCCGCGTGTGTGCAGGCCCGAAACCACGAGGGGCGCCCTCGACACGGGGCGCCCCTCGGAACTGCCTTGACTGGAACGAGATCGACCTGCCCTGCACTGCACCGGAGGGACCAGTTCCGGTGGGCGCGGTCGACGGTGGCCCGGTCTGGATTCGCTAGCGGATCCAGCCTTTCCCGACCTAGCGGCCGGGCACCTCCAGGGTCCCGCAAGAACTGTGACTACAGATTCGGACCACCTCCTTTCTCTGGTGCGCGCAAAGATAGCAAGCGATTCCGACGGCCGAAAGTGGCGACGCGTCCAAACGCGTCTCGGCCCCGTGGTGCGCCTCAGGTCAGCCGGCCACGGCGTCCTCGGGGTGGGCTTCAGGCCCCCGGGCGCCCCCGCCGCGCCCGCTCCTCGCTGACCACCCGCAGCCCGCCCTCGGTCACGCCCTCGGCGTCGGGGGTCGCCGCCGACGCGGTGCGCGGTGCGTCGACGGCGCGGGCCCGTGCCTCCTGGCGGCTGGTCGTCCGGGACACCACCGCGAGCGCCAGCGCCGCTGCCACCGCCGACAGCGCCGTCGCCCCCGCGCGCAGGGCGTCGATCCGCTGGCGCTCACCCACGTCACCGGCCTGTCCGAGCAGGGTCCACGCCGCCACGACCGCCGCGAGCGCGACGAGCCAGGCGACCCACCAGACGCGGATGAGGGCCGGCACCGCCGCGTCGCGCTCCCCCGCGCGCCAGAGATCACCGACAACCTGCAGCGGCCGGAAGAGGTTCACCACGGGCAGGAACCAGGCCCGGACGCCCGCGGCGACGCCGACCCGCAGATCGGGCTCTCCGAGCGCCGGGAGGTTGCGGTGCGCGACGACCTGCCAGCGCAGGAACAGGACGGCTGCCGCCGCGAACGCGGCGAGCTCCAGGAGGCTCGCGAGGATCACGAGCTGGTCGGCGCGGAGGAGCGCGTCGAGGAACACCCGGCCGTCTCGGAGGCGCTCGGCGACGACCATGCGCCGCACGTCGGCGCCGATCGCCAGCCCGCAGGCGCCGATCTTGACGTACAGCGCCAGGATCGCGGCGGCACTCCGCGATTCGAGCGCCGTGAACGTCGGCGGCACTACGACCCGGAAGGCCCGAGCTCGTCCGGGTCGTCCTCGACGTCCGAGACGGCCTCCGTGTCGGCGACATCAGGAACGATCTCCTGCGTGTCATCGTCGGGGCTCACTGCCGTAGCCGGGTCGGCGGCGGCGACCTCGGCGCCCCCGGCGTCGGCCGACAGGTCCACCGGCCCCATGGCAAGGCCCTCGAGCGCTTCGGGCGTGGTCGCCTGATCTGACTCGATGACGAGCGCGACGGCCGAGACGCGATCGTCCTCACGGACGTTCATCACCCGCACGCCGGTCGCCGAGCGGCCCTGCTGGGAGATCCCGCGCACGGCCGTGCGCTGCACCATCCCACCCTCCGAGATGAACACGAGGTCCTGGTGACCGCGCACGACCAAGGCACCGGCCAGGCCGCCCTTCGTGTCGGTCAGGCCCATCGTCTTGACGCCCTTGGCACCCCGGGAGGTCTTGCGGTACTGGTCGATCTTCGTGCGCTTGCCGTAGCCGTTCTCGGTGACGACCAGGAGCTCCATCTCGTCGCGGGCGACGTCCATCGCGATCACCTCGCCCTCCGGCCCGACGTCCATGCCGCGCACTCCGGACGTGTCGCGCCCCATCGCGCGCGTCTGCTCCTCCTCGAAGCGCACCGTCAGGCCGGCCTTGGAGACCATGATGACCTCGTCACCGGGGTCGACCCGCCGGACCGCGACGAGCTCGTCGTCCTCCCGGATGTTGATCGCGATGATGCCGTCGGCCTTGATCGGCGTGTTGTAGGTGAGGAACTCCGTCTTCTTGATGACCCCCGCCTTCGTCGCGAAGACGAGGTACTGCGACTCGCGGAAGTCGCGCGTGGAGACGACGGACTGGATCCGCTCGCCCTCGCGCAGCGGCAGGACGTTGACCAGTGCCCGGCCCTTGCTCGTGCGCGAGGCCTCCGGCAGCTCGTAGACCTTGGAGCGGTAGACCTTGCCGCGGTTGGAGAAGAAGAGCAGATAGTCGTGCGAAGAGCACACGAAGAGGTGCTCGATGTAGTCGCCGTCCTTCATGTCCATGCCGGTCACGCCGACCCCGCCGCGCTGCTGCTGGCGGTAGGTCGTCAGCGGCAGCGCCTTGATGTAACCCGTGTGCGTGATCGTGATCACCATCTGCTGGTCGGCGATCAGGTCCTCGATGTCGAGCTCGTCCTCGGAGTCCTGGATCAGCGTGCGGCGCGGGTCGCCGTAGGCGTCCACGAGCTCGCCGAGCTCCTCCTTGATGAGCGCCATGACCATGCTCTCGTCGCCGAGCAGCGCGCGGAGCTCGCCGATGCGCTCCATCACGTCGGCGTGTTCCTGCTTGATCTCGCCCGTCTCGAGCGCGGTCAGCTGCGACAGGCGCAGGGCGAGGATCGCCTCGGCCTGGATCTGCGAGAGAGCGAATCGCTCCATGAGCTGCCCGCGCGCCTCCTCGCGGTTGGCCGACCCGCGAATGAGCTCGATGATCGCGTCGAGGTTGTCCAGCGCGATGAGCAGGCCCTCGAGCACGTGCGCCCGCGCCTCGCGCTGCGCGAGCTCGTACTTCGAGCGGCGGACCACGACCTCGCGCTGGTGGGTGACGTAGGCGTGGATGACCTCCCGCAGCGACAGGGTGCGCGGGACGCCGTCGACGAGCGCGACCATGTTCACGCCGAACGTCGACTGCATCGGAGTGTGCTTGTAGAGCTTGTTGAGCACCACCTTGGGCAGCGCGTCGCGCTTGAGCTCGATCACCAGGCGCATCCCGCGGCGGTCGGACTCGTCGCGGATGTCGGAGATCTCGGGAATCTTCTTCTCGTTGACCAGGTCGGCGATCTTCGTGATCAGCCCGCCCTCGCCGCCCTTGCGCACCTGGAAGGGCAGCTCGGTGACGATGAGTGCCTCCTTGCCGCGCTGGATGTCCTCGACGCCCACCTTCGCGCGCACCCGCACGCGGCCCCGGCCGGTCTCGTAGGCGTCGCGTATCCCCTGGCGGCCGAGGATGATCCCGCCCGTGGGGAAGTCGGGCCCCGAGACGTGCTGCATGAGCGCGTCGGCGGAGATGTCCGGGTCGTCGATGTAGGCGTTGACGGCGTGGACGATCTCGCGCAGGTTGTGCGGCGGGATGTTCGTGGCCATGCCGACCGCGATGCCCGACGCGCCGTTGACCAGGAGGTTCGGGAAGCGGGCGGGCAGGACGGTCGGCTCGCGGCGCGACCCGTCGTAGTTCGGCACGAAGTCGACCGTGTCCATGTCGAGGTCGCGCAGCATCTCGGTGGCCAGGCGCGAGAGGCGGGCCTCGGTGTTGTGCGAGACGAAGCCGTCGGTCAGGAAGGCGTGGTCATCCGAATCGACGCGGAGCGAGTAGACCGGCTGCACGCCGGCGCTCTCGATCGACGCGACCTCGGCGTAGTGGTAGTCGCCGGTGACCAGGGGGTCGACGACCGCGCAGACCTCCGGATCGGCGATGCGCTCGCGAATCGCGACGCCGTCGCGCTGCCAACGTTCCATCCGATCGACTTCTTGGCGGCGCAGCCAGTGAGCCCCGGCGGACCCGGCCGTCTCCGTGCGGACGAAATCCGCGACGAACGGCAGGTGGTCGCCGGAGAGCGCCCGGCTGGTCGCCGGGATCTGCCGCAGCGCGCTTCGGAGCCTCGCCTGCTTGGCGCCGAGGAAGCCGACGCGCTCGGAGAACAGCCGCGCGTCCCGGCGGTTCGTGATGACGACCTGCGTCTCCGCACGCCCCCCGGGACGGCGGAGCCTCGAGATCACGCCGAACTCGAGGAGCAGCTGCTGGACCTCCCGTGCGAGCGCGGCGCCAGAAGTCGAGTACGAGATCTGGATCGGGTCCGGCGGCAGCAGGGACGACGATTCGTCCCCGGTGAAGAGCGACTGCAGGAACGCGCGTTTGTACGGCATCGTCGCGCCCCACACCCGCTCGGGGATGCGCTTCGCATGAACGCGCGGGCCGGTGAGCGGGCCGAGCGCGCTGCCCGTCGGTTCGAACCGATCCCGCCCATCGAGATCGTCGCGGTCGAAGCCGGCGCGGTCCTCGGCGGCCCAGCCTTCGCAGACCCATGCCCCGAGCCGCACGGCTTCGGCGCGCGCGTCGGCGGAGAGCTCGCCGCCCGTCGGGCGCGGCGTCCGGTTCAACACCACGCGGTCGCCGGGTCTGATCTCCTCGAGCAGCTTCCACAGCAGCATCGGCACGCCGACCGCGTCGACGAGGCAGAGCACCGGGTGGTTCTCGGTACCTGTGAGTTCGTAGCCCTCTCGTGTGCGGACACACAGCGTGGAGTGCTCGCCGGAGTGGAAGAGCCTCGATGCGGTCACCGGACGCGCGAGCCGGTCGAGCAGGGTGAGAGCGACGTCGCGCTCCGACCCGGACTCCATGCCGACGGCCAGGTCGGCGAGACGGCGGGTCCCGCCCGGCGTCGCGACCCGCGTCTCGCCCGACACGCAATAGCGCATCGCCGCAGCCGCGTCCCCGTCGACCGAGCCGAAGTTCCCCTGCCCGTCGACGAGCGGGTAGCGCAGGGAGAAGTCCTGCGCCATGCGCACGAGCGTGTCGTAGATGGAGGCGTCGCCATGGGGGTGGTAGTTGCCCATGACCTCCCCGACGATCTTCGCGCACTTGGAGTACGGCCGGTTGGGCTGCAGGCCCAGGTCGTTCATGCCGTAGAGCACCCGGCGGTGCACGGGCTTGAGGCCGTCGCGCACGTCCGGGAGGGCGCGTCCGACGATGACCGACATCGCGTAATCCAGGTACGCGCTCTTCATCTCGTCTTCCAGCGCGCGCGGCTCGACGTTGCCGCCGCCGATGACGTCAATCGCCACGGAAGCTCACCTCATCCTTCTTTTGCGGAGATGGAAATGATCACTTCGCTTTGCGCGGATGACTCAGACGTCCACCGTCGCGGCGAGGGCGTTGTCCTCGATGAACTCGCGACGGTGCTCGACGACGTCGCCCATCAGCATGGAGAAGAGCCGGTCGGCGTCGGCCGCGTCCTCGATGCTCACCTGCTGCAGGGTGCGCGAGGCGGGGTTCATCGTCGTGTCCGCGAGCTGGTCGGCGTTCATCTCGCCGAGCCCCTTGAACCGGTTGAGGGTCACGCCCTTCTGCGCGACCGAGAGCACGGCCAGGCGCAGCGCCTCGAACGTCGGCGCGGTCTGGGTGCGGTCCCCGAGGCGCACGCTGAAGGCCGGGGTGCCGGCGAGCTCGGCGATCTGGAGGTGGACCTTGACGAACTCCCGGTACTCCTTGGAGTCGAACAGCGCGCGCGGCAGCCGGTGGGTCTGGGCCAGCCCCGTCTTGTTCTCGATCCCGCGGACGACGAGGTCGCCGTCCTCGTCGGAGACGAGCTCGGTGACGAGCGTCGCCTTCCCGTCCTCGGTGCGCGCGAACAGCGCCACCGCATCCTCGGAGTTCGTGATGTGCTCCGCGAGCAGGTTGGACTCCTCGAGAAAGCCGATCGCCCGCGCGCCGTGGGTGGCGCGCAGGGTCGAGCCCCAGCCCTCGAGCTGCTTGAGCAGCCGGCAGTAGCGCTGCCAGCGCGTCTCGGTCAGCTTGAACTGCCGGCCGTGGCGATCGAGGATCTCGAACTTCTCGAACTTGTCCGCGAGCAGCACCTCCTCGAGCTCGGACTCGTGCTCGATGTACCGCTCGTTGCGGCCCTGCTTGAGCTTGTACAGCGGCGGCTTGGCGATGTAGACGAACCCGGCCTCGAACAGCTCGGGCATCTCGCGGAACATCAGCGTGAGGATCAGCGTCCGGATGTGCGCCCCGTCCACGTCGGCGTCGGTCATCAGGATCACCTTGTGGTAGCGGGCGTTCTCGATGTCGAACTCGTCGCGCACGCCCGTGCCGATCGCGGTGATCAGCGCCTGAACCTCGTTGTTGGCCAGCACCTTGTCGATGCGCGCCTTCTCGACGTTGAGGATCTTCCCGCGCAGCGGGAGCACCGCCTGGGTGTGGCGGTCGCGGCCCTGCTTGGCCGAGCCGCCGGCGGAGTCACCCTCCACCACGAAGATCTCGGCCAGCGACGGGTCCTTGACCGAGCAGTCCGCGAGCTTGCCGGGCAGCCGGGAGTTCTCCAGGGCGCTCTTGCGCCGGGTGAGATCACGCGCCTTGCGGGCGGCAGAGCGCGCCTGGGCGGCCTGCACGGCCTTGCGCACGACGGCGCGGGCGTCAGCCGGGTTCTCCTCGAGGAACTCCGCCAGGCCGGCGTTGACCACGCGCTGCACATGGCCGGCCATGCCGGGGTTGCCGAGCTTGGTCTTGGTCTGCCCCTCGAACTGCGGGTCGGCGAGCTTGACCGAGATGACCGCGGTGAGCCCCTCCCGGACGTCCTCGCCCGAGAGCTCCGGGTCCTTCTCCTTCAGCTCACCCTTGTCGCGCGCCCACCTGTTGATCTGGCTCGTGAGCGCCGAGCGGAAGCCCGACATGTGCGAGCCGCCCTCGTGCGTGTTGATGTTGTTCGCGAAGGAGAACACGGATTCCTGATAGGTGCCGTTCCACTGCATCGCGACCTCGACGTAGCCCTCCTTCTCGGAGTCCCCGTCGAAGTAGACGACCTTCCTGCCCAGCGCCTCCTTGCCGTCGTTGAGGTAGAGCACGAAGTCCTCGATGCCGCCCTCGGCGAGGAACTCCGCCCGCTTGCCCTCGCCGCGCTCGTCGCTCAGGGTGATGCGCAGGCCGCGGGTGAGAAACGACGTCTCGCGCAGGCGCTGCTCGAGCGTGGCGTAGTCGAACTCGATCTCCTCGAAGACCTCCAAGTCCGGGAGGAACGAGATGGTCGTGCCGTGGTCCCTGGACGCCTCGCCGCGGACGATCTCGCTCTGGGGCGCGCCGCGCACGTACTCCTGGCGCCACACGTACCCGTCGCGCCGGATCTCCGCCCTGAGCGACTCCGACAGCGCGTTGACGACCGAGACGCCGACGCCGTGCAGGCCCCCCGAGACCTTGTAGCCCTGGCCGTCGCCGAACTTGCCGCCGGCGTGCAGGACGGTGAGCACGACCTCGAGCGCGGACTTGTTCTCCTTGGCCATCTTGGACACCGGTATGCCGCGGCCGTCGTCGGAGACCGTGATCGAGTTGTCGGGGTGGATCGTCACGTCGACGCGGGAGCAGAAGCCCGCGAGTGCCTCGTCGACGGAGTTGTCCACGACCTCGTAGACGAGGTGGTGCAGACCGCGGACGCCCGTGGACCCGATGTACATGCCGGGGCGCTTGCGAACGGCTTCGAGGCCTTCCAGGACGGTGATGTCCTGGGCGTCGTAGCCGGCCGAACCACGCTGACCGTCGCGCTTGGAATCGTCCTGGCTCATTGTCCTCCGAGGGACTGAAAAGCCCCGGACGGGCCCTGGGTGGGCACCGAGCCGGGGCGGTGGATCAGATTGTCAGAACTATATCACTTCCCGCTCTTGGACCACCCCCGCCAGACCCACCTGAATTGCCTGCAAAAAAGCAACTTAGGTGGGTCGGTGGGCGGCCGGCTTCGCGGGGGTCGACCACGTTCTCCGGGGAGGAATCGTGCGTGAGCTCGCGCCGCGGTTCGACCCTCCGGTGGTCGAGCACGGGCGTCCGGCGCGGGTCTCACCCCGGCCGGACCCAGGAGCGCCCGGCGGCCGCGCTGCAACGCAGCTCGAGGACGGTGCCCGCTCCGAGCTCGGCGTCGAGGCCGGCGATCAGCTCGCTTGCCATCAGGGTCAGCTCGTGAGCCCAGACCGCGCTCTCGCACGTGACCGAGAGGACCCCGCCCCCCACCGCGGTGGGGGTCGCATGCGCCGCGAGCGCCGGCCCCACCGCCGCGGGCCAGACCCGTTGGATCTCGGCCAGCAGCGAGGCGGGCTGCAGCCCGCCGACCAGGCGTCCGATCGCTCCGCCGGCGCGGCGGGGCGCGAGTCGGTGCCTCATTCGACCACCGCAGGGTCCACGCCGCGACCTGCGCGACGGAGGGCGTCGCCCCCCGGCTCCTGCAGCACCTCACCACGGGCGACCGCGAGCCGGACGACGTCCGGGGCGGCTGCGCCCGGCACGTGGGCGAGGTCGGTCGTGGTGACGAGGCACTGCCCGACCGCGGCAACCCGATCGACCAGGAGCTCGCGGCGGGCGGCGTCGAGCTCGCTCATGACGTCGTCGAGCAGCAGGAGCGGCGCGGCCCCGCGCTCCTCGGCGAGCGCCTCGCGCTCGGCCAGCAGCAGCGCCAGCAGCCCGAGCCGCTGCTCCCCCTGCGAGCCGTAGACGCGCAACTCGCGCCCGTCGCGAAGCAGCGCGAGGTCGTCGCGGTGCGGCCCGTGCTGGGTGAAGCCGCGCTCCACGTCGGAGTTCAGCCGCTCGGCGAGCTCGGCCGCGAGCGCCTCGGGGTCGGGCGCCGTGCTGCGGGGTCGGTAGCGCAGCTCCGTCTCACCTTCGAGCCCGAGCTCTCGGGCAACCGCCACGAAGCGTTCGGCCACGACGCCGACGGCGCGTGAGCGGTCGTCGCGCAGCGCGATCCCGTGCCGTGCGAGCTCGAGATCCCAAGCCGCGATCGAGGCCCGTGACCCACCGGCGCGGAGCCGCCCGAGCAGCGCGTTTCGTTGCCCCAGGGCAGCCGAGTACTGGCGCCTGGTCTGCGCACGGGCCGGCCAGAGGCCGGTCACGAGCGCGTCGAGGTGTGAGCGCCGCAGGGCCGGCGGTCCCTTGACGAGCTCGAGACGCTCGGGCAGGAAGACGCTCACGAGGGGGCGGCCGGGCGCGTCGAGCAGGCGTTCGACCGGCGCGCCGTCGACCCTGATGCGCTTGTCCTCCCCCGGCTGGAAGCCCACGAACAGCTCGTGCTCATATCCGGAATCGTCCGTGGTGGACACCTCCACCCGCCCGGCTTCGGCGCCGAAGCGTAGAACCTCGCGTTCGTTCGACGTGCGGCACGAGCGCGCGGTGCATCCGAAGTAGAGCGCCTCGAGGAGGTTCGTCTTCCCGGCGCCGTTGCCGCCGTACACCACGGTCAGGCCCGGCCCGAGGCGCACGTCGGCGGCCGCGTAGGTGCGGAAGTCGCGCGCACGGAGCCGGCGGACGAGCATGGGATCGGGAGTCGGTACCGATCAGACGTTCAGCCGGATCGGCATGATCAGGTAGAGGAATCCCGAGCCGTCGCCGGCCTCGATCAGCCCCGGGCGCAGCGGCGAGATGAGCTTGAGGACGACGTCGCCCGACTCCACGGACTCGAGGCCGTCGCGCAGGAAGTCCGGGTTGAAGCCGATCTCGAACGGCTCGCCGGTGAACGGCACCGGCAACGGCTCAGACGCCTCGCCGACGTCAGGGGTCTGCGCGGAGATCGTCAGCTCCCCTTCGGTGAACGACAACCGCAGCGGTGCGTTCTTCTGGGCCATGAGCGAGATGCGGCGGACCACCCCGACGAGCTCGTCGCCGGCCACGTTCAGCTCGTGCTCGTAGGTCTCCGGGAGGAGCTGGCGGTAGTTGGGGAACTGCCCGTCGATCAGGCGCGAGCTCAAGACGACGTCTCCAGCCCGGAAGACCACCTGGTTCGCGCGGACGCCGATCTCGATGGTCTCGGCCTCCGCGCCGGAGGCGACGATCCGCTCGAGCTCCTGGAGCGCACGCGCCGGCACGTTGGCCTCGAAGCCCGCCTCCACCGGAACCTCCAGGCGCGTCTCCTTGACCGATAAGCGGTAGGAGTCGGTGGCGACCATCCGCAGCTCGGTGCCACTCGCGCTCACGAGGATCCCGGTGAGGATCGGTCGCGTCTCGTCGCGGGACGCCGAGCGCGCGACCTTCGCGATGGTTTCCGTGAACGCCCGGGCCGGCAGATGGACGATCTGGTCACCGCCGGGCTCCGGGAGGGGCGGGAAGTCCTCCGTGCGCAACGTGCGCAGGTGGAACTTCGCAGGGCCGCAGATGATCTCGACGTCCTGCTCTGCCGGACGCAACTCGAGCGTCAACGAGCCGCTCGGCAGCTGGCGCGCCACGTCGAGCAGCAGCCGGGCCGGAAGCACGGCGGTGCCCTCCCGCTCGACTTCGGCAGCGAGCGGGATCCGCAACCCGACCTCCATGTCGGTCGCCCGAAGTTCCACGAGGTCCGCGGTCGCCTGGAACTGGACGCCGGAGAGCGCCTGCACCGCACTGCGCGTCGAGGCGACGCGCGAGGCGGTCTGCAGCTGCCCGAGCAGCTCGGAGCTCGTGGTGGAGAGCTTCACGATGAGCACCTCTTGAGGAAGGAAGGAGAAGTCATAGGGGCTGTTGATCGGTGCACAACGCAGCAGATCGGGCGCAACGTGCGTGTAAACGGCGCACGGCCCGTGGCTCGCGTGGTGCAGATCCTGTCAGGCGCGCCGGTCTGATCCGGGGCCCGTCAGGCGGGCGGTGAGTTCCTGCACCGCCCGGAAGGCCTCGGGATCGGTCCGCAGGCGCTCGGTTGTTCGTCTGACGGCGTGCATGACGGTGGTGTGATTGCGCTCGCCGAAGGATCGTCCGATGGAGGACAGCGACTCCTGTGTGTGCTCCCGGGCGAGGTACATCGCGATCTGCCGGGGCCAGGTCACCCGCGCGGCACGGTCTGTGGACAGAAGCTCCTCGCGGGACACGGAGAACGCGTCGCAGACGAGTTCCTGCACCCGGGCGACGGTCACGTCGGGCAGGCCGTATCCGACCGTGCGACGGGCGCCGCCGGGGACGCGCCGCGGAGCCTCGCGGCCGTAGAGACCGTCGAGGACCTCGGCCGCGAAGTCCGCGGTCAGCGCCCTGCCCGTCAGCGAACTGAAGGCCACGATGCGGATGAGGGCACCTTCGAGCGCTCGGATGTTGGTCGCGATGCGGTTGGCGATGACGTCGAGCGCGCCGTCCTCGACGAGCTCGATGCCGTCGTGCTGCACCCGTTTGCGCAGGACGGTCAAGCGCGTGGCGAGGTCCGGGGGCCGGATGTCGGTCACCAGGCCCGACTCGAAGCGTTCGCGCATGCGGTCCTCGAGCGCATCGAGATCGCGCGGAAGGCGGTCCGAGGTCAGCACGAGCTGCGAGCCGGCGTCGTAGAGCGCGTTGAACGTGTGGAAGAACTCCTCCTCCGTCTTGGCCTTGGAGGCGAGGAACTGGACGTCATCGATCAACAGGACGTCGTTGCGGCGATAGCGGTCCTTGAAGCGCTCCTTCGCGCTGCTGCTCGTCTGCAGGGCGGCGATGAACTCGTTCGTGAAGCGCTCGACGGTCGTGTAGCGCACGGTGAGTCCGTTGCCGTAGGCGCGGACGTAGTTCCCAACCGAGTGCAGCAGATGGGTCTTGCCGACTCCCGGCGGGCCGTAGATGAACAGCGGGTTGTAGGCCTGCCCCGGGAGCTCCGCGGTGGCCAGCGCGGCCGCGTGTGCGAAGTGGTTGGCGTCGCCGATGACGAACTGGTCGAACGTGAACTTCGGGTTGAACTCCGTTTGGGCGGGTGGCGCGGCCGGAGCCTCGACTGCCCCTCGCCGGCTCTTCGACGACGCGGCACGGTCCGCCCCGGTCTCGACGATCTCGATGCATGCGCCACTGCCCAGCACTTCCAGGGCGGCGCGGGTGAGCGGGCGTTCGAAGCGCTCGGCGACCCACTCGCGGGTCTCGGCCGGGGCCCTCACCCGGAGCGCGGCGTCCTGCAGGTCGACGGGTTGCAGGGGCGCGAGCCACACCTCGAACGCCGAGGCGCCGACGTCGCGTCGCAGCGCGGCTTGTACAGCGATCCAGATGTGCGCGAGGTCCTGGGTCACGGCAGCGGAGAACGGCTCCTGGCGGAAGGCTTTGCGTCGGTATGGGTGAGGATCGGTCCGGGTGGAGGGCCGTCGAGGTCCGGCAACCTAGCAGAGGCCCCGACCCCGCAAGCGGGTCTTCACGGTCCTCTGCGACCTCCGTGTGGGAGGAGCGCGCAAAACGCGGAACAAACCGCTGCGACGGCGTTCGGGGTGTCGCCTGGATCCGCATGCACAGGCGGTGGACACGCGGCTCGGCGGGCTGTGCACAACGGGTTGGCGATACAGTGGCGGGGTTCTGCCGTCGTCGCGACGGTCACCGACCGAGCCTCTGCCATGAAGCGCACCTACCAGCCCAAGAAGCGCAAGCGTGCCCGCACCCACGGGTTCCGTGAGCGGATGTCGACCCGCGCCGGCCGCGTGGTGCTCAAGCGCCGCCGCGACAAGGGTCGCAAGCGGCTGTCCGTCTCGGACCGGTAGTGGCCGAGGCTCCGCGGCCCGCCGGCGCTCCTCGCTCCAGGGCGAAGCGCGGTCGGCTGAGGCGGTCGGCCGAGTTCGAGCGCGTGTACCGGCGGGGCCGTTCCCACGGCAACCGCTTCCTCGTGCTCCACGTCTTCCCCCGCGACGAGCCGTCCGGCGCCTCCGGGCCCGGCGCCGGGCCGCGGCTCGGGCTCTCCGTGTCGCGCAAGGTCGGCGGGGCGGTCGAGCGCAACCTCGTCAAGCGGCTGCTGCGCGAGGCCTTCGCCGCCGAGGCCGCGCGCCTGCCCGCCGGCCAGGACGTCGTCGTCGTGGCCCGCCCGCCCGTCCGCGGGTTGGCCGAGCGCGACGGACTGGCGGGGGTTCGGGCCGAGCTCGGCGAGCTCGTCTCGAAGGTGACGAGCGCCGACGCGCCGCCCCGCGACCCCGACCCCCCCCGGCCTTGAGCCTCGCCCGGCGCGCCGTGGTGGCACCCATCACGCTCTACCAGCGCGTGCTGTCCCCGCTGCTTCCACGCCAGTGCAAGTACGAGCCATCCTGCTCGATGTACGCGTCGCAGGCGCTGCAGCGGTACGGCATACTCAGAGGTCTCGTACTCGCAGGGTGGCGGCTGCTGCGCTGCAACCCCTGGAGCCACGGCGGGTACGACCCCGTCGAGGCGCAGACCGTCTTCGGGCGCACCGTGCCCGGCCGCCCCCCAGCCTGAGCTCCCTCCCCATGCCCTTCGTCTCCGCGAACGTCCTCCAGCCGCTCATCGACGTGTTCGAGCAGGTGCTCCTGTTCTTCCACGACAGCATGGGCGCCGGCTGGGGGCTCTCGATCATCCTGTTGACCGTCGCGGTACGGACGGTCCTGCTGCCGCTCACCTTCAAGCAGTTCAAGTCGATGGCCGCGCTGCAGAAGCTCGCGCCGGAGATGAAGGTCCTGCAGGCCAAGTACAAGGACGACCGTCAGCGCCTCAACCAGGAGATGATGAAGTTCTACCAGGAGAACAAGGTCAACCCGTTCTCCTCGTGCCTGCCGCTCCTGGCTCAGATGCCGGTCTTCATCGCGCTCTTCTACATGCTGCGCGCGGACCTCAAGGAGGACATCTGCCAGGCCGACGTGGCGATCGCACCCGGCGGCCCGTTCGCCGGCAAGGATCTCGCGGACGTCACCTGCGACCAGATCCAGAATGGCTCGGGCAGCTTCTGGTTCATCCCCGACCTCACGGCGGCGGCGACCGGCGGGATCCTCGCGATCCTGATCGTGCTCTACGTCGCCTCGCAGCTGCTCTCCAGCCTGCTCATGATGACTTCGGTGGACAAGAACCAGCGACGCATCATGCTCGCGCTCCCGTTCGTGTTCGTCTTCTTCATCCTGAACTTCCCGGCCGGGCTGATCCTCTACTGGATCACCACGAACTTCTGGACGGTCGGTCAGCAGTACTTCGTGCGTCGCTCCGTCGGCATGTCGGTTCCCGGGCGCCCCGGCACCCTCCCGCCTCCTGAGCCCCTCTCGTTCGGCAACCTGATGAAGAAGAGCGAGGACAAGGTCACTGCCGGGGTCGCGGGCAAGGGCTCGGCGGCCGCGAAGGACACCAACGGCGCGAGCGCGAAGAGCGCGAACGGCGGAGGCGGCGGGGCGCGCGCCACGCCGCCTCCGCCGCCGCGCAAGAAGAAGAAGAAGACGGGGCGACGACGTTAGATGACCGTGCGGGCCGAAGCCGATCTGCTTACCGAGTTGCTCGAGCGGATCTCCGGGGCGCTGGCGCTCGACGGGACCGTCGCCGTGCGCGAGCGCGACGATGCGCTCGAGGCGGTGCTGAGCGGCGAGGATCTGGGGCTCTTCATCGGCCGCCACGGACAGACGATCGACGCGGTCCAGTACCTGGCGCAGCGGGCGGTGGCGATGCTGACCGGCGAGCAGCGCCGGGTCGTCGTCGACGCCGAGGGGTACCGCGCTCGCCGACGCGACGTCCTCGCGCGTCAGGCAGACGATGCGGCCGACGAGGCCGTCAACTCCGGCCGTCCGGTGGCGCTCGACGCGATGACCGCCGGAGAGCGGCGGTTGGTTCACGAGTTCCTGCGGGACCGCGCCGACGTCGACACGTATTCCGAGGGCGAGGAGCCCGACCGCCACCTGGTCGTCGCGCCGGCGGCGCCGTAGCCAGGCTCACGTGTGAAGGAGGGGTTTCACGTGGAACAGGGGGTTTCACGTGCAACGCTGCGGGCCCGGCTGTTCAGGAGGCCGGGTTGAGCGCGCTGCGGACACGGATCGCCCGCCTGGGCGAGGAGTACGGCCTGCCCGAAGTGGCGGGGCGGCAACTCCGCGCACTGCTCGACGCGGTGGAACGCGATCCCGTGGCGCCGACCACGGTGACCGATCCCGCTCGCGGCGTCGAGGCGCACATCGCCGACTCGCTCGCCGGGCTGCGGCTCTCGGCGGTGCGCGATGCCCGTGTGATCGCCGACGTGGGCGCGGGCGCCGGGTTCCCCGGCCTGGTGCTCGCGGCCGCCCTGCCCGGCGCCCGCGCGCGCCTCGTCGACAGCGTCGCCAAGAAGTGCGACTTCGTGCGGCGGGCCGCGGCGGCAGCAGGGCTCGAGAACGTCGAGGTGGTGCATGCGCGCGCCGAGGACTGGCCCGGGGGGCTCGAGCGGCACGACCTGGTCACCGCGCGCGCCGTCGCCCCGCTCGCTGTCGTCGTCGAGTACGCAGCGCCGCTGCTCCAACTCGACGGGCGACTCGTGGCCTGGAAGGGGCTCCGGGATCCGCGCGAGGAGGCTGACGGACGGGCCGCGGCCGCCGCGACGGGGCTCGAGGCGACCGAGATCGTCGCCGTGCCGCCACGCCGAGGCGCAGAGCACCGCCACCTTCACGTCTACACGAAGCTCAGCCCGACGCCGGCGAAGTTCCCTCGGCGGCCGGGAATGGCCCGCAAACGACCCATCGTGGCCCCAAGCTGATCGTCGACGATCGCGGGCCCGCCGCGCGCGGGCCGCCACCCGACGGCTCGGCGCCGTACCCTGGCAGCGATGGGCACGATCTACGCGGTGGCCAACCAGAAGGGCGGGGTCGGCAAGACCACGACGGCGGTCAACGTCGCGGCCTGCATCGCCGAGGCGGGGTACGAGACGCTCCTGGTGGACATCGATCCGCAGGCCAACGCCACCGTCGGCCTCGGGTTGCCGAAGGATTCGGTGCCGAACGTGTACTCGGTGCTCATCGGGGCGAGCGGAGCGCAGGAGGCGCTTTCGCCGACGGCGATCGAGCGCCTGAAGGTCCTTCCGTCGCACCCCGACCTGGCCGGGGCGAACGTCGAGCTGCCGCGCCAGCCCGGATCGGAGAACCTGCTGCGCGACGCGCTGGCCGGGGTGAAGGATCGCTTCGCGTTCGTCATCGTCGACTGCCCACCGTCCCTCGGACCGCTCACGGTCAACGCGCTGGTGGCCGCCGACCGCGTCATCGTCCCCGTCCAGACGGAGTACTTCGCGCTCGAGGGGCTCGCCGGGCTGCTCGACACGCTCGCGCTCGTCCAACGCGAGCTCAATCCCCGGCTGACCGTGGCGGGAATGCTCTTGACGATGCACGACGGGCGCACCCGCCTCGGCCGCGACGTCGAGCA
Organism: uncultured Solirubrobacteraceae bacterium; assembly: GCA_902806205.1. Classification (GTDB taxonomy): domain Bacteria; phylum Actinomycetota; class Thermoleophilia; order Solirubrobacterales; family Solirubrobacteraceae; genus Paraconexibacter. Next base: position 3,027 of record CADCVR010000074.1, on the reverse strand, counting down.
GGAGGTGCGAAAGCACTTCCCGGCGCTCGTCTTCGACACGGTCATCCCCCGCAACGTCCGCATCGGCGAAGCGCCGTCCTACGGCGTGCCCGTCATCCACCACGATCCGCACTGCCTCGGCGCCGACGCCTACTTCGAGCTCGCCAAGGAGGTCGCCGCCCGTGGCTAGGCCGACCGGCATGGGCCGCGGCCTCGGGGCGATCCTCTCCGTCTCGGCGCCGACCGACGGTCCCGAGCGCGACGACCTGCGCGAGCTGCCGGTCGAGATCATCGCGCCCAACCCGAACCAGCCGCGCAAGCAGTTCGACGAGGATGCGCTGCAGAAGCTGGCCGACTCGCTGGGAGAAAAGGGCGTCTTGCAACCTGTTCTCGTCCGCCCGGTCGCCGGCGGCACGTACGAGCTGGTCGCGGGTGAGCGGCGCTGGCGCGCCGCGCAGCTCGCCGGGCTGACGCGCCTCCCCGCGCTGGTGCGTGAGCGGGACGACGCGCAGACGCTCGAGGCGGCCCTGGTGGAGAACATGGCCCGCGAGGATCTCAACCCGATGGAGGAGGCCCGCGCGGTCGCCGCCCTGGTGGAGGAGCTCGGCCTCACCCGGGAGCAGGTCGGCAGGCGGATCGGCCGCTCGCGCGTGGCCGTCTCGAACCTCCTACGGCTTCTCGACCTTCCCGACGAGGCGATCGCCCTGGTGGAGCAGGGCTCGTTGACCGAGGGCCACGGCCGTGCCCTGCTGCTGGCGACCGACCACGCCGACCGCCGCCGCCTCGCGCGCGAGGCCGCCGCCGAGGGCTGGTCGGTGCGCGTCACCGAGGCCCGCGCTCGCGAGGCCGGCCGGACGACGGCCCGTCCCGGGTCCGAGGGGGGACGGGCCGCAACCCACCCCGACCAGCAGGCCGCGATGGGAGAGATCGCCGACGCGCTCGGCGCTGCGCTCGGCACCGAGGTGCGCGTCCGCACCCGCGGCACGGGCTACAAGGTCGAGCTGGTCTTCGACTCCTCCGACACCGCTCTCGCGCTGGCCCGCCGGCTCGCCTCCGGCTGATGATCGGCGGTGCTGCAAGGCCTCGCTACACTCGCCGATCTGCGGGCGATTAGCTCAGTCGGTTAGAGCGCTTCTCTGATAAGGAAGAGGTCCCAGGTTCGAATCCTGGATCGCCCATGGCAGGCGCGGGTCGGACCCCGGCTGGCTGGGTCAGCTCGAGCGTTTGTCCCAGCTGTCGAGGAAGCGTTCGATCACGCCCCTGACCACGACTGCCATCGGGAAGTTGTTCTCGGCGCACCACTGCTTCAGCCGCCGATGCTGAGCTTCGGAGAGGCGGACCGGGATCATGACTTGATCTGGTCCCACGGGTCTTTGCGCGGCGAGGAGCTTGACGGTCAGCGCGCCCTCGCGAGAGTCCGCTCCCTCACCGGAGGACGGATGCGCGGGTTTTCCTATCCCCTTCTCGAAGAGGTACTCGAAGATCGCGCGCTGCTCGTCCTCGGGCAGTCCCTTCACCGCCTTGAACAAGAGACGGGTGATGTCGCTCGGCTTCCCGCGGGGCTCAGGCGGTGGTTCTGTCACCGACGACCTCGCCCGTAGTGATATCGGTAGATACCGGCATGATACCGCAGCGATCCGTCACGTCAAACGGAGGGTCACCTCAACGTCTCCGCCCGATCGGCGTGGGATCAGCCCGCCTCGGCCGCGGCGGAGGATCCTGCGGGCCGACGTTCGATGGGCAGCATGACGGCCGGCGGTGCCGCGACGCGGACCTCCGCGAGCGCCTCCCCGACGCGAACCTCGATGACGGCGGTCCCGTCGCGTGCGACGATCTCGCGCGCCTCGAGCAGGGCCGTGCCGAGATGGGGCCGACCGACGCCGCACGCCAGGAGGAACCGCTCGGCCCAGCCGCTGTTGAGCGTCTCGGCGTCGACCTCCAGCTCCTCGAGCCGTAGGCACCAGCGGTCCGCGCCGCCGGGAAGCGCCGTGATGATGCAAGCCGCCATGTCGTCGGGCTGGTGCTCGCTGCGCCGCACGATCCTCGCGAGCAGCTCGGCGGAGTCACCCTCGGGGCCGACGGCCCGGAGCTCTTCGGCGACGCCCTCGCGCCCGAGGCGCCCGGAGGCGACGGGCACCTCGTCGAGGCCGTCGGTGTGAAAACACGCCGTGGCGCCGGGCGCCAGGGCGATCGTCGTCTGGCGCCGGCCGGTCGGAGCGCCCGCGCCGATCGGAGGCGACGAGCAGGCCGTCACGGGCGTCGCGTCGGTGCCGAGCAGCAGCGGCGGCCCGTGCCCGGCGCAGGCGTACGTCAGCCGGCCCATCCCGGGGTCGAAGATCGCCGCGGCGATCGTCACCTGGCGGTCGCCGATGTGCGGGGCGAGGACGTTCGCGGCGACGTGGAGGGTCGCCCGCGGCGTGAGGCCCGCCTCGAGGTACGCGCGCAGGTTGTACCGCGCGAGCGCGGTCAGCGGGACGACATCCCGCCCATGACCGGAGATGTCCCCCACGAGCACGGCGGTGCGGCCGCCGGGCAGCTCGAAGGCGTCGTAGAAGTCTCCGCCCGCGGCCAGGCCCTCCGCAGGCCGGTACGCCGCCGTGACCCGCGCGCCGCCGATGTGCTCCGGGATCTCCGGCAGCAACGCGGACTGGAGAACGCCGACATCGGCGATCAGCCGGCGGCGCTGCCGCTCGAGCCGCCGTCGGCGAACGGTCTGCACCACCGTCGCGGCGCCCAGGAGAAGGCCGAGGCCGACCAGCGCCGCCAGTGCGATGCGCAGCCGGGTCGGGACCACCTCGAGCACACGCACAACGGTTCGCGTGAGCGGTGACCCCGCCGTGGACGCGTCCCGGCGGCCGTCCTCGCGCGCGCTCCTGCGTGTCGCCCTCGACGTGGGCGCGGCCCCTGCGCTGAACGTCGCCGCCGCCTGCCCGAGCCGTGCGAACGCGGGCGGGGGAGTCGCCGCCGCGAGCCGGGGGGCCGGTGCGCGCCCTGCCCGCTCCGCCGGCCGTGAGCGCCGGCCGGCCCGCTCGTTCGAGGCCGAACGCG
>CADCVR010000073.1:18878-19225 GCA_902806205.1 uncultured Solirubrobacteraceae bacterium | reverse complement strand
CCTCGACCTGCCGCGCCACCGGACGCACTTCACCGCAGCCGGCCTCACGACGCTCCTCGAGGAGAGCGGCTTCGCGGTCGAGCGCACCCACCACGTGCTGGCCGAGCACAACCCGTTGGGCATGTGGCTCGCGGGAGTCAGCCACCTCACGCGCCGGCCGAGCTACCTCTACCACCTGCTCAAGCGCAACGCCCCCGTACGCTCGCGCGACCTCCCCGTGACCCTCGCGACGCTCCCGCTCGTGCCGGTGGCCGCGGCGCTCGAGCTGCTTGCGGGCCTCGTGCGTCGCGGCGGGACGGTCGCGGTCGTCGCCCGCGCGGCCTAGATGATTGATTTCACGAGGTGGT
>CADCVR010000073.1:0-18838 GCA_902806205.1 uncultured Solirubrobacteraceae bacterium | reverse complement strand
CGCACGATTTCCGCAGCCGATCCTGTACGGATCGGCAAGGGATCGGGTGGCGTCTGGTGCCAGCCGAAACGTCGAGCGGGCGGCACCGGATCCGTGGAATCACTCATCTAGGAGCCTCGACGGCTACGGCAGCTCGACGAGGCCGGCGAGACGCTTGTAGCCCGCGACGGACGGGTGGTCGCCGTCCACGGTGAGGTCCGCGCGCATCCGGCCGCGCGCAGCCCGATCCTCCAGCGCGCCGAACCAGGGGAGGACCGGGACGGCCTGTCGCCTGCCGATCGCCCGGATGCGGGTATTGAGCTCCGTGATCCGCGGGGCGGCGGCGGGGTACCCGTTGTTCCAGGGCAGGACCTCGACGAGGGCCACCTTCCGGCCGCCCGCCTTACCCGCCTGCACCATGGCCTCGAGATCCTTCCCTGCGTCGGTGACGGCGCGGCCCTGCGCGATGTCGTTGATGCCGCCCTGGACCACGAGCGTCGCCGCACCCGTGGCGCACCGCTGCAGGCGCAGGGCGATCTGGTCGGTGCGCTCGCCGAAGACGCCGCAGTTGCGGACCTTGCGCCGCTGCCGATCGGCGCGCTCGAACCAGTACCCCCACTGCGATCGCTCGTCGGGCTCCATGCCGGTCGGCGCGGCGAGCTGCGCGCGGGCGTCCGGATCCGGATCCCAGAGCGGGGAGCCCGCGGTGATCGAGTCGCCGAGCGCGGCGACGAGCTTCGGATCCAGCACCGCGTCGGCCGCCGCAGGCTCCGTCGAGGTGCCGGGCACGGGCCCCGTCGCGGTGGCGGGAAGCTCCCGGGTGCTCCCACCGCCGCAGCCGGCGACAACGACCGCGACCAGCAGCGCTGCCGGGCCGGGCCTCACCGCGACGCCGCCACGTCGACGGGGTCGCCCCCGCGCACTCGCGTGGCTGCGGGAAGCAGCCCGGCGAGCGCGTCGGCGGCGGCGTCGACGTGCGACGCGGCGCCCGTGCGGGTGAGAACCACGGTCGCGATGGTGATCGCTCGCAGCTCCCGCCGCGTCACCGGCCAGCTCGACAGGCCGGCGTAGTCGGCGAAGAACGCGGACCCGGCGGCCTGCGCGCGGCCGACCTGCTCGGCTCCGGCCCGGCCGTCGAGGTACGCCGCGATCGCCGCGGTGGGCCCACCCGTGCGCGCCGCGTCCTGGAGTGCGGAGCGCTGCTCGGCCAGGGCACGGGTCGCCGAAGCCACGAACGCGTTCAGCGGCGTGTCGACGAGCACGAGCGACGCGACGAGCCCCGGGTGGCGCTTGGCGACGTCGAGGGCCACGAGCGCGCCGAAGCCGTCGCCCACCAGCAGCGCCGGGGCGGCGCGGAGCGCCCGGAGCAACGCCGCAAGATCCTCGGCCTGCTCCTCGACGGTGGTCGCGGCGTAGCCCTCCGGTGTGGTCGAGTCTCCGTAGCCCCGGCGGTCGTAGGCGATGGCCCGGCCACCGATCCGCCGCAGCGAGGGCCCCCACGTGGCAGAGTCGGCGGCCGCGTCGTGCACGACCACGGCCACGCGGCCGCTGCCCGTCTCGCGGTAGGCCAGCGCCGCTCCTGCGCCCTCGACGGTCCCGGCGATCACCCGCCCGAGGGTAGGACTCCGGGCTCCCGAGCCCTCGCGGCAGGAACATCCACCGGGACTCGTCGTCGCCGCTCAGCGCAGCAGGCGCAGCGGGAGCGTCGCGAGGCGCAGCCCGAGCGTCAGGGATGGGCGCCCGAAGAGGTCGCCGCTCGCGAAGCCCTTGCCCGCCGCCTCCCACAGCGCGGCGGCGTTGCCGCCGGGGCGCCGACCCGACATGAAGTAGTGATAGATCCCGCGCATCACGAGATCGCCGGCCTGCTGGGAGTTCGTCCAGAGCAGCTCGAGGGCCTTGGCCTCCGCGCCGACGGTGATCTCCGCCCGCGGATTCTTCGCCATTCCGACGAGCGCCTCGGCGACCACGCTGGGGTGGTAGCCCTCGGGCGGCTTGCGCGGCCCGAACTCCAGCGCGCTCGGCGTGGCGCTGTAGATCGGCGTGTCGACCGAGCCGGGATGGACCATGGAGATCGTCACGTCCGAGCCCGCGCTCTGCAGCTCGATGCGCAGCGCGTGGAGGAAGCCGCGCCCCGCCCACTTCGAGGCCGAGTACGAGCTCCAGGTCGGCAGGGGCAGCTTGCTCATCAGCGAGCCGGTCGCCACCACGGCCCCGCCCGTGCGCTCGAGCGCCGGGAGCCCGGCCCGGATCGTGTTGACCACCCCGATGAACGAGATCTCGACGACACGGTCGAACTGGTCCTTCGGGATGTCCTTGAACGGTCCGAAGATCGTGGTCGCGGCGTTCGGGACCAGGATGTCCAGGCCGCCCCACTCCTCCTCGATCGTCGCGACGGCGGCGTCGAGCGCGGGCTGGTCGGTGACGTCGAGCGGGAGGACGAGCGCCCGCCGGCCGTAACGCCGGACGGAGGCGGCTGCGCGCTCCAGGCCCTCGACCGAGCGCGCGGAGACCGCGACGTCGCAGCCGTGCTTGGCGAACGCCTCGGCCGCCGCGACGCCGACGCCGCTGGAGGCGCCGGTGATGTAGACCCGCTTGCCCTCGAGTGAAGCCATGGAGGGGGTACGTGCCCGCTGACGGTCCGGACCTATCGCGCCGCCGCGAGCGCGGCGCCATGCAGGCGCTCGCGCGGATCGCCGCGCGCTCCCCGCGGCGGCTCGGTGACGGCGCGCGGACCGCGGGCTACCATCTGCCCATGGAAGGCTTCGGAGGATTGTTCGGCGACCCGGAAGAGCTCAACAAGCGGATGCAGGAGTTCGCGGAGTCGATGCAGGGCCAGCAACGCGTGGCCGTCGCCGACAACGCGATCCAGCTCGCGGTGAACATGACGGTCGCGGCCATCAACCGCGTCAACGTCCAGGGCACTCCCGAGCAGCAGGCCGAGCAGATCCGGTCGGTGATGGCCGTGGTCTTCCCCGAAGCGGTGACGCTCGTGCGCGAGGCCCGCTCGGGCCTGAACTAACGCTCAGCCGTCCAGCGCCCCGGGCGGCAGGACGTAGCGCAGCGGCGCCGGGGTCCGCGACGCCTCGCGCTCGGTGACCCGGTCGGCGTAGAGCCCGGCGCCCTTCGCGGGCTCCGCGGTCTCCGCGGTGCCGCCCGCGCGCAGGATCCAGGCCTCGATCTCGCCGACGTCAGAGCCCTCGGCCAGCAGCGTCGCGCGCTCGACCGTCGCGCCGCCCTTGGCCCGGCGCCGGGCGATGCGCTTGACCAGGATGCGGATCTCGTCGTCGTCCATGGGCGAGCAGCCTACGCTGGTCGGCTCACTGCGTCTCCTCGACCACGACAAGCCCGGCGGCCGCCACGAGCGGGCCGAGGAGGCTCACCGCATCGGGCCAGGTCACCAGCGCGCCGCGCAGGCCGTCGACCCCGCCGAGCCCCTCGACCTCACAGTCGCGCAGCTCGAGCCGGGTGGCGCGTGCCCCACCGAACTCCGCCAGGCGCAGATCGCACTTCTCGAAGCGCACGTCGGTCAGCCGCGCCTCGGTCAGGTCGAGCTCGCCGAGCAGGCACCCTTCGAACGCGACCCGTTGCAGCTCCGCGAAGCGCAACGCGGCCAGATCGACGCGGCAGTCGGTGAAGCGCACGTCGCTCAGGGTGCCCTCCGGCACTTGCAGGCCCGTCAGGCGACAGCGGGTGAAGGCGCAGCGGCGAAGCTCCCCGCCGCGCAGTACGCGGTTGGCGAGCTCGGCGTCGATGTACGCGCGGTCGACCCACTCGCGCGGGTCGCCCGCCTCGGGACGCGGCGGCCGGGGCGCGGCGGGATGCCGTGGTCGGCGGCGACCGCTCATACGGCTGCCGCCTTCTCCGCGGCACGCGCGTCCTTGCCCGCCGCGACGACCTCCTTGAACGAGCGGAACTTGAAGATCGTCACGATCGCGAGGAAGCCGACGCCGATGGAGAACAGCGCGATCGCGATCTGCTGGCCGACGGAGTAGGCGGCGATCGTCGCGCCGCTCGCGGTCCCCGCGAAGACCTTCACCAGGAACGCCTGCTGGACCCCCGCGCCGCCCGGGGTGAAGGGCAGTGCACTGGCCACCGCGTTGACTCCGAGCACGAGCAGGACGTTCTTCACCGATCCGCCGACGTTGAAGGCCTCGAGCAGCGACCAGAAGGCGGCACAGCGGAAGAGCCACCCGGCGAACTGCACGAGGAAGACCTCTCGCAGATACCGGCGACGGTCGGCGAGGATCGTCAAGCCCTGGCGCACCCTGCCCCAGAACGCCTTCACCCGGACGCTGAGCACCGCGAAGGCGATCAGCCCGCCGAGGGCGACCAGCGTGATGAGAAAGAGAGTAAGGCGCAGGTTCTGCGCGAGGAACGACAGGTCGAAGGCGCCGATGTCGGCCCACTCGGGAGGCTGCGGGAAGACGCCCTGGGTGAAGGCGAAGATCAGGATCGGGATGCCCATCGCCAGATCGAAGCCCGCCTCGACGAAGAGGGCGGCACCGATCGCGGGGTAGCTCGAGCTCGGGATGCTCGTGCGGGTCAGGAAGAGCTTGATGATGTCCCCGCCGCGCGCCGGGATGACGTTGTTGAAGCCGTAGGCGGCGATGTACGCCCCCCAGATCCGCCGGAACGCCACGCGCTCGGCCGGGTAGGCGGCCTGCAGCACGTGGAAGAAGGCGCGCGCGCGGAAGGTGAGGTAGATGCCGAAGCAGAGCAACCCGAGCGCCAGAAGCGCCGGGTCGATCCGCGCGAGGTTCTCGAAGAACTTCCCGACGGCGGCGAAGAAGCTCCCGATGTCGTCGCCGACCGACGCGCTCACCCACGGCACGAGCCCGAGGCTAGAGGTTCTCAGGCGACGGGAACGTGGCGCCGCCAGGCGCGCCAGGCCGGTTCAGACGCCCAGCGCCGCGTGAACCTCGGGGTCGGCCAGCGAGCGCGCGCGGAGGTGGATCCCCTCGGGCATCTCGCCGTCGGGGAAATACGGCACGCCGATGACGAACAGGCCCGCCGCGAGGGCCGCGGTGGCGCCGGGCGGGGAGTCCTCCAGGCCCGCGCAGCGCCCCGGCTCGGCGCCGAGCGCGGCGGCGGCCGCGAGGTACAGGTCGGGGGCGGGCTTGGCGTGCTTGACGTCGGAGGCGGTGACGACGACCTCGAACGGCGAGGCGTCTCCGACCAGCCCGGCGCCGACGAGGACCCGCAGCACGAACGGTCGCAGCGAGTTGGACGCCAGCCCGAGCGGAACGCCGGCCTGCTCGAGCTTGGCCACGAGCTCGACGGCGCCGGGCCGCGGCGCGACGCCCGTGAGCACCTCCTCCATCACGAGTCCGTTCAGCTCGGCCAGCAGCGCGGCGCCCTGCCCGGGGAGTTCGAGCATCCGCTCGAGCTTGGCCTCGGCGACCGGCCCTGACGACCCGATGAGCTCGCGCTTGTGCTCCACGGTCCACAGGCGGTCGCGGCGGGCGAAGAGCGTCTCCTCCGCGCGCGTCCACGCCTCCTCGGTGTCGAGCAGTAGCCCGTCGTTGTCGAAGATGACCGCGTCGAAGGCAGGCATGACGCCGGGCATGCTGGCACAGGGCGTTGGATCGGACCGCGTGGCGCGCTCGCGTTCGGGGTACCCCTTGCCCATGGACCTCGGGCACACGGGGCGCAAGGGAAACGGTGAGACGAGCGACCCGTGCGTGCGTGTGGCTCCCAGGCCCGAAGACGTCGCCGCCGCCACGCTGCTCCTGCGGGGGACAGGCAATCCGCGCCGCACGTTCTGCCTGGCCGCCGCGCGCCTGCTTCGCGCCGAGGTGGCGACGCTCTGGGAGGTCCGCGGCGACGGGCTCGAGCCGACCGCCACGAGCGGCGAGGAGCTGCCGCTCGTGACCGGGCTCATGGGTTCGGCCGCCGGTCGCGCCGCTGTCGGCGGTGTTCGCTTCTTCGCAGGCGACACTTGGACCGATCCGGGCGCCGACAGGCAGTTCGTGGAGCGCTTGGGCCTGCGGTCGGTCGTCGCCGAGCCGATCCGCATCGGCGACCGCGCCACGGGCGCGATCACCATCGGCTGGTGCCGGCCCGTCGAGGAGCTCGACCCGCTCGTCTCGGGCTTCCTCTCGCTCATGGCGGTGCAGGCCTCGATGGCCATCGACCGCGCGGACCTGGCGGCGCGCCTCGAGCAACAGGCGCTCACCGACCCCCTGACCGACCTGCCGAACCGGCGCGGCCTCGCCCGGGAACTCGACCGGGAGATGGCGCGCGCCACCCGAACCGACTCCCCGCTCGGCTTCGCGCTGATGGACCTCGACAACTTCAAGGCCTACAACGACCACCACGGGCACGTCGCGGGCGACCGGCTGCTCGTGCGCGCCGCCCGCGCATGGCGACGGAACCTGCGAGCGCAGGACACCCTCGCGCGCTACGGCGGCGAGGAGTTCGTGATCCTGTTGCCGGACTGCGGTGTCGACGCGCTGGTCACGCTCGAAGTCATCGAGCGCGTCCGCGCCGCGACCCCGGGCGGGCAGACGGTGTCCGTCGGCCTCGCGATCTGGGACGGTCGCGAGCCCGCCCACGAACTGGCCGCGCGCGCCGACGGGGCGCTCTACGCGGCAAAGGGGGAGGGCCGCGACCGCGCCATCGCGGTCTGGTGAGCACTCGGTGAGCACTCGCCGTTCACCGGCCCGCCCGCTCGGCCCAGACCGCCGCGAGGTGCACCACGACCGCGGAGGCGGCGGCCATCTCCGGCAGCGACGCCCACTCGCGGACGGAGTGGTATTCGTGGCCGCCCGTGAACAGGTTCGGCGTCGGCAGCCCGCGCGCGGACATGATCGAGCCGTCCGTCCCGCCGCGGATCTGCGTGCGGATCGGCTCGATCCCCTCGCGGCGGATCGCCTCGGCAGCCGCCTCGGTCACCTCCGGGACCGCGTCGAGGTGGACGCGCATGTTGCGGTACTGCTCGCGGACGTCCACCGCGAGCCGCGCGCGCGGCTCGGAAGCGACGACCTCCTCCGCGAGGCGCCGGACGAGCGCCACGTGCGCGTCGAGCGTCAGGTCGTCGAAGTCGCGTGCGATCAGCGTGACCGTCGCCCGGGTCGCGGTCGCCCGGACCTCGGTCGGGTGGACGAAGCCCTCGCGGCCCGCCGTCGTCTCCGGGCTGAGGGTGTCGGCGGGCAGCGCGGCGAGCACGCGACCCGCGAGCTTGGCGGCGTTGACGAGGATGCCGTGGGCGGTGCCCGGGTGCACGTCGACGCCGGTGATCGTGAGCGTCATCTCGACGGCGGAGAACGTCTCGTCCTGCAGCTCTCCCAGGGTGCTTCCGTCGAGCGTGTAGGCGCAGCGCGCGCCGAAGCCCTCGATGTCGAAGCGGGTGGCGCCGGCGCCGATCTCCTCGTCGGGACCGAACGCGACGCGCAGCTCGGGCCGCGGCAGCTCCGGGTGGGCGGCGAGGTGCGCGACAGCGGTGACGATCTCCGCGATGCCCGCCTTGTCGTCGGCGCCGAGCAGCGTGTCGCCGCTGGACGTCACCAGGTCGTGGCCGACACAGGCGCGTAGCGCGGGCATGCGCTCGGGGTCGAGCGTCGTGCCGCCGCGCGGCAGCGCGATGACGCCGCCGTCGTAGTCGCGATGGACGACGGGCTCGACCCCGGTCCCGGGCGCGTCGGGGCTCACGTCCACGTGTGCGCTCAACCCGATGACGTCGGCGTCCGCGACCGTCGCGGGCAGCGTGGCGTAGACGAAGCCGGTCTCCGCCAGGCGCACCTGGAGCCCGATCTCGCGCAGCTCGCCGGCGAGCAGCCGCGCGAGGTCGAGCTGCCCTGGCGTGCTCGGCCGCGTGGCGCTCTCGCGACTGGACTGCGTGTCGACGCGCGCGTAGCGCAGGAAGCGCTCGAGCAGGCCGGGCGCGAGCTCTGCGGCCAGGGGTGAGGTGAACGCGCTCATGCGGTGGTGACCTTCCGGTTCGGCCGGCTACATGGACGAGAGGGCGGCGAGCACGATGTCGTCGTGCGTCATCGGCGAGACCTTTGGGAAGACGTGCGCGATGGTGCCGTCGGGTGCGATGACGAACGTCGCGCGTGCGTTGCCCATGTCCGTCCTGCCGTTCCTCGACGTCTCCACCCAGGTGCCGTACTGGTCGGCGACCGCATGGTCGGCGTCGGCCAGCAGCGTGAAGTTCATGTGGTGCTTCGCGTGGAACGCCTTGACCTTCTCGACCGGGTCGGGCGAGACGCCGAGCACCACCGCTTCGTGCGCGGCGTACGCGTCGGAGTGGTCGCGGACCGAACAGGCCTGCGTCGTACAACCCGGCGTGTCTGCCTTGGGGTAGAAGTAGAGGACGACGGGGCGGCCCGCGAGCTTCGCGAGGCTGACTTCGTCGCCGTCCTGGTCGGGGAGGGTGAACGCGGGGGCCTGGTTGCCGGCTTCGACCATGGCCGGGAAGCTAACGCCCCGCTCACTTCAGCAGCCGCGAGAGCCGCCGGTCCTTGAGCACCTTGCCGTCCGTCTGGTCCGTCGGGCAGTAGGCCATGACGTAGCTCTCGTAGTGCACGGCCTCGAGCGTCGTGCCGCAGCGCGGGCACGGCTTGCCCTCGTGGCGGTGGACCTCGAGCGGGAGCGGGAGCTTGTCGGGGATCGGCAGCGTGACCTGCTGCTCGTAGTGCTCCAGGGCGCCGCCGAGCTTGGCCACGATCGCCGCGCGCAATCGCTCGGCCTCGTCGGGCTCGAGGTCGTCGCCGCGCTTGAACGGTGAGAGCCCGGCGAGCCAGAGGATCTCGTCGACCCACGAGCGCCCGATCCCCGCGATCACCCGCTGGTCGCGCAGCACCGCGTGCAGCGGCCGCGCGCCGGCGGGGGCCAGCAGCGCCGCGAGGTCGGCAGGCGGCTCCGGCCAGGCCTCGGGCCCGAGCGTCGCGATCGCCGGGTCCTGGCGAAGGGCCTGCTCGCCACGCAGCAGCTTCACCCACGCCTGCTGGCGCGTGCCGAACTCACGCAGGCGCAGTTCACGCTCGTCGGGCAGCCGCAGCAGCAGCCGTGACGTGCGGTCGCGCGGCCCGGCGCGCTTGTCGAAGAGCTGCAGGCGCCCGGCGCTCATCAGGTGGCAGAGCAGGTGCAGGTCGTCGGCGACGTCGACCACGAGGTGCTTCCCGATCCGCCTGACCGCCCGGACCTCCTGCCCGTCAAGGGCCGAGAGCGGCGGGTCGAAGGTCTTCAGCGCGTTGATGCCGGGCGCCGTGGCGCTCTCGATCACCGTGCCGCCGAGCGCCTCGTGCAGGCGGCGGGCGGTGATCTCGACTTCCGGGAGCTCGGGCATCAGGTGAGGATCAGATCGTAGGCCCGCTGCGTCCGGCGCAGGCGGCAGGCGCTCAGGTCACAGGTGGCGGCGAGCAGCTCGACGGTCACGCGGCCCGACGCGCCGGGGGCATGAGCGAGCGCGAGGGAGACGGTCACCGGCAGCGCGCCCGCGGTCCACTGCTGCCCGCCGAGCAGCAGCTGCGGCGGATCGGCCTCCGCGCGCACGCGGACGGGTGGCCCGGCGGCGGCGTCGAGCTCGTCGCCGTGCAGCGGCAGATCCAGGACGACCTCGAGGCGGCCGCCGGCGTCGAGGACGAGCGTCTCGGCGACCACGGGCGCGGAGACATCGACCGAGCCCGGGCGCCCGACGTCCAGGCGGGCCAGGGTCGCGTCGACGGCATCGACCACGACGACGCGGTGATTGCCCGTGTCGGCCACCACGAGCCGCCCGTCCGGAAGCACGTCGATCCCGCCGGGCTCGTCGAAGCCGTCGACCGGCACGGTCCAGAGGTGACGCTCGCGCCACACCCGCAGGCGATCGTTGAACGTGTCGGCGACCCACAGCTCCCCGGAGGCACCCGTCGCGACGCCCAGCGGGTGCTGCATCGAGGCGTGCTCCCGTAGGCCGTCGGCGCTTCCCCAGTCGAAGAGCCCCGTCCCGACGAGGGTGCGTGCGATCCCGCGCGGCCGGTCGAGCACGCGCAGGGCACTGCTCTCCGCGTCCACCCAGGCGAGCTCCCCACCACGGGCGGTGACCGCCAGACCGCTCGGCTGCGCGAGCCCCGCTCCGAGCGCAGGGCCGTCGAAGAGCCCCTCCCCGCCGCTGCCCGCGATGACCTGCGGCTCGCCGTCCTCGTCGATCGCCCACAGCCGGTGGCGCCCGGCCTCGGCGATCACGACGTGCGCGTGCCACTCGATGACGTCCCACGGCGAGGCGAGCCGATCGGTGATCAGCGTCCGTCGGCCGTCGGCTGCGAGCCGCCAGACGCAGCCGGCGCCTGTCTCGCAGACCAGCAGGGAGACGCCGTCGTCGCCCCATCTGACGCCCTGCGGCTGGTAGAGCCCGCCGTACTCGGCGAGCACCTCCCCGTCGGAGGCGCAGACGAGCACGCGATCGTGCCCCGTGTCGGCGACCGCGATCTGCCATGGGCTCCCCGCGTGCGCCGAGCGCTCGCGCACGGCCACCTTCCCCGGGAAAGCCAGCTCTCCCGTACCCGCGGCGACGGGCTCGAGGTCCACCGCACCGCGTCGCAAGGTGCCGCGCCGCTCGTGCTCGAGCACGGTCTCCTCGATGCGCCGCGACACCGCGACGGCGTGCCCCTCGCCCGACCAGCGCCCGATCTCGTAGCCCTCCGGATCGACGAGCACCTGGGTCGGCCAGGCCCGGATGGCGTACTGACTCCAGGTCTCCAGGCAAGGGTCGTCGAGCACCGGGTGCTCGACGCGGTGGCGGGCGACCGCGGCGCGCACCGCCGCGTGGTCGCGTTCGTGCGGGAACTTCGGGGAGTGCACGCCGACCACCACGAGCTCGTCGCCCCAGCGGCGCTCCAAGCCCCGCAGCTCCTCGGCGACCCGCAGGCAGTTGATGCACGCCAGCGTCCAGAAGTCGAGCAGCACGACCTTGCCGCGCAGCGCCGCCAAGTCGAGATGATCGACCCCGATCCAGCCGCCGTCGCCGTGCAGCTGCGGTGCGCGCACCCGAGCCATGCGCGCAGCCTATGCGCGTCAGGCGCCGGCGATCGCCGCCAGCTCGCGGGGGCGCAGGAGCACGAGGAGCTCACCGCCCGTCGTGCCCTCCATCCGCACCCCGGCGACCCCGCCCTTCTTGAAGTCGACGCGCGCGCCCGTGAGGTCGTGAACCACCCGGGAGAAGTCGGGGTCATGGCCCACGACGAGCAGTCTCTCGTCGGCCCCGAGGGCGTGCAAGAGCTCCGACGCGTCGTCGCGGTCGAAGCCGGAGGCCAACGCGCGGTGCTCCACGGGCTCGACGCCCAGCGGCGGCGCGGCCAGCCGGGCGGTGTCCCGGCCCCGGATCTTCGGGCTCGTGACGATGTGGGTGACCGAGCACCCGAGCGCCGCGAGCGCGCGGCCGGCGGCGACGGCCTGCGCCTCGCCCCGCTCGGTCAGCCGGCGCGCGGAATCCGGGCGGGCCCCGTGCGGTTCGGCTTCACCGTGGCGGAGGAACCAGAGCTGGCGGGCCATCGCCGTAGAAGCTATCGCGCCGCGAGCTTCGAACTGTGATCGGCGCGCTACTTCACCGGGCGCGTCGCCGCTCCGGCGAGCGCGGCGCCGTCCGGCGCGGTCCACGTCACCCGGTACTGCCGCCCGGTCACGAGCCGCGTCGTCTTGAGGAAGTACCCGTCGGCGTCGGTGGGTACGGTCGCGAGCTTGCGCCAGGCGCCCTGGCGTCCTGCCCGGTACTCCACCTGCACCGCCGTGGCCCGCACGGCGGGGCGTACGAGGCCCCAGAGCGAGCTCGTGCGCTTCCCGCGAACGGCGCTGAGCACGAGACGGAACCCGTCGAGGGCGGGCTTGGCCCTCCCCGACGCGGTCCGCAGACCCGACTCGAAGCCCGGGTACCGCGAGCTGACGGGCCCGCTCGTGCTCGGGTTGTCGTCGCGCAGGAGGTACTGGGAGAACGACCGCACGCGCGGGTTGCGGTAGGCGATGCGCTCACTCAGCGCGCGGTACTCCTCCTGGCGCTGCAGCGAGACGCCGAAGATCGGGTCGGGGGTGGACTGGATGCCGAACTCCGTCAGGTGCAGCGGCAGCCGCGCCGGGACCGCGCCCGCGCGGCCCGCGCGGTCGAGCAGCGTCGTGAGGCGGCGCAGCACGCTGATCGTCACGTCGTTCGGGCCGGACGGGACGAAGCGCGGGCCCGCCCGGGTCGTGTAGGCGTGGTGGGCGACGCCGGCGGTCGCGAGCTTCCCGCAGCCCTTCTGGCGCCGGTTCCTCGCGTCGAGGCAGAGCGCTCCGCGCAGGAACGTCAGGGGTGCGACGACCTTGCCCGTGCCGCGCGGCGACGTCTCGCCGAGGAGCACCCGGGGCGAGGCGACCCGCGCCGCCTTGAGCCCCTTGAGGGCGGCCTTGTACAGCGCACGGTAGATCCGCGGGGAGACGGGGCGCTTCCTCGAGTCGAACTGCGGCCGCAGGAACTGCGGCTGGTTGGGCTCGTTCCAGACCGACCAGCTCTCGACCCGTGCGGCGAAGTGGCGACCGACGGCGGTCATGAACTGCGCGAACTCCCCCGGGTCCGGGCGCGTCAGGTTGTCCCGCTTGTCCTCGGTGGCCCAGCGCGGGACGGGGCCCGAGACGGTCAGCAGCACCTTCATCCCTCGGGCCTTGGCCTCCGTGAGCAGCGCGTCGTACTGACCCCAGGCGTACCCCGCGGGGTCGGTCGTGTTGAAGTCCGGCTTCTTGGCGGACTCGGCGTCCGGTGCGACGTTCCGCCAGAGCAGCACGACGCGCAGCGAGTCGACGCCGAAGCCCTGGATCTCGTCGAGCGCCGCCGAGCGCGTGCTCGCGTCGAGCAGGTCGCGCGGGGCCTCGAACCTCGTCGTCTGCGTGCTCGAGGCCGCGGCGGGTGCGGCGAGCACCAGCGCGGCGAGCAGGACGAGGAGCAGCGTGCGGAAGGTGGCGGCGGGAATGGGGATTACCTCGGCGGTCGGGAGGGACGTCGGCGGCGGTGCCCCGTCGTCCGGACGGGCACGCGCGCCGGTCACAAGATTTCTCGGGCGTCTCTTCCCGTGTCAACAGCCTAGCCCCGGCCGGGGTTGCGCTGTTGGCGGCGGTGTCGTGGAGACTGGTGCGATGAGCGCCCGCGCCGACCTGCCCACTCCCGGCGGCATCGACTTCACCGTCCCGCCTGCGCTGACAGAGCTCTTGACGCGAATCCGCGCGTTCATCGAGGAGGACGTGTTCCCCGCGGAGTGCGAGATCGACGATCCCCGCGACCTCCTGAAGAGCTGGCACGTCGTGGAGCGCCTGCGCGACAGGGCGCGCGAGCGTGGCGTGTTCACGCCGCACCTGCCGGAGGAGTGGGGCGGCCTCGGCGTCGGTGTGCTCGGCATGGCCCTCATCTCGCAGGAGTGCGGCGTGAGCGGCCTCGCCTCGCTGGGCCTGAACGCGATGGCGCCCGACGAGGGCAACATGCACACGCTCCTGCTCGCCGGCACCCCGGAGCAGCTCGAGACCTACCTGCGCCCGCTGGCCGACGGCCGCACGCGCTCGTGCTTCGCGATGACCGAGCCCGACGTCGCCTCCTCGGACCCTGCGAACCTGCAGACCACCGCGGTCCGCGACGGAGACGCGTGGGTCCTCAACGGCACGAAGTGGTGCATCACGGGGGCCGACGGCGCCGCGTTCTCGATCGTCGTCGCCAAGACCGGTCCGGACGACCCGGAGGCCTCGAGGGGCCACCGGGACTACTCGCTGATCCTCGTGCCGACCGACACGCCGGGCTGGAAGCTCGAGCGCCACCCGGAGTGGATGGGGTCGCACTCCCCCGGCGGCCATCCGGTCATCTCCCTCACCGACGTCCGCGTCCCGCTCGGCAACCTGCTCGGCCGGGAGGGCGAGGGCTTCGTCATCGCCCAGAAGCGCCTGGCCGGGGGCCGCCTCGCGCACGCGATGCGCTGGATCGGCGTCTCCCAGCGCGCCCTCGACCTGACGGCTGAGCGACTGCTCGGGCGCAAGGCGTTCGGCAAGGAGCTCGCGCGCCACCAGGCCCTGCAGTTCATGCTCGCCGACTCCGCGATGGACCTCTACGCGTCGCGGCTGATGGTCCTCCACACCGCGTGGAAGATCGAGAGCGGGCTACCCCATCGCCAGGAGGTCGCGATGACCAAGACGTTCGTCAGCGAGGCCTTCGGGCGCATCGTCGACCGCGCCGTGCAGGTCCACGGTGCCGCCGGGATCGCGATGGACCTGCCGATCGCCCAGTGGTACACCGACGCGCGCGCCGCCCGCATCTACGACGGTGCCTCCGAGGTGCACCGCATGGTGATCGCGCGCAACTGCCTCGAGCTGGCGACGCGGGGCGAGTCGACGCAGGCGGCCACGGGCAACCTGGCGGCGTGAGCAGCTCGCCGCACGCTCTCGCCCCCGACGACGTCGTCCGCACGCACGAGGAGTCCGCGGCGCAGGAGCGCGAGGCGCTGCTCGTCCTCGACCCGTTGCTCGCGTTCCTCGACGAACACGCCATCGGGTCGGGAGAGCCCGAGATCGCCCCGATCGGCGACGGGCACTCCAACCACACGTTCCTGGTGACCCGCGGGGGCCGGTCCGTCGTGCTGCGGCGCCCTCCGCGCGGAGAGCTGGCGCCAAGCGCGCACGACGTGCTGCGGGAGGCGCGGGTGATCAGTGCCGTCGGCCCCGCAGGCGTCCGCGTGCCGGCGGTCCTCGCCGTCGGGAACGACCCGTCGATCATCGGCAAGCCGTTCTACGTCATGGAGGCCGTCGCGGGGGAGGTCATCGGGGACAGAGTGCCGGCCGCGCTCGACACGCCCGAGCAGCGTCGTGCCCTCTCCTTCGAGCTCGTCGACGCCCTCGCCGAGCTGCACGCCGTCCCCTGGCGCGCCGCGGGGCTGGAGGGCTTCGGCCGGCCGTCGGGGTACGCCGAGCGGCAGATCCGGCGCTTCCTCGCGCTGTGGGAGGTCAACCGGACGCGCGCGATCCCCGCGGTCGAGCGCGTGGCGGCGTGGTTGGGGGCGAACCTGCCCGACAGCCCGCCCGCGACGATCGTCCACGGCGACTACCGCCTGGGCAACGTCATGTTCGCGTCCGCCGCGCCGGCGCGCCTCAACGCGATCCTCGACTGGGAGATGTCGACGATCGGTGATCCGCTCGCGGACCTCGGCTACCTGTGCATGATGTGGAGCGAGGCCGACGACCCGGAGGGCGGCCTGTTCGAGCTCAACACGGTCACGCGCGCCCAGGGCTTCCCTGCTCGAGCGGAGCTCGTCGCGCGCTACGAGGAGCGCTCGGGGCGCGCGATGCGCGACATCCGCTGGTACACCGTGCTGGCGCTGTGGAAGGCGGCCGTCTTCATGGAGGGCAACTTCAAGCGCGCGACCAGCGGGCTGTCCGACGACCCGTTCTCGAAGACGTTCGGCGACGGGGTCATCGACCTCGCGCGCCGCGCCGAGGCGGTCACTCGCGGCTGACGGTCCCGGCCGTCGGGGGTGCCTCCGTGCGACAAACCTAGCTCGACTCGATGCGTCGGCGCAGCTCCGTGCCGCGGCCCGCGCCGACCGCTCGCGCGGCGCGCTCGGCGGTGAGCGGTACGCCGCGTGCCTGCGCGAGATCGAGCAGCTCCTGGCGCTCCTGGCCCTCGCGCGCGGTCTTGAGGAACAGCCAGCAGAACAGGCCGAGCGTGAGCACGGACTCCCAGACCATCATGATGGCGCCGGCGGCGACCTGGTCCCCCTGGCCGCTGATGTTCCAGTACGCCCGGCCCGGGTCGTAGACGTCGTAGAAGCTCGCGCCGCCGAAGACGAAGACGTTGGCCAGCACCGCGCCGACCATCCGCACGCCGAGGACGTAGACGACTTTGGCGCCGTTGCCGAACCATCCGGGCGCCGGGAGCGGCCCCAGGAGCGACATCCACACCCCGAAGCCGCCGGCGACGAAGCCCGCGTGCTGCAGCGCGTGCAGCGCCTCGTCGCGCACCGCCGCCTCGTGCAGATCCGGGACGTGCCAGAGCGCGAGGTTGAGCGTCCACAGCACGAAGGCGACGCCCGGATGGCTCAGGACCCGCAGCGGCCCGAGCAGCCCCATGCGCAACAGCGGCGCCAGCACGGGACCCGTGAGGCCGAGTACCAGCAGCAGCGCGCCGACGTCGGCGATGAGCAGGTGCTCGGTCATGTGCGCGAGGAACAGCTCGTCGGCGAGATGCCCGAGCGGCGAGGCGAGCGCCGCGACGATCACCAGCAGCCCCGCGTAGAAGCACGCCTGTCGCCCGCCCGGGACCGCCCGCGGCGTACCGCGCAGCCGGTGCACCCGCAGCGCGTACAGGCCGCCGCTCAGCGCCGCGGGGAGAAGCTGCAAGGGCACCAGCGCCCCGGAGCCGGCGTGGGCGTCGACGAGCACTTCCTCGAGGCTAGCCCGCGGCGACCAGCGCGACGCCGAGCAGGGCGAACGCGACGCCCGCGAGCTGGATGCGGCGGATGCGCTCCTGCAGCACGACGCGTGCGAGCCCGGCCGTGACCACGGGGTACATCGCGCCGAGCACGGCGACCACCGCGAGCGCCCCCTCGGTCACCGCCAGGCCGAAGCAGGCGGTGGCGGCGAGGTCGATCAGCCCGAAGAACCCGATCGCGGCGAGGTCCGATCGGGCAGGGCGCCGCGCCCGTACCAGCCCGGCGCCGACCAGGAGGAAGGGGATCGCCGCCGCCCTCGCCACGAGCAGCGTCCAGGCGACCGAGCCGTCGGACGCCGCGTCGGAGCCGACGACGAAGCCGGACACGGCCAGCGCGCCGACCAACGCGAAGCCCAGCGCCTTGCGGGCCTGACGAGACCGCTCGGCCTCGTGCTCGCTCTCGAGGCTGGCCAGCAGGATGCCGACGGCGGCCAGGGCCAGGCCGACGCCGACGAGCGTCGTGATCGTGTCGCCCGTCGCGAGGCCCACGACGACCGGGACGATCGCCGCCCCCGAGGCGAAGACGGGCGCGACGACGGCCATCGATCCGAGTGCCATGCCGCGGAAGAAGCAGACCAGTCCGACCGCTCCGGAGAGCCCGGCGCCGGCGGCCAGGAGCACCGACTCCAGCCCGGGCGGCGCCTCGCGGGTGACCGTGAGCACGAGCGCGATGCCCAGCAGGCCACCCGTCTCGAGCACGAGCACGACGAGGAGCGCCGGAAGCCGCCGGGAGAAGCGCCCGCAGGCGAAGTCGGCGACGCCCCACAGAAGCGAGGCGGACAGGGCAAGGACGACGACGAGCACGGCGCACCATGGTCGCAGGGTGGTTCTGCGCGCCGGATGAAGTGTTCCACCAGGCGGTCCGGCGGCGAATCCGCGGAAAACGACTCGTCTACTGCGGCGGCGGGACGAGCAGGTCGACGACGGTGCCGATCGCGTCCGCGGCCGTCGGGCCGACGGGCGGGAGGATGGGCCGCACCGTCCTGTCGACGGTCTCGGTGAGCTCGCGGACGGGATTGCGAGCAGGAGGCGGCGTCGGCGAGGCGGGCGGAGGGGTGGCGGCGGGCGCCTCGCCCGGGACCGCCGGCAGGCTCGCGGGCGGCGTCGCGGGAGGCCTGACCGCCGGGGCCCCCGCGGCGGGGGGTCCGGCGCCGCCCCCGCCCTCCCGACGAGTTGATCGCCGCGCCGCCGGCGCGGGGCGCGCTGCACGGCGTCCACCGGATGCCACGCTGCGACCGCTCGCACGCGCGGGGATCGCGGGGACGTCGCCGCCGTCGGCCTGCGCGACGCGCACGACGCCGGGGTCGCCGGCCTCGGGCCCGGGCACCTGCGGGCCCCCGAGGACCTGGCCGAGCCCGGTGAGGCTTGCGCCGCCCACGGCCGCGGAGAGCGCGACCGCGAGCACGAGCCCCAGCGGGACCATCAGGACGATGCCTCCGGCGCTGAACACGGCGCGAAGCCAGGAGCGGACGAACACACATCGAGGCTACTCCGCGCGCGCGGAGCGCAAGCCGCCTCCCTCAAGCGGCGCCGGTTGCGCCCGGAAGCGCTCCAGCGTCAGTGGCGGCCGCGTGCCTCGACCGCTGCCGGCGCGCGCGTGGGGCCCCGGCGGCGGCGCGCGCCGCCTTCCACGTGTCGAACGTCGCGAGCACCTGCGCGACGCTCGGCCCGTCCACCCCGTCACGCACGGCCTTGTCGTAGTCCGTCATGCGCAGCCGCTCGACGGTGCAGCCCACCTCCGCGGCGACGGCGCGCAGGGCCACGAACGCCGCCTCCTCGTCGACGGGCTCCGCGTCCTCGCGGCGGGCGGCGTTGGCCATGAAGCCCCCCGTGCGCACGTCGGCGAGGGACGCCGCGCGCGCGCGCCCGGGGCCGACGACCAGCCGGCAGGCCCGGCAGCGGCCACCCGTGGCGTGGTCGTGCGCCGGGAGTTCCCCGCCACAGTGCGGGCAGAACGACAAGCTCATCGGGCGGGCTCCTTTTCAGGCAGAGAGAAGTCACAGGGCACATCGGCGCAAGCCGGTCTCAGGTTTTCCTACGTTCAGGCGCGCGTCGAGATCACTTTCGGGTCTGGCCTTCACCGGCCGGTAGCGTCCCCGCCCCGTGCGCCGCCTGTCCATCGCCCGCTTCCTGCAGGTTGCCCTCCTGGGCCTGACCGTCGCGCTGACGGCGATCGCGGCGACGGGGGTCGGAGCGCTCTACGCCGGCCGCCAGGACTACGAGGAGCGGCTGTCGACGGCGCTCCGTCTCCAGGCGGGCGCGGCGCGCCTCCTGGCCGCGGGCGTCGTGGAGGAGGCCACGCTGCGGCTGACCCCGGAGAGCGGCCGCGGCCTCACCCGCGCACGCGGCGCCTACGACGCCGGCCTCACCGACCTGCGCCGCGACGCCACGGGCGATCCCCGGAGCGTCGCGCTCGTGGAGGCCGCCGGCCGGGCGCAGGCGCGCCTGCGC
>CADCVR010000072.1 GCA_902806205.1 uncultured Solirubrobacteraceae bacterium | reverse complement strand
TCGTTTCCGCCGGAGGCGTCGTTTCCGCCGGAGGCGTCGTTTCCGCCGGAGGCGTCGTTTCCGCCGGAGGCGTCGTTTCCGCCGGAGGCGTCGTTTCCGCCGGAGGCGTCGCTGCCGCCGGAGGCGTCGCTGCCGCCGGAGGCGTCGTTCCCGCCGGAGCCGTCGTTCCCGCCGGAGCCGTCGTTCCCGCCCGATGCGTCCCCGCCGCCCGAGCCGCCGTTCTCGCCTCCGCCGCCCCAGCCCGTCCGGCCGCCCGCGCCGGTTCGGCCGCCCGAGCCAGCCGCCGAGGCGAGCCTGCCGGTCGGCAAGATCGCCGTCGCCGTCGTGAAGGGCCGCCTCAGGGACCCGCGCACGGTGGGCGGGCTCACCGTCGTGGCGCTCGTCGTGGCCGTCGCCCGGCGGCGACGCGGCTGACGGCCAAGGCATTCGCCGGAAGTCGGCCGGGGGATCACAGGCGGAGCCGCGCGGCCGCCGCGCCGCGCGGGGAGCGCCCCGTCGTTGACCGAGGCGAGCGCGGCTTGCATACTAGTACTCAATGACCCTCCGGCTCATCGATCGCGGCCGCCCCGCGATCACCCGCCACCAGGTCTACGTCACCCTCCGTGAGGCGATCACCACCGCGCACCTCGTGCCCGGCCGGCGGCTCTCGGAGAACGAGCTCGCGCGGCAGCTCGGCGTCAGCCGTACCCCGATCCGTGAGGCGCTCGCCCTGCTCCGGGAGGAGCGCCTCGTGGCGATCGTCCCGCAGCTCGGCACGTTCGTCACGCGCGTGAGCCCGGCGGCCGTCGCCGACGCGGCGTTCGTCCGCGAGGCGCTCGAGTGCAGTGCGGTCCGCCTGGCCGCAGAGCGCATCGACGCCGCCGCCCTGGGTGAGCTGCAGGCCAACCTCGCCGCCCAGGAGCAGGCCGACGCCGCCGCCTTCGACGGTCTGGACGACGACCTGCACCGCACGCTGTGTGAGGCCGGCGGGCACCCCATCGCCTGGTCGCTCGCCCACCGCGCCAACGGCCACCTGGACCGCATCCGCCGCCTGAGCCTGCCGGACCCCGAGTACCTCCGTGAGATGGTCGACGAGCACCATGACGTCGTGGCCGCGGTGGCGCGCCGCGACGCGGACGCGGCCGAGCGGGCGTTGCGGCACCACCTGCGGATGGTCCCGTCGCTGCTCGGGGCGCTCCGCGAGCGCCACCCGGACTACTTCGAGCAAGAGGAGGCCGCATGAGCGCGGTAGAGGACGTCGACCCCGCCGAGACCGCCGAGTGGCTCGAGGCGCTCGACGGCGTCCTGCGCTCCGACGGGGCCGAGCGCGCGCAGGCGCTGCTCGAGACCCTGCTCGACCACGCCCGCCACCAGGGCGCGCCCGTGACCTCGGGGCTCGTCACGCCGTACGTCAACACCCTGGACGCCGCCGCCGACCCGCCCGCCGACGAGACGACCGCGCTCGAGCAGCGCATCCGCGCCTACGTGCGCTGGAACGCGATCATGATCGTGCTGCGCGCGAACGCCGAGAGCTCCGAGCTCGGAGGCCACATCGCGAGCTACCAGTCGGCGGCGACGCTCTACGAGGAGGGCTTCAACCACTTCTGGCACGCGCCGTCGGCCGAGCACGGGGGCGACTTGCTCTACGTCCAGGGTCACTCCTCTCCGGGCATCTACGCCCGCGCGTTCCTCGAGGGCCGCCTGAGCCAGGAGCAGATGGCGCGCTTTCGCACCGAGGTCGCCGGCGGGGGGCTCTCGAGCTACCCGCACCCGTGGCTGATGCCCGACTTCTGGCAGTTCCCGACGGTCTCCATGGGCCTCGGGCCGCTCATGGCGATCTACCAGGCGCACTTCATGAAGTACCTCACCGGGCGCGGCATCACGGACACGAGCGGCCGCAAGGTCTGGGCCTTCATGGGCGACGGTGAGATGGACGAACCCGAATCGATGGGCGCGCTGTCGCTCGCCGGCCGCGAGCACCTCGACAACCTCGTCTTCGTCGTCAACTGCAACCTGCAGCGCCTCGACGGCCCCGTGCGCGGCAACGGGAAGATCATCCAGGAGCTCGAGACGAACTTCCGCGGTGCGGGCTGGAACGTCATCAAGGTCATCTGGGGCTCGCGCTGGGACGGGCTGCTGGCCGCGGACACGAACGGACTGCTGCAGCGGCGCATGGAGGAGGCGCTCGACGGCGACTACCAGACGTACAAGTCCCGCGACGGCGCCTTCGTGCGCGAGCACTTCTTCGGCACCTCGCCGGAGCTCGCCGCGATGGTCGCCGACTGGAGCGACGAGGAGATCTGGCAGCTCAACCGCGGCGGCCACGATCCGCTGAAGATGCGCGCGGCCTACCAGGCGGCCGTCGAGCACACGGGCCAGCCGACGGTGATCCTCGCCAAGACGATCAAGGGCTACGGCATGGGCGAGTCCGGCGAAGGCCAGAACATCACCCACCAGCAGAAGAAGATGAGCGAGGGGGTGCTGCGCACGTTCCGCGACCGCTTCGACCTGCCGCTCAGCGACGAGCAGGTCCGCGAGAAGGCCTTCGTGCGGCCGCCGGAGGACGCACCGGAGATGCGCCACCTGCTCGAGCGGCGTGCCGTGCTCGGTGGGAGCCTGCCGCAGCGCACGGTCAGGGCGGTATCGCTGCCCGCACCCGAGCTCTCGGCGTTCAAGTCGGTGCTCGACGGGACGGGTGAGCGGGAGATCTCCACGACGATGGCCTTCGTCCGCGTGCTCGCCTCCGTGGTCCGCGACAAGCAGATCGGGCCGCGCGTCGTGCCGATCGTCGCCGACGAGTCGCGGACGTTCGGCATGGAGGGGATGTTCCGCCAGCTCGGGATCTTCAGCCAGGTCGGCCAGCTGTACAACCCCGAGGACGCAGGGTCGCTCATGTTCTACAAGGAGGACAAGAAGGGCCAGATCCTCCAGGAGGGCATCAACGAGGCCGGGGCGATGAGCGCCTGGATCGCGGCGGCGACGAGCTACGCGAACCACGGTGAGCCGATGGTGCCGTTCTACGTCTACTACTCCATGTTCGGCTTCCAGCGGATCGGCGACCTCGCGTGGGCGGCGGGCGACTCGCGCTCGCGCGGTTTCCTGATCGGCGGCACGTCCGGCCGCACCACGCTCAACGGAGAGGGCCTGCAGCACGAGGACGGCCACTCCCACCTGTTCGCCGCGGCGATCCCGAACTGCGTCGCCTACGACCCGAGCTTCGCCTACGAGGTCGCGGTCATCGTCCAGGACGGGCTGCGGCGGATGCTCACCGACCAGGAGGACGTCTTCTTCTACCTCACCGTCCTCAACGAGAACCACCGCCAGCCCGCGCTGCCGGAGGGCGCCGAGGCGGGCATCCTGCGCGGCATGCACCGCGTCCGCGCTCCGGAGGCCGCGGAGGTGCAGCTGCTGGGGTCGGGGGCGATCCTGCGCGAGGTGCTCGAGGCGGCCGCGTTGCTCGCGGCCGACTGGGGCGTGGAAGCCGACGTGTGGAGCGTCACCTCCTTCACCGAGCTCGCCCGGGACGGCAACGAGGCGACCCGCCACGCCCGGCTGCATCCGGGGCAGGCGGCACCGGAGCCCCACGTCGCTGCGTGCCTCTCGGAGCAGCGCGGGCCGGTCGTCGCCGCCACGGACTATCAGCGCCTGTTCGCCGAGCAGATCCGCCCGTGGATCCCCGGCGGGAGCTACGAGGTGCTCGGGACCGACGGCTACGGCCGCTCGGACTACCGCACGGCGCTGCGGCGGTTCTTCGAGGTCGACCGCTTCCACGTCGTGGTCGCCGCGCTTCATGCGCTCGGCCGGACCGGAGCCGCCTCCGAGGCCATCGCCCGGTACGAGATCGACACGGAAGGAGCACCGCCGTGGCAACGCTGAAGGACGTGCTGGTCCCCGACATCGGGGACTTCTCCGACGTGCCCGTCGTCGAGCTGCTCGTCGCGGTCGGGGCGGTCGTGGCGCTCGACGACCCGCTCGTCGCCGTGGAGTCCGACAAGGCGACGATGGAGATCCCCGCGCCGTTCGCCGGGAAGGTCGAGTCGCTCGCGGTCGCGGTGGGCGACACCGTGAGCGAAGGGACGAAGGTCGCGGTGATCGCGCTCGCCGAGGACGCCGAGCCCGCCCCGGCTCCCGATCAGCGCTCCCCGCCGGCGACGGAGGCCGCCGCGGCGGCCTCGGTCGCCTCTGCGGTCGTGGCCGAAGCGCAGACCATGCCGGGTGATCAGCCGCCCGCGACCCCTCCGAATGCCGATCAGCGCCCAGGCGGTGGGCGCGATCCGGCCCTGGACGTTCACGCGAGCCCGGTCGTGCGGCGGCTCGCGCGCGAGCGCGGGATCGACCTGGAGACGATCACGGGAACGGGCCGGGGTGGCCGGATCACGAAGGAGGACCTCGACGGGCCCGCCGCGCCCGGCGGCCCGGTCGCCGCGCCGCCCGCCGTCGCGGCGGCGCCCGCGGGCGCCGGGGAGCGCATCCCGCTCACGCGCATCCAGCAGCTCTCCGCCGCCAACGTCAGCGTCGCGTGGCAGACGATCCCGCACGTCACCCACCACGACGAGGCGGACGTCACCGAGCTCGAGGTGTTCCGCAAGCAGCTCAACGCGGAGCAGTCCGACGTCAAGGTCACCATGGTGGCGCTGCTGCTGAAGGCCAGCGCGGCGGCGCTCGACGCCTTCCCGCGGTTCGCCTCCTCGCTCGACGGCGACGAGCTCGTCGTGAAGGCCGAGCGCCATATCGCCTTCGCCGCCGACACGCCGAAGGGCCTCATGGTCCCCGTCGTCCGCGACGTGCGCCAGAAGGGCCTGCTCGAGCTCGCCGGGGAGCTGACCGAGCTGTCGGGCAAGGCCCGCGCCGGCAAGCTCGGGCCCAAGGAGCTCAGCGGCGCGGTCTTCACCCTCTCCTCGCTCGGCGGGATCGGCGGCACGGGCTTCACCCCGATCGTCAACCCGCCGCAGGTCGCGATCCTCGGCGTGGTGCGCAGCGCGACCAGGCCGGTGTGGGACGGCAGCGCCTTCCTGCCCCGGCTGATACTCCCGCTCTCGCTCTCCTACGACCACCGGGTGATCGACGGCGCGGCAGCCGCCCGCTTCACCGCGCATCTCGCCGGGCTCCTGTCCGACCTGCGCAGGGTGCTGCTGTGATCGTCGAGGTGCCGGACATCGGCGACTTCACCGACGTTCCGATCGTCGAGCTCCTGGTCGTCGCCGGGGACGCCGTGGCCGCGGAGGATCCGCTCCTCGTGCTCGAGTCGGACAAGGCGAGCTTCGAGGTGCCCGCTCCCGAGGCGGGGACGGTCGCCGAGCTGCTCGTCGAGGTCGGATCGCTCGTGTCCGCGGGAACGCCGATCGCCCGGCTGGAGGCGGTCGCCGAGGCTGTGGACGCGGCTACGGCCCCGGCGAGCCCCGCCCCCGTGCCCCCGCCGCAGGCGCCTGCCGCGGCCGGCGCGCCGGCGCCGGAGGTCGCCGGCGACCACCAGATTGATCTCGTCGTCCTCGGTGCCGGCCCGGGCGGCTACGCCGCGGCCTTCCGCGCCGCCGATCTCGGCCTGGAAGTGGTGCTCGTCGAGCGCTACCAGCGCCTCGGCGGCGTGTGTCTCAACGTGGGCTGCATCCCGTCCAAGGCGCTGCTGCACGTCGCGAAGCTCATCACCGACGCAGAGGACGCCGCCGGCGCGGGCGTGGCCTTCGGCGCACCGCAGATCGACCTCGACGGCGTGCGCGCGTTCAAGGACGGCGCGGTCGACAAGCTCACGGACGGCATCGCCGGGCTGGCCAAGGGGCGCGGGGTGCGCGTGGTCCACGGTGCGGCGCGCTTCACGAGCGCCAACACGCTCACGGTGGCAGAACAGGAGCTCGCGTTCGCGCACTGCATCGTCGCGGCGGGATCGGAGCCGATCCGCCTTCCCGGCCTTCCGGACGACCCGCGCATCGTCGACTCCACCGGTGCGCTCGAGCTGACCGACGTGCCCGCGCGGCTCCTGGTCGTCGGCGGCGGGATCATCGGCCTGGAGCTGGCCTCGGTCTACGACGCGCTGGGAGCCGGCGTGACGGTGGTCGAGCTCGCCGACCAGCTCATCCCGGGCTGCGATCCCGACCTCGTCACGTCGCTGCACAAGCGCATCGCCGAGCGCTACACGGCGATCCACCTGGGGACCAGGGTGGAAGGCGTCGACGCCCGCGACGACGGCCTGCACGTCTCCTTCGCCGGCGAGGACCACGTCTTCGACCGCGTGCTCGTCGCCGTCGGCCGCTCGCCGAACGGCGGGAAGCTCGGCCTCGAGGCCGCCGGGGTGGAGGTCGACGAGCGCGGCTTCGTCGGCGTCGACGACCAGCTGCGCACGAACGTCGCGCACATCCTCGCGATCGGGGACGTCTGCCGCGGGCCGATGCTCGCCCACAAGGCCACCCACGAGGGCCACCTCGCCGCGGAGGTCGTCGCCGGCCACGACGTCGCCTGGGACGTCCGCGCCATGCCGTCCGTCGCCTACACCGATCCCGAGATCGCCTGGGTCGGGCTGACCGAGGGGGCGGCGAAGGCCGACGGGATCGCCTTCGAGACCGCCGTCTTTCCCTGGGCCGCCTCGGGCCGGGCGCTCAGCACGGGCCGCCCGGACGGCAGCACGAAGGTCCTCTACGACCCCGCGACGCGGCGCGTGCTCGGCGGAGGGATCGTCGGAATCAACGCGGGCGAGCTCATCGCCGAGCTGGCCATGGCCGTCGAGATGGCCGCCGACGTCGAGGACATCGCGCTCACCGTGCACCCGCACCCCACGCTCTCGGAAACCGTCGGACTGGCCGCCGAGGCGGGCGCGGGCACGATCACGGATCTGCCCAAGCGGCGCGCCCGGTAGCCCGGTCGCGGACCAGCCGCGAGTTGTCCGGAGCACCCCGCCGCCGGCCGGGTGGCAGCGCCTATCCGAGCAGCTCTCCGAGCAGGCTCTTGCGCTTGTGCTTGGACTTGGACTTGTGGGCGGTGTAGTCCTCGAAGATCCGGATTGCGGTCTGCGTGTCGAGCCCGTGGCGCTGCTTGGCATGCTCGCGCCCCGAGGAGTGCTCGTCGTCCCCCGAATGCTCGCGCTTGCGACCGGTCAACTCGCGGACGAAGTCCTCCTCGTCCTCGTCGGCGCCGGCGACGACCTTCTGCTCGCGCTCGACGAGCTGCTCGAGCTCGCCGCGGTCGAGCCACACGCCGCGGCACCGGCGGCACGCGTCGATGCGGACCCCCGCCCGCTCCAGCTCGACGAACTCACCGCCGCAGTTGGGGCAACTCCCGTTGACGCTCATGGGCGGATCATGCCAGCCGCCGACCGTCGGGCGCGGCGTGGTGGGCGACGCGGGCCCGCGTAGCCGACGAAGTCCGGAGCGGGTCGCCTCCGGACCCGGGCCTCGACCTGGCTGCGGCTCGTCTGCCCGGCCGGCGGACGGCGACGCCGGTCGCCACCGCACCAGGGGGTCAGTCTCGACCGAACGACATCTCGACCGGCCCTCACAGCCGCAGTCGGCCGCTGGTGGGGGGCGAGGCGGGCCTCCGAGCCGTTCGGCGGGCGTCGGGCCCGAGGTGCCCGGTCCGCGCCAAGATTGAGAGTGTGATCTGGTGAGCGAAATTAAGCAAAAGCGCGGCTCCGGAGGGGTAGACTTTCCATTCCGGCGCGTTAGCATCAACAGCGCGTCGGCGGAAGGTCAAGCTCCGCTGTCACTACGGTCAGGGATCGACCAGTTCTGTGGGAAAACGACACAGGGCGAAGGTCGCCTCCCTGCCAACGGACGGGTCGAAGCTTCTCGCATCGAGAAGGGGAGGGGGGAGATGGACACGGGCTCCGAGGTGTACTGCCTCGCGAACAAGAATTTGTACGACCGGCCCGCGATCGCTCCCAGCGACGAGTCGGGCCACGCCGTTCGCGCTCTGGTCGATCCCCGCCGGCAGGGGAGTTCGGCCTAGGTGGAAGGCGGCACTCGAGCAGCGCGCGTCCTGGCGGACGATGACTCCGGTGGACGCAGTGGCCCATACGCCCTGCCCCTGCCGCCATACGAGGCGCTGGTCGGTCCGGCGGAGAGCGCGCCGACCGGTCGCGATCGTGCGCGGCGACGCCTGCTCGTCCTCGCCGACGTCCTCGCGCTGCTCGGAGCTCTCGCCTGCGCGACGGTGACCTCGCCCGGTGAAGGCGGCCTCGACGAGCTGCTGGTCGTGCTCGGGTGTCTTCCCGTGTGGCTCGTGACGATCCGGGGGCTCGGCCTCTACGACCGCGACGTCCACCTCATCCACAGCAGCACGCTCGACGAGGTGCCACGGATAGCGCTGGCGCTGTTCATCACCGGCGCCGCGAGCTTCATCCTCGCGCCCCCGGTGACGGGCGTCAGCCCCGGCCGCGGGCTCACCCTGCTGCTCATGGGCTTCGGCGTGTTCCTCGTCGTGAGCTTTCGCAGCCTCGCTCGTGTGGCGATACGTCACCGCTACCCGCCCCAACGATGCCTGATCGTCGGCTCAGGGGCGGTAGCGCGTCTGCTGGCCAGGAAGATCTCCGCCCACCGGGAGTACGGCGCGACCGTCGTAGGCCTCGTCGACGTGGCCGACGCCGAGCCGCCGAACGGCATGGCCGCCTACGGTCGCAGGGCCGGCGAGAGCGACGGCCACGCTGTTCCGCGGCTCGGCGACCACACGCAGTTCGCGGAGATCTGCCGGTTGTACAAGGTGGAGCGCGTCGTGATCGCGTTCTCGTCGCTCGGCCACGAGGAGCTGCTCGAGGTGGTCGCCATGAGCAAGGCTCTGGATCTGAAGATCACCGTCGTGCCGCGGCTGTTCGAGGCGATGGGCCTCTGCGTCGAGGCGGACCAGATCGAGGGCATGACCGTGCTCGGCCTGCACGGTGTGTCGCGCACGCGTTCCATGTTCGTGCTCAAGCGCGCGCTCGACGTGGTGCTGGGCGGGTTCATCCTGCTTGCTCTGAGCCCGCTGCTGGCCGTGGTCGCGCTCGCGATCAAGCTCACCGCACCGGGCTCCGTGTTGTTCGCTCAGCAGCGTGTCGGCCGCGACGACAAGCCGTTCCGGATGCTCAAGTTCCGCACCATGGTCCACGACGCCGACCGGCTGAAGGCGCAGCTCGCCCACCTCAACGAGGCCGAGGGCCCGATGTTCAAGATCGCGGACGATCCGCGGTTGACGAGCATCGGGAGGGTGCTGCGGCGGACGAGCATCGACGAGCTTCCGCAGCTCTGGAACGTCGTGCGGGGCGAGATGAGCCTGGTGGGCCCTCGCCCCCTGGTGCCCAGCGAGGATCATCACGTCATCGGCCGCCACCGCGATCGGCTGCGGCTCGCTCCTGGGCTCACGGGCCCGTGGCAGGTGCTCGGGCGCACGGCGATCCCGTTTCAAGAGATGGTCAAGCTCGACTACCTGTACGTCGCGGAGTGGTCGATGTGGAACGACGTCAAGCTGATGCTTCGCACCGTCCCGGTCATCCTTCAGGCACGCGGGCACTGAGCGAGCTGCGCGCCCTCCGGGCCGTCGGGTCTATCCGTAGGAGTACGCGTCCCCCCGATGGGCGCCGTTGGCCACCAAGCCGAGCACGTGCACGTCCAGGTGGCGGAGCTGGCTGAGCAGCGCACCGACACCGTCGCGCGTGCTGCGACCGAGGTAGCTCACGACGATCACGCCGCCCACCTCGCGCAGGAGCGGGATCGCGTCGGAGCACACGGGTACCGGCGGCGTGTCCAGGATCACCAGATCGTGGTCGGCCTCGGCCCGGGCGATGAGCGCGCGCATGCGATCGGAGGCGATGAGCCCGGACGGGTTCGTCGGGTTACGGCCCGCGGTCACCACCTTCATCTCCAGTCCGGGTCCGTGGCCGTTGCCGGAACCCCCGATCTGGACGCGCTGCGCGACATCGCCGATCTGGCGATCTTCCGTGAGCAGCTCGACCAGACCGCCGTTGTCGTCGAGTCCGTGGCGCTCGACGAGGGAGGGCCGCCGCAGGTCCGCCTCGATGAGCATGACGCGCAAGCCGCCTGACGCAGCCGCCACGGCAAGGTTCCAGGCCAGCGTGGTCTTGCCCTCTCCGGGTCCGGCCGACGTCACGATGACGCTGCGGATGTTCTTCTCGGAGTTGAAGAAGCGCGTGTTCGCCTGCACGACGCGGAACGCCTAGGCGTCATCCGCGCGCAGCGTCGGCGCCTCGGCGCCGCGCAGCGCGCGGCTCTTGGGGATCGCGCCGAGAACCGGCAGCTCGCCGAAGTCCTGAAGCTGGGAGATCCGGCGCACACGGCCATCGGCCTGCGACCACAGAAGCGCGAGCGCACCGCCGAGAACCAGGCCGAAGAGCCCGCCCAGGGCGGCGTCGCGCAGCGGGCGCGGCGACTCGGCCGCGGCCGGAGGCAAGGCCCTCTGAGCGATCTCCAGCCCACCCCGGTTGACGTCGATCTGGAGCTGCAGATCGTCGATCCGCTGGCCCAGCGCGATCCTCCGTTCGCGCCCGCCGCGAAGCGTCTGGATGCTCGCGAGCGTCTTCTCGATCGAGGCCATGGCCTTCTTCAGGACGGTCCGCTCGCGCTCGCGGCGCTCTGCACGGAGCCTCGTGGCGACGGCGTTCGCCAGGGCGGCGGCGCGCTCGGGCTGCGGAGCGGAGGCGGTGACCCGGATGACGTTGGTGTCTTCCACCTGCTCGGCACTCACGCGGGTTCCCGCGAGCGAGATGCCCGCCTGTCGGGCGGCGCGACTGGTCACATCGCGGATCCCGACGATGGGCGAAGGGGTCTGGCCCGAGGGCTGGGGCTGCGCTTGAACGGTGCGACCCGGCAGCGTGGGACCACCGTCGGGCACCAGTGTGAGCGAGGCGGTCGCCTCGTAGCGGGCGGTCTGACTGCTCGACAGCAGATAGGCGACGCCGGCCACGACCACCGCGCAACCCAGGACGAGCCATGCTCGTCGCCGGAGCACATCGAGCAGTTCTAGCCCCCCGTCGGCCTGCTGTGCTTCTCCCATGAGCGCCTCCGTGCGTGCCTTGGTCGCGTCGCCGCCCGACAGGCACGCGTCGCTGGTCTCCTACGATGCTACCCCTCGGCCGATGCCGGCGGGCCGGTGCGGCTGTGGCACGACGTAGAATGGCCCGGCAGCCTGCTCGCGCTGCGCCCGGATCGGATCCGCCGCGGCTCACCCCGAGTCGTCGAAGCTTTCCGTCGTTGGCTCGGGCGGCGGCGGAGGCGGGCTGCGAACGACGGGCGGAGGCAGAGGCGCGCTGGGACGGACGACCGGCGGAGGAGTCGGTGTTCGATCGACCGCGGCCGCAGGCGGGCGAGCATCCCGCGGCGCGCGCGAGCGCGGCGTCGGGGCGAGACCCGGTGCCCGCGCCAGTGCCCGCCTGCGTCTCGTGGCGGCCCGCCGCCTGCGAGCGGCCACCCGCGCCCGTCTCCAACGCACCGCAGCGCGGGCGTTGGCACGGAGCGCCGCCGCGGGGCTCGGCGGCACCGACGGCCTCTGCGTGAGCCGGTTCGGGGGAAGGGTGCCCTCGAGGCGCTGCCGCGCGTCGGGCTGCGTCGCTGTCGGGCGCGAGGCCGCGTCGCGCCGTTCGACGTCGTCGCCGGGTCCTCTGAGCAGAAGCACGGCCAGCCAGACCAAAACGACGGCCAGGATGATCACGAGGATGTTGTTCTCGTGGCGCATGAAGCTGCGCGTGCGTCTCGCCGCCACGGAGCAGGCGGCCAGCAGCCCCGCGGGCCGTCCGGGTCGAGGCATCGTGGCGGTCCGTCGTCGTGGGGGCGGCCCGCCGGCCGGCGCCCAGGGCACGGCGGGGAGGCTCACGGGTGGGGGAAGCTCACCCGATCCGCGATCGGCCGTCAGGCGCGCCACGGCGGGCCTCGACCGCAGTCCGGACTCGGCGCCGACCAGTGACGCGCTCCCCGTCGCCAGTCGGCCGGCTTCCGCGGGGAGGGGTCGGGTGACCCACTGCGGGACCTGCACCGGACTCGCGGCCGGCGCTTGGTCGGCCAGCCAGAGCGCCTTGCCCACCAGGTACCAGAAGAACGCGCCGCTGACCCCGTAGAAGACGTCGCCTCCCAGCGCGAGGACAAGAAGCATCACCAGCCCCGCCATGATGATGCCCTTGAGCTCGATGTCCTCCGCCGCGACCAACCTAGCGCGGGCCAGCGCGCTGAACGCCGCCACCGCCGCGCCCACCACCAGGAGGAAGCCCATGGGGCCCAGCTGCCACATCAGCGCCAGGTATCCGTTGTCGGTGACCGACAAGCCGCCGGAATCCCGCAGCTTCGTGGCCTCACCCGCGGAGCCCAACCCGTGACCCAGGGGCTTCCGCGCGGCGTCGGGCAGTACTTCGAGTGGCGTCGCGAGCCGTGCATCGGCGGACGCGTCGTCCTGCAGCGAGCCGAACGTGGTGACCCGGTCGACGATCGCCTGTCCCGTGGGGCTGACCGCGCTGAGCAGGAGGACCGGGACGACCGTCGCCACCAGCAGGACCGCGATGCGGGCGCCGGCGCGTCCGCGCGTGGCCAGAGCAAGGCCGAGCAGCCCGCCGACCAGGCCGACCAGGGCGCTCCGGACGTAGGTCAGCGACAGGGCGGTCATGAGCAGGACGAGCATGGCCGCCCGCACGAGCGACAGCCGTCGCGACGCGACGACGAACAGCGCCGCCAGCGCCAGCACGGCCGCCAGCGTGCCAGGGGAGTTCAGGGTGGAGAAGATACGGATGCGACCCTCTTCAGGAGCCCCGATGCTCCCGAGGTCGACGGTCGTCAGCCACCGCTCATCCCACTCCGTGAGCGGCAGGAAGTACTGCAGGATCCCGTAGACCGCCACGAGCGGGGCGGCCACGAACAGCGCGCGGCGCAGCGTGAAGCCACTCCCGGACGCGGATCCCTCGCCGTAGCCCACGACGACGCAGAGCACGGCGCTGCCGTAGGCGGCCAGAGCGAACAGGCCGGACCGGGGCTCGGAGACGGCCGCCGGCACGCCGAGCGCCAGACCGAGCAGCGCGGCGCCCAGCACGGCGCGGACGCGCCGGCTGAGGTCGACGCGCGCGAACGCGAGGGTGGCCACTCCCGCCGTCGCCACGAACGGAGCCAGGGCCAGCGGATCAGCGGAGAGGTAGCCGTCGATGAGCCCGAACACCCGCCTGATCGACGGCGCCACGAGCCACAGCACCCAGAGTGCGATGAGCCCTGTCGTGTGCGACGAACGAAAGAGGACCAGCACGGTGCCGGTCAGCACCAAGGCGCAGGCCAGCTGCATGGAGGCCACGGTGACGGCGGCGAGCACCGCCGCACTGGCCAGCGACCCGGCGAGCAGCAGCGTGGCCTGGCGGTCGACCCCTCCCCGCAGCCGGTGTGCGTGCGAACCCACTAGTAGGACGTCCCGGCCCGTCGGTGCGCCGAGCACTGCGGCCGGGGAGCGCCACGCCGTCGCCTGGACGATGATGACGCTCGAGATCCTGTGCAGCTCACCTCCACCATCCCCCCGCTCCCGCCGACGCGGCCCCGACCATGACCGCCAGCCTAGCTGGCGTTCAGGCACCGGCGCTCGTGCACGACTACCTGCTGGTCATGCGCGGTGCCGAGCGGACGTTCGCCGCCATCGCCGCGTGCTGGCCGGAGGCCCCCATCCACACGCTCCTGTACGACCCGGCCGGCACCAGTGGCCGCTTCGCCGACCGTGACGTGCATCCCTCACCGCTGCAGCGCCTCCACGTGCGCCAGCGCGGCTTCCGCTGGCTGCTGCCGCTGTTCCCCTTGGCCGCGGAGCGGCTCCCGATCGCAGGCCGCGACGTGGTGATCTCGAGCAGCAGCGCGTTCGCGCACGGCGTCCGCCCCCGGCAGGAGGCGGTTCACATCTGCTACTGCCACTCCCCGTTCCGCTACGCCTGGCACGCCCGGTCGACGGCGCTGTCCGAGGTGCCCCGCCCGCTGCGGCCGCTGCTCGGCCAGACGCTCGAGCGCATCCGGGGCTGGGATCTGCGCGCCTCACGCCGGGTGAGCCAGTACATCGCCAACTCGGAGATCAGCCGGCGCAGGATCGAGCAGTTCTGGGGCCGTGAGGCGACGGTCGTCCACCCGCCGGTCGAGACGGACCGCTTCGAGATCGGTGTGCCCGAGGACTTCTTCCTCGTCGTGACCGAGCTCGTGGCGCACAAGCGCGTCGAGGTCGCGCTGCAGGCCGCACGTCGGGCCGGCGCCCCGGTCAAGGTGGTCGGCACGGGACCCGAGCTGCAACGGCTGCGAGCGCTCTATCACCCCGGCGCCGAGTTCCTCGGCCGGGTTCCCGACGAGGAGCTCGCGGTCCTCTACGGGCGCGCGCGCGCGCTCATCGTCCCCAACGTCGAGGAGTTCGGGATCGCGGCGGTGGAGAGCCAGGCCGCCGGAAGGCCGGTGGTGGCGCTCGACGAGGGCGGGGTCCGCGAGACCGTCGTGGACGGAACCACCGGGGTGCGCGTCGGCCCCGGCGTCGACACGCTGGCCGAGGCGTTGAGCGAGACGGACTTCGATCGCTTCCGTCCGGCGGCCTTGCGCGCGCACGCGCAGCGGTTCTCGCTCGAGGCCTTCCAGCGCAAGTTCGTCGCGGAGGTCACGCGCGTGTGCGGCGCCTGAGCGTGGATCCGGGCTGCGCGGCGACGGTCGGCGGGCCGGCGGTCGTGCTCAAACGAGCCCCACGCCATCCGTCCACTCGGGCGTCCGGCGCTTGCAAACGGCCGCGCGGCGTGCCGAGGCGACCTGCATGCGCTCCCTCCCGCTCCGAACGGTCTCGACGCTCGGAGCCGTGGTGACCCTCACGCTGGCGTCCGCGGCAATCGCGAGCGCGGACGACTGCGCCGGGCCAGCGGGCTGCACCCAGGAGGCCCGGAGCGCCGGCGCGTTCACCGACAGCGTGGGCGTCAACACCCACCTGGGCTACGACGATCAGCCCTACGGCACGGCATGGCCGATGGTGCGCGACCGGCTGGTCGAGCTCGGCGTCAAGCACGTCCGCGATGCCTCCTACCGCGACGGCACCCGCCTGGGGGACGTGGTGCCCCACATGCAGGAGCTCGGGCGCCTGGGCATCCGCGGCAACCTGCTCGCCGGCGACCCCGGGATGCGCTACGGAGCCGGCACCATCGACCAGCATCTGGCCTGGGTGAAGAAGAACGTTCTGTCCTTCACCGAATCGCTGGAGGGACCGAACGAGTACGACAACCCGACCAACGATCCGAACTGGCAGCAGACGCTGCGCTCCTATCAGTGCGAATGGGCGCGCCAGATCCGCACCGACCCCTCCCTGTCGGCCAAGACCGTGATCGGTCCCTCTCCTGGCGGCGTGGGCTTCAGCACGCTGGGCGACCTGACATCGTGCCTGGACGCGGGCAACCTGCATCCCTATCCGGGAGCGTGGTCCCCTGACCGCTCGAACGTGGGAGACCTGTCCGTGCAGCTCGCCGGCGCGCAGAAGGTGTCCGGCAGCAAGCCGGTCTGGATCACCGAATCCGGTTACCACAACGCAGTCGCCTGCGTCTGCGGTCATGCCCCGGTGTCCGAGACGGCGTCAGGGGTCTACATGCCGCGGATGTTCATGGAGAACTTCCGCCGTGGCGTACCGCGCACCTACGCCTACGAGCTGATCGACGGGCGCCCCGATCCACTGCGTACCGACCCGCAGGCCAACTTCGGCCTCCTGCGCCACGACGGCACCGCCAAGCCCGCCTTCACCGCGCTGCGCAACGTGATGGGCATCCTCGGCGACTCCGGCACGGCGAGCGGGAGCCTGTCCTACTCGCTGAAGTGCACGGCCGACTGCTCGGCGCCGCTGCGTCACGTCCTGATGCGCAAGTCCACGGGCGAGTACTACCTGGCCGTGTGGCCCGAGTCCTCGGTCTGGAACGCGCAGACCCGCACGGACGCCTCGCCCAGCGCTCCGACGATCGAGTTCACGGTCTCCTCGCCCGTGCGCCGGCTCGACGTCTTCGATCCGTCGCGCTCCCAGGCGCCGCTGTCCAGCAGCACCGAGACGTCCTATCGAGGCAAGATGAGCAACGGCTTGCTCATCCTCGGGCTCACGCCGTCCGATCCGGTTCCGGCGCCCGCGCCGGCACCTCCGGCCGTGACGCCGGTCCCGGAGCCCGCGCCGACGCCCCCGGCCGTGACGCCGGTCCCGGAGCCCGATCCGGTTCCGGCGCCTGCGCCGACGCCCCCGGCCGTGACGCCGGTGCCGGAGTCCGATCCGGGTTCCGCGCCCGCGCCGACCCCCGCGCCAGAGCCCAAGACCCGCCAGCGCGCCAAGAAGCGGGCGCTCTCGTGGACCGCTGCGTCCGCGGTGCGACAGCTCGAGAGCACAAGCCTGCGGACGCTTCGCGGCCGCACCGCTCTGCGGGTCTCCGCCCGGGCGATGGGCGCCGGGAGCTACCGCATCCGGCTCGGGCGGGGGATCGTGGTGGCCGAGGGAGCGCACACCTTCCGCCGCGGGGGGACGCAGCCCGTGGCCTTGCGCCTCCGCCCGCGGGGCATTCGGCTCCTGCGGCGCGCGGCCCGCTCCAGCCTGGTGCTGCGCGTCGAGTTCGTCGACGGCGCCGGCCGCCAGTCGGTGAGCCGGCGGGTCCGGATCGCACGCTGAGGCCGTCGCAGACCAACCGGCGGCGGTCTCGTGCCCGACCACAACGGGCATCCTCCGAGCGTGTCGGAAGAGCTGACCTGCAGCGTGGTGGTGCCCTCGTACCGCCGTCCCGAGCACCTGCGCCGCTGTGTCCGCGCGTTGCTCGACCAGGAGCGCTCACCGATGGAGATCATCGTCGTGGCGCGGACGGACGATGCCGCGACGCAGGCGGTCGTCGCCGAGCTCCAGCACGGGACGGAGCTGCTGTCGCTGGCCACCGTCGAGCGCCCCGGAGTGCTGGCCGCGATGGAGACGGGTGTCCGCCGGTCCCGCGGTGACGTCGTCGCCTTCACCGACGACGACGCCCGCCCGTATCCGGACTGGATCGCCCGCCTGCTGGCGGCGTTCGGCCAGGACACCGGGATCGCCGGCGTCGGCGGGCGCGACAACTTCCCCGATGACGCCCGCGCCGGCAAGGATGCGGTCGGGCGCCTCGGATGGTTCGGCCGCGTCACCGGCAACCACCACCTGGGCGTGGGCCCGCCGCGGCCGGTGGCGGTCCTCAAAGGCGTCAACTGCGCCTACCGGCGTGAGGTGCTCGAGCACGTGGGCTTCGACCACCGGCTGCGGGGCAGGGGGGTTGAGTTGCATTGGGAGCTGGCGCTCGGCCTCGCGATCCTGCGGTGCGGCGGCCGGCTGATCTACGATCCGGCGATCATGGTCGATCACGACGAGGGGCCGCGCGTCGACGGCCAGCGGCTGAACGTCCGTGAGGCGGAGAAGTCGATGTCCGACGCCGCCTACAACGAGGCGCTCGCCCTCAGCGAGCATCTGAGCGGTCCGCGCCGGCTGAGCTACGTGACCTGGTCCGCGGTTGTCGGCCACCGCGACTCACCCGGGTTCGTGCAGGCGGTGCGGTTCACGCCCATCCTCGGCCGCCAGAGCTGGCGTCGCAGGGCTGCCGCGGCCCGCGCCCGGCACGACGCACGGCGCGCCTCCGGCGCGCGGCGCTGAGCCGAAGCGCAGAGCACCGGAACATGTGCGGGATCTGCGGACGAACGCGTGATCGCGACGGTGAAGCGGTCGCCGCGATGAACGAGGCCCTTCGCCACCGCGGTCCCGACGACGAGGGGGTCTACGTCGACCGCGCCGCAGGGCTCGCCCTCGGGGCGCGGCGCCTGAGCATCATCGACGTCGCCGGAGGCCACCAGCCGCTGTCCAACGAGCACGGGGACGTCTGGGCCGTGCTCAACGGCGAGATCTACAACCATCCCTCGTTGCAGCGGCACCTGCGCGAGCGCGGTCACCACCTCGCGACGGCCACCGACACCGAGGTTCTCGTGCACCTCTACGAGGAGTACGGCGACGAGCTCGTGCACGCACTGGAAGGCATGTTCGCCTTCGCCATCTGGGATCAGCGTCGCGGGCGGCTGCTGCTCGGACGTGACCGCTTCGGCGAGAAGCCCTTGTTCTACGTCGAGCGTGCCGGGGTCCTGAGCTTCGCCTCCGAGCTGACCGCGCTGCGTGCGGGCGCAGGCGTCGACGGCGATCTCGACGAGGCGGTCGTCGACGCGTTCTTCGTGTACGGCTACGTCCCCGGCCCCGAGGCGATCCTCCGGGGTGTGCGCGAGCTCGAGCCCGCGCACGTCCTGACGTGGGAGGGCGCCACGCGGCGTTCGGCGACGCGCGCGTACTGGTCGCCTCCGGCCTACACGCCGCGTCCCTCCGAGCCGCGGCGCGAGCTCGTCGCGGAGACCAGGCGGCTGCTGGAGGCGTCGGTGCGCAGCCGGATGATCGCCGACGTCCCGCTCGGCGTGTTCCTCAGCGGCGGCCTGGACTCGACGCTCATCGCCGCTCTGGCGGCCAGGCACGCGACGGTCCCGCTCAAGACGTTCACCGTGGGCTACGACGTCGGCGGGGTGAATGAGACCGAGGCCGCGGCGGCGACCGCGCGGGCCCTGGGCACCGTTCACCACGAGCTCGTCCTCTCCGAGGCCGACGTGGCCGGCCGCGTGCCGGCGCTGCTGGCCGCCCACGACCAGCCGCTCGCCGACCAGGCGCTGCCCGCTCTGCACGCCGTCGCCCAGCTGGCCCGCCAGGAGGTCACGGTGGCGATCGCGGGGGAGGGCGCCGACGAGCTGTTCGGCGGGTACCCCCGGTACCGGTGGCTCGGCCGCGCGGCGCGCTGGCAGCGCTTCGTCCCGGACGCGCTCGGGACGCAGGCGGAACGCGCCCTGAGCGCCGCGCCGCTGGCCGGCCGTGCCCGCCGGATCGGCTACCTGCTCGACGGGCGGCCGATCCTCGAGCGTCACCTCGACTGGGTGACCGAGCGCCGCCGTGGCCTGCGCGCGCACTTGTACGGTCCGCGGCTCGCCGATCAGGCGACGGACGAGCGCCTGCTGGTCGACCTCACCGCCCGGGCCGACGGCCACCTTGCCCCCTCGGTCGCGGGTGGCCTCATGCAGCTCGATCAGCGGCACTGGCTTCCCGGCGACGTCCTGGTCAAGGCCGATCGCGCGGGCATGCAGGTGTCGCTCGAGATCCGTACGCCGTACCTGCACCGCGAGATCGCCGAGTTCGCGGCCGGCGTGGCGCCGGAGGTGCACCTCGCAGACGGCGGCAAGGCACTGCTGCGCGCGCTGCTGGCCGACGTGCTGCCCGCCGCTACGGCCCAACGGCCGAAGACCGCGTTCCGGGTGCCCGCCGCCCAGTGGCTGCGCGGGCCGCTCGCCCCCGTCATGGCCCACCAGCTCGAGGCGGGCTGCCTGTACGCGGAAGGCTGGATCGACGCCGAGGCGACCCGCGGCCTGGTCGCCGACCACGCCGCGGGGCGCGCCGACCACAGCCACGCGATCTGGCCGCTGCTGGCGCTCGGGCTGTGG
>CADCVR010000071.1 GCA_902806205.1 uncultured Solirubrobacteraceae bacterium | reverse complement strand
CGCCCCTGTCGGAGCCCCCGCCGACCCGGGCCGGCCCCGGCGCGCGACGAGCACCTGCTGGCCGTCGCTCACCTTGGCCGCGAGGTTGAGTGCGTCGAGATCGGCCCGTGCCCTCCCGCCACCGGCTTGCGCGAGGGCGTCCCGGATGCGCGCGCCGGACGGCAGGTCGTACACGCCGGGCCGCCGGACCGCTCCGGC
This sequence comes from uncultured Solirubrobacteraceae bacterium, assembly GCA_902806205.1. Classification (GTDB taxonomy): domain Bacteria; phylum Actinomycetota; class Thermoleophilia; order Solirubrobacterales; family Solirubrobacteraceae; genus Paraconexibacter. Next base: position 55,848 of record CADCVR010000071.1, on the reverse strand, counting down.
GACGTGCACGAGCAGCCTCTCCGTTCCTGCGGTCACCTCGACGTCGCCCGTGCCCAGCGCCCCCGACGCACCCGAGGGGCCGCCGGCGGCGGTCCCGGGCTCTGCCCGCGCGGTGAACCCGCCGGGCGGCATCGCGCCCGGGCTCGCCGGGCCCGCATCGGCGCGCAGGGCGCGCCCGCCGAGGAGCACGACGAGCACCACGGCGACGAGGTAGACGGCGAACTGACGGCGGCTGATCTCGGTCATGAGGCCGAGGCTAGGTGCGGACCGCGTCACGGCTCTGCACCAAAAGCATCAACTCCGCGCAGTCACTGCAACAGAAGACGCGCGACCCACTCCACCGCATCCCGCGGGCTGCCAGCCTGCGTCACGCCGTGCACCGCCCATGTCCCGACACCGATCACCGGCCGGCCGTCCCCGAGCGCGAAGCCGATCTCGGTGAGCGTCCCGTGTCCGCCACCCACCGCGACCAGCGCGAGACCCATCCGCGCCACCAGGCCGTTGCGCAGCTCGCCGAGCCCGGTCGGCAGCGCGAGGTCGACCCAGCCGTTGGCCTCGCCGGCGTCCGTTCCCGGAAGCACCCCGACCGTGATGCCCCGACGCGACTTCGCGCCCCGGCTCGCAGCCTCCATCACGCCACCGAGACCCCCGGTCACGATCGCGAAGCCCGCGTCCGCGAGGCGAGCACCGACATCTTCGGCGTCGGCGAGCTCTTCGTCGCTGGCCCGGCGCGGTCCGGCGACCGAGACCAGGCGCAAGCCCCGCAGGCTGTCCGTCACGGCGATCTCAGCGCACGACGATGTTGACGAGCTTGCCCGGAACCACGATCTCCTTGACGACCTCACGCCCGTCGATCTGCGCCTTGGCGTGCGGCGCGTCGTGCGCGATGGCCTTGAGCTCCTCGGGGGACGCGTCGCGGGCCACGGGGACACGATCGCGGAGCTTTCCGTTCACCTGGACGACCAGCTCGAACGTCGGCAGCTCGAGGAAGCGCGGGTCCGCCGCGGGCCACGGCTCCTCCCACACGCGCTTGCCCGTGAGCAGGTGGTAGGCATCGGAGGCGACGTGGGGCGCGAAGCCGAACACCAGCGAGGCGGCGGTGCCCAGCGCGTAGCGCAGCGCCTGCGGGTCGCGGTTGCCGTTCTCGTTGAACTCCTTCGAGCAGGCGTTGACGAGCTCCATGACGCGCGCGATCGCCGCGTTGAAGGCGAAGCGTCCGGTCATCGCGCTGGTGACGTTCTCGACGGCCACGTTCGCGGCGCGCACGAGGTCGAGACCCGGGCCCTCTGGTGCTTTCGGCATCCCCGCGCCGCTTCCCGGTCCTTCTGCCGCGGCCGCTGCGAGGCGCCACAGCTTCGACAGGAAGTCGGCCACGCCGTTGATGCCGGTGTCCGACCAGTCGGCGTCCTTGTCGGGCGGGCCGATGAAGAGGATGTATGTGCGCGCCGTGTCGGCCCCATAGCGGCTGATGATCTCCTGCGGCGAGACGACGTTGCCGCGCGTCTTGGACATCTTCGCGCCGTCCTTGGTGATCATCCCCTGCGTGAAGAGCTTGGCGAAGGGCTCCTGCACGTCGAGGTGCCCGAGGTCGGCCAGCGCCTTAACGAAGAAGCGGGCGTAGAGCAGGTGCAGGATCGCGTGCTCGACGCCGCCGATGTACTGGTCGACGGGCGCCCACCGCGCGAGGATCGCCGGATCCCACGGCGCCTGGTCGTTGTGGGGGTCGGTGTACCGCAGGAAGTACCACGAGGAGTCGACGAACGTGTCCATCGTGTCGGTCTCACGCCGCGCGGGGCCGTCGCAGCGCGGGCAGGCCGTCGCGACCCAGTCCTCGGCGGCGGCCAGCGGGGAGCGTCCCTTGGGCGCGTAGTCCTCCACGTCCGGCAGCATGACGGGCAACTCATCGAGCGGCACCGGCACGGTTCCGCAGGCCGGGCAGTGGACGATCGGGATCGGGCAGCCCCAGTAGCGCTGCCGCGAGAGCAGCCAGTCGCGCAGGCGGTAGTTCGTCGAGGCGGAGCCCTTGCCCTCCTGGGCCAGCCAGGCGACGATCTCCTCGAGCGCCTTGCGGTTGTGCGCGCCGTCGAAGTCGGGGTTCGAGTTGACGAGGGGCCCGTCGCCGGTGTAGGGAAGCCCGCCCTCGTCGCCGTCGGGGTCCGTTCCTTCCACGACGCGGCGGATCGGCAGGTCGTACGCCTTCGCGAACGCGTAGTCGCGCTCGTCGTGGCCCGGGACGGCCATGATCGCGCCGGTGCCGTACTCCATGAGCACGTAGTCGGCGACATACATCGGCATGGCTTCGCCGTTGACCGGGTTGACGACATGACGCCCCAGGAAGACGCCGGTCTTCGGCTTGTCCGCGGCGCCCCGCGTCTCGTTGGACTCCGTCAACGCCCGGTTGACGTACTCACGTACGGCGCTTTCCTGGCCCGTGCCCGCCGTCAACCGCTCGAGATCGGGGTGTTCGGGGGCCATGACGAAGAACGTCGCGCCGAAGAGCGTGTCGGGCCGGGTGGTGAAGACGGCGTAGTCGAGCTCGAGCTCCGCGCAGCGGAAGGTGACTTGGGCGCCCGTCGAGCGGCCGATCCAGTTGCGCTGCATCGTCTTGACGTGCTCGGGCCACTCGATCGTGTCGAGGTCGTCGAGCAGCCGATCGGCGTAGGCGGTGATGCGAAAGAACCACTGCTCGAGCTGGCGCGCCTCGACCTCGTGGCCGCAGCGCTCGCAGCGCCCGTCGATGACCTGCTCGTTGGCCAGCACCGTGGCGTCCTGCGGGCACCAGTTGACCACCGCGTCCTTGCGGTAGGCGAGGCCGTGCTCGAAGAGCTGCAGGAAGATCCACTGGGTCCAGCGGTAGTACTCGGGATCGCAGGTGGCGAACTCGCGGGACCAGTCGATCGAGATTCCCCACTCACGAAACTGCTGCTGGAAGGCGGCGATCGCGGCGTTTGTCGAGTCGCGGGGGTGCTGCCCGGTCTTGATCGCGTGGTTCTCGGCGTTCAGACCGAAGGCGTCGTAGCCCATCGGGTGCAGTACGCGCCGGCCCGTGCGGCGGTGGTAGTGGGCGACCGCGTCACCGACGGAGTAGACCTTCAGGTGGCCGATGTGCGGCTCGCCGCTGGGGTACGGGAGCATCTCGAGCACGTAGGACGTCTCACCCGCGCCGAGCTCGTTGTCGACCTCCCAGGTGCGCTCCTGCTCCCACACGCGCTGCCAGCGGGGCTCGATCTCCTTCGGGTCGTAGCGATGCTCGGCCATGGGCGGCTGAGCATAGAGTCAGCCCATGCTCTTCTTCGTCTCCCGGAGCCGAGGCCCGGCCCCGCGTCGAGCTTGCCGCGCGGTGGTGGGCTTCCTGCGTCGCGCGCTGGCGGGCGGGCCTACGATCGGCGCCCATGCCTGACCGCTCAAAGGACCCCTACCGCGATGCGGGGCCTGGTGACCTCCCCGACGCCGAGCGTGCCAGCGGGATCGTGCGCGGTCCGCGCGGCGGGCGTGGACGTGGTCGAGATGCCGCTGGCGCTGGTGGATCGGTCGGCCCCCCCGACGTCCCGGCCCGCGCGGGACCGGGCCCCGGGAGGGCATCGGGCCTCGGTGAAGCCACCCCGGACGAGACCGGCGACCCCGACACGATCGGTCAACCCGACGAGCGAGCGTCGCCCCCGGTCGCCGACGACAGCCCCCCAGCCGAACGCGCGGGTCCCCGGGGGGAGCGGCCGTCGGCGATCGTCGTCGCCTCGGCACGGGTCGCCACGATCGTCGAGGCCGCCGAGCGGGCCGCCGAAGGGCTGCGCCGCGGCGCCGAGCAGCGCGCCCGTGAGCGGATCGCCGAGGCCGACCGCGCGGTAGACCTGCGGGTCGTGGCGGCCGAAGCCGAGGCACGCGAGATTGTCGGCGACGCCCGCAGAGAGGCCGCGGGCGCCCAGGCCGAGGCACGGGCAGCGGTCGCCGCGGCTCACGATCGCGCCATGGAGGTTCGCGCCGAGGCCGAGAAGCGCCGCGTGCAGGCCATCGCCGAGGCGCAGGACGAAGTGTCGCGGCTCGTAGAGGAAGCCGAGCGGCAGGCAACGGAGCTCAAGGGCTCGGCGAGAAGCGAGGCACGCGACGTGCTGAACGACGCGCACCGCGCCGCCCGCGAGGTCGTTCGCGAGGGCGAGAAGCTCACGGACGACCTGCGGGCGCTCGCCCAGTCGCTCGTGCGCAACGCGGACACGCTCATGCGCGACGTCCAGCTCGTCCACGGCCGGCTCGTCTCACGCCTCGACGCCGTGATGCCGAGCGATCTCCCGCCGCGCGTCTCCGCTCCGCGCCCGGCCGCCTCCCCCCGGATCCCGGCCCCGGCGCGGTCGCTCGCCGAGCCTCCGTCCACAGCACGGGCGCGCCGGGCGACGGCCTCCATCCGGGAGCCGGGGCGGTCCGCGTCAGGCCACGGAGACGAGGCTCGCAAGGCCCGCTCGGAGCGTGATGCGGCAAAGCCCCCCTCGCCCGAGATCACCGGGCTGCTGCAGCCCGACGACCCGTTCCTCGACGTGCCGGAGTTCGTCAATCCGCCGCGCCCGCGCCGGTAGGCCGGCCGACCGGCTACGTCCGACGTACGAACTAGTGTTCCCATGGATGGACATGACACCAGACCAGAAGGGCGGTATCGCGGAGCTCGCCATCGCCTGGAAGGCGACGAAGCTCGGCATTGGCGTGTCGCGCCCCATGACCGAGGGATCACGGTACGACTTGATCTTCGACACGGGCGGACCGCTCATGCGCGTGCAGTGCAAGTGGGCGAAGCGAGTCGGCGAGACGATCAACGTCAGCTGCCGAACCAGTCGACTCACCGCGTCGGGATATGTCCGGTCGACCTATTCCGCCGCAGAGATCGACGCCATCGCTGCATATTGTCTCGAACTCGACGAGTGCTGGCTGATTCCTATCTCGCACGTTGCAGGTCGGAAGGCTCTGCGCCTCCGATTGGCACCCGCGAGGAACAACCAGCGCTCCGGCGTTACACTCGCCGAGACGTACCGGTTGGGGGCCATAGCTCAGCTGGGAGAGCGCCGCCATGGCATGGCGGAGGTCGGGGGTTCGAGCCCCCCTGGCTCCATCGCACGAGAGCTGTCCGGAAGGGCGGCTCTCGTCGTTCCGGGCCCCTGATGGAGCCGGCGTGTGCCGTTCGAACGAGGGGAGCTCAGGCCGAGGCGGCTTCGGGGACCTGCGCCGCGAGCTGCGTCAGCTCGTCCGGGTCCAGCGGGAGGCGCGGCACCTCGCCCCAGAGCTGGTCGAGACGGTAGAATTCGCGCGTTTCGGGGGCGAAGACGTGGACGACCACGTCGAGGTAGTCCATGAGGATCCAGCGCGCCTCGCTGACGCCCTCCACCCGGCGGGGCAGCGCGCCGACGGCCTTCTTCATCCCGAGGTGGACCCCGTCGTGGATCGCCTTGGCCTGCCGGGGGGTGTTGCCCTGGCAGATGACGAAGAAGTCGGTGTAGCCGGCGACGCCGCGCAGGTCGAGCGCCACCATGTCGATGGCCTTCTTCTCGGCGGCGAAGGCGGCGGCCAGCTTCGTCAGCTGCTCCGGATCAATCATGCGGCAAGGCCTCCATGGGTTTCAGTGTGGCAGGGAGCGGCAAGCGGTAGAGGCCGCGCTTCGCGATGAGCGCGGCCACGCGATCGGGGACGAGGTGGCGGATCGGGCGTCCGGCGGCGACGCGGCGTCGCACGTCCGAGGACGAGACGTCGATGCGTGGCATGTCGAAGAACGCAAGGCGCCCGGCGGGCGCCAGTTCATCGAGGCGCGCGCGCACGTCCTCGCGGACGATGCCCTCGCGTTCGGCTACGGCGAGCACGGCCAACGCGAGGATCGCCGCGGGCTCACGCCACGTCGGCAGACCCTGGGCCTGGTCGCCTCCGACGATGAACGTCAGCTCGTCACCCGGTGCACTCGCATGGATCGCGCGCAGCGTATCCACCGTGTAGGACGGCCCCCCGCGATCGAGTTCCAAGCGGGACACTTCGAGCCCGGGATCGCCATCGGCCGCGGCGCGGCACATCTCGAGGCGGACTTCGCCGCCCGGGTCGTCGACGGCCGCCTTGTGCGGCGGCGTGTGAACCGGCATGAGCACCACCCGGTCGAGTCCGAGCTGTGACCGCGCCTCCTGGGCGCACACGAGGTGGGCGACGTGGGGCGGATTGAACGTCCCCCCGAGGATCCCCAAGCGGCTCACCGCGTCTAGGGCCGAACGTGACCGTCGCCCTGGACGACGTACTTCGCCGAGCACAGCTCGCGCATGCCGATCGGGCCGCGCGCGTGCAGCTTCTGGGTCGAGTTGCCGATCTCGGCGCCCATCCCGAACTCCGCGCCGTCGGTGAAGCGGGTCGAGGCGTTGAGGTAGAGGCAGGCTGCGTCGACGCCGAGCTCGAACGCACGCAACGCGGCAGCGTCGCCGGAGACGATCGCCTCGGAGTGACCCGAGCCGTGTGCGTTGATGTGGTCGATGGCCTCGTCGAGGCCGTCGACGACCGCCACCGCCAGCGTGAGCGCGAGGAACTCCGTGTCCCAGTCGGCGCGGGTGGCGTCGAGCAGCTCGCCGGCGAGCTGCTCGCCCGCGAGAGCGCGCGCGCGGGCGTCGACGCGCAGCTCGACTCCTGCGTCGCGCAGCGCTCGCAGCGCGCCCGGCAGGAACGCGGCGGCGACGTCGGCGTGGACGAGCAGTGTCTCCGCCGCGTTGCAGGCGCTCGGCCGCTGGACCTTCGCGTTGACGGCGATCTCCTGCGCCCAGGCGAGGTCGGCCGCGGCGTCGACGTAGACGTGACAGTTTCCCGAGGCGGCGTAGATGACCGGGACGGTCGCGACGCCCCTCAGCGCGTTCTTCAGCCCTTCGCCCCCGCGCGGGATGACGAGGTCGACGACGCCGCTCTGGGTGGCGAGCTCGGCGAGCTCCTCACGGCCGCCGCCGGCCACGAGCGAGACGGCGCCCTCCGGCACCCCCGCGCTGGTGGCGGCCTCGGAGGCGACCGTCGCGAGGATGGCGTTGGAGTGCGCGGCGCTGGAGGAGCCGCGCAGGACGATCGCGTTGCCGCTCTTGAGACACAACGCGGTGGCGTCGATCGTGACGTTCGGTCGCGCCTCGTAGACGACGGCGATCACGCCGAGCGGCACGCGCACCTTCCTGACGTCAAGGCCGTTGGGCAGGCGGCGCCCCTCGACGACCTCTCCGACAGGGTCGGTGAGGGAAGCGATGTCGCGCGCCTGCGCGGCGATGGTCGCGATGCGCCCCGGCGTGAGCTCGAGACGATCCAGCAGCGCGGCCCCGAGACCGTTCTCCCGGCCGGCCTCCATGTCGCGCGCGTTGGCCTCGAGAATCTCCTGGGTGCGCTGCTCCAGGCCGTCGGCGATGGCGAGCAGCGCAGCGTCCTTCACCGTCGTGGGCAGCGCGGCCAGGCGACGCGACGCAGCCTTCGCCGCAAGGCAGGTGTCGGTGACGGACACGGCGGTGGTGGCCATGACCGAAGGGTACCGAGGCGCCGCTCCGTCGCCTGCAGCGCGCTACCGGGGTAGACGATGCTGCGAGACGGCCACGCCGACCGCCGCTCGGGAAGGAGCCCTGCGCCTGCTGCTCAGGCCAGGACGAAGTAGTCCCGGTGGACGGCCTCGTCGGTGGCCCGCGGCAGCACTTCGCGGACCTGTGCGCTCTTCATCCCCACCACGCGGCGCAGCTCTTCTGCTGAGTAGGACACGATGCCCTTGCCGATGACCACGCCGCCCTCGGCGACCTCCACCGCGTCACCGGCCTCGAAGCCCCCGCGGACCATCGTGATCCCGACGGGCAGCAGTGAGGTACCCGCGTCGCGTAGGGCCCGCGCGGCGCCCGCGTCGATGACGATCGTCCCCGTGGACGGCTTGGCGTACTTCAGCCACAGCTTGAAGGACGAGTAGCGCGTCTCGCGCGCCTCGAAATGCGTTCCGGCGGAGCGCTGGCCTTCGAGCAGCCGGGCGAGGTCACCGCGCTCCAGGCCGCTGCCGATCGAAGCGGGAATCCCGGCGGCGGTGGCCATCTCGGCCGCGACGACCTTCGAGCGCATTCCGCCCGAGCCGAGGGCAGACGTCTCGTTGCCGATCGCCATCGTCTCCAGCGCGGAGAAGTCGACGACCTCCGGCACGCGAGTGGCAGCAGGGTCGTGGCGTGGGTCGGCGGTGAAGAGGCCGTCGGTGACGGTCAGCAGCACGAGCCGGTCAGCGCCGAGAAGTATCGCGACCTGCGCGGCAAGGAAATCGTTGTCGCCGAAGGAGATCTCGTCCGTCGTGGTCGTGTCGTTCTCGTTGATGACCGGCACGACGCGCCAGTCGAGCAGGCGCCGTAGCGTCTGGCGGACGTTGAGGTAGTGCGTCCGGGCGCGCAGATCGAAGAACGTGAGCAGCACCTGGGCGGAGCGGACGTCGCGCGCGGCCAGCAGCTCGTACCAGGACTGGTAGAGCCCGCCCTGTCCCACGGCGCTCGCGGCTTGCAGGTCGGCGATCGCCCTGGGCCGCAACCCGAGGCCGAGCGTTCGCATCCCCCGGGCGATCGCGCCGCTGGAGACGACGATGAACTCATCGCCCGCGCGATGGCGGACCGCGACTTCGTCGCAGACGGCTTCCAGGGCGTCGACGCGCAGCTCGCCCGTGTCGTGGGCGACGACGCTCGACCCGAGCTTGACGACGTAACGGGCCATGACCCGCCGGACTCTAGGCGCCTGTTGGAATGTTCGCGCGCCCGCCGGAACCACCTCACGGCTCCCGACGACCACACGGCGATACAGCAACAGACTCTCCGCCTGGACCGCCCGGCACGACCCTCAGTCGAGCTCGAACACGACGCCGGCGATCTCCACGTCGTCGCCCGCCTCGAACCCCTCGGCCTCGAGCGCGCGCAGCACGCCCATGCGGATCAGGCGGTGCTCGACGTGGGCCAGCGCGTCCTCGTTCTCGAGGTCGTGACGCGCGAGGAGCCGCTCGACCTGCTCGCCCGCGACCCGGAAGCGCCCCGGCTCGACCTGCTCGACGACCCAGCCCTCCCGCGTGGCCGGACGGAAGACGCGGTGCTCGGCGAGGTCGTCCGCTCCCGCGAGCTTCTCGAGCAGCTCGACGGGCTGAGGCGGCACCCGGCGCAGCAGCTCGACCTTCAGCTCCTCGAGGCCTCTGGCGGTCGCGCTCGACGTCACGATGACGGGGACACGGCGCAGGGGATCGGGAAGCTCCCACTCCTCCTGCGGTGCGGCGAGCCCATCGAATCGCGCCTGCCACCGCGCACGGGCGGCCTCGACGACGTCTTCCGGGACGAGGTCGGCCTTGGAGAGGACGAGGATCCGCGGCAGCCGGGCGAGCCGCTCGTCGTGCTTGGCCAGCTCGCGCTCGATCGTCTCGTAGTTCTCCTCGGGATCCGCGCCGTCCATCGGCGCGAGCTCCAGGACGTGGACGAGCAGGCGGGTCCGCTCGACGTGGGCGAGGAACTCGTGACCGAGGCCCGCCCCCTCGCTGGCGCCCTCGATGAGGCCGGGGATGTCGGCGAGGATGAGCTGACGATCGCCGCCGTCGAGCGTTCCCAGCACGGGCTCCAGCGTGGTGAAGGGATAGTTCGCGATCTTCGGCGCTGCTCGCGTGATCACCGAGATGAGCGACGACTTGCCCGCGTTGGGGACCCCCACCAGGCCGACGTCGGCCAGCAGCTTGAGGCGCAGGTCCAGCCAGCCCTCGACGCCTTCGAGGCCCTTCTCGGCGAACCGCGGTGACTGCCGCGTGGAGGACTTGAACTTGCGGTTGCCACGACCGCCCGAGCCCCCTGTGGCGATCGTGACCGTCTGGCCCGGCCGCACGAGGTCGTAGGTCGTGCCGTCCCACTTGCGCACCTCGGTGCCGGGCGGAACGCGAACCTCCAGCGTCTCACCGTCGGCCCCGTGGCGCTGGTTGCCCTCGCCGTGGCGACCGCGGCCGGCCTTGTAGTGCGCGGAGCGCTTGAAGGACTGCAGGTCGCGCAGCGAGTCGTCGCAGACGAGCACCACGTCGGCGCCGCGTCCGCCGTCGCCGCCGTCGGGCCCACCCATGGGCACGTGCGCCTCGCGCCGGAAGCTCATGCAGCCGTTGCCTCCGCCGCCGGCCTGAACGAAGATGCGCGCCTTGTCGTACAACATCGTGGCCTAGACCCCGCGGGTCATGGCCATGGGAGGTGTCGTCCTGTTCCGGCGCATCGTCGCCTAGTGTGACGCGCATGGCTGCCGACGACGTCTTGATCATCACGGGTGCGAGCACCGGAATCGGCGCGGCGACGGCGCGCGCCGCAGGCCGGGCCGGGTACCGCGTCGTGCTCGCGGCGCGCTCCGCCGACAAGCTCGCGGCGCTGGCCGAGGAGCTCGGCGGACCCGGGCGCGCGCGGGCGGTTCCGACCGACGTGACCAGCTGGGAGGAGAACGAGGCCCTCGTGCAGGCCGCGGTCGACGCCTTCGGTCGCGTCGACGCGATCTTCGCGAACGCCGGCTTCGGCGCGAGCCGCGGCTGGCTCGAGGAGACTCCGGAGCATTGGCGCGACATGGTCCTCACGAACGTCCTGGGCGCGGCGTACACCGTGCGCGCAGCGATTCCCGCGCTGAAGGAGAGCCGCGGCCACGTCTTCCTGACGAGCTCGGTCGCCGGGCGCCGGCCGCTGCCGGGGTCGCTCTACTCGGCGACCAAGCACGCCGTGCACGCGATGGGAGAAGCGATCCGCGCCGACCTCGCCGACACCGGCATCCGCACGACGATCATCGCGCCCGGCATGGTCGAGACGCCGTTCTTCTCCTCCAAGCCGCGCTTTGAAGCGCTCCAGGCCGAGGACGTCGCGGCCGCCGTCATGTACGCCATCTCGCAGCCGCGGCGGGTCGACGTCAACGAGATCCTCGTGCGGCCGACGGCGCAGGGAACCTAGCTTGGCCCTCCCCGCCCGGACTCTCGTGTCGGAGGCCGACCGCGAGCGGTGCGCCCGAGCGCTGCGCGAGGCGCACGCCGCGGGCCGGATCGACCACGACGAGCTCGAAGAGCGCCTCGATCTCGTCCTCGCGGCGCGCACGTCGCTCGAGTTGCGCGCCGCGCGGCGCGGCCTCCCGCTCACGCCGCCACGGCCCGCACCCGGGACGCTCGGCCGCCTCCACCGTGCCGCGCTGGGGTTGCACGCCGCCGCCTACGCGGGCGGCAACGGCGCCGCGGTCGGCGTCTGGGCCCTGGCGGGCGAGGGGTTCTTCTGGCCGGCGATCCTGCTCGTGCCCACCACGGGACTGCTCGCCGCTCACGCCGCGAGCGGCCCGGTCGTGCGGCGGGCATGGCATCGGGCCAAGCGCCGCACGGTGGGCCGCTGAACCGGGCCGGCTCGAACGCCGGTTCGTGCCCGAGGGGTGGGCGCCATCAGGCGCTCGGCCGTCCGCGACGCCTCAGGTCGCGCCCGCGCGCAGGCGACGCGCGAGCGCGAAGCCGAGCAGCGCCGAACCGAACGCGAAGACGCCCGCCGCGGCGCCGGCGGCCGGGAGGTCCTTGCGCGCGGCGAGCAGGGCCACGCCGTCGACGAGGTCGCACAGGCCGCTCGCGGCGACGAGCGTGGGGGCCGTACCCTCGCCCAGCCGCCCCGAGAGCGACGCGGCGGTCACCGCGCCGAGCACCAGGTCGCGGCCACCGAACGCGCGGACGGCCACGCCGCCGCCACCGCTCTCGGCGGGCGCGCCGAGAAACGGTCGCGCGACTTGGTCGGGGGCGGCGAGCAGTGCGGCTCCGACACCGACGCGCCCCGCGGCCATGAGGGTCGACAGCGCGGTCGGGGAGGGCATGACGGGGACGCTGCTACTTCGACGGGCCGGCGGCGGTCTCGCGGTCGGCCTCGGCCTTCGCCTGCGCGTCGGCGGAGACGACGTTGACCACGCGGCCGCGGCGACCCTCGGTGAACTCGAGGAAGCCGGGGGCCTTGGCGAACAGCGTGTCGTCCTTGCCCATGCCGACGCCCTCACCCGCCTTGAAGCGCGAGCCGCGCTGGCGCACGATGATCTCTCCGCCCGTGACGACCTCGCCGGCGAACTTCTTGACGCCGAGGCGCTGCGAGTTGGAGTCGCGGCCGTTGCGGGAGGAGCCGAGCCCCTTCTTGTGCGCCATTGTCTACTGCCCCTTGATGGAGGTGATCTCGATGCGCGTGAGCTCCTGACGGTGGCCCGTCCGGCGCTTGTAGCCGCGCTTCGGCTTGAACTTGAAGACGCGCAGCTTGGGGCCGCGGAGGTGCTCGACGATCCGTGCATCGACCGACGCGCCGGCCAGGCCGGCCTCGTCGAAGACGGACGTGTCGCCGGCGACGAGCAGCGGCTGGAGGGCGACGCTGGCGCCGGCCTCCTCGGGCAGGCGCTCGACGAGCAGGGTCTGACCCTGCTCGACGCGATACTGCTTGCCGCCGGTCTTGACGATTGCGTACATGAAGGGCCTTACTCGGGTGAGGTCGCTTCGGCCGTGGCAGCCGAACGGCGCCGCCCACCTCTACGGCCGCGGCGCCGGGACGTGGAGTCTACCGCCTCGTCGCCGCGGGAGCCGTCCGCCTCCACGCCCTGCGCCGCGTCCGCACCGGGGGAATCGCCGCCGACCAGCACGGCCACCGCGGCGGTCCGGCCGGCCTCCTCGATGCGCACGAGTCGCTTGGAGCCGACGAAGCGCCCACCCTCCTCCACGGAGATGATGTACCCGTCGATCTTGGCCACCGCGTCGTCGACGTTGTACATGTGCGGCTCGACGATCTGCACGAGCACCTCGTCCCCTTCGCGGAACGGCACCGCCTCCTCGAGGATCTCGTCGTCGACGCCCTGCTTGACCACGTCGAAGTGGTCGAGCGGGAGCCCCTCGGTGCCCGTGAAGTGAAAGAACATGCCGGTCTCGGTCTCGAGCTGGCGGAGCACGCGAGCTCCCTGCCCGGTGAACTCACTCGAGACGGCGGGATGCATGCGCACGAGGAACGCCTCGACGCCCCGCGGCGCGCGGGCGGCCAGGTCGCGCAGGCGGCGCTCGAACTCGATGGCGATCGTCGCCTCCGAGCGGATGACCCCTTCGCCGTCGCACGTCGGGCACGGGCGCGACATGACTTCGCGAACGCCCTCCGTGACGTTCTGGCGGGTCATCTCGACGAGGCCGAGCCGGGAGATCTCGGCGGTGAAGGTCTTCGTGCGGTCGTCGTCGAGCGAGTTGCGCAGCGTCTTGAGGACGGCGTCGCGGTTGCGCGCGCGGGCCATGTCGATGAAGTCGATGACGATGATCCCGCCGATGTCACGCAGCCGCAGCTGGTTGACGACCTCCTCGGCCGCCTCGAGGTTCGTTCTGGTGATCGTGTCCTCGAGGCGTGCCTGCTTGCCGCGGCCGATGAAGGAGCCCGAGTTGACGTCGATGACCGTGAGCGCCTCGGTGTACTCGATGATCAGATAGCCGCCCGAGGGCAGGTCGACGCGCTTGGAGAACAGGCCGTCGATCGTCTTCTCGACGCCGTAGGCCTCCAGCAGCGGGGTGGAGTCCTGCCACAGCTCGACCCGGTCGACGAGCTCCGGCGCGGTGCGCGTGAAGAACGAGACCAGGCGCTGATGCTGCTTCGGGTCGTCGACGATCGCCCGCTCGAAGTGGGCGGCGAAGATGTCGCGCACCACGCGCACCGACAGGTCGGCCTCCTGGAAGACCAGTCCGGGCGCCGGAGTCGTCTCCACGCGCCGGAGCAGCACTTCGTGCAGCTTGTGCAGGTAGAGCATCTCGCGCTCGAAGTCCGAGCGCTTCGCCCCGTGGGCCGCCGTGCGGATGATCGCGCCGCCCGACGGCATCTCGAGCGACTTGGCCTCGCGACGCAGGCGCTCGCGCTCCTTGTCGTCGAGGCGCTTGGAGACACCGATCCCCTCGCCCGTAGGGGTGTAGACCATGTAACGGCCGGCGATCGTCAGCTCCATCGAGAGCCGGGCGCCCTTGGTCTTCAGCGGGTCCTTGACGACCTGCACGACGATCTCCTGACCCGGCTTGAGCAGATCGGAGATCTTCTTGCCGGGCTGTCCGTCCTTGCCGTTGGCGCCCCCCCGGCCACGGCGCGGGATCTCGACGCCGGGCAGCACGATCTCGTCGACGTGCAGGAAGCCGTTCTTGTCCAGGCCGATGTCGACGAACGCCGCTTCCAGCCCGGGCAGGACGTTGTCGACCTTGCCCTTGTAGATGTTGCCGACGATGGAGCGGTTACCCCGGCGCTCGAAGTAGAGCTCCGCGACCCGGTAGCCCTCGGCCATCTCGACCTGCTTGGTGCGCCCCCGGGTGGTGGGCCTGGTCACGGGCTTGGCCGCGGCGGAGTCCGGTGTACCGGTCGCCTCCATGAGGGCCACCCGGGTCTCGCCGCGGTCCACGCTGACGAGCAGTTGCTTCTTCAATTTAAGATCAGTCCTTTTAGGTGAATCCGAGCACACGGCCCTTGCCGGCTGTCGCAGCGCGCCCTTGCGCGTGAATCGACAGCAGCAGGCCGATGGCCACGAAAGTGGTGATCACCGAGGAGCCGCCGTAGCTCATGAGCGGCAGCGGGATCCCGGTGATGGGCATGATCCCGACGTTCATCCCGACGTTGACGAAGACCTGGAAGAGCAGCATCGCGAGGATGCCGCCGGCGACGATCGCGCCGAACAGGTTCTTGGCCAGCGTCAACGCGAGCAGCGTTCGCCAGATCAGCAGGGAGTAGAACGACAGCAGGATGGCGGCGCCGACGAAGCCGTAACGCTCGCCGAGCGCCGCGAAGGCGAAGTCGGTGTGGTTCTCGGGAAGGAAGTTGTCACGCGTCTGCGTGGCCGCCTCCCCCCGTCCGATCTTCTCCCCCGAGCCGATCGCGATGCGCGACTGGTTCTGCTGATAGCCCGCGTCGCTCGGGTCGCTGGTCGGGTTGAGGAACGCCGTGAGGCGCTCCTTCTGGTAGTCGTGCAGCACCTCGACGCCGGCGGCCGGCGCCGCGACGAGGACGAAGACGATCGCGATCGTCCCAAGGGCCCCGAGGCCGGCGAACTGCCGGCCGGGGATCCCGGCGACGAAGAGCACCGTCATCACGATGGCGATGTAGACCAGGGCGGAGCCCAGGTCGGGCTGGAGCATGACGAGCGCGGCCGGTACGAGCGCGAGCAGCATCGTGCGCGCGGTCGTGTCCCGCTCCGAGAGGCGGCGGGCGCGGTCGACGATGAACGCCGAGAGCACCACGACGATGAGGATCTTGCCGAGCTCGGAGGCCTGGAAGGAGAAGAAGGGCAGCTGGATCGCCCGGCGCGAGCCGCGCGTGACGCTGCCGAAGGCCATGACGGCCAGCAACCCGGCGAGCATGAGCACGTAGAGGCCCCACTTGAGCTCGCGCAGCCGGGAGTAGTCGACCCGGGAGAGGACGAGGGCGATGACCGCGCCGAACCCGAAGTAGACGGCCTGGCGCCACATGAAGAACCCGGCGGGATAGCCCGGCACCTCGACGGTCTTGAGCGTCACGAGCGAGCAGGCGCAGATCCCGATGACGGCGACGAGCATCACGAAGTCGAAGGGCAGGCCGAGCGCGCTGCGCCCGAGCCCGCCGCCGCCGAAGCGGCCGGGCTCCTGCGACGGCGGCGGCGAGATCGTGGCGCTCATCGCGTCGCGTTCTCCCCGGCCTTGAACTCACCGAGGTTCTTCGTGTACCACTGCGAGAAGATCTGGCGCGCGAGCGGCGCGGCGGCCTCCGCGCCGAAGCCGCCGCGCTCGACGGTCGCCACCACGAGCAGCGGGCGCGTGTTCGTCGGCGTCCGCGGGACGTAGGCCGCGTACCACGACTGGTCGCCCTTGGAGGTCTGGGCCGTCCCGGTCTTGCCGTGGACGGGCCAGCGCCCGTGATCCCAGCCCGCGAAGACGTCGGTCGAGGTCCCTCCGGGCTCGCTCGCCGCGGAGCGCAGGCCGTCGCGGATCGCCTGCAGCCCGGCGTCGGGCAGCGCGACGGTGCGCGCGGGCTTCGGCTTGAGCTTCTGGATCAGCTTGCCCTGCTCGTCCTCGATGCGCAAGCCGAGGTGCGGTGTCGGGACCCTCCCGCCCGTGGCGATCGCCGCGTAGGAGAGCGCCACCTGCATCGGCGTCGCCTGCAGGTCGCCCTGCCCGATGGCAAGGTTGACGTTGTCCCCCGCGCTGTAGGGCCGGTTCGTCCCGTCGGCGATGCCGCAGGGCGCACCCTCGGGCTTTCGGTCCCCCGAGGGGAACTTCCTCCCCGCGCGGCAGTCGGCCTCCTTCTCGTTGAGGCCGTCGCGCCAGGCGCGGCTCGGGACGACCCCCTTGGTCTCGGCCCCGGTGTCCACGCCGGTCAGGCGGCCGAAGCCGAGCCGCCGGGCCCAGGACTGCAGCGCGCGACTCTGCTCGGAGTAGTAGATCCCCTTGCCCACCACGTAGAAGTAGATGTCCGAGGAGACCGACAGGGCTCGACGGAGGTCGACCGGCCCGTACGGCGTGGCCCCCGCGTTCTGGCGGACCCCCGCCTTGCCCGGAAAGAGCTGGATCTTGCCCTGGTCCAACACGGAGCGGCCCGGGGACGTCACGCCGGCGGCCAGGGCCGCGAGGGCCGTCACCGGCTTGAAGGTCGAGCCCGTGGAGTACTGCGACGAGACGGCGCGGTTGACCAGCGGGGCGTCGGAGTCCGGGCCGTAGAGCTCGGCCGCGCGCTTCTTGGTGAGCGGCCTGGCGAGCTCGTTCGGGTCGAACGTCGGCGCCGAGCCCATCGCGAAGACCTCGCCCGTGTACGGGTCCATCGCCACGAACGCTCCCGGCTTGCCGCGCCCCGCCCGCGCCAGCGCGGCCTGGGCGGCCTTCTGCAGCTTCGAGTCGATCGAGGTCCGCAGCTGACGCCCGCTCCGGCCGCGCTGCGATCGTTCGGTGGCGATCGGCTGGCCGGCGGCGTCGACGAAGATGCGCTCCACGCCGTCCTTGCCGCGCAGGTACTCGTCGTAGGTGCGCTCGAGGCCCCCCTGCCCGACGATTCCGCCGGCCCGCACGCCGCGGTAGCGCTCCTCGCCGATCTGGTCCGGATTGATCTCCCCGACCGTGCCGAAGAGCTGGGCCCCGACCTGCTCGTTGGGGTACTCACGCAGGTAGACCGTGCGGACGTCGAGGCCGCGGAAATCCTCGCGGTGCTCCTCGACGTACTGGCGGACGGCCGGCTTGACGTCCTCGGTGAGACGCACGGGCAGGAAGGGCTCCTCGTACAGCCCGACGATCACGAGCTCCTGGATCTCGGCGACGCTGAGCCCGGAGACCTTCCGCAGACGCGCGAACCGCGCGCGCAGCGCGGGCGGCGGCGGAGGGATCGGGACCTCGGGGCCCCGGAACGCAGGGCGCCTGCGCGATCGGGCGATCTTCTTGGCGCCCCATTCGGCGGCCAGGGCGCGCTCCTCCTCCGGGATCTCGCGCGGGTCGAGCTGGAGCACGTTCGCTTTGCGGTTCTTGACGAGTACGTTGCCGTCGCGGTCGACGATGAAGCCACGCGGCGCCGGCTGAGGCTGCGTGCGCACCCGGTTCTGCGTCGCCTCGGCGAGGAACTGGTCGCCCGAGAGCACTTGGAGGAACCACAGACGGAAGAAGATGACCCCGAAGAGGATGAGGGCGACGGTTCCGAGCATCGCCACGCGGACGGCGAGCTGCGGTGAGATGGGGGCGCGGCGATCTGCGGTGGGCTCGATCATGGGCGACTCAGCGGGGACAGGCCGCCCGTGGTGTACGCCCGCCGCCGCCGGCGGCGCGGGTCGTCGGGAAGGGCCGGAACCAGTGCGCGTCGCACTCCAGCGTAGACCGGGAGCGCGAGCAGCGTCGACACGAGCGTGGCCACGACGAGCTGACGGATGAGCTCGAAGGAGACGGGCGCCTCGGCCCCGAGCAGGAACTGCACGAGGGCGAAGCCGAAGGCGGCGGCGGCGCTCGCGGCAGCCCCGAGCGCGAGCGGCACCAGCGACGACTGCGGGTCGCGCAGCTCACGCAGGCGGCCCGCGCCATACCCGATCGCGACGTAGACGAGCGAGCTCACGCCGAGCGTCCCGACGAGCGCGGTGTCGATGAACAGGCCCGCCACGAAGGCGAAGATCGCCCCGGGGACGGCCCCGGTGAGCAGCGCTGCGAAGGCCACCACGAGCGGCACGACGTCGGCGTTGGTGTCGAAGACCGTCAGCTGGGAGACCGCGGAGACCTGGAGCACGACGGCGAGCAGCCCGAGGGCGCCCAGCCGGACGAGCAGGACGGCCGACGTGGCCATCAGGAGCGACTCGGATCCATCTTGGTGACGATCTCGACGAAGTTCACGTCACGGACGTCGACGAACGGGCGCACGTGGATGACCTGGCTGTCGGACCCGGGATCCTCGACCTCGATGACCCGCCCGATCGGCACGTCGGGCGGGAAGGGCGAGGGGAACTCCGGATCGCTGGTGCCGGAGGTGACCAGCGTGTTGCCCCTACGGACGTCGTCGGTCGCCTCGGTGTACTCCATCCGCAGCTCGCGCGGCGCGCCGGCGGCGGGGGTCACGACGCCCGGGATGCCGCTCTGGGAGACCTTCGCGCCCGCGCCGAAGTCCGCGTCGGTCACGAGTTCGACGATCGCGAAGTTCGGGCCCACCGCGTCGACAGTGCCGACCAGGCCGCTGCCCGTGAGCACAGGTTGGCCCTTGGCCACGCCCTGGGCGGAGCCCTGGTTGACCTTGATGGTCTGGTTGATGACGTTGGGCGAACGGGTGATCACGCGGGCGGCCACCAAGCCCATGTCCTGGATCTGGAGGCGTTCGTTCATGTCGAGCATCCGGCGCAGTTCCGCGTTCTCCCGGCGGAGCGCGTCGATGTCGACGCGCACTTGGCGCGCCTCGGCGAGGTCGCCGCGCAGCTCCTTGTTCTTGCCCTTGGCCTCGAAGGTGTCTCCCACCCAGCCGGCCCCGTCGCGCACGGGTTTCAGCGCGCGGCTCGCGCCCTCCTGGACCGGCGTCAGGACCGCCGAGGCACCGCGCTGGATGGCGCCTAGGCCACCGCCCGCCGAGTCGCCGAACGAGGCGGTCAGCAGCAGCAGGGATCCGACGACGAGGCCCAGAAGGACCAGTCGTCGGCGCCTGATGGTCTTGTCGTGCATGCGGGGAAAGGCTCCGAAGTGGGGGGCGCGTGACGCGGCACGTCCTAGTAGCGGCGCACGCGGTTGCGGCCGTTGCGCGAGGTCTTGTTCGCGCGGTGGATGACCTCGAACTCCTCGAGGGAGCGGCCCGAACCGACCGCGACGCAGGTCAGCGGGGACTCCGCCAGATGCGCGGGCATCTGGGTCTCCTCGCGCAGCCGCTCGTCGAGCCCCTGCAACAGGGAGCCGCCGCCGGCCAGCATGATGCCGCGATCCATGATGTCCGAGGCGAGCTCGGGCGGCGTGGTGTCCAGCGTCACCTTCACGGCATCGATGATCTGCGACAGCGGCTCCTCGAGCGCCGCGCGGATCTCCTCGCTGGTCAGCACGACGGTCTTCGGCAGCCCGGACACCATGTCGCGCCCGCGGATCTCCGCCTGCACCTCCTCCTCCATGGGATGGGCGCTGCCGATCTCGAGCTTGACCTCCTCGGCCGTCTGCTGGCCGATGAGCAGCTTGTACTCGCGCTTGGCGTAGTTGATGATCGCCTCGTCGAGCTCGTCGCCGCCGACGCGGATCGACTGGGACACGACGATGCCCCCGAGCGAGATGACCGCGACCTCGCTCGTGCCGCCGCCGATGTCGACCACCATCGAACCCGTGGGCTCCCCGACCGGCAGGCCGGCGCCGATCGCCGCCGCCATGGGCTCCTCGATGAGGTAGGCCTGCCGGGCACCGGCGGACAGGCATGCCTCTTCGACGGCGCGCTTCTCGACGCCCGTGACCCCTGAGGGCACGCAGACGACGACGCGCGGATGCGCGAACTTGTTCTGGTGCACCTTCTGGATGAAGTGGCGCAGCATCTCCTCCGTGACCTCGAAGTCGGCGATGACGCCGTCCTTGAGCGGGCGGATCGCCGAGATCGTGCCGGGGGTGCGGCCGAGCATGCGCTTTGCCTCGATGCCGACGGCATGGACCTCACCCGTACGCGAGTCGATCGCGACGACGGAGGGCTCGGAGAGCACGATCCCGCGGCCGCGCACGTAGACGAGCGTGTTCGCCGTGCCGAGGTCGACGGCCATGTCGCGGCCACCGAGCCCGGTGAGATAGCTGAAGAAACCCATGCGGGAGAAGCACTCGAACTCACAGCGGGGAAGAGCCCCGGGGACTTCGCCCGAGCGAGGAGCGAGTGTAGCGGAGGGTCGTGTGCCACCCTGGCGCCGCCAGCGTCCGTGCAAGCGGGATTTCCCTGCTTCATGCCGTCTTTAGGAACTCGTGATCAGAGAAGGTCGGGGGCGAGATCGAGCAAGGCCCCGACCGGGAGACCGACGACGTTGGCGTAGTCGCCCTCGATGCGCTCGACGAGCCAAGCGCCGCGCTCCTGGATCGCGTAGCCCCCGGCGCGCCCGCGCCACTCCCCCGTGGCGACATACCGCGCGATCTGGTCGTGGGCGAGCGTCCGGAAGGTCACCCGCGTGACGGCGATGCGCTCGCCCCCGGGGCGCAGGACGAGCCCGGAGATCACCCGGTGGGTGCGCCCGGAGAGTTGCGTGAGGGTCGCGACCGCCTCTGCCTCGTCCTCGGGCTTGCCGTGGATCTCACCGTCGAGGACGACCACGGTGTCGACACCGAGGACCCGGGTCTCAGCACCCCGACCGAGTCCCGCCGCGATCGCGTCGGCCTTGCGCCGCGCGTTCTCGAGCGCGACGGCCTCCGGATCACCGGACCTGAGCTCCTCGACCCCTGCGGGGCGCACCTCGCACGCGACGCCGAGCTGGGTCAGGAGGGCAAGGCGCTGCGGCGACGCGCTCGCGAGGACGAGTGGTACTACGAGCGTTCTCCGAACCAGATGGCGATCTCGCGCTCCGCCGACTCCGCGGAGTCCGAGCCGTGGACCATGTTCCTGCCCGTCTGTACCGCGAAGTCGCCGCGAATCGTCCCGGGGTTGGCCTCGAGCGGGTTCGTGATGCCGATGAGCTGGCGCGCCGCCCCCACGGCCTGGTCGCCCTCGAGGATCAGTGCGACGAGCGGGCCGCCCGTGATGAAGTCGACGAGCTCCCCGAAGAAGTCGGCCTCCTTGTGCTCTGCGTAGTGCTTCTCCGCCGTCTCACGCGATGCGGTCCGGCGCTCGAGGGCGACAAGCGTGAGTCCCTTGCGCTCGAAGCGAGCGATGATCTCGCCGGTCAATCCACGCGCGAAGGCGTCGGGCTTGACGAGGATGAGGGTGCGTTCCATGTCCACCGGATGCTAGGAGGCTTCCACGGGCGCCGGACACCGGCGGGCGTCTCACTGGATCGGGGAGTCCGGCGGTGGCAGCTGGAACGTTCGCGCGACTTCGACGGACTCGACGCCCTCGAGCGCCTCGAACGCGGAGCACCGAGACGTGTCGTCGGTGGTTCCCGTGATGACGCCGACGGTCCGCATGACTGCGCTGATCCGGAGGCCGGTACGCTCCAGTTCGGCCACCACGGCCTCGATCGCGGCCAGGTGCTCGCCGTCCACGAGCACGCTGACCTCGATCGGCTGCCCGCCCGGGGGCTCCGGCCGGCTCAAGGGGCCTGCACCAACCCGGCGCCCACGTCGGCGGAGGAGAGGCTCGTGAGCCGGCGTGCCCGCGTCGTCAGCAGTTGGCCGAGGGCCGCCCCACGCGCGCCCGGGTTGGCCTCGGCGAAGAGGGCGGCCACCCCGGCCACGTGCGGGGTCGCCATGCTGGTCCCGTTGAGCCGCCGGTAGCGCGTCGGCAACGGGTAGCTCGAGTAGACATCGACGCCCGGGGCGGCGATGTCGACCTGCCCGCCGTCGGGATTGATCCCGCGATTGGAGAACCGCGCCACACCGAGGGCCGAGTCGAGCGCGGCCACGGCCATGATCGAGGGGCAGTTGGCCGGATGCCCGACCGGGTTCACCTCACCCGGACGGTTGCTCTCGTTGCCGGCCGCGGCGACGATCAGCGTCCCTGCCCGCTGGGCGCGCGCGGCGACGGCCTCGAACACCCGCGAGTAGCTCTGGCCCGGACGGGTGCCGGCGCCCAGCGACATCGAGATCACCACGCATTTGTCCTGCACTGCCCAGTTGATTCCCCCGAGGATCTGGGAATCGCTGCCCGACCCGGCGTTGCTCAGCACCTTGCCGGCGTAGATCTCGGCGTCATGGGCCACGCCGTAGCGCGGCCCCCCGGGCGGGCACTTCGGTCCCATCGACGTGCCGATGCAGTGCGTGCCATGGCCGTTTGCGTCCTGCACGGCCTCGCCGGGGACGAACGACCGGCTCTGGATCGCTCGCCCCTGCAGATCCGGATGCTGCAGATCGCAGCCCGTGTCGAGCACCGCGACACGAATGGCCTTTCCGCTGTAGCACGAATGGACCGCCCTGACCGCCTGCAGTCCCCAGGTGGCCTGGAGTTCGTCGACGGCGGCGGCGGTCGCCGCCTCGATGCCCAGCCCACCGGCGTCCGCGGTCGTCAGGTGCAGCACCGCATCGCGAAAGCCCCGCAGGTACTCCGCCGAACGACCGCCCGTGGGCGTGCCTTCCTCCGCGTAGGAGCGCGCCTCGATGGCGTGGTTGATGCGCTCCGCCTCCACGGCGAGGATGCCGTCGGCGCCCGCCGCCCTGAGGCCGGCCTCCTGCATCTGCTCAGGACTTGTGTCGACCACGGCCACACCCAGGCTCTCGAAGAACAAGGCCTGGTTCGGCTCGGGTTCGGTCGCCTCGTCGGTGGCCGTGACAGTGCGCGCGCCGGTGGCCTCACTCAGCGCGGCGACGCCGGCCTCCGCGGTTCCCTCCTCGAAGAGCACGAGGAACCTGCCCGTCGTGGTGCCCGCGGGGTACTCCCTCCCTCCGGCTGTTTCGAACTCCATCGCTCATCGTCCCCTGTCTGATTGTCGTGATCATTGTCTTCAAGGTGCGCTGCGGGCGCGGGCCGGCTGGTCACCGTGCCCGCAGCGTAAGCTCCACGCCGGCGCCGTCACGGGAGGCGACGGTCGCGCGGGCCGCGGCGAAGCCGTCGGCGCCGCACTCCAGGGTGTAGGTGCCGTCGAGCGGAGCGGCAAGCGAGAAACAGCCGTCCGCCCCCGTGAGCGCGGCAACATCCGGGATGGCTCCCGGGGCGTCGGTGAAGTACACGCGTGCGTCCTCGACGGGCGCGCCGCTCTGATCACGGACCACGCCGGCGATCAGCCCCGGAGGCGCACCGCTCACTTCCTCACACCTTCCAGGCGAGCAGGTTGCCGGCGACCTCGCCGTTGACCCGCGTGCCGGAGTTCGTCGTCGCTCCGCCGTAGGCATGGATGGCGAAGACGTGGCGCTCGTTGTTCAAGAAGCGGTAGACCCCACTGCCGCTCTGGCCCCCCGCCGTGTCGATGTCGTAGTGCACCTTTCGGGGTCCGACGGAGGCGACCCTCCGCGCGGCGTACCACAAGGTGCCGGCGGGCTTGTCGCCCGGGTAGCCGGCGATGTTCCCGGTCGCGGCAAGCACGTCGGCGTCACTGAAGTTCCAGAATCCGAGCCACCCGACGTTGAAGCTCGCCGGCAGGATGATCACCCCGTAGTCGAACTCCTGGTTGCCCGAGACCGTCCAGCCGGTGACCGAGCGGAACGTGGAGCTCGTCTGCGACCCGTAGGGCAGGCTGGCACCGTTGCGCCCGGGCATGACCTGGATCGACCGCATCCAGCCGTCGCGGCCGGCAACACCACTTCCCTTGACGTAGACGCAGTGCCCAGCCGTCAGTACCGTGCGCGGCCCGATGAACGTGCCGCTGCCGATCCAGCGCGAGCCGTCGGCGGCCGTCATCGCCAGCGAGCACTGGGCGCGCCAGGGATAGACGCTCGGATCGCCGATCTGGACGCGGTCGTCGGGACCGTGCACGGTCTCGGCCTGCGGCGGGAGCGGTCCGAAGGACGCCTCGCCGACGTCGGGAAGGTCAGCCGTGGGAGGCGTCCACAGGTCCGACGCAGCCCCCTCGGGGTGAACGTACCCTTCGACATCCTCGACCCCGTCGTATCCGCTGCCCAGGGCCTCGACGCTGGCACCCTCTCCGGCAGCGCCCTCGGAGGGCGGGGACGACAGCGGTTGATCCGGGGCGAACCCGACAAGGTCAGACTCGCTCGAGGCGGGAGTGTGCGGTGCATCGGACATGACGACGGCCTTTCGGGTGATCGATGGCGGCGTAGACAGGTTGCTCTTGGTATCCGTTCCTGGCGCTGCGGTTGACGCTTCGGGAGCGCGGACAGGGCCCGGACCGCCTCACCGCGCAAGGGTTTCGCGTACTCCGGCGACCGTACTACTCGCAGGCAGAGTGGGCAATACGTGCCAACCCTGATTTCCACGGCAGGGGCGCAGAGCGCCTGCCGAGTGCTGCCGGCGCACGAGATCCGCGCCGTCCGCGGAGCGTGCGCGACCCTGCGGTCACCCTATGGGGTGGGAGGATCCCGTCAGGTCCACCGCTACGCCTCCGGCGCCTGCTCGTCCTGCGGATCGGGCTCCGCGGCCACCTCGCGCAGCGCCGAGAGCTTCGGCAGCCGCGCCTGGGCGGCGTCGAGGCGCCGCCGTAGCGGCGCGGCGGTCGGGCCGACGACGGCGCGCTCGGCCCCGGAGAGCTCGGGCCAGCGTTCGCGCAGCGCGGCGAGGATCGCGCCGGCGTCGTCGAGACGCTCGCGGGCGGTGACGTTGGCCCCCTCGCCGAGCGCCTCCTCGGCCGCACCGACGGCCATCGAGGCGTCGGCGAGCTCCTTGAGCAGCGCGTCCACGGCTACGTCTCGTAGATCGCGGGATCCTCCTCGGACTCGCGGCGGCGCCGGCGCCGCGGAGCCGAGGGGGTGACGCCGGGAATCGCCGACTCGCAGTACGGGCAGATCTTCCACTCGGGCTCGAGCGGCTTGTTGCAGGTGACGCACGGGTCCTTGAGCTTGCGCATGCAGTTCGGGCAGCGCCGGAAGTCCTTC
The DNA here is from genome assembly GCA_902806205.1 of uncultured Solirubrobacteraceae bacterium. Classification (GTDB taxonomy): domain Bacteria; phylum Actinomycetota; class Thermoleophilia; order Solirubrobacterales; family Solirubrobacteraceae; genus Paraconexibacter. The sequence continues at coordinate 30,806 of CADCVR010000071.1, read as the reverse complement.
TCGACCTGGTAGTCGCAGTGCGGGCAGAGGAAGTAGTCCATCTGGAGCAGCCGCGCCTCGGCCGCCTGCATCTCGAGCTCGCGCTCACGCACGTCGTCGAGGTACTCCGCCGGGCGCACGATCATGTAGATGATCGTCCCCACGAACGGGAACAGCGAGGCGGCGGTGGCACACCCGATGACGATGGGATCCGCGATCCGCCGGCGAGCATCGGTGTACGTGTAGTACACGAGCGCGAGGTAGACGAACACCAGCAGGAGGATGAGCAGCTTGACGGCGAGGTTGAGGCCGTCGGAGTTGATCCCGAAGACTGCGAGGGGGTTCGTCATGGTGAAGGATGAGATCGTAGTGCAGCGGGTTACAGGAACACGCGGCCGAGCCCGTAGCCGATCGCGAAGAACACCAGGATGACCGTCGCGACGATCACCGCCACGGCGACGACCATGCTCAGCACGCTCGGCCCGTCCTCGTTCACAGCGCCGACCCCGGTCGGGCTCCCGCGGGCCGCATGAGGTCGGCCAGGAGGTAGAGCGAGCCCGTCGCGAGGACCACGCCGTCCGGTCCGGTGAGCTCGCGGGCCCGGGCCAGCGCGCGGCGGGGGTCGGGCTCCACGCGAAAGATCACTTCGGGGGCGATCTGCGCGGCGAGCGACCGAAGCGTCGCGGGCGGCAGCGTGCGCGGGTTCGCGGTGGAGGTGGCGATCCCCCCGGCGCAGAGCGGCAGCAGCTCGGAGAGCATCGCGGCGGCGTCCTTGTCGTCGAGGACCGAGAGCACCGCCACGAGCCGGCGGCCGTCGAGCACCTCGCGCAGCGATGCGGCCAGCGCGACGAAGCCCGCAGGGTTGTGGGCACCGTCGAGGATCGTCAGCGGGCGCTCCCCCACGGTCTAGAAGCGGCCGGGCACCAGGGTCGAGGCCGCCGTCGCCGCGATGGCGGACGGGTCGAGCGGGCGCGCCAGGAACGCCTCGGCCGCGGCGCAGGCCAGCGCGAAGTTCGTGCGCTGGAACGTGCCGGCGGCGCGCAGGCGCAGGCCCGTGGGCGGGGCGGCGGGGGCGACGACGATTCCTGCGGCGCGCTCGGCCCCCACCCGCTCGGCGACCGCCCGGGCATCGGGGTGCAGGTCCGGCCCGACCACCAGGATCCCGCCGGGCCGCACGACGTCGAGCTTCTCCGCCGCGATGTCCGCGACTGTCGGCCCGAGCCAGCGCGTGTGCTCGAGGCCGACGTTCGTGAGCACCTGCACCCGCGACGGGATGGTGTTCGTGGCGTCCCAGCGGCCGCCGAGACCGGCCTCGACGACCGCGACCTCGACGTGCGCCTCCGCGAGCTCGAAGAACGCCGCGGAGGTCAGCGCCTCGAACTGCGTGACCTGGTCCCCGGCCTCGAGCGTCCGATCGACCCGGGCTGCGGCGCGCCGTGCGGCCGCGACGGCGGCGGCGAAGCGCGCCGGCGTGACGTCGCGTGCCTCGACGCGCACGCGCTCGGTGAAGGAGACCAGGTGCGGCGACAGGTAGGAGCCCGTGCGCCGGCCGTGCGCGGAGAGCAGCGCCGCGATCATCCGCGTGGTCGAGCTCTTGCCGTTCGAGCCGACGACGTGGATCGAGTCGAAGCGCTCCTGGGGGGCGCCGAGCACGGTGAGCAGGCGCCGCATGCGGTCCAGCCCGAAGCGCATGCCGAACAACTCGAGGGACAGGAGGTACTCCTCGGCCTCGCCGAGCGCGCGGTCCTCGGCGCGAACGACGGCCGTCACAGGGCGTCGAGCTCCTCGCGCAGGCGCGCGAGCTTCTCGCGCTCGGCCGCGACCACTGCCTCGGGCGCCTTGGCGACGAAGCGCTCGTCGGCCAGCTTGCCCTCCGCGCGGGCGATCTCCTGACCGAGCCGCGCGCGCCGCTGCTCGAGCTTGCGCGCGGCCTGGGCGGGATCGAAGCCCGCCCCCGCGAGCACCTCGACGGTCCCGCCGGGAATCGTGATCGTCGCCTCGGCCGGTCCGGGGCCACCCGCCTCCAGGCGCGCCATCCGCATCACAAGCGCCGCGCTCTCGGGCGCGATCCCGTTCACCCGGACGGGCAGCGGCGCGCCTGCCTGCACGCCGGCGTCCTGGCGCCAGGCGCGGAGCGTCGAGATCGCCGCGATCACGGCGGCGACGGTGGCCTCCGCCTCGGGATCGCGCAGGGCCTCGTCGATCTCGGGGCGCCGCGCGGCGGCCAGCAGCTTTCCGTCGGCGCCGGGCAGGTTGGCCCAGAGCTCCTCGGTGACGAACGGGATGACGGGATGAGCCACGGCGAGCGTCTCGCGCAGGACGTGGACGAGCGTCGCCGCCAGATCGGCGTCGACGCCGCGCGCCTTGGTCAGCTCGACGTACCAGTCACACAGCTCGCCGTAGACGAAGTCGTAGAGCCCGAGCGCCGCTCTGGAGAAGTTGAAGGCGGCGACGAGCTCGGCCAGCTCCGCCTTGAACGCCTGCAGCCGCGAGAGGATCCAGCGGTCTTCGACCGTGGTCGGGCGAGGCGCGCCGACCGTGTCGGCGGGGACCTTGCCGAGCACGAAGCGCGACGCGTTGAACAGCTTGTTGGCCAGCGCGCGTCCCTGCGCGACCTTCTCCTCCGAGAACCGCACGTCCTGCGTGGAGCTCATCGCCAGCAACCCGAAGCGGACCGCGTCGGCGCCGTAGGCGGGGAAGTCGCCGCCCTCGGCGAAGACCGGCGGCCGCGGCCCTCCGTCGATGAGCGTGAGCGGGTCGATGCCCGTGCCCAGGGACTTGGTCATCCGACGGCCGTCGGGCGCCTGGATCACCGAGTGGTTGTACACGTCGGCGAACGGCAGCCGGCCCGTGAACTCGACGCCGAGCATCACCATGCGCGCCACCCAGAGGAAGAGGATGTCGCGCCCCGTGGAGAGGACGTCGGTCGGGTAGAAGGCGCGCAGCTGCGCGGTGTCCTGCGGCCAGCCCAGGGTGGCGAAGGGCCACAAGGCGCTCGAGAACCACGTGTCGAGCACGTCGGGGTCCTGCGTCCACCCGTCGCCTTCGGGTGGACGGATACCGACGTAGGTCTCCTCCCCGCGGTACCAGACGGGGATCCGGTGACCCCACCACAGCTGACGCGAGATGCACCACGGCCGGATGTTCTCCAGCCAGTGGAGGTAACGGCGCTGCTGTGACTCGGGGTGGATGCGCAGGTCGCCGCTTTGGACGGCGTCGATCGCGGGCTGCGCCAGCGCCGCCTCGCGCATGAACCACTGCAGGGAGACGAGCGGCTCGATGCGCTCTCCCGAACGGTGGGAGAACGGGACGGAGTGGACATGGGGCCGCCTCGAGCGGACCGCGTCGCCCAGTGCCGCCACGACGCGCTCGCGGGCCTCGAGGACCGGCAGACCCGCGTAGTCCGGACCCGCCTGGGCCGTCATCCGGCCGTCCTCGCCGATCACGGCCAGCTCGGGCAGGCCGTGCCTGCGCCCGATCTCGAAGTCGTTGGGGTCGTGACCCGGCGTGATCTTCAGACAGCCCGTGCCGAAGTTCGTCTGGACGTACTCGTCGGCGATGACCGGAAGCTTGCGGCCCACGAGCGGCAGCACGACCGACTTGCCCACCAGGGAGGCGTGGCGCTCGTCGTCGGGGTGCACGGCCACGGCGACGTCGCCGAGCATCGTCTCGGGGCGCACGGTCGCGACCACCACCTCACCCGAGCCGTCGGCGAGGGGGTAGGCGACCTCGTACATCTCGTCCTCGACCTCGCGCTCCTCCACTTCCAGGTTGGAGATGGCCGAGCGCGAGCCCGGATCCCAGTTGACCATGTAGTTGTCGCGATAGATCAGGCCCCTGTCGTACAGGGTCGTGAACACCTGCAGCACGGCCTCGACGTAGCCCGGGTCGAGCGTGAAGCGCTCCTCCTCGTAGTCGCAGGAGGCGCCGAGGCGCTTGAGCTGCTCGACGATCGTCCCGCCGTACCGCGCGCGCCACTCCCAGGTGCGACGGGTGAACTCCTCACGGCCGACGGCGTCACGCGAGGTGCCCTCGGACTTCAGGAGCTTCTCGACCTGCGTCTGGGTCGCGATGCCCGCGTGGTCGGTCCCCAGGATCCACTTCGCGCGCGCACCGCCCATGCGGTGCCAGCGGATCAGCGTGTCCTGCACCGAGCCGTTGAGCGCGTGACCCATGTGCAGCGCCCCCGTGACGTTCGGCGGCGGAATCGCGATGGAGTACGCCGGGCCGCTCGCGTCGGGGTCGGGGTGGTTGAGCCCGGCGGCAAGCCACGCCCGGGTGAGCCGCGGCTCAACCTCGGCGGGCTCCCAGCGCGTCTTGTCCTGCAGCGGCATCGCCCGCAGTCTACGTTCAGCCCCTGCGCCGGAAGGTGGCGCCCGGCCCCAGGTCCGTCCGCCCCGTGACCAGCGGGGCGAAGTTCGCGCGATCGGTGCCGGGGCCGCGGCGCGGGAAGCGCGCGCTCCGCTTCACGTCAGCCCCGTGGATGCCCCTCGCTCTTGCGCAGGCGGCGGCAGTCCAGGGCGCCCGTCGGCGGAGTGACGCACACGCACAGCGTCCCGTCGGAAGAAGAAGGTGCTCACCGCGCCGACGCAGCGCCGCGGCCCGCTACAGCCGCCTGCGCCTGCGGGAGGCGATGGGCAGCAGATCCTTGCTCAGGCCGGGGAGATCGAGCTTGCCGACGAGGCGGCGCAGCTCGGCCTTCTCTTGCACGGTGAGGTTGGCAGGACGTCCGCGCGTGTTGCGCAACAGGCGCGCGAGATCGATCCGCTCGGCCGGTGTCAGCACGCCCCAGTGCTTGCGAGCGGCTATCGCCGCCTGGATGATCATCAGCCAGGGAGCGCCCTTGATCGGGATCTTCGCCATGATTCGAGCCTAGCCGGAGCGCCGTCAGGAAGGGTCGGGCGTCCATGTCCGACACCGCTTCCCTCGGCAGCGCCTGCCGCCTCGTGCTCAGGAGCTGAGCGGCATCACGATCTCTCGAAGGTCACCAGATCCATCGTCCGAGACGACCCGAACGTCAAGGAAGCTCGTCCCGGCCGAGGAACGTCGCCTCCTGGCCGGCAGGACCGATGCCCTACCCCACGCCGTCACGGCCGACGACCACCACGCAGGCAGCCCGGGCCGCGCCGCTGCGACCCACGCCTCGTCGGTGCGTCGGGCACCCGCGCAATCGAGGGTCCAGCCCGCGAGTGATCGGCTGCGCTCAGGCCGACTCGGCGGCGGGCGCCTCGTCGTCTGAGTCGCGCGCCGCCTCGGTGACGAGCGTCGGCGCGCGGCCGGTGTCGATCGTCTCCTTGGTGACGACGCACTTCTTGACGTCGCGGCGCGAGGGCAGTTCGAACTGCACGTCGAGCAGCGTCTCCTCGATGATCGAGCGCAGCCCGCGGGCGCCCGTCTGGCGCTCGAGGGCGCGATCGGCGATCGAGGTGAGCGCCTCGTCGGCGAAGACGAGTTCGATGCCGTCGAAGGAGAAGAAGCGCTGGAACTGCTTGACCAGGGCGTTGCGCGGCTCGGTCAGGATCGTGATCAGGTCGTCGCGTGTGAGCTGGTGCACCGCGCTGACGACGGGCAGGCGGCCGATGAACTCCGGGATCAGGCCGTAGTTGACGAGATCCTCCGGCAGCGTCTTCTCGAAGACCTCGCCGGTGTCCTTGAGCTCGCGCGCCGCCATCTGGGCGCCGAAGCCCACGCCCTTGTTGCCGATGCGGCGCTCGATGACCTTGTCGAGGTTGGCGAACGCGCCGCCGCAGATGAACAGGATGTTCGTCGTGTCGATCGACAGGAACTCCTGGTGGGGGTGCTTGCGCCCGCCCTGCGGCGGCACGCTGGCGGTCGTCCCCTCGAGGATCTTCAGCAGCGCCTGCTGCACGCCCTCGCCCGACACGTCGCGCGTGATCGACGGGTTGTCCGCCTTGCGCGCGATCTTGTCGACCTCGTCGATGTAGATGATCCCCGTCTCGGCCTTCTTGACGTCGTAGTCCGCGGCCTGGATGAGCTTCAAGAGGATGTTCTCGACGTCCTCGCCGACGTAGCCGGCCTCGGTCAGCGCCGTCGCGTCGGCGATCGCGAAGGGGACGTTGAGGATCCGCGCCAGCGTCTGGGCCAGCAGCGTCTTGCCGCAGCCCGTCGGCCCGAGCAGCAGGATGTTCGACTTCTGCAACTCGATGTCAGAGTCGGTCGCCTGCATCATCTGCACGCGCTTGTAGTGGTTGTAGACCGCCACCGAGAGCGTCCGCTTGGCCTCGTCCTGGCCCACCACGTACTCGTCGAGCACCCCGAAGATCTCGCGGGGCTTCGGAAGGTTGTCGAGGTCGAACGAGGGGGGAGCCGTGAGCTCCTCGTCGATGATCTCGTTGCAGAGGTCGATGCACTCGTCGCAGATGTACACCCCCGGCCCGGCGATGAGCTTCTTCACCTGCCGCTGCGACTTGCCGCAGAAACTGCACAAGAGCTGCTCGTTGGTATCCGTCGGTCGTGCCATATCTCTCCCCGGGCCGGCTACAGCGCGGAGCCTAGTGCTCCGAGATCACCCGGTCGATGATCCCGTACTCCTTGGCCTCCTCGGAGGACATGAAGTAGTCACGCTCGGTGTCGTTCTTGACCTTGGCGATGTCCTGCTTGGTGTGCTGGGCGATGATCTCGTCAAGCTTGGTGCGCAGGTCGATGACCTCACGCGCATGGATCTCGATGTCCGTCGCCTGGCCCTGGAAGCCCGAACTGACCTGGTGGATGAGGATCTTCGCGTTGGGCAGCGCCATGCGCTTGCCCTCCGCACCGCCCGCGAGCAGCAGGGCGCCCATCGACATGGCGATCCCGACGCAGATCGTCGACACGTCCGGCTTGATGAAGTTCATCGTGTCGTAGATCGCCAGCCCCGCGTACACCGAGCCGCCGGGGCTGTTGATGTAGAGGGAGATGTCCTTCTCGGGATCGTCGCTCTCGAGGTGCAGCAGCTGCGCGACCACGAGGTTCGCGATCTGGTCGTCGACCGGCGTCCCCAGGAAGATGATGCGCTCGGACAGCAGGCGGGAGTAGATGTCGAAGGCACGCTCGCCTCGCGACGTCTGCTCGACCACCATGGGGACTAGGGGGCTCATGGTTCTCGCTTCGTTTGAGTTCGTGAGGCTTTGTCCTCCCGGTGCTCAACCGGACGCGGGAAGCCGCGGCAAGCGTACCAATGCTTCCTCGACGACCGGGGGCCTCGGCGCCCCTCAGGCGGGCCGTGCCCGCAGGCCGTCGAGGACGATCTCGAGGTGGCGGCGCCAGTCGCCACCCGCCGGTCCGCTCGAGCCCATCGTCGCCGACACGCCGCACATCAGCACGGGAATGTCCCAGCGCGAGAAGTCGGCACGCAGCGTCCCCGCGCGCTTGGCCCGCTCGATGAGCGGCTCGACGAGCGCCATGAGCTCGGCCTTCTCGGCCGCCGCCGCGTCCCACACCTCCTGCCCCTGACGCACAAGGGCGTCCTGGGTGGCCGCGTCGGCCGCCATCGTCTCGGCGTTGTCGCGCAGCAGGCCGGCGAACACCTCGAAGGGCTCGCCGTCCTGGTCCTGCGCCGCGCGGGCGCGGCCGACCATGAGCGCGAACTTCCGCCGGACCATCTCCCCGAGGAGCGCCTCCTTCGTCGGGAAGTGACGGTAGAGCGTTCCCACCCCCACGCCCGCCCGCACGGCGATCGCGTCCATCTGGGCGCCGGCGCCGTCCTCGGCGAACGTGGCGGCGGCCGCCGCGAGGATGCTGTCCCGGTTGCGCTGCGCGTCGGCGCGCAGCGGGCGGCGCGCCGCCTCGGGAAGGGCGGCCGGGGTGTCGGGGGTTCTCATGGGTGACCGGTTGGTGAATCGGGGTTGACAAACGGAACCATAGCTCCGTATTGTCTGCCGCACAAGCGGAACCGCGATTCACCTTCTTTGAGAGGAACCAGGACATGCAGAGCCTTGACACGCCCCGCGCGAAGACCACCGCACTGATCCTCCTGGCGATGGCCCAGTTCATGATCGTGGTCGACGTCTCCATCGTGAACGTCGCACTGCCGACCATCGGCACGGAGCTGCAGTTCGCCCAGGACGACCTCTCCTGGGTCGTCAACGCCTACGCGCTCGTCTTCGGCGGCTTCCTGCTGCTGGGCGGACGCCTCGCCGACCTGCTCGGCCGCCGGCGCCTGTTCATCGGTGGCCTCATCCTCTTCACGCTGGCGTCGCTGGCGGGCGGCCTGGCGACGAGCGACATCCAGCTCATCGTCGCACGCGCCTTCCAGGGGCTCGGCGCCGCGCTGGTCTCCCCGGCCGCGCTGTCGATCGTCACCACCACCTTCGCGGAGGGGGCCGAGCGCAACAAGGCCCTGGGAGTCTGGGGCGCGGTCGCGGGCGCCGGCGGGGCGGCAGGCGTCCTCCTCGGCGGGGTCCTGACCGACGGCCTCGGCTGGGAGTGGGTCCTCTGGGTCAACGTCCCGATCGGCCTTGCCGCCGCGTTCCTCGCGCCGCGCCTGCTGCCCGAGAGCCGCGACGAGGCCGACCATCGGTCCTTCGACGTTCCCGGCGCGGTCACGGTGACCGCCGGTCTGGCGCTGCTCGTGTACGCGATCGTGGACGCGGAGCGCGCCGGCTGGACCTCCGCACAGACGCTTGTCGGGATCGGCGGAGCGCTGGCGCTGATCACCGCCTTCCTCGTCATCGAGAGGCGCGCCCGCAAGCCGCTTCTGCCGATGAGCACGTTCCGTCTCCGGACGCTGCGCGGGGCCAACGTCGTCGGACTTCTCGTCGGTATGTCGCTGTTCTCGATGTTCTACTTCATCTCGCTGTACATGCAGCAGGTGCTCGGCTTCGACGCGCTGGAGGCCGGCCTGGCCTACCTCCCGCTGGCGATCGTGATCATCGTCTCGGCCGGGTTGGCGTCGCAGGTCGTGACCCGGATCGGCTTCAAGCCCACGCTCATCGCGGGCCTGCTGCTCGTCACCGCGGGGCTGCTCTGGTTCACCCAGATCTCCGAGGGTGGCTCCTACACCGCCGACGTGCTCGGGCCGTCGCTGCTGGCCGCCGCCGGCCTCGGCTTCTCGTTCGTCCCCGTGACGATCGCCGCCGTCACCGGCACCCGGCCCGACCAGGCCGGCCTCGCCTCGGGGCTCATCAACACCTCCCAGCAGGTCGGGGGCGCGCTCGGCGTGGCGATCCTCGCCTCGGTCGCCACGTCGGTCTCGGGCGGTATCGACCCGCGCGGGCGGCTCGACCCGGCGCAGCTCGGGCAGCTCACGGATGGCTTCCAGGTCGCGTTCCTGGTCGGCGCCGGCTTCGCGATCCTCGGCGCGATCGCGGCGGCGCTGATGATCTCCTCGCGGGACTCGCGGGAGACCGTCGAGGCGGCGCAGCGGGGCGAAGCGCCGGCGGTGGCGATCGGCTAGACCCTATGGGGCGGTCGGCCTGCGCGGGTTGACTGCCGAAGCTGGTGGCCGGACGCTCCTCGCGGGGTTTGTCTGGCCGGAGAATGGCTCCGGCTGACCCCAGAACGGTGAGGAGGTCCGGCCATGACCGGAACGATGACGTGGGTCGGGTTCGATGTCCATGCGCGCTCGACGCATGCGGCGGCGATCAATACGATGACCGGCGAGTTGCGGCGTGAGCGGTTTGGTCCGGGGTTGGAGGGTCCGCTGGCGTGACTGGGCGAGCTGCCCGGCCCGGTCCGCGCGTGCTACGAGGCGGGGCCGACCGGGTACCCGAAGTCGACGACGTGGACGGTCGAGCATCGCCGTTGGCTGGCCAAGCAGCAATTCTCAGAGCCGGCCAGCGACCTGGTGTTCGCCGACCTGCTGGCCGCCGTCGACGGCTTGACCTCGCGCAAGGCCTCGATCGCGCTGCGCCTCTCAGACGTGGCGACCGACGAGCGCTGGTGGCCGACCGTCGCGCGGCTCAGGGCGTTTCGCGGCATCGACACGCTGACGGCGCTGTCAGTGCATCTCGAGCTCGGCGCAGACTGGAAGCGCTTTGAGCGCGCCCCGGCGCTCGGCGCGTGGCTCGGGCTGACGCCCTCGCTCTCGCAATCAGGAGAGCGCTCGCAGCAGGGCGCGATCAACAAGACGGGGTCGATGCTCGCGCGGCGCCTGCTGGTCGAGTCCGCCTGGCACTACGGCCGCGAGCCCCGCCTGGGCGCCACGCTCGCCAACCGCCAGGCCGGGCAGCCCGAACAGATACTGGCGATCAGCAACCGCGCCCAGCAACGCCTCTACAAGGTCAACAAGGCGATGAAGGCCCGCGGCAAGCCCCACAACGTCGTCGTCGTCGCCTGCGCCCGCCAGCTGGCCGGGTTCCTCTGGGCCGCCGCCACCGCCGACTAACCACGGCCGACAACCAAAAGGTCGGTGGGCCGGGGCGCCGGGCCATCAGCGGCCGGCACGCGCGTTCGAGCTATGAGCAACCCGCACCAGGGCCACGCCCGTTCCTAGACAGCACAAGCCGGCAGCTCGAAACCGGGCCCTGAGGTACCCAACCCTCGCATTTCAGACTGGCAACGCCGACACCGAGCCCGGCGCCCCGCCGCACCGACCAACCTCGTCAAACGGCCTGCAAAGGACAGCGATCACCCACGAGCACTTGACAACCCGCCGCCCATATCAGCTCTCCTTCGTGTCCACCGCGGAACCGGCGACCGGCGCCGGCGTCGCCGTCGCGTGCTCGGCGATCAGCTCGACCGCCATGCGCTGGGCCAGGTCGTCGGAGAGCTCGTCGAGGCGCCCGGCCTTCTGCAGGCGCTCGCGGAGCTTCTCCGGCGTGGTCTGCTCGCGCAGGGCGGACTCCTGCAGCGCGTCCAGGAGGTCGCCGTCGGAGGGCGCGAGCCCCTCCGCCTCGATCACCGCGGCGATCACGGCCTCACGGCGCAATGCCTGCTCGGCGTCCGGGCCGGCTTCCACGAGGAGCTCCTCCTCCGACTTGCCCGCGATGCGGAGGTAGGTGTCCTTGTCGATGCCCTGCTGCGCGAGGGTGCCGATCATGCGCTCCCACAGCTCCTTGGCGCGCGCGTCGACAAGTGCCGCGGGGACCTCGATCGTCGCGCCGGCGACCACGGCGTCGAGCGCGGCCTCACGGAACTCGCCCTCGATCGTCTCCTGCTCGGAGGCGCGCAGCTTCGTCGCGATGTCCTCCTCGAGCTCCTCCAGCGTGTCGAAGCCCGCGGCATCGGAGGCGAAGTCGTCGTCGAGCTCGGGGCGCTCCTTGGCCTTGACGTCCTTGATCTGCAGCTCGAACGTCGCGGGCTTCGCGGCCAGGTGGGTGGCGTGGTAGTCCGCGGGGAACTCGACCTCGACCGTCCGTTCCTCGCCGGCCTCGGCGCCCGTGATCTGCTCTTCGAAGCCCGGGATGAGCCGGCCCGAGCCGAGCTCGATGAGCTGATCGCGACCCTCCCCGCCCTCGAAGGGCTCCCCGTCGACGTAGCCCTTGTAATCCATGACGACGAAGTCCCCTTGGGCGGCGGGGCCGCCCTTGGACTCCAGGCGCGCGCCCTGCTCGCGGAGCTGGTCGAGCTCGGCCTGCACGGCGGCCGCGTCGGCCACGGCCTCGCGCCGGGGCGCCGAGACGCCCTTGTACTCGCCGAGCTGGGCGGTCGGGCGCACGCCGATCTCGACGGAGAACGTGAAGGGCTCGCCGGCGCCGGGCAGCTCCTCCATGTTGACGTCCGGATCGCCGACCGGATGAACCTTGGCGTGGTCGATCGCGTCGAGGTACCAGCGGCCGAGCTGGCCACGGATCGTCTCGTCGAGGACGGCCTCGCGCCCGAGCTGGCGTACGACGACCGGCGGTGGGACCTTGCCCTTGCGAAAGCCCGGGAGGCGCAACTCGCGACCGAGCTTGGAAGCGGTCTCGTTCACGCGCCGCTGGAGTTCCTGCGGCGTCACCTCGACCTCGAGGCGCACGCGCGACTCGGGAAGCTCGACGACGGTGGTGGTGACGGTGTCTGCGGCCATTGGCGTCAGGGTACCTTTCAGCCCATGGAGCCCGGGGGTCCGCCCTTTCCCACCCGTGTCGCGGCGTGGATCGTCACGGGGCCGCTCGGCCACCTCTACGGCGGCGTCGTCGACTGGACCGTCCTCGCGACGCGCTGGGCGTGGGCCCGCGCCCGCGGTCGGGAGCCGCAGACGCTCGTCAAGCCGAGGACGTCACGAGCCGGAAGACCGGCCACTCCCCGGGAACACCCCTGAGCTGCTCGTCGCCGCGCTTCTCCCACTCCAGGCCCGAGCCGACGACGGTGCCGTAGACGGTGCCCGAGGCGAGCACCTCCTCCGAGCCCGCGAGCGCCGCGATGCGCGCGGCGATGTGGACCGCCATCCCGCCCAGATCGTCGCCGAGACGCTCGCACTCCCCCGTGTGCAGCCCGGCGCGCAGGGCGAGGCCCAGAGGACGCACGGCCCTCAGGGCGGCGACGGCGAAGCGCGCGGCCTGCGACGGCGCGCCGGCGAAGGCCACGAGGAACGAGTCGCCGATCGTCTTGACCTCCTCCCCGCCGAAGCGCGCGATGACCGGCCGTATCGCGGCGTCGTGCGCGCCCAGCAGCTCGCGCCATCCGGCGTCCCCGAGGCGCGCGACGTGTGCGGTGGCGCCGACCACGTCGGTGAACACGATCGTCAGCAGCGGACGCTCCCGGGCGCGACCCGTGCGGCTGCCCGTGAGGAACTCCTCGAGCTCACCGACGAGCGCCTCGCTGTCGCCCGCGCTCGGGAGGGAGTCCACGCCCGGGAGCTCGACGTAGCGCGCTCCCGGGATCCGCTCGGCCGCGAAGCGCGAGTGGCGGACGTCGACGAGCGCGTCGTCGGTGCGGTGGAGCAGGAGGGTCGGCACGTGAAGCGTCGGCAGGAGCTCGCGGACGTCCACCCCGCCGAAGTTCTCCGTCAGCTTGCGCATCGCCCGCGGGCTCGCGGAGGAGCGCTCGAGTCGGCCCAGCCACTCCTCCGCAGCCGCGTCGCCGACGAGGCTCGGCGCGGCGCGGGCCAGGTTCTCCCCCGTGCCCCAGCGCTCCAAGACGCCGTCCATCATCACCCGCCGCGCCTCGGGGTCGTACGCCCAGTCGTAGCCCGCGTCGGCGACCGACCGGTAGATGCCCGCGTAGATCACGAGCGCCTGGACGCGCTCGGGGTGCGTCGCGGCGAGCTGCACCGCCATCCCCGCCGAGGAGGTGTAGCCGAGCACCGCTGCCCGCGGGGCGCCCGCCGCGTCGAGCACGGCGACGACGTCGGCGACGTCGTCGCCGGAGCCCGGTGAACCGTCGAGCGGGTCCGACAGCCCGGTCCCCACCTGGTCCATCAGCGTCACCCGCGCGAAGCTCGCGATGCGCTCCACGAAGCGCCGCAGCCGCGGCTCCTCGAGCAGGATCTCGACGTGCGAGATGATCCCGGGCAGGAAGAGCAGGTTGACGTCGGCCGGCCCGTCGGGGTTCAAGACGCGATAGGCGATCGCGCGTTCGCCGCGGCGGGCGTAGGCGATGCGGCCGTCCACCGCGGCGCTCAGCGCTCGGTGTAGCCCAGCCGGGTGCCCGTCCCCAAGCGAGAGCCCGGAAGCCGGAAGTAGGTGCGGCCCTCGCGCGCCTCGGCGGCCGCGACGGCCCGCGCGAGCACGAGCGCCTGAGCGCCGCCGACGACCGCGCAGCCGGCGGTGACGCGCAGGGCGGCGTCCCAGCCGGCGTGACGGGTCAGCGGCCGCAGCGGGCCGCCGACCGACTCGAATGCCTTGGCCGCCAGCGCTCCGAGCAGCATGGGCACCGGTACGTGGTGCAGGGGCGTCGGCTCCCCGGTCAGCTGAACGGCGTCGACCGGCTTGGCCGCGCTCATCCATGCCGTGACGGTGGCCGGCCCGCGTACCCCGATCCCCACGGCGACGAGCGCGACCTGGCCGACCGTCGAGGCCGGCCGGCGCCGCGACCGCGGCGCGCGGACGATCAGGGCGGCGGACGCCGCGAGGCCCGCAGCGGCGAGGACGCCGCCCTCCAGGCGCAGTCGGGTGGCGTAGGCAGCGGGCACGTAGGCCCGGACCCTAGCGATCCGCCGGTGGGATCCCGGCCCGTTCGCGCCCAGTCCGGACGGGGGCTGCGCCGGTAGGCGCTTCGGAGCAAAGACGCCGTCCCGGTCGTGTCGACCGAGGAGACATCGGGTAGCACCCGGTCGCCGACCAACCCCACCACGAGGAGCCCTCATGGCCAAGACCGCACGGGACATCATGTCCACCGACACCACCTGCGTCGGCGAGGACGACACCGTCCTCGACGCCGCGAACCTGCTCAAGTCGCTCGACGTCGGCGCCCTGCCGATCTGCGGGAACGACGAACGCCTCAAGGGCATGCTGACCGACCGTGACATCGTCGTGAAGGTGCTCGCCGAGGGCAAGGACCCGGCCACGACCAAAGCCGGTGAGCTCGGCCAGGGCGACGGGAAGGTCGTGACCATCGGCGCCGACGACTCGATCGAAGAGGCGCTGAAGACCATGTCCGAGAACCAGGTCCGCCGCCTGCCGGTCATCGACGGCCACGACCTCGTCGGCCTCGTCTCCCAGGCCGACATCGCCCGCAACTACGACGAGGAGAAGGTCGGAGACCTCGTGGAGGCGATCTCGAGCTAGGTGCTCCGATTCGCAAGTTCCGTCGCGGGATCCGGGATGGATCGGCGCGCCGGGGCGTTCGGCGGCGGCCCTGCTCGTACCGGGCGTACTTGCGGGGGCCGTCGGCGAGCGTCACGGCCCGGCGAGGCGCCCGGATGCTGCCATGGAACTTCGGAATCGGAGCACTGAGAGAGGATTGCTGCCACGAGGCGGCACCGGATCTCGTGGAATCACTCGTCGAGCGCCGGGGAGGATGCTCACGGCCGGCTGCCCGAAGCTGGTCGTGAGCGTGCTGGGCGCGGCGCGATCGGCGGGGTGCTCCGGGCAGACTCTCCGGCATGCGCCCCCGCGTCGCCCAGGTCCAGGTCGCCCACGACGACCCCCAGGCACTTCAGCGCCTGATCACCGCGGCGGTCGAGCGCCGCCTGGCCGCGTGTGGACAACTGCTCGGACCGATGACCAGCACCTTCCGCTGGGAAGGCGATGTCCAGCAGGCCCAGGAGTGGCTGGCCCTGTTGAAGACCGCCGGCGATCGCGTCGACGTGCTCGTCGCGTTCCTGACCGCCGAGCACGGCTACGAACTGCCCGAGGTGCTCGTCACCGACGTGGTGGCGGGCCTGGCCGGGTACCTGGACTGGGTCCGGGCGGAGACGCGGCCCACCGCCTCGTGAGGAGAGCCCCCACCGGAACGCGGTCGCTCACTCCTCCCGGGTCCCGGGCAGCGGCCACTCGACTTCGGCGCCGTCGGGCAGCGTCGCGATGACGCGCGCGAGCGCCGCCCGCTCACGCAGGGCTTGCAGGGCGTCGCGCGGCTCGAGGTTCGCGTCGTCGTACTCCCCGCCGAGCACGAAGGGCAGCAACGGCACCAGACGCTCCCCCGGCTCGAGCGCGCCGTGGCGCTCCTGCCAACCGAAGGCGAACGCGGAGCCGACGAGCTCCTCGGGCCCGGCCAGGACGGCGGACGCCCAGCCGTCGAGGTCCCCCGCGATCGGCTCGTGCTCGGCCGTCTCGGTATCGAAGCCGCAGACATGGTCCTCGTGCCAGGTCAGGAGCACTCCGAAGAGATCCTGGCCGAACGCGAAATGGCCCACCGCGAGCTCCCCGAAGGCCTGATGGAGCACCGCGTTGACGGTCACGACGTCCGGGCCGCCCGCGGTCGCGCCGACCGGGAAGACCTGCAGTGCCGACCAGAACGCGACCCAGCCGTTGCGCTGCGCCCACAGCGGCCCGAGGGGCGCGGGAAGCGACGCGGGCAGCGAGGGTCCGGCGGGTCCGAGCGCCGGGCTCGCCACCGACAACAGTTGCGCGAGCCCTGCAGGCGCGTTCACCGGTCCATCGTCCCGGCTGCAGGGGCCGGTTCGGAAGATCCGTGCGGCCGCAGTCCTTCACCGCGCAGGCGTCGGCCCGCGGTCGCTCGGGTCCCGGTGCGCCGGCTCATTCCTCGTGAACCTGGACTCCGCTCGAGAACGCGACGCGTCCGCGGATCCGCCGCGCGAACGGCGACGGATGCCGGTAGATCCAGGCGCCCCGCTCGGCCACCACGCCGTCGGCTTCCACCGTCCAGTAGCTCGCGACGCCCTTCCACGGGCAGAGGGTGCGGTGACGCGTCTCGACGAGCAGTTCGGTGCGTACGTCGTCGATCGGGAAGTAGTGGCTGCCGTCGACCCTGACCGTGTCGTCGCTGCGGGCGATGGTCTGTCCACCCAGGATGGCGACGACCGTCATGCCGCTGCCGCCGCGACTCGGGAGGGGCGGTTCATCCGCTGTACCTTGACGCGCGCGACGGTCACTGACATATATGGGCGATGGGTCAAGCTGCACTGCTCTCCGGACTGGAGTCGCTCGGGCTGGGAGACCGGGTGCTCACCGACCCCGCCGCGCTGGCCGCCTTCGGCTCAGACGCGCTCACCGCCTTTCATCAGCGTCCGGAGGCGGTGGTGCTCGCGGCCTGCGAGGACGACGTCGTGCAGACCGTCCGCTTCTGCCACCGCGAGGGCGTGCCGTTCGTCGCGCGCGGAAGCGGGACGTCGCTCTCCGGCGGCTCGGTGCCCGTCGAGGGGGGGATCGTCATCGCGCTCAATCGCCTCGACCGGGTGGTGCGCGTCGATCCCGACGCGCGTATCGCCGTCGTGCAGCCCGGCGTGATCAACCTCGACGTGACCGCGGCCGCGGCCCCGCACGGGCTGCTCTACGCGCCCGACCCGTCGAGCCAGGGCGTCTGCTCCATCGGCGGCAACCTCGCCTTCAACTCCGGCGGAGCGCACTGCCTCAAGCACGGCATGACCTCCAACCACGTGCTCGGCATCCGCGCGGTCCTGCCCGACGGGGAGATCGTGGAGTTCGGGGGCGGCACCACCGATCCCGTCGGCCCTGACTGGGTGGGCATGTTCTGCGGCTCGGAGGGCCTGTTCGGGATCGCGCTGGAGGTGACGCTGCGTCTGGTCACGCTCGCGGGGACGGCGCGCACGGCGCTCGCGGTCTACCCCAGCCTGGAGGCGGCGGGCGACGCGGTCGCCCGAGTGGTCGGCGCGGGGCTCTTGCCCGTCGCCATGGAGATCATGGACGCGCTGGCGATGCAGGCCGCCGAAGCGTCGGTCAAGCCGGGCTATCCCGCGGGCGCGGCGCTGCTCATCGTCGAGCTGGAGGGTGAGCCTGAGGTCGTCGAGGCCGACGCCGCGCACCTGGCCGAGCTGCTGGACGCCTCGGGTGCCACCGAGATCACCGTCACCGAGGACGTCACCGAACGGGCACTGATCTGGAAGGGCCGCAAGAGCGCCTTCTCCGCCGTCGGCTGGCTGGCGCCGGACTACATCGTGCAGGACGGCGTCGTCCCGCGCACCCGGCTGGGCGAGGCCCTGGCGGAGATCGGGCGCCTGAGCGAGGAGGCCGAGATCCGCGTGGCCAACGTCTTCCACGCCGGTGACGGCAACCTGCATCCGCTGATCCTCTTCGACGGGCGCGAGGACGGCGCGGTCGTGCGCGCGGAGGAGCTGGCGGCGGAGATCCTGCGCCTGTGCGTGCGCTTGGGGGGCTCGATCACCGGCGAGCACGGCGTCGGCCTCGAGAAGCGGCACTTCCTCGAGCTGATGTTCTCCCCGGACGACTTCGCGCTCATGCACCGTCTGCGGGCCGCGGTCGATCCGCAGGGGCTGGCCAACCGCGGCAAGATGCTCGAGCAGGCCGCGGCGTGACGCTCGCCCTCGACACCGTCGAGGCGCTGCAGGACGCGGTGCGCGAAGGCCCGCGGGTGCTGCCGGTCGGCGGCGGGACCAAGCCCGCGCAGTCGGAGCCGCCGTCGGACGACGTGGTCGCAGTCGACGTGTCGGGCCTGCGCGGGATCGTCGACTACGACCCGGCCGAGCTGACCTTCACGGCGCTGGCCGGGACGCCGGTCGCCGAGATCGACGCGGCGCTGGGCGAGCACGGCCAGTACCTGCCCTTCGACCCGCCGCTGGCGGCGGCGGGCGCCACGCTGGGCGGCGTCGTGGCCGCGGGCACCTCCGGGTCCAACGCCTTCCGCCACGGCGGCGTGCGCGACTTCGTCCTCGGCGTGCGCTTCGTCGACGGCACCGGACGCCTGGTCGCGGGCGGCGGGCGGGTGGTCAAGAACGCCGCGGGATTCGACCTGCCGAAGCTGATGGTGGGATCGGCCGGGCGCCTCGGCGTGATCGTGCAGCTGTCGCTGAAGGTCTTCCCGCGGCCGCGGGCGACCACGACGCTGAGCTTCGCGCTCGAGTCCACCCAAGCGGCGCTGGGGGTGGTCGCCGCGCTCGGGCGCTCCGCCCTCGACCTCGACGCGCTCGACCTCGAGCCCCCCGGACGGGTCCTCGTGCGCGTGGGCGGCGACGCGGCGCTGCTGGACGGCCGCGCCGCTCGCCTGGCCGCGGCCGTGGCGGCGCCGTGCGAGCGGATCGACGGCCCCGAGGACGCCGCGCTGTGGCGTGAGGTCGGCGCGCTCGGCTGGGTCCCCGCCGGCAGCCGCGCGGTGCGCGTCGGGCTGACGGCGCGCGACGTGGCCGAGGTGCAGGCGGTGCTCGAGCCCGCGGGCGCGCCAGTGCGCTATAGCCTGGGGGCGAACGCCGCCTGGATCGCGTGGCCCGAGGACCAGGACCTGTCCGCGCTCGATGGGGTCCTGAGTGCGCTCGGGGTCGCGGGAATGGTCCTCACCGGCCCCTCGCACCGGCGCCTGCTCGGGGCGCCGGGCGGCGGGGCATTCGCCGACCGCATCCGCGCCGCGCTGGACCCCGACGACCGTTTCCCAAAGGACTGATTCTCTGAAGCACTCCATCCCACCGGACACTGCCGGCCCCCAGACCGCGGAGATGGCCGGGGCCGTCGAGTCGTGCGTGCACTGCGGCTTCTGCCTGCCGACCTGCCCCACCTACGTGACGATGGGCGAGGAGATGGACTCCCCGCGCGGGCGCATCTTCCTCATGAAGGAGGTGCTGGAGGGCCAGCTCGAGCTCGAGACCGCCCTTCCCTACATCGACAACTGCCTGGGCTGCCAGGCCTGCCAGACCGCCTGCCCGTCCGGTGTCGACTACGGCGACCTGATCACCCCGTTCAAGGCCTACGCCGAGCAGCACCGCGAGCGTGCGCCGATGGACCGCGTGCAGCGCGAGATGATGCTGCGCACGCTGCCGTACCCGCGGCGCTTCCGGGCGGCGGCGCGGCTCGGCCGGCTCGCCCGGCTGCTGGCCGGCCGGCTGCCCGAGCCGCTGGCGGCGATGCTGCGCCTGCTGCCCGCCCGGCTCCCCAAGGCGGAGCCGTTGCCGGCGGTCCTCCCCGCCGAGGGCGAGCGCCGCGCGCGCGTGGCGCTGCTGGCCGGCTGCGCCCAGCAGGTGCTCGCGCCGGACATCAACTCGGCGACGCTGCGCGTGCTCGCGCGCAACGGCGTGGAGACCGTCATCCCGCCCGGTCAGGGGTGCTGCGGGGCCCTGGGCATGCACACCGGGGCGGCCGACCAGGCCAAGCCGATGGCCCGGCGCAACCTCGAGGCCTTCGCCGGGGTGGACGCCATCGTCACCAACGCCGCGGGCTGCGGCTCGGGCATGAAGGAATACGGGCTGCTGTTCAAGGGCGCGCCGGAGCACGACGCGGCGCAGGCCTTCGCCGATCGCGTCGTCGACGTGAGCGTCTTCCTCGACGCGCTCGGGCTCCGGCAGGCGCCCGCGGCGCTCGCGCGGCCGGTCAAGGTCGCCTACCACGACGCCTGCCACCTGGCCCACGCCCAGGGAGTCCGCAGCCCGCCGCGCGCGCTGCTTCAAGCCGTCGGCGGGATCGAGCTGGTCGAGCCCGCGGAGTGGGAGCTGTGCTGCGGCTCGGCGGGCACGTACAACGTGGAGCGCCCGGACACCGCCGCGGAGCTGGGGGAGCGCAAGGCGCGCAACCTGCTCGCGACGAGTGCAGAGCTGATCGCCACCGGCAACATCGGGTGCACCACGCAGATCCAGACCCATCTGGGCGCGCTCGGGCGAGACGTCCCGGTGCTGCACACCGTGCAGGTACTCGACCGTGCCTACGCCGGGACCCTCATACCTGCATCCGGGTGACGACGACGGGCGTCCCGGGTGCCGGGTGACCGAGTCGCGCGGCGGCGCTTCCGCCGCGCAGGAAGAGCTCCAAGAAGCGCCGCTCCCCGCCCGCGACCAGCGGCCACCCCGAGGAGCCCGGAGCCAGCGAGAGCTCACCCTCCGCGACCGAGAAGGTTCCGTCGGAGACGATCGCCGTCGTCGCCGCGTGCCCCACACGAACGAGCACACGGTCCCCGTTGTCCGCGGGCGGCTGCACGCACGTGGTCTTGAGGTTGCCGTAGCCGTCGGTATAGGCGACGACGTCTCCCGGGACGGCCGGCACCAGTTCGGACGGAACGCGCTCGCCGACCACGCCGCGGTCGCCCCCGACGAGCCGGCCGACCGCTGCGGGAAGGAAGTCCCGCGAGCGGAACTGCGAGCCGGCGGTCGGCACGTCGAGGTAGGAGAGCGGCATCTCGTCGCGCAGGAAGGCCAGCGAGAGCCCGGAGTTCGGCCCGATGACGAGCGTGCCGTCGGGCGCCTCGCCCGACGTGAAGCGCTCTCCCTCGTTGGCATGGCGCGCGTCGGTCTCGTCACGGCGCGGCGCGACGTTGTGGAAGACGATGCGCTCCGCCGGCCCCTCGTTGAGGGCGAGCTGCGCGACCACGAAGCCTGCGGCGAGCGTGTCGAACGGCCCGACGGGGGTGGCGACGATCGTCGCCGCCGGGATCGCCGCGACCAGACGCTGGGCCACCTCCGCGAAAGCCAGGTCGCCGGCGACACCGTAGTCCGCGACCACATGCACGAGCATGAGGAACCCACTACCCGGGGGGCGTGAACCGTATCGAGCACGCCCGGCTAGCTTTGAGAGGTGCGCCGCCGTCTCGCCGCCGTCGTTGCCGCCGCGCTGGCCGGCGTGTCCGGTTGCGCCGGAAGCGGGGTCCGGCCGGCGGCGCCCGTGCCGCCGGCCGCGGTGAGCCTCACGACACTGAGCGCTCCCTCGCCGTACGCGCGCTGCGCTCGCGGCGACCGCTCGGTCCAGCGCGACGCCGAGGTCGAGGCGCACCTCGCGGTCAGCCCGCGGGATCCGCGCCGCCTGGTCGCCGCCTGGCAGCAGGATCGACGGACGGCGGGCGGGGCGGTCGGGGTCACTGCCGCCGAGTCGACCGACGGCGGATCGACGTGGCGCGCCATGGCGGTGCCCGGCGGTGCGCCGTGCGGAGCGCGCGGGCTGACCGGGGCCAGCGACCCGTGGGTGGCGATCGGTCCGGAGGGCACCGCCTACCTGGCCGCGCTGCCCTTCGCCGCACGCCGCGCGAAGCGGCCGACCCGCGCCGCGGTGACCGTGCACCGGGCGCCCCCGGCCGCCGGCGGCGCGCCCCCCGCGTGGTCTGCGCCGGCCGCCCTCACCTCCGGCCGCGCGTTCGACGACAAACCGGCGGTCACCGCCGACCCGCGGCGCCCTGGCGTCGCCTACGTCGTCTGGCACCGCGGCGCGAGGACGCTGCTCAGCCGCACCGCGAACGCGGGGGGCACCTGGAGCCAGGCCCGCGTGGTGAAGGCGCTCCCGCGGACGGTCGGGCACGTGATCCATCCGCTGCCCGGCGGGCGCCTTCTGATGACCGCGCTCGCCTTCGGCCGGCGCCCGGCGTTCGTCGCTGTCGGCTCGGACGATGGCGGGCGGACGTGGGGTGGGCGGGTGGCCTTCGGCGCTCCCGGGCCGGCCGTGGTGGACCGTGAGCGCGACCGACCCGTGCGCGCCGGCGCCTTCCCGGGGGTCGCCGTGCTCCCGGACGGCACCGTCGTCGCGGTGTGGGCCCGGGCGCGCCTGCGCCGCTCGGGCCTCGTGCGCACGGTCTCGCGCGACGGCGGCCGCTCGTGGTCGCGGGGACGCGTCGTCCTGCGCCGCCCCGGCCAGGTCTTCACGCCCGCCCTGGCCGCCGCGCCCGACGGCACGCTCGGCCTGAGCTGGACCGAGACGGCGCGTGACCGGGCGGCAGACCGAGCGCTGACGACGGACGTCGCCTTCGCGGCCTCGCCCGACGCGGGCCGCACCTGGCGGACGCGCCGGCTCGTCGGGCCGTTCGACCTGCGTCGCGCTCCCCGCGCGGGAAGCGCGTACTTCCTGGGCGACTACATCGGGCTGGTTGCCGTCCGCGGCGGCTTCGGCGTCCTCGTCGCCGTGGCCCCGCCGAGCGCTCGCCGCGGACGCTCGGACGTCGTCTTCGCGCGCGTGCGCGCGCCCGCCCGCGGCTGACCCCCGTCAGTCGAGGTGATCGGGCGTCGGCGCGAGGTGGTTTCCGGCGGGCGCGCGAATATCTCAGCAGGCTCCCAAGGGCGCCGCTCAGCGTTGGACGGTGATCCGGAACGTCTTCGTCGACTGGTGGCTGATCCTCGTCCCCGTCGGGGGCCGCACGACGAACTTCACCTTGATGCTCGCGTTTCTCATGCGCTTGAGCGCCGTCTTGCCGCGCACGGACAGTCTGACGCGCAGAGCACGCGGCGTCCCGGGCTTGACGATCAGGCGGGTGCTGCCCAGGGACACCCTCCGCGCTCCGCTGCCGATGCTGGCCGACACGGTGAGCCGTGACGTCGAGGAGGCGACCAGTGATCCGAGCGTCAGCGCGGCCGGCCGGGCCTTCAGCTTCGCCAGTTGCCGGACGGCCTGCCCGGGCTGGCCGGTCCCGGCGAGCAGGCGAAGCGTCGAGCCCAGTCGTGCGCGGAGCGTTCCCTTGAGCTCGGTGGCGCCCGGGCTGGGGGTGGTCGTCGGGTTGGCGGTCGTCGTGCCGCCGGTCGTCGTGCCGCCGGAAGGGGTGCCGCCGGACGTCGTGGCACCGGACGTCGCGCCGCCGGAGGGCCTCCCGCCAGGAGTCGTGCCGCCGCCGGACGGCGCGGTGGCCCCGGCGTCGATCGTCCGGCAGGCGCCGGGTTGGCCGACCGTAGGCGTAGGGTCGACCGGGTCGACGATCGCGGTGTCCCCGGGGGTACCGCTTATCGTGCAGATGAGCAGCGCGTCCTTCACGCCGTCCCGGGCATTGAGCACGTCGTTCATCCCGCGGAGCACGGGGTCAGCACAGGTGCCGTCGGCGTTGAACGCGTCGACGCCCGGACCGCCGGTGATCGTGTCGTCCATGCAGCCGCCGTCGAGGGTGTCGTTCCCGTCGCCGCCGTCGATCGTGTCGACGCCGGTGTCGCCGTAGAGGATGTCGTTGCCGCCAAGGCCCGAGATCCGGTCGTCGCCGCTGCGGCCGGCGAGCCCGTTCGCTCCGGCGGAGCCGACGAGCACGTCGTCGGCGTCACCGCCGTCGACCTCCTCGATGTCCGCGCCGATGTTGTCGCCCTCGCCGGCCTGGCCGTCGTTGGGCTGCCCGTCGAGGGTGATGCTGACCGGGACCGTGCGGCCGAAGTACCCGACCGCGTCGTGGCCGGTACCACCCTCGAAGATGTCGCGGCCGTCGAGGGCGTAGAGCGGGCTGTAGTCGAGCTCGTCGTCGCCGTCGCCCCCGCGGACCGTGTCTTGACCGGCGCCGCCGGTGAGGTGGTCCTTCGCCACGCCGCCGTCGACGGTGTCGTCGCCGTCCCCGGCGTCGATGGTGTCGTCCCCGTCCGCGCCGGTGATGGTGTCGTTGCCGCCGTCACCGAAGATCTCGTCGTTCCCGAGACCGCCTCGCAGCGTGTCGGCGCCTTCACCACCGTCGAAGATATCGTTGCCGGCGCCCCCGTCCGCCTCGACGGGAACCGCGATCGGGGTCCCGCTCGACGGGCTCTCGTCGCCGAAGAAGTCCTCCCCCCCGCCGAGGTTCAGCACCAGCTTGGCCGGCGTGGGGCAGATCAGCCTGAAGTCGATGTCATCCGGCACGCACGCCTGAGCACCGGCACGGGTCATCTGCTCGGTGACGTCCACGATCTGCACGTGCGCCTTGTCCGCTTCGCTGGGATGCTCGGCGAAGACGGTGTTGGCCGCGCTGCTCCCCGTGTAGGTGAGCACCCGCGTACTCGCGTTGTAGGTGAGCGTCCCCGCGTGTGCGACGCCCGGCACCGTGAGCGCCGCGGCAAGCACACCGATCGACAGGATCCGGCGCCCCCCCGGGCGCCAACCTCCCCCATGCCATCCCATCGGGCGATGGTGCCACATGACTCAGAACTCGGCAAGTCCTCGGCCCGGCCACCCCTGCATCCAGGACCCTAGCCGTCATCGCTCTCTCGTCCGACACCGGCGAAGGGGTGCTTCTCGCGCTCGCGGCGGCGATGGGCGACCGGAGCGCCCGCAACTCAGTAGTAGTCTCAGGCACTCATGGAGGCTCCATCGCTGACCGCTGCGGTCCGCACCGCGCTGCTCGCCCATCCGGAGGTCACCGAGGCTTCGCACCGATTCGGCGGCGTCGTCTTCCACGTCGGGCGTCAGGAGATCGGACATCTCCACGGCGAGACCCTCGCGGACCTGCCCCTGCCCCCCCACATCCGCGACCCGCTGGTCGCCAGCGGCCGCGTCTCGCCCGATCACGTCGCCGCCGACTCCCCCTGGGTGAGCCGACGCGTCCACGGCCCGCAGGACGTGGAAGAGATCGTCGAGCTCTTCCGGATCAGCTACGAGCACGCAGCAGCGCAGGCCGCGCTGGCCGGTGACGACGAAGACCAGGAGGCCGCTGCGGATCCGCCGCCGAACGCGACGTGGCGAGAGATCCTGACCTCGCCGCCTCGCCGGCTCCTGCGCCGCCGAAGCCGCGATCGCTGAGAGGCGCCGTGGCTGCAAGCCAAGGCGAAGTGCGCCGGCTCGATCAACGCGTGATCGATGCCGATCGCCTCTTGCCCCGAGAGCTCGAACAGCTTCTCGGCCCCGTGCCGAACCCTGGTCTGAACCCCGTGCACGCAGCTTCGGGCACCGACCGAGCCGGTCATCCAGGCTACGCGTCGGCGGTTGGCCCGCGCTACGCTGAGCGCCCGGCCTGCGCTGAGCGGGTCATGTCGATGGTCCGGCGCCGCCGCGAAAAGCGTCATGCGATGAACTACCGGAAGGGGCGCTTCGCCCAGGCGCGTTGAGCGCCACCAAGTCTCGGGCTCGTGACATCCGGCGGGTCCGCCGCCAGCGTCGCCATCGGTGCTGGGACCATCTCATCATCGCCCCGCTCTGGGTCGCCTACCAGGCCAACCTCGGCACGCTCCTGCGCACGTGCGACGCCGTCGGCGCCTGCATGGCACTGCCCGACACCGACCACTACCGCCAGGCGCTGGCTACCGGTGATTCCCGCCGGTTGCGGGAGCGGACGTGCCTCCACTGGCTCGACACCGGAAAGGATCGGTGGGTGAGACAGCAGCGCGCCGCCGGTTGGCGCATCGTTGCCGTCGAGCTTGCCGAGGGCGCCGTCGCCCTGCCCCGGCTTCCGGCGGCCGAGGAGCGCACGGTCGTGCTGCTGGGCCACGAAACCGGCGGGCTGCCCGAGGAACACGTCGACGCGGCCGACCTGTGCGTCGAGATCCCGATGATCGGCACCGGCGCCAGCTTGAACGTCGCCGTCGCCGGGAGCCTGGTGCTCTACCGGCTCGCCGGCCTTGCCTGAAGGCGGGTTCGCTGGCGACCCGAACGCATGCCGGCCGAAGCCGGCGCTGCGAAGGCGGTGCTCGCGGCCACGCACCCGACAGCCTGCGGGCTCGACGAACGCTGCGGCGACTACTGGGCGTGGAGCATCAACATCGGCGCATGTCGGGATCGTACGCTCGACGTCGGCGAGTGACAAGCGCACGGTCAGCTCGATGAGGCGTGCGCGTCGAGCCCTCCGAGGACGAGGACCAGCAGCGTGACGAACGCCGGCCGGGCGGGAGGGCGTCAGCCCTGCAGGGCGGCCCGCAGGACGCGCAGCGCCCGGCGCGGGCGACCTCGGGCGTCGACGAGTCCCGCGTCGAAGCGAGCCTCGGCCGGAGCGCCGGTCCAGTTGTACAGGTAGAGCCGCCGGATCCGGCGGCGCTCGCGCCGGGCCAGGCGCAGCGTCCAGTCGACGGCGCGGGCCTGCCGGCGCTGGTCGGCGGGGAAGGCCCGCCCGAAGCGGAAGATGCCGCCCGTCTCGGTGAGCCAGACGTCGCCGGGCACGGCGGCGAGGAAGGTCCGGGTGCCCGAGGCGCGGAAGCGGTTCGTGTCGCTGTAGTTGTGCAGGCCCCAGAGCCGGACGGGGCGGCGCAGGGCAGCCCGGTAGCGGCGCAGGTAGCCGAGCATGCCGGGCTGGTCGAGGAGATCCCCTGCGACCACCGTGCACCCCGGGCAGCGCGCGACGAGCGCGTCGTAGTAGGCGGCCGCGCGGGCGGGCGCACCGGCTGTCGGCTGGCTGCGGTGATTGATCTCGTTCCACGGCGCGAAGGTCCGCACCCGCGGATAGGCGCGGCGGAAGGCGCTCACGGCTCGGCCGTACTGCGCGACGGAGGGCAGCCGCTCGGGGTTCTCGCGCGAATGGCCGAACGTGACGAACGGCTCCACTCCCGCGCGGGCGGCCGCGCCGAACCAGGCGGCGAGCAGCCCACGCTCGTAGTCGACGGCCATCGCGTCGTAGGGGACGACGAGCCGCGCGTGGCGCAACCCGAGCGCCCGGAACGCGAGGGCGTCCAGCGCGCTGGCGTTCTGATCCCCCAGCCCGATCACCAGCCCCCGGGCGATGCCCTTCTGCGGGCCGTCGGCCGCGCGCTCGACCGGGGCTGCTTTCCTCGTCGCGGTCCCCTGCGCCCGCGCGCCCGGCTTGGCCGGCGTGGTGGCGGGCGGAGCGATCGCCCGAGGGTCGGTCACCGCCGGCGGTGCACTGGACGCCGGAGGCCCCGACTCGTCGTCGACACCGAGCAGCGCCGCGGCAGCCACACCCCCACCGACGACGAAGACCGCGAGCACGGCGAGCAGGAGGCGACGAGACATGCCCCGTCTGAGGGTACGGCCATCCAGGCTCGAGAGGCGCTGATACTGTCGCCGTCCCGGGGCGATCGAGGAGGCCATGGAGACCGTTGACGAGTTCCTGATCGCGGAGCGCAGCTACAGCGACGACGAAGCGAAGCTCTCGGTGGGCTTGGCGAACATCCACGCCGAGGTGCCGGACGTCGAGGCGAACAAGGACAAGATCCTGCGGATCGCGAGCATCTTCAAGGAACGCGGCGTGAACGTCGGTGTGTTTCCCGAGTTCTGCCTGTCGGGGTACTTCTGGGAGGAGCGTGAGGACTGCCTGGCCTACATGAGAGAGGCGGTCGCCGAGAAGCACGTCGAGTGGATCGAGAGCGAGCTGCAACCCCTCCTCGACGGCGACCTCGAGACGATCGTGCTCAACAACCTGACCGCGGCCAAGCAGAAGGACCGCTTCCTCAACCGCACGTTCGCCGTCGGTCGCGGCTCCGACTACCTGGCCGACGAGAACAGCTACGACAAGGTCTTCCTCCCGGGGATCGAGAAGGACTACACCGAGAGCGGCCGCGACGACCGCCTGATCTTGAAGACCCGCCACGGGCGGCTCGGGTTCACCACGTGCTACGACTACCTCTTCAGTGAGCTGCTGCGCGAGTATTCGATGGTGGAGAAAGTGGACGCCATCGTGCAGATCGCGTCGTGGCGGGCCGCCGGAGCACGCGACTACGCCGGCATGAACCGGCGGACCGACCACTACTACGGAGAGCTGTGGGACTGCGTGATGCCGGCCGCTTCGGCCACCAACCAGGTCTGGACGATCGCGTGCAACGCGGTCGGCGGCCACGGCGTCAGCGGCGTGCCCTTCTGGGGTGGCTCGGGGATCTGGGCGCCGTCGGGGATCTGCCTGATCCAGGCCTCGCATGTCCAGGAGGAGCTGGTGATCGTGCACAACGTGGACATCGAGGGCGCCCAGGAGTCCGAGAAGGACGACTTCGATTACGCCTTCGATTTCAAGCAGATCTACCGTCCGCTCGAGGACGGCAGCACCTTCACCCGCGACCTGTCCTGACGCCGAGGACGTCGGGAGTCCGGTCCGCGGGCTGATCGCGCTGAGATGGTGGTTGCTCTGGAAGCAGAGCGCCGCTTCTCGAGAGCAAGGCGCGTCGCGTTCTCCTCGCAGGCCCCCGGGGAAGCCCAGGGTCATGCCCTCCCTCACGAACACCCGCAGCAACGTTGGTCAGCGTGGCCTCGTGCGTCCGCACCGCGGCAAGCTCATAGCCGGCGTGGCGGCCGGCCTGGCGCGGCGATTCAACGTCTCCCCGAGTCTGGTCAGGATCGTCTTCTTGGCAAGCATGCTGCTGCCCGGCCCGCAGATCGTCGCCTATCTGGCACTCTGGATCGTCATGCCCGGTGAGGGGCGAGCGTGACCACGTAGCGGCGGTAACGCCCGCCGCGTGGGCCGGGCGGCGGGCTGCGGCGGTTCAGGGCGACTCGACAAGCATGGCGAGCCGGGCGAGTGCCGGCGCTGCCTCGATGAAGCGTCGGGTCCAAGTCGAAGCCACGCCCTGAAGCCTGACATCGCCGCGAGATCGATCCAGCGGAAGCGGCCCGACCCCCCGCTGCTGGGGCATCCGGCCCGGCTACTCCCCCTGCCCCGCGCTTGCGCAGGCGGCGGCGCGCTCCTCCAGGAGCGTCCGCTCGCGGGCGTTGCGGGTGAGCGTCGCGGCATGCGCAAAGGCCGCGCGGGCCTCCGGCAGGCGGCCGAGCCTCCAGAGGAGGTCGCCCCGGACGCTCGGGAGGAGGTGGTAGCCCGCGAGCTCGCCGTCGCGCTCGAGCGCCTCGACCAGCGCGAGCCCCGCGGCCGGGTGGAACGCCATGCCGAGCGCGACGGCGCGGTTCAGCTCGACCACCGGGGAGGGCGCACGCCGCGCGAGCGCCGCGTAGAGGGCGGCGATGCGCGCCCAGTCCGTGTCGTCGGGGCCCTGCGCGCGGGCGTGACAGGCGGCGATCGACGCCTGCAACAGGTACGGGCCGGGGTCACCGGCGAGCGCCTCGGCGCGGGCGAGGGCGGCGAGTCCGCGGCGCACGAGCAGGCGGTCCCAGCGCGTGCGGTCCTGGTCGGGCAGGAGGACCGGCCGCCCCGCCGCGTCCGTGCGCGCGCCGAGGCGCGACGCCTGCAGCTCGAGGAGCGCGAGCAGCCCGTGGGCTTCGGGCTCCTCGGGGACGAGGGTGACGAGGACCCGAGCGAGGCGCTGGGCCTCCCGGCAGAGGTCCGGGCGCACCAGGTCCTCGCCGGCCGTCGCGCTGTAGCCCTCGTTGAAGATGAGGTAGATCACCTCGAGGACCGCCGCGACGCGGGGGCCGAGCTCGTCGCGGGCGGGGACCTCAAAGCCGGCGCCCGCGGCGCGGAGCGTCCGTTTCGCGCGCACGATGCGCTGCTGGACGGTGGCCACGGGGACCAGGTGGGCGCGGGCGATCTCCTCCGTGGTGAGGCCGCCGAGCGCGCGGAGCACCAGCGCGACCTGCGCCTCGCGACCGAGCGCGGGGTGGCAGCAGGTGACCAGGAGCGTCAGCAGGTCGTCGCCCAGGTCGTGCTCGCGCGCGGCGGCGCGCTCCGCCGCCGAGACGGCGAAGCGCGCCCCCGTGTCGCGCGCGATCTGGTCCTCCTTGCGGACGAGCGTCTGGTCCCGCCGCAGACGGTCCAGCGCCTGGTGCTTGGCCGTCGTCATGAGCCACGCACCCGGCCGGTCGGGGACGCCGGCCCGCGGCCAGACCTCGAGGGCGCGCACGAGCGCGTCCTGCGCGAGGTCCTCCGCGAGGCCGACGTCGCGCACCATGCGGGCGAGGCCGGAGACGAGCCGAGCGGACTCGATCCGGAAGATCGCCTCGACCGCCCGCCGGGCGTCGGGAGCCGCCGCGGGCGTCACCTCAGGAGGCGCTCGTCTGCTCCGGCGGCGTCGCGGAGAGCTCGGCGGCCGCCTGCACTTCCTCGGAGAAGTCCGACAGCTCGTAGACGCGACGGACCTCGATCATGTCGCCGTCGGCGGCGGGGCACCGCGTGGCCCAGGCCACCGCCTCGGCCTTGTCCTTCACGTCGATCGTCCAGTAGCCGCCGACGACCTCCTTCGCCTCTGCGAACGGGCCGTCGGTGACGCTGCCGGTCCCGCCCTCGAAGCGCACACGGGCGCCCTCCACGGGCGGGTGCAGTCCGTCGGCCGCGAGGAGCACACCCGCCTGGGTGAGCGCCTCGTTGTACTCCGTCATCGCGGCGACGGCCTCGACGCTCGGGCCAGCGTCCCAGGACTCCCCGATGACGTCGGTGTTGGGGTGCATGAACATGATGAAGCGCACGGCTTCCTCCTCGGTGGTCGTGACCGGGCCGATCCCGGTCTGTGCAGTGACGACGAACGGCGCTGCCGCGGATCGACATCCCACCATGTCCGGAACACTCGACGGTGAGCCACCGAGACCCGAGGCCCGCGCGGAGGTCTCCTGCAAGCCCACGGTCGTCTGGCCCGACGGGACCGCGAGATGGCCCCCGAGCCGCTCGACGCGCAGGCGCGGCGTGACAGCCTCGCCGACCGAACCGCCAACCAATGAGGCCGGCGCTTGACCGAGGCCGCGCTGTCTGGACATGACGCCGGCCGCGCCGGCCGGCACGCCCAGCGGACCGGCGACCTGCTCGCGGCGGGCGCCCAGCTCCTCCTCGCTGTCGCGGCGGGGCTCGCGTGGGCGTCGGCGAGCAGCAGATGAGAACCGACTCCGGTGCGGCCGGACGCGACGGTGCTCTCGCTACGAACCGCTCCGCGTCTGCCGGCGGAGAACGCCGACAGCTCCTGCGGTTGGTTTGCAGTTCCTGCGCGGGCTCCGCCAGGG
>CADCVR010000070.1 GCA_902806205.1 uncultured Solirubrobacteraceae bacterium | reverse complement strand
GACTCGCGTCGGCCGCCCTCGCCTGGCCCGGCGGCGCGCCGCACCCCGACGGACTGATCGGCGGTGCGGTGCTCGCGGCCCTCGTCGCCGTGGCGGCGCGGGCCGCAGGCCGGCCACGTCGAGTGTCACCCGCGGCGCCCGGGTGACGTTAGCCGTACCATGGGCGCGCCCCGGCTCCGGCCCCGGCCGCCCCGGAATCCCCATGAGCGTCCTGCGCAACCTCGAGAGCAAGATCGCCGGCCTTGTCGAGGGGACGTTCGGCCGCGTCTTCAAGTCCGAAGTCCGTCCCGTCGAGCTGGCGCGCAAGTTGGTCCGCGAGATGGACGAGCACAAGACGGTCTCCCTCCAGCGCACCTACGTGCCCAACGAGTACGTCATCTGGCTCTCCACCGAGGACCGCGCCCGCTACGACGGGATGGAGGAGTCGGTGGCCGACGAGCTCGCCACGCACCTGCTCGAGCACGCCCGGCGCGAGCGTTACGCCCTCGTCGCGCGGCCCGTGATCACCTGGAACACCGACGAGCGCCTCGGGCTCGGGGAGTTCGGCATCCAGGCCCGGCTCGTGCGCCCCGCCGCCCGGGCGGACGTCGTCGAGCAGGGCGGGCACGGGCGCACGATGGTCCATTCGAGCGCGGAGCGCATCCAGGAACCGATCGCCGCGGAGCGCCGCGAGCGCCGCGGGCGCGCCTTCGTGCAGGCGGAGGGCAAGCGCCTCCCCGTGCCGGCCGCGGGGGGCGTGCTCGGCCGCTCGCGCGAATGCGACATCGTGCTGGACGACTCGAACGTCTCGCGCCGCCACGCGGAGATCCGCCCGGCCACGGCAGGCTGGACGGTCGCCGACCTCGGCTCCACCAACGGCGTGCGGGTCAACGGCAGGCCCGCCGCGGGCGCCGTCCCGCTCGCCGACGGCGACCGTCTCGAGCTCGGCACCGTGCCGATGGAGTTCGAGGTCGAGTAGGGGATGGCACTCGACCCCATCGCCGTCCTGCTCAAGTTCGGCTTCCTGGCCGTCCTGTACCTCTTCCTGCTGTGGATCGCCCGCTCGGCGATGAAGGATCTGCGGCGCGCGAACGACTCCCGCGCCGTCGGCCGGGGTGCCGCCGCGTCGCTCTCCGACCAGCGGGGCGCGGGGGTGAGCGAGGCGACGGGGCTGTACTCCGCGACGGGTGGCCACCGCCCCGACCTCGACGCGCTCGACCCGCGCCTGGTGGTCGAGCGCGCGCCCGGGCACGACTCGGGGATGGAGTACGAGGTCGGGGAGGGTGCGGTGCTGGGCCGGGGCGACCAGGCCGAGATCCGCCTCGAGGACCCCTTCGCCTCCTCACGCCACGCGCGGCTCGTGCGCCAGGGCGGCGCGGTCGTCCTGGAGGACATGAACTCGACGAACGGCACCTACCTCAACGAGGAGCTGCTGAGCGGCCCGCAGCCGCTGCACCCGGGCGACCGGGTTCGCATCGGGGACTCCGAGTTCACCTACCTGGAGCGCTGAGCGGTGCTGCGCGTCGCCGAGGCCGTGCACGTCTCCGACACGGGCCGTCACCGCAAGCTCAACGAGGACCGCTGGTTCGTGCGCGCGCCGCTGTTCGCCGTGGCGGACGGGATGGGCGGTGCCCCCGCGGGCGAGGTCGCGTCCCAGATCGCCGTCGACGTCCTCGAGCAGGGGCTGCCCGACGGGCCGGCTCCGGCGGAGGAGCGCCTCGCCGCGCTCGTGGTCGAGGCCAACACGCGCATCCACGACCGTTCCCGGGTCGACGCCGACCGCGCGGGCATGGGTACGACGATGACCACGGCGTGGCTCGGAGAGGAGGAGCTCTCCATCGCCCACGTCGGCGACTCGCGCCTGTACTGCCTGCGCGACGGCCGCCTCGAGCGGCTCACCCGCGATCACTCGCTCGTGGAGGACCTGATGCGCGAGGGCCGCATCACGCCGGAGGAGGCGGAGGAGCACCCCCAGCGCTCCATCGTCACCCGGGCGCTCGGGGCCGAGGCCCACGTGCTGGCCGACCACTTCACCTGGCGGGCGAAGGACGCCGACGTCTACCTGATCTGCTCCGACGGGCTGACGGACATGGTCAAGCCCGAGCGGGCCGTCGGCGAGATCGTCGCCGGGGCCGACAGCCTGCTTGAAGCGGGCCGCGCGCTCGTCGAGGCGGCCAACGCGGCGGGCGGCCGGGACAACATCACCGTCGTCCTCTTCCGGGTCGAGGAGATCGCGATGTCGTCGCCGTCCGTGGCGGAGGAGACGATGGTCGGCGGCGGCTTGACCGCCGCGGACGTCCGCGCCGCGCTCGCCGAACGCGCCGCTGCACCCGGGTCGCACGGGCAGTCGGCGGGCCGATCGGCCGACCCTCGCGGTGATGACACCGTCTCGCGACGGGTGCCGCTTCCCGCCGGGACCAGCCCGCCGGGGAAGGACCGCTCGCGGGCGGGAAGCGTCGTTCGCACCCTCGCCTTCTTCGCCGTCTTCGGGCTTCCTGTGCTGCTCGCGGCGTTCATCGCCATCCAGAGCGTGTACTTCGTCGGGACGAACGACGAGGGCTTCGTCACCCTCTATCGCGGCCTGCCCTACGACCTGCCGGCGGGCGCTGATCTCTACACGCCGAACTTCGTCTCCGGAGTCGCCACGAAGCAGCTCGCCGCGTCGACGCAGAAGACGATCGCCGCGCACAAGCTTCGCTCCCGCGAGGACGGGGAGGACCTCGTCCGCCAGATCGAGCTCGGTCGCCTGCGGGGGGAGGGAGGCAGGCCTTGAGCGCCCGCACCCGCGAGCTCTTCGCGCTGATCCCGGCGAGCCTCCTGGTCACCGCGGGCTTCCTGGCGATCTTCCTCTCGCAGGAGTCGCTGAAGGGCGTCGGGGGCCAGGACGAGCTGCGCGACGTCTCGCTGACCTACGGCGCGATCTTCCTCGGGCTGTGCTTCGGGGCGCACCTCGTCATCCGCTTCCGGCTGAAGCACGCCGACCCGTACCTCTTCCCGCTCGTCGCGGTGCTCGCCTGCTTCGGCCTGGTGATGATCTACCGCATCGACGACGAGCTGGCACGCCAGCAGGCGCAGTGGTTCGTCATCGGGCTCGGGATGTTCGCGGCGACGATCATCGGGCTGCCGGATTACCGGGTGCTCGAGCGCTACCGGTACCTCATCGCACTGGCCGGGATCGTCCTGCTCGTGCTTCCGCGGGCCTTCCCGCCGACGAACGGCGCGTACCTCTCCGTGAGGCTGGGGTCGCTCTCGGTGCAGCCCGCCGAGTTCGCGAAGCTCGCGATCGTCATCTTCCTCGCGAGCTACCTGCGCGACACCCGGCAGGTGCTCGTGCTCGGCGCCCGCCGGTTCCTGTTCGTGACGCTCCCGCCGCTGAAGCACTTCGGTCCCGTGCTCGTGATCTGGGGCGCGGCGATGGTCCTGCTCTTCTTCATCCAGGATCTCGGCTCGTCGGTGATGTTCTACGGCGGCTTCCTGGCGATCCTCTACGTCGCGACCAGCCGGCTGTCGTTCCCCGTGATCGGGCTGGCGCTGTTCGCCGCCGGCTCCTACCTGCTCTACCAGGTGCGCCCGACGATCGAGAGCCGCGTGGCCGCCTGGCGCGACCCGTTCGACCCGGAGCTCTACGAGCGCGTCGGGGGCAGCTATCAGCTCGCCCAGTCGCTCTTCGCCCAGGCCGACGGCGGGGTGCTCGGGCAGGGCTTCGGGCAGTCGGTGCTCGAGCTCCAGGGCGGCAAACCGGTGCTGCCCGCGCCGCAGACGGACTTCATCTACGCGGTGATCGTCAACGAGCTCGGCCTGGCCGGAGGGCTGGCGCTGCTGCTCGTCTACCTCCTGGTCGTCCAGCGTGGCTTCAAGGTCGCGATGCTCGCCCGCGACTCGTTCTCCAAGCTGCTCGCGGCCGGGCTGACGAGCGTCTTCGCCCTGCAGGTCTTCGTCATCGTGGGCGGCGTGACCAAGCTCATCCCGCTGACGGGCGTCACGCTGCCGTTCGTCTCCTACGGCGGCTCGTCGGTCATGGCCAACTTCATCCTGCTGGCGCTGCTGCTGCTCGTCTCCGACCGGGCCAGGAGGGAGGCGTGAACCAGCCGATCACCCGACTGTTCGTCGTGGTCATGGTGCTCTTCGCCGGGCTCGCCGGGGCCACGTCGTGGTGGACGGTGGTCAGGGCCGACGAGCTGAACACGCAGATGACCAGCCAGAACAAGCGCGAGCTGCTGCGCGGGCTGAAGATCCGCCGCGGGATCATCCGCGACGCCGACGGCGGTGTCATCGCGCGCTCCGTCCGCGGACAGGAGGGGGTGTACTCCCGGCGCTACCCGAAGGGCGAACTGTTCGGCCACCCCGTGGGCTACTCGCGCGCGGAGCTCAACCTCGGGCAGTCGGGGCTGGAGGCGTTCCGCAACGAGCCGCTCTCCGGGCGCAAGAACTCGATCGCGACGTTCTTCGACCAGCTCACGGGCGCACGACGCGAGGGCGAGGACGTCCGGACCTCCCTCGACGCCGACGCGCAGCGCCAGGCCGCAGAGCTCATCGCGAAGGCGGGCAAGAGCGGCTCGGCCGTCGCCATGGATCCGCGGACGGGTGCCGTGCAGGTGATGGTCTCCACCCCGGGCTACGACCCGGGCGCGGTGCGCAGCTCCAAGGCGCTGGCGGCCCTGAACTCCGACGAGGCCCGTAAGCCGCTCGTCAACCGCGCGCTGCAGTTCGGCGAGGCGCCGGGCTCGACGATGAAGGTCGTCACCGCCACGGCGGCGGTGGACTCGGGCAAGTACCGGGTGGACTCGAGCGTGAACGGGACCAACAACGTCCCGATCTCCGGCGTGCCGCTGAGCAACGACTTCAACGAGAGCTTCGGTCAGGTCGACCTCGTCACCGCGATGGCCAAGTCGGTCAACACGGTGTGGGCGCAGATCGCCGAGGACCTCGGGAAGCAGACGATGCGCAAGTACATGCGGCGCTTCGGCTTCGAGAAGAAGCCCGAGCTCGACTACCCCGAGGACGCGATGAGCGCTTCGGGGGAGTACCGAAACGGCAGGCTCCTGCCGGCGACGAGCCGCTTCGTCGACGTGGGGCGGATGGGCATCGGGCAGGACAAGCTGAGCGTCACCGCGATGCAGATGGCGCAGGTCGCCGCCGCCGTCGCCAACGGCGGGACGCTGATGAAGCCGCATATCACCGAACGGATCACCGACCGAGAGGGACGCACCACGGAGGAGATCGAGCCCCAGGTCCAGAGTGAGGTCATGTCGCAGGACGCCGCCGCGCAGGTCCGCACGATGATGGAGGCCGTCGTCGAGCGCGGCACGGGGACGGCGGCGCAGATCGACGGGATCCGGGTGGCCGGCAAGACCGGCACCGCCGAGACCCAGATCGGCAAGAAGATCAACGACGTCTGGTTCATCGCGTTCGCCCCGAGCCGCGACCCCCGGGTGGCCATCGCGGTCAACGTGCAGGACGTGCCGGGCTTCGGTGGCGAGATCGCCGCGCCGATCGCACGGGACGTCATGGAAACGCTGTTGAGGAAGGGCCGGGGATGAGCGCGCGGCTGGAGAGCGGGACGATCGTCGACGGGCGCTACGCGGTGGAGCGCCGCGTCGGCGCGGGGGGCATGGCCGAGGTCTACATGGCCGAGGACCTCCAGCTCGGGCGCAAGGTCGCGCTGAAGATGCTCTACGGGCGCTTCGCGGAGGACGAGGAGTTCCTGGAGCGCTTCCGTCGTGAGGCGTCGAGCGCCGCCGGCCTTCAGCACCAGAACGTCGTCTCGGTCTACGACCGCGGCGAGTACCAGGACACCGCGTACATCGCGATGGAGTTCGTCGACGGGCAGACCCTGAAGACGGTCGTCACGCAGGAGGGGCCGCTGCCGCCGGAGCGGGCGATCGAGCTCACGATCCAGATCCTGAGGGCCGCGCGCTTCGCCCACAAGCGCGGGATCATCCATCGCGACTTCAAGCCGCACAACGTCATCGTCGACGCGGAGGGGCGCGCGAAGGTCACGGACTTCGGGATCGCGCGCGCCGGCGCGTCGGACATGACGCAGACGGGCTCGATCATGGGTACCGCCCAGTACCTGTCCCCCGAACAGGCGCAGGGCCTGCCGGTCTCCGCCCAGTCCGACCTGTACTCCATCGGGATCCTGCTCTTCGAGCTGCTCACCGGCCGCCTGCCCTTCGAGGGTGACTCCGCGGTGGCGATCGCGCTCAAGCAGGTCGCCGAGACGCCGCCGCAACCCTCCGTCCTCAACCCGGCCGTCACCCCGCAGCTCGAGCGCGTCGTGCTGCGGGCGCTGGAGAAGGAGCCCGCCCGGCGCTTCGACGACGCCGACGAGTTCGCCGCCGCCCTCGAGGCCGCGGGCCGGGAGAGTGGCATCGGCGTGGCGGCGACGGGCGTGACCAGCGAGGCCAACGGCGCCGAACCGGTGACCGCCCTGGCCCCGGCGACCGAGGTCGTCCAGCCTGTCAGGCCGGTCTCCGAGTCCTACGCCTTCCCACCGCAGCCCCTCGTGGCCCCGATGGCGCCCGAGCGCCGGCGCTGGTGGATCCCGTTGCTGGCGGGGCTGGTCGTGGCGGCCGCGGTCGTCGGTGCGCTCCTCCTCGTGTCGGGCAAGCAGGTGGCCGTCCCGGGGGTGATCGGCGCTCCGCAGGCCGAGGCGGAGGTGACGCTGCGCAACCGCGGCTTCGACACCGACACGGTGCCCAAGGCCGACCGGCAGGAGGCGGGAACCGTCATCGGGCAGAACCCGGCGCCCGGCGCCGAGGTCGACGAGGGCGCCACGATCACCCTGACGGTCTCGACCGGTCCCGGGGAGGCGACGGTGCCCGAGCTCGTCGGCAGGGGCCGGCGGGCGGCGCGCAAGGCCCTCACGGACCTCGGCTTCCGCGTCGAGGAGACCGAGCAGCCGAGCACCGACGTCGCAGTCAACCGCGTGATCTCCACCTCCCCGGACGGTGGCCAGCGCCTCGAGCGTGGAGAGCAGGTGACGCTCACGGTCTCCAGCGGCCCGGAGTCGACGCGGGTGCCCAACGTGCTGCGCCAAGGGCGGGACGCCGCGAGCGAGGCGCTCCGGGCCGCGGGGTTCAAGGTCGCGGTGCGTGAGGAGGAGCGCGGTGACGTCGATCCCGGCACCGTCGTCGGGCAGGATCCGGCGGCCGGCCAGCAGCGCGCGCAGGGCTCGACGGTGACGATCACCGTGGCGTCGGAGCCGAGCACGACGGCGGTGCCCGACGTGACGGGGAAGACGGAGGCGGAGGCCACGGGCGTGCTCGCCAGGCGGGACTTCGAGGTCCGCCGGCGCGAGCGCGCGACCACCGATCCCGACGACGACGGGAAGGTGCTCGCGCAGTCGCCGTCCTCGGGCGAGGCCGAGCGCGGCTCGACGGTCACCATCACGGTCGGTGACTTCGACGACTCCGGCATCGTTCCCGGTGGTGACGGAACGGGCACCACCGGGACGACCGGCCCGTGAGGGTCGCCGTCCTCGGCGGAGGGCGTTCCTCCGAGCATGACGTCTCGTTGAGCTCGGCCGCCTCCGTACGCGACGGCCTGGCCGCCGCGGGACACGACGTCGTGGCCGTCGAGGTCGCGCGGGACGGCACGTGGTGGAGTGGCGGGAACGAGCTCGCGCTGCGCCCGGGGCGGGGGCTGCTCGGGTGCGACGTCGTGTTTCCCGGGCTCCACGGCCCCTTCGGGGAGGACGGCACGGTGCAGGGACTGCTCGAGCTGCTGGGAGTCGCCTACGTCGGGTCGGGCGTGCTCGCGAGCGCGGTCTGCATGGACAAGGTCGTCTTCAAGGACCTGATGGCCCGCGCCCGGATGGCGCAGGTCGACTACCGGTTGGCGCTGGCGGGCGAGCCGGTCCCGGACGTCCGGGACCTCGGTCTGCCGCTGTGGGTCAAGCCCGCGCGGCTGGGCTCCTCGGTCGGCATCGTGAAGGTCGTCGCCCACCCCGAGCTCGACGCCGCGCTGTCGCACGCGTGGGCCCATGACCCGCGGGTGATCATCGAGGCCGGCGCGCCTCCCGGGGCGCTCGAAGTGGAGTGCTCCGTCCTCGGGCCGACGGACGCGCCGCGGGTGAGCGTCGCGGGGGAGATCTGCCTCACGAGCGAGTGGTACGACTACGCCGCCAAGTACGAGCCGGGCGGCATGGAGCTGCAGGTGCCGGCGCGGATCTCCGGGGCCGCTGCGGCGCGGGTGAGCGCGCTGGCCGCGGCTGCGTTCAGGGCGGCGGGCTGCTCGGGCCTCGCGCGCGCGGACTTCTTCGTCGACGGCGAGGACGTCCTGCTCAACGAGCTGAACACGATGCCGGGCCAGACGGTCACGAGCGTCTATGGCGTCCTCTGGGGACACTCCGGCCTCGAGTATCCGGCGCTCATGGACGAGCTCTGCCAGATCGCGCTGGCGCGCTTCAGCGCTGGAGCCGCGCACCGGTACTAGGGCCGGAAGACGCCTGCCCTGAGGAGGCGAGGTGACCCCGAGGTGGGATCACGATCGCCGCTGCAGCAGCGAGATCTCGGAGATCTCCACGGAGCGCTCGTCGGGCGGCAGCTGCTCGATCCACACGAGGAAGTAGCGGTATCGCGTCCCGTCGAGCTCGAGCTCGTTCGTGCCGCGGGCCTCGCCGATGTCGGTGAGCGGGACCCAGTCCTCGAGCTTCTCGGGCGGGGCGCCGGGCTTGGCGCCGTAGACCTGGCCTCGCCAGCCCGGCGTCGGGGTGAGGATGTCGATGCGGACCGCCGCCGCGGCCGGC
Source organism: uncultured Solirubrobacteraceae bacterium (assembly GCA_902806205.1). Taxonomy (GTDB): domain Bacteria; phylum Actinomycetota; class Thermoleophilia; order Solirubrobacterales; family Solirubrobacteraceae; genus Paraconexibacter. The sequence goes on along the minus strand of CADCVR010000070.1, from coordinate 11,942 downwards.
ACCGCGTCGACGAAGACGCCGACGCCCCCTTTCTGCTCCAGTGCCCCGGCGTCGTAGGTCTCGGTGCTCCAGGCCGTGTTCGGGTCCCGGTCGACGACGAGCTTGACCTCCTCGCGGTGCTCCTCGTCGTCGCCCAGCGGGTCGAAGTCGCGGGCGCCGGACTGCTTGAGCGAGACGCCCTCGGAGCCCGTGGGGGCGGCGACCCCGGGCCGTGGCTTCGGGGTGCCGGTGCCGCGCTCGGCCTGGCCGCCGAGCGCGACGGCGAGCCCGACGATCACGACCACGAACCCCAGCGCCCCCAGCCCGAGGCGCCCGGGATGCAGGATGCGCTGCGGCACGCGCCGCCGGGCGCGCGGCGGCAGCGTACGCAGGACCGCCGTCGCCTCGCCCGTGGCCTGCCCCGAGCGGGCGACCTCGATGGCCAGGACCTCCTCGAGATCGGCGCACAGTTCGGCGTCGTCGGCGTAGCGGACCTCGAGATCCTTCGCGGTCGCCCGGTCGACGATCGCCGCCAGCCGGCTCGAGACCTCCGGACGGCGGACCTGGACGTCGGGCAGCGCTTCTCGGACGTGCTTCATCGCGACCGCGACCTGGTTCTCGCCCCCGAACGGGACCTCGCCCGTGAGCATCTCGTAGAGCACGACGCCGAGCGAGTAGAGATCGGACTGGCCCGTGACGGGATGGCCCAGCGCCTGCTCCGGAGAGACGTAGTCCGTCGTGCCGAGGACGCGGCCGTCGGCGGTCAGGCCCTCCTGGTCGAGCGTGAGCGCGATGCCGAAGTCGGTGACCTTCGCCGAGCCCTCCTCGTTGATCAGGACGTTCTGCGGCTTGACGTCGCGGTGGACGATCCCCTGGTCATGCGCGGCTCCGAGCGCCCGCGCGATCTCGATGGCGTAGGCGATCGCCTCCGGGACGGGCAGGCGGCCATGGCGGCGGATGCGGTCCTTCAGCGTCTCTCCCTCGATGTACTCCAGGACGATGAACGCCCCGCCCTGGCCGTCCTCGCCGGCATCGATCACCCCGACGACGTGCGGATGGTTCAGCTGGGCGACGGCCCGCGCCTCCCGCCGGAAGCGCTCGAGCTGGTCGGCGTCGGCGTCGGTGGCATGGTGCATGAGCTTGATCGCCACCTGGCGCTCCAGCACCGTGTCGAAGGCGCGGAAGACCATCGACATCCCGCCCGTGCCGATCTGGGCGTCGAGTCGGTATCGCCCGGAGAGCAGGGTGCCGACGGGGGAGCTCACGGACATATTGTGGTGCTTGTGGCAGTCGAGGTCACCTACGTCACCGATCCGGCGTCGCCGCAGGGGTGGGCGGCCGAGCCGCACGTGCGGCGCGTCATCGTGCAGTTCGGCGCCGGGGTGCGATTCACCTTCCGGATGGGCGGCCTGGCCCGTACGGTGGACGATCCCGTGCGGCTTGCCCGGGAGCTGCTCGAGGCGGGCGCCGCGAGCGGGATGCCCGTCGACGCGCGGGGCTGGCTGAGCCAGGCGCCGCGCTCCACGTTTCCCGCCTGCCTCGCGGTCATCGCGGCGCGCGAGCAGCACCGCGACGGCGCACTTCTCCGGGTGCTGCGGGAGGGCTTCGTGCTGCGGCGCCGGCGACCCGACACGCGCGACGCGCTGCTCGCAGCGGCGCGCGAGGTGCCGGGGCTCGACCCGGTGGGCTTCGGCTACGCGCTGGACTCCAGCGCGACGGTCGAGGCCCTGGGCACCGACCTCGACTGGGCGCGCGAGCACGACGCCGGCAGCCATCACCTGTTCGTCGGGGGGTCGCGTGTGGAGGCCGAGGGGCTCCGGGCCGCGCTCGTGGCCGCGGGCGCGGAGCCCGGCTGGACGCCGCCGGCGGTGGAGGAGGCGCTCGTCGCGCACGGACCGCTGGCGGCACCCGAGGTCGCCGCGCTCTGCGACCTCGCGCCGCTGCGCGCCACGGGGGAGCTGTGGCGCCTGGCGCTCGAGTTCCGGGCGCGGCCCGAGCGGCTCGGCTCGGGCGAGTTGTGGCGGGCGGGGTGAGCCTGGGACGATGTTCTCCATGCCCGCCGCAGCCAAGCCGCTGAACGCCCGCGTCGATGCCGCGTTCGAGCGCGTCCCAGGCCACCTCGACACCGCGACGGCCGGGCTGCCGCCGCGGGCGACGATCGCGGCGATGCGCGCGGCGCTCGAGGAGTGGGCCGCCGGACGGCTCGACGTGGCGGTCTGCGACGCGGACGTCGCCCGCTGTCGCGCCGCCTTCGCCACCCTCACGGGCGTCCCGCCCGACTCGGTCGCGATCGGCGCCCAGGTCTCGGTCTTCGCGAGTGTGGTGGCCGGGAGCCTGCCGGCCGGCGCCCGGGTCCTCTGCGCCGAAGGTGACTTCACCTCGGTGCTCTGGCCGTTCGTGGTCCAGGCCGACCGGGGTGTGACGGTTCGCTCCGTGCCGCTCGAGGAGATCCCGGCGGCGATCGACGCGACCACCGACCTCGTCGCCGTCTCGTCGGTCATGTCCGCCGACGGGCGCGTCGCGGATCTCGACGCGCTGGCCGCGGCGGCCGCCCACCACGGCGCCCGCGTCTTCCTCGACGTCACCCACGGCTGCGGCTGGCAGGAGCTCGCCGGCTCCCGGTTCGACCACGTCGTCGCCGCGGCCTACAAGTGGCTGCTCTCCCCGCGCGGCGTCGCCTTGTGGTCGGTGCGGCCCGACGCCCTCGAGGAGCTCGTCCCCCAGGCCGCGGGCTGGTACGCGGGCGAGCAGCCGTGGGAATCCTGCTACGGCGCGCCGCTGCGGCTCGCCGCGGGCGCGCGCCAGCTCGACCTCTCGCCCGCGTGGTTGTGCTGGACCGGTGCCGCGCCGGCGCTCGAGCTGCTCGCCGAGATCGGCCCAGCGGCGGTCGGCGCGCACAACCTAGCCCTCGCCTCACGGCTGCGCACCGGGCTGGGGCAACCCGACCCCGGCCGCCCGTCGGCCATCGTGGTCACCGAGCGCCCGGACGCCACGGCTCGCCTGGCCGCAGCTGGTGTCCGCGCTTCGGTCCGCGCGGGGCAGGTGCGGCTCTCGTGTCACCTCACGACAACCACGGCGGACGTGGACCGGGCGCTCGAGGCGCTCGCCTGACGGCGGCGTCAGGTCGTCAGGCGCCGGTGTGTCCTGGGCGCTGCGCTGCCGCTAGGCTCGCGCCATGGCACAGCTCGGAGGTTCGCAGAGCATCGAGGTCGACGCGCCGATCACGGCCTGCTGGGCGATCGCGGCCGACGTCGAGAGCGCACCGGAGTGGCAGAAGGGGCTGGAGGCGATGAAGGTGCTCGATCGTGACGCCGAGGGCCGCCCGTCGCGCTGTGAGACGACGTCGGACGCCAAGGTGCGCATGGTCAAGACGATCGTGCGCTTCGTCTACGAGGAGCCCACGCGCGTCTCGTGGACGCAGGAGAAGGGCGACTTGAAGCGGCTCGACGGCGCGTGGGTGCTCGAGGACCTCGGCGGCGACCGCACGCGGGTCACCTACACGCTGGACGGCGACCCGGGCCGGGTGCTCGGCATGCTCATCCGGGGGCCCGTGGAGGGCAAGCTCACCGACGTGATGGTCAACGGGCGCCCCGCGGAGTTCAAGGCGCGCGTCGAGGGCACCTAGCTCACGTCTCTGCCCTCTGGCGGCGCTGGAGGCGGGTGAGGGCCGCGCGACCGGGTACGTGCCGCTCATGAGCCATAGCGAGCAGGAGCCGCAGGTCGGCCAGGGGGGCGGCACGGGCGGGCTGACCGGCACGGAGCTGAGCCGGGCCGACGAGACGATCGAGCGCCCGGACCTCGACCCGGACGCCTGGGACGCCAAGCCCGCCGACGAGGAGTCCCACCCGCCGCGCTCGGCACCGGATGCCCGCGGCGCCGCCGGCGAGGACGAGGGGTCGACCGCGGGCGACCCGCCGGCCGGCCCGCGCTAGATGAGTGATTCCACGGATTCGGTGCCGCCCGCTCGACGTTTCGGCTGGCACCTGACACCACCCGATCCCTTGCCGATCCGTACAGGATCGGCTGCGGAAATCGTGCGGCGTCAGCCATCCACCCGAACCGCCGATCGACGGGACCACCTCGTGCAATCAATCATCTAGGTGACGTGCCCAGGACGCGCCGAACGGCCACGGGAAACCACTCCGCGGCGCCCCGGCATGGGCGAGGCGGCTCCCTGCGCCCACCCGGCTGTTCACACCCGGCTATGGGTCAGCAGGCCCCTTGCCGTAGTGCAGGCCGAGGGACGGCACGGTCACCGTGCCGCGTTCGTCGGTCACGGTGCCGACGCGCGCCGTGCCCGGGTGGAAGGCCCTGAGGAGCGCGACCGCCTCGTCGGCGCGGGCTTCCGGCACGACGGCGACGAAGCCGCAGCCCATGTTGAACACCTCCCACATCTCGGCGGCCGGGACGTTTCCCCCCCGGGCGATCAGATCGAAGATCGGCGGCACCGGCAGCGGCCGCTCGATGCGCCAGCCCAGGCGATCACCGGCGAGGCGCTGGAGGTTCGTCAGTCCCCCGCCGGTGATGTGCGCCAGTGCGCAGACGGGGACGCCCGAACGCAGAAGGGCGACGATTCCGCGCACGTAGATCACGGTGGGCTCCAGCAGCGCGTCCACCACGGAGGCGCCGGCGAGCTCCACGGGCGTGTCGTCGAGCCGGTGGCCGCCCTGCTCGAGGACGGCGCGGCGCGCGAGCGTGTAGCCGTTGGAGTGGCATCCGCTCGCCGGGAGGCCGACGATGGCGCAGCCCGGGCGCGCCTCCGCGCCCGTGACGATCGCGTCGAGCGCGACGGTGCCGAAGGCCGTCCCGCAGAGGTCGAAGCCGTGGGGCGACGGGTGGCCGCGGATGAGCTCCGGGAGCACCGCGAGCTCGCCGCCGGGAATCTCGATGTTCGCGGCCTGCGCGCCGATCTTCAGGCCCTGGGCGATGCGCGCGAGCGCGGTCGGGTCGGCCTGCTCCACGGCGAGGTAGTCGACCAGGGCGATCGGCTCGGCGCCCACGCAGACGATGTCGTTGACGTTCATCGCGACGCAGTCGATGCCGACGGTCTCCAGGCGGTCGGCCTGCTCGGCGAGCACCAGCTTGGAGCCGACGCCGTCCGTAGAGAACGCGATCCCGAGGTTCTCCGCCACGCGCAGCACGCTGGCGTAGTGGCCGCTCGGCAGGACGGAAGCGCTGGGCCGGTCGAGTTCGATCGTCTTCAGGACACTGACGAGGGCCCCGACGCCCGCGTCGGCCCGACCGGTGTCGACGCCGGCGGCGGCGTAGGCGTCACTCATCGGCGGTGATGCTGCCACACCCGCCGGTTGACGGGCAGGGCAGTCCAGCGTGGGGCCTGGTGATCCGATCGGTGCCATCGGGCCCCACGCAGGCCGAGGAGCCGCGTCAGCCGGCGGATCGTCTCGGGCGCCTGCTCCGGGTAGAGGTCCTCCCAGACGAGCCGCAGGACGCGGTAGCCAAGATCTGCAGGTCGGCGTCGCGGCCGCGGTCGTGCTTCATCGCCCGGCGCCGCGCGTGGTAGGCGCGCCCGTCGAGCTCGATGGCCAGAGCCGCGTCGGCGTAGACGGCGTCGACGATGAAGCGGTCGACGCACTCGTTGAGGCTGGTCGGTCGCGGAAGGCCGTGGCGCCCCAGGAACCGCAGGAACTCCCGCTCGAACTCCGACCGCGTGTGAGGCTCCTCGCGCTCGATGAGCTGGCGGCTGCGACCGCGCCCCATCCGCCGCCCGGAGCGCTCGCGCGCTCCCCGCAGCGCGGGGACGTCGAGCGTCCACAGCCGGTCGGCGACGGCCGCCGGCTCGTGCCAGATGAGGAGGTCGGCGAGGTCGATCAGCGTGCGCTCCAGGCAGGTGACCCACAGGCCGTGGCGGAGCGTGAGGTCCTCCGGCGCCAGCGACGAGCGGTGCAGGCGCAACCCCCGGTCGCGGGCCTCGCGCCGGGTCGTCAGGTGGATGCCGTCGTGCTCGGGGACCCAGTGGCCGAGCACGAGCATTGCGGTGTGGTGGCTGAGCGCGGTGTCGCCACCGGTGGCCAGGACCCCCGCACGCCATCGGCCCTCACGCCGCAGCGCCGTGTGGCCGACGGCGAACGCGCCGGGATGCAGTCGCTGCAGGCGCCCTGTCCGCAGCCACGAGGCGATTGTCGTCGAGGGGACGCCGAGGACCGCGAGCTCCGTCCGCGAGACGACGCCGAAGTGCCACGCCGCCCAGTCGACGACGGCGAGGTAGCGCTGCGTGGGGTCTGACGGTCCCATCGGGATCACTAAGCCCCACGCTGTGATCTTCGCCCCCTGCGCTCAGCCTTCCGCCTGCGCCTCGAAGACCGCGAGCGCCTCGCGCCGCGGGATCGGATCGAGCAGCGACTCCAGGAGGAGATCCTCGGCGTCGGGGTAGCCCGAGGCCCGGATCGCCGCGGCTGCCGCCTCGACGTCGTAGGCCGTCCGGCGCAGCTCCACGCGGCCGTGGTCGACCAGCGCCCAGAACGCGCCCGCCCGCCCCTCGTAGGGCATGCCGACCGAGCCGGCGCCCGCGAGGCGCCCGTGGTCGTACTGGTGGTGGGTGTGGCCGTGGACCACGAGCCGTTCGCCGGTCCCCGCGAGGGCGGCGTCGACCCGTCGCCGCGAGCTCGCGGCGGTGAGGATCTCGGTGTCCGAGCGCGGCGAGCCGTGGCAGTAGCGGACCCCGTCGGCGGCGAGGCTGACCGCGAAGGAGGCGAGGAGGTCGCGGGCGCGCCGGTCGAGTCGCGCCGCGGCGAAGTGCGCGGCACGCGCGGCGGGATCGTCGCGGTCCTCGGGAAGGCTCCCGTCCCACGCCCCGATGACCTCCCGGTCCGCGTTGCCCATGACCCACAGCATCGGCAGCGTCTCCGAGAGCGCGACGAGCCGCCCGAGCGCCTCCGCGGGCATCGGGCCGGCGCAGACGTCGCCGCCGCTGACCACCAGCCCGACCCGCTCGCCCGCGAGGTCGGCGAGGACGGCGTCGAGCGCCGGGAGGTTGCCGTGGACGTCGGAGAGGACTGCGACCCGCATCGTCTCACAGCTTCCCCGACCGGCCGGGCGCGTGTCGCTCAGCCGCGCCGTGCCCGCGCCAGCACGATCAGCGCGAGCGCCGTGCGGTAGGCCGCGTAGGGCGCGAGCGAGCGATCGCGCTCCACCTGGCGGATGAGCCACGTCGAGGTGAGCGTCGAGGCGAAGGAGGCGCCGGCGCCCGCGGCGAAGCGCAGGCCCATGCCGGGCGGCAGGCCGCGGCGCGCCAGCCGGGCGCCCTTGAGCGCCGAGGCGCCGACGATCACCGGCAGCGCCACGTGGCGGGAGAGCGCGTTGGCGTCCTCGCGGCCGAAGCCCCGCGCGCGGGCGGCCGCGAGCGTCATGCCGTTGCGCGAGGCCCCCGGGACCAGCGCGCATGCCTGCGCGAGGCCGAGCAGCAGCCCGTCGAGCGCTCCCGCCTGCTGGCGCGGTCGCCGCGTGCCGCCGCGGGCGTCGGCCACGGCCATCGCGACGCTCCCGAGCACGAGCCCGGCGGCGATGGAGCGCGGGGTCCCCAGCCGGCGCTCGATCGGCCGTTCGAGCGTGTAGCCGGCCACCGCCGGTGGCAGGAAGGAGAGGGTCACCAGCGTCGCGCGCCGGCGGTCGAAGCCGCGCGCCGCGTCTTCGACCTCTCGGCGCAGCGCCACCAGCAGGGCGGCCGCGGTGCCCGCGTGGAGCGCGACCTCGAACGCCTTGCGCAGCTCGGGGTCGAGGTCCTCATAGGGCCAGCCCGCGAGCCAGGGCACGAGCGTGACGTGCGCCGAGCTCGACACGGGAAGCAGCTCGGCCGGGCCGTGCAGCCCGCCGAGCGCGAGGGCGTGACGGAGGGGAAGCGACAGGCCTTCAGGCGGCATCGACCGCCGGCCGTGCGCGGCCGCGGCGGTGCTTGACGAAGCGCACGAGGAGGTACGCCGCGGCGGCGAGGATGATCACCACGACGAGGTAGTCGACGTAGTGCAGCTTGTCCTTGATGTCCGTCCAGTTGTCGCGGGCCTCGCGGCCCGCGATCGTCAGCCCGAAGTTCCACGGCACCGCGCCCGCGAAGGTCAGGACGCTGAAGCGCAGGAGCGGCATCCGCGCCACGCCGGCCGGCAGCGAGATGAACGTCCGCACGATCGGAAGCATCCGCGAGAAGAAGACGGCGGCGTCGCCGTACTTCTCGAACCAGCGGTCGGCCCAGGTCAGGTACGACGGCTTGACGTGCAGCTTCTTCGCATGCTTCTCGAGCACGCTGGTGCGCCCGTAGTAGCCGACGGCGTAGGCGACCCACGAGCCCACGAGGTTCGCGACGCTCGCGACGAGCACGGCGGCCCACAGCGAGTACCTGCCGTCGGACACGTTGAAGCCCGCGAAGAGCATCGTCGCCTCGGAGGGAATCGGGATGCACGCCGATTCGGGCGCCATCAGGATGAAGATCCCGACGAGGCCGAGGTCGCCGACCACGCCGACCGCGAACTCCACTATGGGGTCGGTGATGGACCCGAGGACCACCACGACGCTGGCGAGGGCGAGGAGCACGCCGGGGCAGGGTAGCGGGGTACGGTGTCCGGCGAATGGCGGTGCCCCTCTTCGATCCGTCCACGCCGCTGGAGCTGCTGCGCCCCGCCCTCCGTGCCGCCATCGACGACGTCCTCGCGACGCGCCGGTGGATCCTCGGGCCGCAGGTCGCCGCCTTCGAGGAGGAGTGGGCCGCCTACACCGGCACGACGCACGCGGTCGGCGTCGCCAACGGCACCGAGGCCATCACGATCGCGCTGCGGGCGCTCGGCGTCGGGCCCGGCGACGACGTCGTGGTGCCCTCCTTCACCTACTTTGCCAGCGGCGAGGCGATCCCGCCGACCGGCGCGCGCCCCGTCTTCTGCGACATCGACCCTGCCACGAGCTGCCTGACGCTGGAGAGCGTGCGCGCGGCGGTGACCCCGCGCACCAAGGCCGTCGTGGCGGTGCACCTGTTCGGCAACGTCGCCCCCGTGAGGGAGATCGAGGAGGACCTCGGCCTGCCCGTGGTGGAGGACGTCGCGCAGGCGGCGGGATCACTGGCCGCCGAGGGGCGCCCAGGGAACCTCGGGGCGATCGGGACGTTCTCGTTCTACCCGAGCAAGAACCTCGGCGCCTTCGGGGACGGCGGCGCGATCACCACCTCCGACGCCGCCCTGGCCGAACGCGTGCGCACCCTGCGTTTCCACGGAGCTGCGGACAGGGTCACGCACACCGAGGTGGGCTACAACTCGCGCCTGGACGAGCTGCAGGCCGCGATCCTCCGCGTTCAGCTGCCCAAGCTCGACGGCTGGGCCGACCACCGGCGGGCCGCGGGAACCTGGTACGCCGCGGCGGGGCTCGGCCGCCACGCGACCCTCCCCGAGCCGACGCACGGCTCCCGGCCGGCGTGGGGGCTGTACGTCGTCCGCGTGCCCGAGCCGGACGCGCTGGCGGCGCGGCTGGCGGAGCGCGGGATCGGCGCCCGGGGGTACTACCGCGTCCCGATCCACCGGCAACCCGTCTTCGCCGCAGAGCATGGCGACCTCCGGCTTCCGGGCACCGCGGAGGCGGCGCGTACGCACCTGGCGATCCCGATGTCCGCGGCGATCACCCGCGACCAGATCGAGGAGGTCGTGGAAGCGATTCGGGACGCCGTGGGCTGACTGCGATGCTGGGAGCGGCTCCCGTCGGTTCGTCTCGTCCTCACCGCCGCCTAGACTTCCGCGCGTGCGCCTGCGTCCTCGCGCGGCTTTCCCGCTGTACCGGCACTCCGTTCCGCAGGTCGCGATGGATGCCGTACTCGTCGCCGTCTCGGTGGTGCTGGCCTACCGGCTGCGCTTCGACACGGAGATCCCGCCGCGCTACGGGGATCTGCTGTGGGCGACGCTGTTGCCCACCGTCGCGATGAGCGTCGTGATCTTCTCGGCGTTCCGGCTCTACCAGAAGTGGTGGCGCTACACGGGGCAGCGGGATTACGTGCAGATCGTCCAGGCCCTGATCGTCTCGACGCTGGCGATGGCCGCCTACGCGGTGGTCCTCCACCCGGTCACGCTGCCCTCGCGGGTCGGCGGTGACGTCACGGTGTCGGTCCCGCCCGGGGTGCTCGCGTTCTTCTTCCTGCTGACCCTGTTCTTCGTCGGGGGCGCGCGCTTCGTCGCCCACGCCGTCTACGAGCGGCCTCTGCGCGGCTTCCGCGCCAAGCCCGACGCGCGCCGCATCCTGATCGTCGGCGCGGGCGACGGGGGCCGGCTCGTCCTGCGCGAGGTCGTGCGGAACCCGGAGCTGGGGCTCAACCCGGTCGGCTTCGTGGACGACGACCCGCTCAAGCGGCGCCAGCGGGTCGACGGCGTGCGCGTGCTCGGGACGACGGAGGACCTCGTCGACATCCTCGACGAGGTGAAGCCCGACGAGGTCACGATCGCGATCCCGTCGGCGCCGGGCACCCTGCGCTCCAAGGTCGTGCGTGCGTGCCGTGAGCGCGGGATCCCCGTGCGGACGCTGCCGACGGTCTTCGAGCTGCTGCAGGGCGGCCCGAACGTCGTCCGTCAGGTTCGCGAGGTGCAGGTCGAGGATGTCCTCGGGCGCGAGGCGGTGCACATGGACATCGACCGCGTCGGGCGCTACCTCGAAGGCAAGGTCGTGATGGTCACGGGCGCGGGCGGTTCGATCGGGGCGGAGCTCTGCCGTCAGATCGCGCGCGTCGCGCCACGGCGCCTGGTGCTCGTCGACCACGCGGAGGACAACCTCTTTCGGATCCAGCGCGAGCTCGAGGACGACCGCCACGTCCAGCCGAGCATCCTGGCCGCGGTGCTCGCCGACTGCAAGGAGGGCGAGCGGATGCGCGAGGTGTTCGCCGCGCAGCGCCCGTCGGTCGTCTTCCACGCCGCCGCCTACAAGCACGTCGGCCTCATGGAGCTCAATCCGGTCGAGGCGGTGCGCAACAACGCGCTGGCCACGCGGCTGCTCGCCCAGGTCGCCGGCGAGTACGGCGTGGAGCGCTTCCTGCTCGTCTCCACGGACAAGGCGGTGCAACCCGCGACGGTGATGGGCGCCTCCAAGGCCCTGGCGGAGTTCGCCGTCGAGGAGGCCGAGCAGCGCTGGCCGGGCACGCGCTTCGCCGCCGTGCGCTTCGGCAACGTGCTCGGCTCGAGCGGCTCCGTCGTACCGATCTTTCGTCGCCAGATCGCGAGGGGCGGGCCGGTGACCCTCACCGACGAGCGCATGCAGCGCTACTTCATGACGATCCCCGAGGCGGTGCAGCTCATCATCCGTGCGGGCAACCTCGGTGTGGGCGGCGAGGTCTTCGTGCTCGACATGGGCGAGCCCGTCCGGATCATGGATTTGGCGAAGGCCATGATCGAGCTGTCGGGCCTGGAGGCGGAGAAGGACATCGCCATCGAGATCATCGGTCGGCGGGCCGGGGAGAAGCTCGACGAGGCGCTCTTCAATCCCTACGAGCGCGTGCAGCCCACCCCCGCGGAGAAGATCTCGCGCGCCGAGCGCGACGGACTCAACCCGGGTGCCGTGGCTGAGATGTTCGACCAGATCCAGCTTCTGGTGCTCGAGGGGGATGCTGCCGGGCTGGCCGCGAAGGTCGCCGAACTGTCCTCCGTGCGCGCCGCGCCGGACCTCGCTCCGTCCGCCCGGTCGCTGTGAGCCTGCACCGCGTCCATCACGCCCCGCCGCCCTTCGGCCTAGAATCGCTGAGTTCATGCTGGTAGTCACCGCCGCCCTTCAGGTGTCCGAGCAGATCAAGGACGCCGGGGCCTACGCCGGGCTGGCGTCGATCCTCGGCCTCGCCGTGCTCTCCCTCCTCTACTTCGGGCAGGCCCGGGAGCTCAAGCGCCTGCGTGACTGGGCCGGCCGCGCGCCCGAGCGGACGGCCGAGCTGCAAGGGCATCCGAGCGTCCCGTCCGCTCCGGGCGCCCCGCGCCGGGTCGTCGCGCAGCCCGTCGCCAACC
>CADCVR010000069.1 GCA_902806205.1 uncultured Solirubrobacteraceae bacterium | reverse complement strand
GCCACCCCCGGAGCTGCCGCACCCGGAGCTGCCGCGGGGCTGGGGCTCCGGGGCGCCATCGGGGCGGCGGCGCCGCCGCAGCCGGCCGCCGGGCGGCCCTCCAGGCCGACGGCCACGCGGTGGACCGCCGCGCTCGCCCCGTCGGCGGTGAACCAGAGCGCGGTGCGGCACGGGTCGTAGGAGGCGGCGCGCAGCCGGCCGAACGTCCCGCGGTAGAGCGCTTGCTGCGACGCGACGCCGTCGCCGGCGTCCAGCGTGAACTGCCGCAGGTGCACGTCGCGCAGCATCGGCGCGTAGAGCTTGCCGTCGCCTGCGAAGGCCAGTCCGCCGGGCGCCCAGGCGACGCTCGTGCCCGATTGCGCCACCGGCGCGATCAGGCCCGGCCGCGTGTCGCCGCCGGAGATCACCGGCCAGCCGTAGTTGCCGCCCCGGACGATGAGGTTGAGCTCGTCGCGGCAGCAGCGCCCGGCGCCGCCCGGGTACTTGACGGGGTCGTACTGCTCGCCGCTCGGGCCGTGCTCGGTCTGCCACAGCCGCCCGCGCTCGTCCCAGGCCAGGCCCTGCGGGTGGCGGTGACCCGTCGACCAGACGAACGAGGCGTTGCCGCCCTCGCCGACGAAGGGATTGTCGAGCGGCGCCGAGCCGTCGTCGTTGAGGCGCAGGATCTTGCCGTTGAGCGACTGGCGGTCCTGCGGGAGGTCCGGGTCGTGGATGTCCCCCGTGGTGACGTAGAGCTTGCCGTCGGGGCCGAAGCGCATGCGCCCGCCGTCGTGGCTGGCGTCGGTGGCGATCGGCCCCGGGAAGACGACCCGGTCGAGCACCAGCTCCGTCCCCGTGTCCTTGAGGCGCACGACGCTGCTGCCCGACGGGCGGCTGACGTAGAGGTACAGCAGCCCGTTGCGGGCGTGGTCCGGGTGCGGCTCGAGGCCGAGGAACTTGCGTGCGGTCGGGTCGGAGTACGCGGGCGCCGGCCGCAGCGCGCCGTCGGACCCGATCACCCGGATGCGGCCGGGGCGCTCGGTCACCAGCGTGCGCCCGTCGGACAGCGGCACGACATCCCACGGCGTGTTGAGCCCGGCGGCCACCACGGTGGGGGCGCCGTCCAGTGAGGCGGCCGCGGGCGCGGCGGCGACGCCGGTGCACGCGAGGGCGAGGATCGCGACGGAGAGCCGGGCGGAGAGCATTGCAACCAAAGCGTACGCCGCCCGGTCGGCGCGGCCCCCCGGTTCGGGCCCGGACGAGGTGGGCAGGATGGACTCTCGATGAGCGCTCCCATCATCCCGGCTCGGGTCATCGCCAACCCCGCGAGGCGGGTGTGGCCCGGCCAGCCCTACCCCCTCGGCCCCGACTGGGACGGCGACGGCACGAACTTCTCGATCTTCTCCGAGAACGCCGAGCGCATCGAGCTGTGCCTCTTCTCTGCCGAGGGCGAGGAGGAGCGCGTCGAGGTCATGCAGATCACGAACCACAACTGGCACTGCTACCTGCCCGGCGTCCACCCCGGGCAGCGCTACGGCTACCGCGTCCACGGCCCCTACGAGCCCGACGACGGCCTGCGCTTCAACCCGCGCAAGCTGCTCATCGACCCGTACGCCAAGGCGATCGAGGGCGAGGTCGACTGGGACGAGGCACAGGTGCTGCCGTACACCCCGGACGGCTCCGAGGACGCCGACTACGAGCCCGACGACGAGGACTCGTCGCCCGCCATCCCGAAGTGCCTGGTGGTCGACCACCGCTTCGACTGGGAGGACGACAAGCACCCGCGTACGTCGTGGAGCGACACCGTCATCTACGAGACGCACGTCAAGGGCTTCACGCGGCAGCACCCCGACGTGCGCGAGGATCTCCGGGGAACCTACGGCGGCCTGGCCTCCGCGCCCGCGATCGACTACCTCTGCGAGCTCGGGGTCACCGCCGTCGAGCTGCTGCCCGTCCACCACATCGTCGACGAGTCCTTCCTGCACGAGAGGGGCCTGAAGAACTACTGGGGCTACGCGTCGATCGGCTACCTCGCCCCCCACGCGTCGTACGCCGCGACGGGCCACACCGGTGAGCAGGTCCGCGAGTTCAAGGGCATGGTCAAGGCGCTGCACCGCAAGCGCATCGAGGTGATCCTCGACGTCGTCTACAACCACACGGCGGAGGGCAACCACCTGGGCCCGATGCTCGCCTTCAAGGGCGTCGACAACCCGAGCTACTACCGCCTCTCGCCGGAGAACCTGCGCTTCTACATGGACTTCACGGGCACGGGCAACACGCTGAACACCGTGCACCCCAACACGCTGCGGCTGATCATGGACTCCCTGCGCTACTGGGTCGTCGAGTGCCACGTCGACGGCTTCCGCTTCGACCTGGCCTCGACGCTCGCGCGCGGGCTCTACGATGTCGACCGCCTCGGCGCGTTCTTCGACCTCATCCACCAGGACCCGGTCCTGTCGCAGGTCAAGCTGATCGCCGAGCCGTGGGACGTCGGGCCCGGCGGCTACCAGGTGGGCAACTTCCCCGTGCAGTGGTCGGAGTGGAACGGCGTCTACCGCGACCAGGTACGGGACTTCTGGCGCGGGCGGACGCCGCTGAGTGCCGTCGCCCGGCGCCTGACGGGCTCGGCCGACCTGTACCACGGCGGGCGCTCGCCGCGGGCCTCGATCAACTTCATCACCGCCCACGACGGCTTCACCCTCCGCGACCTCGTCTCCTACAACGAGAAGCACAACGAGGCCAACCTCGAGGACAACAAGGACGGCACGGACGACAACCGCTCGTGGAACTGCGGCGCGGAGGGGGAGACCGACGACCCGCGGATCCTCGAGCTGCGCGGACGCCAGACGCGCAACCACCTCGCGACGCTGCTGCTCTCGCAGGGGACACCGATGCTGCTCGGCGGCGACGAGATCGCGCGAACCCAGGGCGGCAACAACAACGCCTGGTGTCAGGACTCCCCCGTCTCCTGGTACGACTGGGAGCTGCTGCCCCATCAGGAGCGGATGCTCGCGTTCACCAAGCGGGTCATCCGGCTCCGCCAGGAGCACCCCGTCTTCCGCCGCAAGCAGTTCCTCACGGGCCAGGAGGCCAACGGCACGGGTCTGCCGGACTCGTGGTGGTTCCGGCCCGAGGGGCGGCGCATGACCCGCCGCGACTGGGAGCGCGACGACATCCCGGCGCTCGGGCTGTTCCTCAACGGGCAGGAGATCCCCTACCCGGACCCGCGCGGCGAGCGGATCGTCGACGACTCGTTCATCCTGCTCGTCAACGGCCACCACGAGGACGTCGAGGTCCGGCTTCCCTCGCCGCGCTACGGCGGGGAGTGGGCGCTTGAGCTGTCGACGGCCGAGCCCGAGGCGCTGCCGGGCGCCTGGACGGTGGAGGCGCGCGGGACGGTGGCCTGCCCCGGCCGCTCGCTCACGGTGCTCAAGCGGGTCGAGCCGATCCAGGCCGGCCCGGTGGAGGAGAGCGAGGCGATTCCTGCCATCGCCGAGACCATGCCGGCAGTCGGCGGATGAGACATCCGCCGCTGCGCTGCACGTACCGTCTGCAGCTCAGCCCGGAGCTCGACTTCCGCGAGGCGCTCGGGCTCGTGCCCTACCTGCGCGAGCTGGGCGTCAGCCACCTGTACCTGTCGCCCTCGCTGCAGGCGCGGCCGGGCTCCACCCACGGCTACGACACCGTCGACACGACCCGGATCTCCGCCGAGCTCGGCGGCGAGGACGCGTTCCGCGCGCTGGCCGGCGCGGGGCTCGGGGTGATCCTCGACATCGTGCCGAACCACATGGGGGCGGCGCCCGAGAACCCCTGGTGGGCCGATGAGCAGAAGCGCTCCGAGGTGTTCGACGTCGACGAGGAGACCGGCTTCACCCGGCGCTTCTTCGACATCGACGACCTCGCCGCGGTGCGCATGGAGCGCGACGACGTCTTCCACCTCGCGCACGACAAGGTGCTCGCGCTGCTGGCGGAGGGGATCCTCGACGGGCTGCGGGTCGACCACCCCGACGGACTCGCCGACCCCGCGGGCTACCTCGAGCGCCTGCGGGCGGCGGGCGCCGACCACGTGTGGGTCGAGAAGATCCTGCACGCCAACGAGGCGCTTCCCGACTGGCCCGTGAGCGGAACGGTGGGCTATGAGTTCCTCAACGACGTCGCCGGGCTCTACGTCGACCCGGCGGGGGAGCGCCCGCTGCTCGCCCTGTGGGCGGAGCTCACGGGGGACGACCGCGCGTTCGGGGCGGTCGCGCTCGAAGCACAGCTCGAGCAGGCGGAGACGACGTTCGGGCGTGAGGTCGACTGGCTCGTCCGTCTGAGCGGTGGGCGTTACGCGCCGCACACGCTGGCCACGGCGCTCGCCCGGCTGCCCGTGTACCGCACCTACGTCGAGCCGTGGAGCGGGAAGGTCACCGACGCCGACCGCGAGCACGTGGCGCAGGCCGAGATGCCCGCGGAGCTCGCGCGTGTGCTCCTGCTCGAGGAGGCCCGCGGAGAGCTCGACGAGTTCGTCACGCGCTTTCAGCAGACCTCGCCGCCCGTGACCGCGAAGGGCATCGAGGACACGACGTTCTACCGCTACATGCCGATGGTCGCCCTCAACGAGGTCGGCGGCGACCCGAGCCGGTTCGGGCTCTCGGTGGCCGACTTCCACGCGGCCAACGCGCTGCGGGCCAGGCGCTTCGGCGAGGGCCTGCTCGTCACGCAGACGCACGACACGAAGCGCTCCGGGGATCTCCGCGCACGCATCGGCGCGCTGGCGTCGATGCCGGAGGCGTGGGAGGAGCTCGTGCGGGCGAAGCTCTCACGGGAGTCGGTCGCCAGTGCGGCCGAGCAGCTCTTCGTCCTGCAGATCGTCGTCGGGCTCGGCGGTGAGATCACGCGCGAGCGTCTCGACGGCTACCTCGAGAAGGCGCTGCGTGAAGGCAAGACGACCTCGAACTGGATCGAGCCCGACGAGGCGCACGAGCGCGCGGTGCAGGAGTGGGCGTGGGGGATGGCCTTCGACCCGGAGGTCCTCGCGCTCGCCGGGCGGGCGCGGGCGGAGGGCGAGCGGTCCGCGCTGGGACAGACGCTGCTCAAGCTCACCGCTCCGGGGATCCCCGACGTCTATCAGGGCGACGAGCTGTGGATGCTCGCGCTCGTCGATCCCGACAACCGCCGGCCGGTCGACTGGGCGGCGCGCCGCGCGGCGCTCAAGTCCGTGGTTGCCGGCAAGGCGCCGACGCGCGAGACCGCCAAGCTCCACCTCATCCGCCGCGCGCTCGCGCTGCGCACGCGGCTCACCGACGCGTTCGGCCCGTCGGGCGCCTACACGCCGCTCGAGGCGGGGCCGGGCGTCTGCGCGTTCACGCGCGGGATCGCCGAGGTGCTCGTGGTCGCGCCCGTCCGCGGCTGGCAGGACGTCACCGTCCAGGTTCCGGAGGGCCTGCGCGGCCGCTGGCGCTGCGCACTCACCGACGCCGCCGCCGAGCTCGGCGAGACGGTGAGCGTCACCGAGCTCCTGTCGGAGCCCTACGGCGCGGCGCTGCTCGAGCGAGCCTAGATGAGTGATTCCACGGATCCGGTGCCGCCCGCTCGACGTTTCGGCTGGCACCAGACGCCACCCGATCCCTTGCCGATCCGTACAGGATCGGCTGCGGAAATCGTGCGGCGTCAGCCATCCACCCGAACCGCCGATCGACGGGACCACCTCGTGGAATCAATCATCTAG
>CADCVR010000068.1 GCA_902806205.1 uncultured Solirubrobacteraceae bacterium | reverse complement strand
GCCGTCGCGGTCCTCGCCCTCGTCGGCGCGGGCTGCGGCGACGACGGCGGCCCCGCCGGCTCGACCGCCGGCGGCCAGAGCACCGCGCCCCCCGAGGCCGAGGCCGAGGCGGTCAGCGTCGTCGCCACCACCACCATCCTCGGCGACCTCGTGCGCCAGGTCGGCGGCGACGCGGCCGACGTGACGCAGATCCTCCAGCCGAACGCCGATGCGCACGACTACGAGCCCCGCCCCCGGGACGTCACCGAGACCGCCGAGGCAGAGCTCGTCTTCCGGTCCGGCGACAACCTCGACAAGTGGATCGGCGAGGTCGTCGAGCAGAGCGGCACGGACGCCGATGTCGTCGACGTCTCCGAGAACCTGCCGATCCGCCTGCCGGGGGAGACGCAGGGCGCGGAGGCGTCCGAGTTCGACCCGCACTGGTGGCACGACCCACGCAACACCGAGACCGTCGTGGAGGAGATCCGCGACGCCCTCGGACAGGCCAACCCGAGCGCGAAGTCGAGCTACGACGCCAGAGCCACCGCCTACCTCGCCAAGCTCAAGACGCTCGACGGCGGGATCGCCGGCTGCTTCGCCGAGGTCCCCGCCGCCCAGCGCAAGCTCGTCACCGACCACGACGCCTTCGGGTACTTCGCCGGCCGCTACGACATCACGGTCGTCGGTGCGGTGATCCCGTCGCAGACCACCCAGGCGCAGGCTTCCGCAGGGGACATCGCCAAGCTGGCGCGCGTGATCGAGGCCGAAGGGGTCAAGGCGGTCTTCCCCGAGAGCTCGGCGAACTCGAAGCTCGCCGCGGCGATCGCCAGGCAGACCGGCGCCGGCGCGGAGTACGAGCTCTACGGCGACACGCTCGGGCCCAGCGGTTCGCCCGGCGCCACCTACCTAACGATGGAGCAGGCCAACGCCGACGCGATGGTGAAGGGGTTCACGGGCGGGAAGCGATCGTGCACCATCCCCGGACTATGAAGCTGTTTCAGAAAGGAGCGGTGCGCCGAGGAAACCGTCTCGCGGCACCGGAGCTCATCCGATGGCCCCACGAAGGCAACCAGCCTGCGAACGGCCATCGGATGAGCCCCGCCATCCGCGATCCGGCTCCCTCGCCGGACCGCTCTGATTCTGAAACAGCTTCTATGAGCCTGCGCGTCACCGGCCTCACCGTCGGCTACGGCGGCGCCCCCGCCCTCGTCGACATCGGCTTCGAGGTGCGCGCGGGCCAGCGGGTGGCGGTGCTCGGACCCAACGGCGGCGGCAAGACGACGCTGTTCAGGACGCTTCTGGGCCAGCTCCAGCCGGTGGCCGGCACGGTGGAGGCCCGCGGCCGCTTCGCCGTGGTGCCGCAGACCGAGCGCTCTCGGCTGGACTTCCCGGTCTCCGCAACCGACGTGGCGGTCATGGGCGCCGTCTCGCGGCTGCCGTGGTGGCGCCCCCCGGGCCGCGCCGAGCGCGCGCAGGCCAGCTCCGCGCTTGCCCAGGTGGGGCTCGCCGATCAGGCCGAACGCACCTTCGGCGATCTATCGGGTGGACAGCGCCAGCGGGTGCTCGTCGCCCGAGCGCTGGTGCAGGACGCGCCCGTCGTGCTCCTCGACGAGCCGTTCACCGGCCTCGACGCGCAGAGCGCCGAGCGGCTCGAGGCGCTGCTGGGCGACCTGGCGGCCGAGGGCCGGACCCTGCTGATCGCCACCCACGACGTCGGCCACGCGCGCCGCTGGGATCAGGTGCTCTGCCTCAACGGCCACCAGATCGCGTTCGGGCCGCCGCTCACGACGCTGACCCGGCCGGTCCTCGAGGCGACCTACGGCGCGGACATCGTCGACGTCGACTGCCCGGACCACGGTGCCGAACGCGCGATCCTGCCCGCGCACCACCACGACCACGCGCACTGACGGTCGCGCCGCCCCGTGTCGCTCGCCGTCCTGCAGTGGCTGACCGACCCGTGGGCGCAGTCGCTCGGGCGCCGGGCGCTGCTCGAGGTGGGCCTGCTCGGTGTGGCCGGAGGGACGCTCGGCTGCTGGCTGGTCTTCTACAACCTCGCCTACTCGGCCGAGTCGCTGGCGCATTCGCTGCTTCCCGGGCTGGTCGGCGCGGCGCTGCTCGGCGTCCCGCTGCTGCTCGGCGGCGCCGCCGGCCTGCTCCTCGGCGCGGTCGCCGTCGCGCTCGCGGGGCGCATCGAGGGCATCGGCCGTGACACCGCGGTGGCCGTCGTGGTCACCGCGCTGCTCGGGCTCGGCGTCCTGCTCGCCCTCAGCCCCGAGACGCCCGCCGGACTGCAGGGCCTGCTGTTCGGTGACGTGCTGGGCGTCACCGACACCGACCTGGCGCTGGCCGGCGGGCTGGTCGCCGTGCTGCTCCTCGCGCTGCGACTCGGCCATCACCGGCTGCTGATCGTGGGCTTCGACCGCCTGAGCGCCCCGGCGCTCGGGGTGCGGCCCTTCGGCGTCGACGTCGCGCTGCTCGTGGGGCTGGCCGCCGCGCTGCTCGTCGCGGTCCAGGGGCTGGGAAACCTGCTCGTCGTCGCGGTGCTGATCGCCCCCGCCTCGGCGGCGCGCCTGCTCACCCGGCGCATGCCGGCGATGCTCGCCGCCTCCGTCGCGATCGCCATCCTGGGCGGCGTAGGGGGGATCTACCTCTCCTACCACGCGGGCACGGCGGCGGGTGCCTCGATCGCCGCCGTCCTGGTCGCCGTGTACCTCGTTGCCGCCGGCGCCGGCGGTCTGCGCCGCACGCGGACGGCCTGAGGGGACCCGCCGCCCCCACGACCATCGAGCGCTTCTCCGTGGCCCCGCGGACGGTCGGCGACGGCCCGCCCCGCCGAGGTTCCCGTGCAATCATCAGCCGCACGACCATGTCTTCGGCGACCTCACGCACCCGCCCCGCCTGCAGCCGGCTTCCGACCCGCCGGTCGCGGGCAGGCGCCGGACGATGATCGCCCAGGCCGGGGTGGCGGTGCTCACCGTCTCGGACACCCGTACCGCGGCCGACGACCCCTCCGGCGATCTTCTGCGCGAGGGGCTGAAGGCCGCAGGCCACCGCCTCGCCGGGTCGGCGATCGTGGCCGACGACATCCGGCGGATCCGCAACCGGTTGTGGCGATGGATCGCCGATCCGCAGATCGACGCGGTGATCGCCACGGCCGGCACGGAGGTCGGAAGTGACGGCACCATCCAAGTCGTGCGCGCGCTTCTCGACGTCGAGCGGCCGAGCTTCGCCGAGCGGTTCGAGGCGCTGCCCCACTCCGAGGACGGTGCAGCGGCCGCGCGCTCGGGCGCCATCGCCGGCGCGGCGGGCGGCACCGCGATCTTCGCCCTGCCGGGGTCGGAGTCCGCGGTGCGCCTCGCGTGGACCCACCTGCTGTGCGACGAGCTCGCGCACGCCGTGGGGGAGCTCCGGCGCTGACGGTTTCTCAGGCGTTGCTCGCCGGCCCCGCCCGGCCACCCGCGCCCACGATGCGCGTGTCAGGCCGCGTCCGGCGTTCCGCAGTCCCCGCACGAGCCGTGCAGCACGATCTCGTGCCCGGCCACGTCGAAGGCGACGCGGCGCGCGACCCGGTCGATCGTGCGCTCGAGCTCCTCGTCCTCGAACGGGATGACCTTGCCGCAGTCGTCGCAGACGAGATGGTGGTGGTGATGGGCGCCGTGCGGGTGGAGCGCCTCGTAGCGGGAGATGCCCTGGCCGACCTCGATCCGCGTGACGAGCTTGAGCTGCTCGAGCTCGTCGAGGACGCGGTAGACGCTCGCACGGGCGACCTGTCGCGCCGAGGCCCGCAGCGCCTCCTCGATCTCCAGCGCGGAGAGCGCGCAGGGCTGGCCGGCGAGCAGGTCGATCACCGCCTGGCGCGCACCGCCACGGCGGTAGCCGGCGTCGGCGAGGCGCCCCGCCGCGCGCTGAGCCCAGACGGACGCGCCGGCCTGTTCGGCGTCGGGATGCGGCGTCTGGGGCACCCGTCGATGCTAGCCCGCCCGGGGGTGGGTCGATCCGGTGAATGCAAGCCGCCCTGCGCGCGCAGGACCCCTCGCGCGCGCGCCGAACAGGCGGTCCATGCGCAACCGCCACCTGCACGCAGCGCTGACCGCCTTCGCCGAGGAGGCGGCCTGGCAACTGGCGTCCGACGTGGCCGAGGGCCACGAGCTCGGCTTCGAGGTCGAGCAGGCGCGGCCGCCGAGCGGCGGTCGCACCCGCAAGCAGCGCCAGAGCGGCGCGTTCTACTGCTACCGCCCGCTCACCGCGGAGTTCATCGACGCGCGCGGCAGCGTCGTCGCGCAGCTGCCGAGCTACCTTCCGGCGGTGCACGCGCTCGCCCAGACCGGCGGGCTGGACGCCTACCTCGACGCCCAGGTCGCGCACGGCGGGATCCCGATGGCGCCGCGTGAACGCGCGGAGCTCGCCCTGCGGGCGTTCCTCGGCCGCGTCTTCGTCGACTCGAACGACTTCGTGCTCGAGGGTGGCCGCCTCGAGGCCGCCTACTCAGAGCTCGAGGCCGTCGTGACCGAGGGGCGCGCGGAGACGGTCGTCGTCGCGCCGGTGCTCGGGCTCGAGCTCGCTTCCGCGGAGGTCGCGATGGGCGACGGCCTCGTGCTCATCCGCGGGGAGGTCCTCGAGGACGCTCCCGCCGACGCGGTCTGGCCGCGGGGCACCGGCCTGCCCGGCCGCGCCGCGGTGCTCGCCGTCCTGCGCTTCGAGACCGCGGCGGGGGAGCCCGCACCCCTCGAGCCGGCGGGCAAGAAGCTGCGGCGCCTGCTCACCGCGCTGCGGCTCTTCGACGAGGCGCCGGTCTGCGTCGGGCCGTCGGCGTGGACGCGCACCGCGGGCGGCCCGTGGGCGAGCCTGGCGCTCGGCCTCGACGGCTCCCCGCCCGGGCCCGACACCGCCGTCTGCCTGATCACGGCGCCCGAGGAGGACGAGCTGCGCGCCTTCTGCAACCTCGTGTCACGCCGCCTGCCGCGCGGGGGCGAGCTCGCGTGGGCGCTGCGGCGCTTCGAGCTCGGCTGCGCGCGCCCGCGACCTGCCGAGGCCCTGACCGATCACCTGCTCGCCCTCCGGGCGCTCCTGGCGTCTGACCCGGAGCAGCCCGGCCTGCTCGTCGCGCGCGTCGCGGCGCTGTGCTCCGAGCCCGCGGAGCGCACCGCTCACGCTGCGCGCCTCGAGCACACCGCGGGCCTCGAGCGCTCGCTCGTCGCGGGCGTCGGACTGCCCGACGCCGAGATGCTCGCCGACCTCGTCGACGAGCTCGCGGGCGATTGCCGCGCCATCCTGCGCGACGTCCTCTGCGGCCACCTCGATCCCGACCTGCGGCGCACCGCCGACCGGCTGCTCGCCCCGCAGCCGACGGGAGAGGAGCCGGCGTTGCGGTAGCTCCCCGCGATTCGCCGACGGCCCGGGCGCGACGATCACACGCCATCATGACCCAGACCGAGGATCGTCTCGCGCTCGGCCTTGGTCGGTGCGCGACCGCGCAAGTCCACCGGGACCTGCGGCCAGATCTCCTCCTCCATGAAGCGCAGCAAGGTCGCGTGTCGCTGGTCCGGGTCGAGGGCAAGTCGATCCTTGCGCTCACGCAGCGCGTCCCTCACCCCCCGGTCTTGGTCGTCTGCGTCGCCGCCGCGACTTCCGCGGCGAGCCGCTCGGTCTCGGGGTCCTTGATGTTCAGCGCCATGGTGGGATGGTTACCGAAGCAACCTTCGCTGCACCATCACTGCAACCGTTCTGCAGCCCGTCCCTTCGACGCGGCTCCCTACTTCTTCGCGGTTGGGCGGGCGCGGATGGTGGCGACCAGTTTTTGGATGTCTGCGGGTCGTGCGGCCTTGGGTGCTTGGGGTATGCGGGGAAAGCCGACGTGGATGTGGTCGGCGTGGTCGTTCATCGACAGCGTGTTGTTCTGGCCGTCGATGGTCATCAGGCTGATGAGCTGGTTGGGACGCTCGTAGCCTTGCAGTTGGACGAGCTTGGTCAGGGTCTTGGCGGTGATCGACCCTGAGCCCTGGTTGCCGGCGATCGCCACGCCGTTGACGGCGGAGATGTCGACGGCGTGGCCGTAGGAGTGCGCGGAGATGTTGCCCGAAGCGGTGCGCACCCCGTGGCCGGTAGTGAGCGAGCTGACGGTCGGCTTGAGGCCCGAGCGCTCGAGGAAGATGAGCGTGGCGAGCACCCGGCGGTTGATGCGCCCGGCGGCGATGTCTTGGCGGCCGCCGGGGTAGATCTTGATCGCGTCACCTTGCAGCACCATCCGGGTGAGCTGCTTTTTGGTCATCAGCAGCGCTTGGCCGGGGGTCGGCTTGATCGCCCCGGCTCCGGCGAACGGGTTGCCGTGCGCGCGGTAGAGCGAGAGGTCCTCGCGCAGCGCGCGCTCGCTGAGGGCCGCCACCAGCGCCGGATCCAGGCCGGCGAACTCGCGCGCGCGCTTGACGACGTCGTTGACGTACCAGTCGGCGTGGTTGTAGGCGAAGATCGCTTTGGGCAGGTTGCTGCCGGCGCCTGCGTCGTCGAGGTAGCGCGCCGCGGCGAAGATCGCGTCGACCGGGTTACGCGGATCGCGGCGCCCGTCACCGTCACCGTCGGTGCCCCAGCGCTGCCACGAGCTGTAGATGAACTGCATCCAGCCCAGCGCCCCGGCCGACGAGACCCCCGCGTTACGCCCGAAATCCGACTCGATCTCGTTGATCGACGCCAACACCTCCCACGGCACCCCGTACTGCGCGGCGGCCGCCTGATAGATCGGCAGCAAAAACGGCGGAATCGGAAAACCGTCCACACTTGCCACCGGCAGCGTCAACGGCGTCAAACTCGTCCACGACGCCGGCAACGCCGCATACGCCGCCGCGTCACGGCCCGAACCCTCACGTCCCTCAACCTCACCGCCGGCCTGGGCTCCGCCACGCGCTCGAGCCCTGGCTCTCGAGCGCGGCCGGGCTGTGGCACGCGACTTGCCCCCAGCGCGGGACCGAGTTGCCTCCGGGGCCCCGGTGGTCGACTCCGCGTCGGTGCGGTCCTTCGCGTCCGCCGCCGGACTGCCCGTCTCTCCTGGCACTTCGCGCTCCTGTGCCTGCTTGCCGCCGTCGGCCTCCGGGCTTTTCTTCTCCGTGGAGGCCGGCGTCTGTGGCCGTGGGGTGAGCTTCGGCTCATCCGCGGGGTCCGCGCCCTCGCGGGGTTCGGGCTGGCGATCCTCGGCGGCGGCACCCGTGCCGGAGCCCGACGCCGGTGGCGGACCGGCTGGTGGAGCCGAGGGCTCGGCGGGCTTGGAGGGCTTCTTCGCTTCTTGGGTCGTGGAGCCGGCGGTGTCCGGCTCGGCGCCCGACGTCGCGCCGGCCTCCAACGCGGCGCAGTCGATCTCCTGGCCGTCGACGACGACGATCTGAGTGGTGCGCTCCGGGTCCTGGCAGGCTGCCACCGCCGCGCTCGACGGCGGGTCGCCGGCCAGCGCCGGGACTCCGCCGCTGGCCACACCAGCCATGTAGGCCCCGGCCACCAGCACGGCCAAGCGAGCGCGACCCTCGGCGAGCGAACGGCGTCGGGCCGGTGAGTTCCTCGGTTCGAACGACATCGTGGCGCAGCTTGCCCGAGCCGCCGCCTCGTGTGAACGGGATCTAGGTCCAGTTCCCGGACCCAGACCCGGCGTCAGCTCACGAGGGGGTGTCCGCGCCGGCCGTGTCGGCCATCTCCGGCGTCCAGCGCGCCACGGTGAGCGCGACGCGGCAACCCTCGCCGGGGCTGCTGTCGATGTCGCAGAAGCCCCCGAGCAGACGCACGCGCTCGACGATGCCGAGAAGTCCCATCCGGCCGCGACGGGCGGAGTCGTACATCGCCGCCTCCACGTCGAAGCCCATGCCGTCGTCCTCGATGAGCGCGTCGACCTGGGTGGCGCCGGAGTTGATCACGATACGGACCCGGCGGGCCTTGCTGTGCTCGCGCACGTTGTTGAGGCACTCCTGAACGACGCGCAGCAGCGCGCTGCGCTGGGAATGCGACAGGCCGTCGAGGTCGCCCGTCACCTCGACGTCGGGCTCGATCTCGGTCCGCGCGCCGAAGCTCCGGACGATCCCGTCGAGGGCCTCAATGAACGGGCGGCGTGTCTCCCCGGTGGCGCTGAGCGAGTTGGCGACGCCACGCAGATCGTCGTTCAGGGCGTTGACCAAGGCCATGAGGTCGTCGAGGCGCGTCGTCAGCGCGGCGTCCGCCCCGCGTTCTCGACCCTCGGAGGCGACGGTTGCGCGGAGGCCCGCGAGCTCGCCGAACAGGAGCGCGACGTCCTGGAGCGGGCCGTCGTGCAGATCGAACCCCATGCGCGTCAAGCGACGTTCGCTCGATTGCAGGAGCGTTGCGGTCCGCTCCGCACTGGCCGCGAACAGTGAGGCACGCTCGAAGGCCCGGCTCAGCAGGCGCCCGAGCGAGACGGCGAGCGCGGCGGCCTGCTCTCCTCGACCGTCATCGATGCGGAAGGCCAGGGCCGCGCACGGACGCTGGAAGCTTGGAATGCCGACGGCCGTCCACGCTCCGTCGCTGACGACGCTCAGCTGCGCCAGTGCGGTGCCCACCAGTTCGGGGACGTCCCAGGTCGGAACCTCGCTGCGCCACTGCAGCAGACGCGGGCCCGCGTGGTCGCCGGGAACCCAGATCGACGGCGCGTGCAACGGCCCCAGGGCCTCGAGCAGCGCCAGTGCGGCGTCGAGCAGCTCCTCGAGGGGGAGGAGAATGAGCCGGGGGTCGGACAGCGCGCGGAGGCCGATCGCCAGCAAGTCGGCACCGGCGCGTTCGTGCAGCTCTTCGGCCAGCGCAGCGACGGCGCCGTGGGAGATGTGTCCTTCGGCCACGAGCGACGCGAGCGCGCCCGCCGCGAACACGGTCTCCGCGAGCCCGCTGCCGTGCCCGAGGAGCCGATCGGCCTCCTCGCGCGCCGCGTCGATGAGCGCTTGGGCGTCGTCGGCTTCGGCTTCGGTGCAATGCGCCTCCAAGATCACCTGCGCCGCGTCGAGCCGTTGGCGCTGCTCTGAGGCCGGCTCGGCCACGCCGCGCGTGCGGTCTGCCGGTACGAAGCCGAGCTTGACGTCCCCTGGTGCCACGCGAATTCCTCTGGATCGACGATGCCCTTCCACGGCCCCATCGGCCGTCGACGCGGGATCCTAAAGGCTCAAGGAACGTCGGTCACGCTCCGATGGGCCCGAAGCGCGGCGGCGCGCTCGCTCGACGAGTATTCCAACGTCGAACGCCGCGCTGCCGTGCCCGACAACACACCCAGGAGAATCACATGTCGATTTGCAGACATGCTAGTTTTCGCGCGTCGCCACCAATCAGGGATAGATGACCATGTCGATTCGGGTCTGCATCGCAGATGACCATCTGCTCATGCTTGCGGGCATCAAGCGGGCCTTGGAGGACGCCGAGGAGATCGACCTGGTGGGCGTCACCCAGCGCGGTGACGAGGTCATGGCCCTCGTCGAGCAGCACCGCCCCGATCTGGTGCTGCTCGACGGCCGGATGCCCGGCATGGACGGTATCGAGTGCCTCAAGCTCATCAAGGAGCACCATCCGCACATCAAGGTCGTGATGCTCTCGGCGTCCGAAGACGCCACGCAGGTGACCCAGGCGCTCGCCGCCGGCGCCAGCGCCTACATCGGCAAGCGGATCAACCCCGGCGACCTGGCGTCCGCCCTCCGCCAGATCGTCGCGGGAGTCGTCCACCACGCCGGACCTGCCGCCGCCGAGGCCGCTGACCAGTCGTCGGATCTCACGGAACGCGAGCTGACGATGCTCGAGGCGATCTCGCGCGGTCTGAGCACCAAGGCCATCAGCCGCGAGCTCTGGGTCAGCGAGAAGACCGTCAAGTTCCACCTCACGAACATCTACCGCAAGCTCGGCGTGCACAACCGCACCGGTGCGATGCGCTACGCCTTCGAGAACGGCCTCATCGCCTCGCCTCCGCCGGCGGACGAGTCAGCCGTCACGGCCTGAGCCGTTCGCGCCTCGTCCTCGAAGACCCGCTCCCCAGCCAGGATCAACCGCGCACGCGGCCTGGACCTGGTCGAGCTCGTCGGGACCCGTTCAGGACACGAACAGCATGACGACGGTGCCGAAGGCCAGAAACGGCCCGAAGGGCAGCGTCGCGCCCTTGATCGAGCGATCGCGCACGAGCATGGCCAGCGCGAACGGCAGCATCGCGAAGCAGCCGATGACGATCGCCGGGAAGACCTTCCAGCCCACGACGGCGCCGAGCAGCAGCGCCAGCTTGACGTCGCCCATCCCCATCGCGTCGCGCCGGATGACCAGGGGGAGGGCGAGGAACGCGGCGGCGGCCAGGCCCGCCAGCACCCACTCGACCGCCCGATCCGGGGCGACGGCGACCTGCGCCACGACGACCACCAGGAACGCGGGGAACAGGATGCGGTTCGGCAGGAGCCGGTGCTCGATGTCGATGGCCGCCAGCACGGCGAGCGCCGCGCAGGCGAAGGCGGCGATGAACGCCTCGGGCTTCAAGCCGAACTTGGCGAAGGAGAAAACCGTCAACAGCGCGACGGCCGCGGCAAGCAGGGGGTGGCGAGGAATCGGCGGCGACTCGGTCGCGGCGCCGGCCGGGCCCGCCACGTCGCTCTCGTCCTGAACCACCTCAGAACTGCTGGTGACGGGCATCCGAGGAATCCTCCTCCTTGAGCGGGTTGCCGTGGCGGTAGGCGTCTAGGGCGGCGCGCGCGAGGTCCGCCGCCCAGCCCCACTTGGCCAGGACCGGCAGAGCGTGACCGGCGCACGCGTCGCGGTCAGAGACCGCGACGACGCCGACGCGCGGGGCGCGCTCGGACAGCGCCACCACGACGTGCGCGAGCGCCGACGCCGAGACGGTGACGTCGAGGACCACGACGTTCGCGCGTTGCTGCACGACCAACTCGACCACGTCTTCGGTCTCCTCGAGGGCGACCACCGCGAAAGCCGTGGGGCCGAGCTCTCCCAGGACGGTCATCGCGCGCTGGCGGAACGCGAGGTCACGGGCGATCGTCAGCGTCCGGATCGGGCGCAGCATGACGACGGGTGCGAAGCCGGCTTCGCGCACCGGCGCCAGCGGGCCGGTGCCGCCGTCGCGTTCGGCCATGTCGGTCATACCCCGCCGCTCTCTCGATCGCCGAGGCGCAGGACGTCGCCCACCTTGACCCCGCGGCGCTCGGCCTCGCCTGCGTGCAGCTCGAGCACCGCCCGGGCGCCGCGCTTGCGCGCCATGCGCCACGGACGGACCGTGTTGCGCACGTCGAGGACCCGCAGGTCGCGGTCGAGGAACAGCGCGTCGATCGGGAAGCGCATGAAGTGGGTGTGGATCGAGCCGGCGGGCCGCAGCAGCAGGCCCTCGCCGGCCGGAAGCTCGGCGCGGCCGAGCAGGCCGCGCATCCGCGTGAGCGGTCCGTCCGCGACGACGCAGTG
The DNA here is from genome assembly GCA_902806205.1 of uncultured Solirubrobacteraceae bacterium. GTDB lineage: Bacteria > Actinomycetota > Thermoleophilia > Solirubrobacterales > Solirubrobacteraceae > Paraconexibacter. The sequence goes on along the minus strand of CADCVR010000068.1, from coordinate 9,665 downwards.
CTCGCACACGTCTGTACCGCGGGCGGGATCGCTGATGACGCTGACCGGACTCACAGCGCACCAGTGTGCACCTCGCGCCCCCCGCCGTCGCCTGGCAATACGTCTGGGTCTGCAACTGGACCTAGATCCCGTAGGCGCGGCGGCCGGCGAACGGCATTCTACGTCTCGTTGGTCAAGCACCCCGGCGACGTCCACAGTGACGCCCCGGCCAAACGGCAGGGAAGCGAGAAAGGAGGCGAAGGCGATGTTCCACGGCTGGACCATTCGCCTCGTCAGCATCAAGAACGCCGAGCAGGGTCAGGGGCTCGTGGAGTACGCGCTCATCGTCTTGTTCGTTTCGGTTGCCGCGGTGGCGGCCCTGACGCTCTTCGGCACGACGGTCAGCGATCTCTTCGATGCGGTCGTCGGGGGCTTCCCCTGACCGCCGCGCTGAACGAGGTCTGGGTCCTCGAACTGGACCTTGATCCCGTTCACAGCTCCCGCCGGCTTCGACAAGCTTCACCTCGTTGGACAACCAAGCTTTTACCAACAAGACCTCGGCATTCGAACTGAGGCACCGGACGAGCACGAGAGGAGGTGAATTACATGCTTAACAACCTTATCGCTTACCTCACGGTGGCCTTCACGGACATCAAGGAGCGTGAGGAGGGCCAGGGGCTGGTGGAGTACGCGCTCATCCTCGTGCTCGTCTCGATCATCTCGATCGGGGCACTGACGCTTCTGGGCACCACCATCAGTGACGTGTTCGGCGAGATCACCGGCGTGCTGTAAGGCCGACTTGTTGGTTCATCGCTGCTCCGGGCCATGCAGGGCGCTCGGAGCAGCGATGTTTTTTTGGTTCATCTCAATTTCTTGGTTATCTGGATCTGGAAGGCACCGATGCAGGCAGCGCGCAAAGAGAAGGGGGCGATGCTGGTCGAGTTCGCGCTCGTCCTCCCGTTGCTGCTGCTACTCCTCCTCGGCTTCCTGCAATTCGGCTTGGCGATGAACGCCAAGATCGACTCCACGCATTTGACCGCCATGGGCGCGCGGTACGTCGTTGTCAATCAGAACCCGGCAGCCGATGGCGCGACCCTGCAGGATTACATCCGCGACAGGGTCAACACGAGCTATCTCGAGACCGCCTCGATCTGCGTCAGTTATCCACTCAACGCGGAGACCGGGACTGCTGGCAAAGTCGGCGATCCGGTCAAGGTCGAGATCCTCCCGGTATCCATTGATCCGTTCGTCGGCACGCTGAACGGCCTCACGCTTCCGAGTCCGTCCGTGGGCGGCGAGACCACGATGCGCCTCGAGACGCTCCCCACGAAGTTCTCGGCCGGGTGCGCCTGATGCGCCGGCCCGAAGCGTTGGCTCGCGACGCGCGCGGCGCCGTTCTCGTCTTTGTCGCCCTCACGCTTCCCGTGATGATCGGCATGGGCGGTCTCGTCGTCGACGTCGGCAACTGGTTCGCGCACAAGCGCCATCTTCAGGTCCAGGCCGACGCCGGCGCCCTGGCCGCCGCCGGCAAGTTCCGCATTCCCTGCGAGGCGGCGACGATCGAGAACGAGGCCGCGAAGTACTCGAGCGTCGAGTACTCCGGTCCCGGCTACAGCCCGGGCCCAGGCTTCAATCCCCAGATCGGCGGCACCCCGGCCGCAGAGCTGCACCGCGAGACCAACTCCAAGCGCTTCTACGACGACCAGGGGCCCGTCGACGACACCGTCGTGGAGGGAGACCCCTGCTCCGCGAAGATGATCGACGTCAAGTTGACCGAGACCGACCTGCCGTGGTTCTTGAGGGCTGCGCAGGTCGTGCCGTACATCAACGCCCACGCGCGCGTCGAGATCAAGCAGAAGACGACCAGCACGGGCGCGCTGCCGATCGGCGTGCCGGAGGTCGGGCCCCAGAAGGCGAAGGCGATCTACGTCGACGAGGCGACCGGCGACGTCGTCGCCTCGACGGACCTCAAGCGCGCGGGGACCAGCAACGGGCTCGCGATCTGGAACAACGCCGACGCGCTGCCGGTGGAGCGTCTGGTCACCGTCGCCCGGGCCAGGATCGGCGTCCGTATCGTGCTGAGCGGCGGCACCTCGACGAACTGCGGCGATCCGCTCGTCAACTGCTATGGCGCAGGCACCAACACCGCCATCGTCGCGAACACGCCAGGGCTCGTGCACATGCGCGGGTGGTCGGGCACCCCCGCCGGCACGGCGACGGCGCCGCAGCCCCGCACCGTCGAGCTCTTCGGCGCAAGCTGCGAGAACGGCTACTTCACCGCCGTGGCGGCGTCGTATCCGTGCACCGTCAACGTCGGAGCGGCCGTAGACTTCGGCGGTGCCTCGATCGACACCGTCCGGGTGCTCGCGAAGAAGGCAGGAGCGAACAACAGCACGACCGTGGCGCTCGCGCCGCCCACCAGCCCGGGCGGGCAATGGACCGGCGGCGCCATCTCGATCGGCGCCGCCTCGGGCCCCACCTCGATCGAACTGCTCTGGCAGACGGGATGCCCGACCGACCGCACCAGGAACTGCACCACGACGAAGACCAGCCTCGGCACCGTCCAGCGCACGTTCGCGGGCGACGAGAGCCTTGCGGTCTCCGGTCCGATCAAGCTGCTGCGGCTGTCCGAAGCGGGGGTCCCGGGCGCGAACTCCTTCGAGCGCTGCAGCACGTGCATCCACGACCTCGTCGTCACGCTGGGCCTCAAGCCATCCCTGCAGAACGCTCAAGGTGTCAACGACCCGATCGTCTCGCTCAAGGTCGCCGGCGGGGGAAGCCAGAACCAGGGTCTCGACTGCGACCCCGACAAGCCGAACATGAGAGAAGAGCTGGCCAGCGGCTGCGGCCCGACCTACAAGGTCAACGACGGCCAGTCGTCGTGTCTCACCGCGACGCCGCTGTGGGCCAGCCCGCAGCCGTGGAACTGCGTCGTCATCAACACGGGCGCCGCCGTCGGGCAGGTCACGCAGGGAATGAACGAGCGCATCCTCGGCGACGCGCAGGCGAGCACGTGCACCGCGCCGAACAACTGGGCGAGCTATCCGGATCTGCCGGCGGGCGACCCGCGGATCATCGAGGTCTTCTTGACGCCGTTCGGCGCCTTCACCGGCAGCGGAGGAGCGACGGTGCCGGTCATTGGATTCGCGACGTTCTACGTCACGGGCTGGGACAACGGTGCCTGCCAGAACGCGGACGACGACGACGCCGGCCAGGGCGCGATCGTCGGCCATTACATCAAGTACATCGACACCCTCAACGACGGCGGGGGAGGCGAGGAGTTCTGCGATTTCAGCTCCCTCGGCTCGTGCGTCGCTGAATTCACTCGCTAGAGAGGCAGACATGCAGACCACCCTCAAACCGCCGAAACCGCCGAAGAAGCCCGGCGGGCCATTGTCCACCAAGAACGGATCAATGGCGGCCGCAGCCGTCGCCGCGGCGACCGCCGGGCTCGTCATCGTCTTCTTCCTGCAGCAGTACCGCGACAGCGTGGAGAAGGACGGCATCCCGACTGCCGTCGTCGTTGCCGAGCAGCTGATCGAGAAGGGCGCATCCGGCGACACGGTCGGCGCGCAGGGCCGGTTCAAGTCGACCACGGTCCCGCGCGATCGGCTCAAGGCCGGCGCGGTGACCGACGTCGCCACCGTGCGCGGCAAGGTCGCCGTCGCCGACATCCTGCCCGGTCAGCAGCTCACGGCGGCAGATTTCAAGCCGGCCGGACGCGGGATCGTCACGAAGCTCTCCGCCGATGAACGAGCCATCACGATCGCGCTCGACAGCACGCACGGCCTGGCCGGCAAGATCGGCGCCGGCGACCACGTCGACGTCCTGTCGGGTTTCATGCTCGACAGCGACGTGGGGCGCGAGCGTCCCGTTCTCCGGGTGCTGATGCAAGACGTGCTCGTCCTCGACGTCCCTCGCGAGACGAAGGGCGGTGGTGTCGGCGGGGGCGCGAGCGGCACGAACGAGATCTCCGAGGTGACGCTGCGCGTCTCCGCACGCTCTGCGCCCAAGCTGGCCTTTGCGGCCGACAACGGCAAGCTGCGGCTCGTCCTGCGCCCCGAGAACGGGGCCAGGATCGATCGTGACTCGCTCGTGACCGTGGCGTCGCTGCTCGCGGACGCCAAGCCCGTGAAGGTGCGCGCGGGGAAGAAGCCATGAACGCCTCGATCGACATCCTGGTCGTGCACGACGAAGCGGTCGACGAAGACGTCATCCGCGCGCTTCTCGCGCCCGACGCCGAGCTGCGCATCGTGGGCTACCTCGACGGGCTCGGGCATCACGCGCCCGACTGCGACGTGCTCGTCGTCGCCTGCGGCGCCTACAACGACGATGCCGGCGCGCTGATCCGCGAAGCGGTCGAGGACCGGCCGGAGCGCCCGGTGGTGCTCGTCACGCAGGGCGCTCCGAACGGGTACGTCGACCAGGCCTTCCTCGCCGGCGCGGTGGACATCGTCGTCCTCCCGCAGCCCTGCGACGTCAGCCTGGCCGGAGCCCTGTCGCACCAGGTCCGCTTCACGCTCGGGAAGGCCGTCGCCCGGCGCGCCGGCGCAGGTTCGGGCGAGGGCAAGATGGTCGTGATGATCGGGCCGAAGGGTGGCAGCGGCAAGACGCTGACGGCGACGAACCTCGCCGCGGCGCTGGCCCACGCCGGCCGCTCGGTCGTGGTGGTGGATCTCGACCTGCAGTTCGGCGACGTGGGGCTTGCTCTCGGACTCGCACCCACGACGACGATGTACGACCTGCTCACCTCCGGTGGCTCGATGGACGCCGAGAAGCTGGACGCGTTCCTCGTCGATCATCCGTCGGGCGCGCGCGCCCTGCTCGCGCCGCGGCGGCCGGACCAGGCCGGGCGGATCACGGTCGACTTCCTGCGGGAGGTCTACGTGCTGCTGCGCGCGACGCACGACGTCGTGATCGTCGACACGCCGCCGGCCTTCACCCCCGAGGTGATCGCCGCGGTCGACGCTTCGTCGGACGTGTGCATGGTGGCCATGCTCGACGCGCTTTCGCTGAAGAACGTGAAGCTCGGCTTCGAGACCCTCGAGCTCATGGGCTACGCGGACGGCAACATCCGTTTCCTGCTCAACCGCGCCGACACCTCGGTCGGGATCACGCTCGACGACGTGCAGGCGATCATCGGGCGTGTACCCGACGTGCTCGTTCCGAGCGACCGTGAGATCACGCGCTCGGTCAACGAGGGCACGCCGGTCGCGCTGAAGCATCGAAGCTCGGACGCCGGCAAGGCGTTCTTCAAGCTGGCCGCGCTGATCGCGGACGCCCCGCAGGGGGTTGCCTCCACCAAGCGCCGCCGGCGGCTGTCCTTCTCCCGGTCGAACTGAGGATCGCACGATGCAACTTCACGAGCGCCTGTCCCCCGGCCAACCGCCGGTCGAGCAGACCGTCGATCCGTTCGCCGAGATCAAGGACCGCATCCACCTGAGCATCATCGAGGATCTCGGGCGTCAGATCTTCAAGAGCAACGTGGATTCCGATGGCCTGAAGACGCAGGTCACGGCCGAGATCGCCACGCGACTCGCCGAAGAGGGTGGGCTGGCCCGCGAGGACCGCGTGCAGCTCGCGGCCGACATCGCCGACGACATCCTCGGGCACGGACCGCTCGAGCGGTTCCTCGCGGACGACACCGTGACGGAGATCATGGTCAACGGCCCCTCGGACATCTGGATCGAGCGGAAGGGCAAGCTCGTGCAGACCACCGTGCGCTTCAGCGACGAGTCCCACCTGCGGCGGATCATCAACAAGATGGTCGCCACCGTCGGTCGCCGGATCGACGAGTCCGTGCCGATGGTCGACGCCCGGCTGCCGGACGGCAGTCGCGTGAACGCCATCATCCCGCCGCTGTCGCTCACCGGCCCGCTCGTGACGATCCGCAAGTTCAGCAAGCGGCGCTGGGATCTCGACGACCTCATCCGGATGGAGTCGCTGAGCGTCGAGACCGCCGACTTCCTGCAGCGCTGCATCCAGGCGGAGCTCAACATCCTCGTCTCCGGCGGCACGGGCACCGGCAAGACGACCCTGCTCAACGCCATGTCGACGGCGATCCCTGAAGGCGACCGCATCATCACGATCGAGGACTCGGCCGAGCTGCGACTCAACCAGCGCCATGTGCTGCGCCTGGAGTGCCGGCCCAGCAACGTCGAAGGTGAGGGCGCGGTGGAGATCCGTGACCTCGTGCGCAACTCGCTGCGCATGCGCCCCGACCGCATCATCGTCGGCGAGGTCCGCGGGGCAGAGGCGCTCGACATGCTCCAGGCCATGAACACCGGCCACGACGGATCGCTGTGCACGGCGCACGCCAACAGCCCCCGCGACGCGCTGGCCCGGATCGAGACCATGGTGCTGATGGCCGGCTACGACCTGCCCCTGCGCGCGATCCGCCAGCAGGTCTGCTCGGCGCTCGACCTCATCGTGCAGCTCGAGCGCCTCGTGGACGGCTCACGGCGCGTGACCGCGATCACCGAGGTGCAGCGGATGGAGTCCGACGTCATCGGGCTGCAGCCGCTGTTCGAGTTCAAGGTCGACGCGATGAACGACAAGCGCCAGCTCATCGGATCGCTGCGTTCGACCGGCCTGCGGCCGACCTTCCTCGACAAGTTCGAGAAGCGTGACATCAAGCTGCCCGCCGGGCTCTTCCAAGTGCCGAACGGGCATGGGGCCGGTCTGATGGATCCCATGACCGCAAGGCTGGGGGTCGCCCGATGAGACTGGCAGCGGTCAGCGCCGCGGTACTCGGGCTGCTGGTGTTCGGCGCCACGACAGCGCCGGCGCAGGACCGGATCGGTCTCGTCCCGGCCGGCTCCGCGCAGTTTCCGGAGCGCTCTTATCGCCTCACGCTTCCCGAGCGGCGCGGCCTGCGGCCGGAGGATGTCAAGGTCACCGAGAACGGTGAACCGGTACGCAGCCTCTCGCTGTCATCCGGCGACGGCCGGCGCCGGGGTGAGTTCGGCACGATCCTCGTGATCGACGCCAGCGCAAGCATGAAGGGTCGCGCCATCCGCGGCGCCATGTCTGCCGCCCGCGCGCTCGCCCGGCAGCGTCGGGGTGCCCAGCAGATCGGCGTCATCGTCTTCAACCGCACCCCGACAATCCTGCTCGCGCCGACCGATGATCGAAAAGCCATCGACCGTGCCCTCAGCCGCCCACCGTCCCTCGCGGCCAAGACGCACATCTTCGACGCCGTCAGCGGCGCCCTCGACCTGCTCGCCCAGGCGAAGATCACCGCCGGCTCCATCGTCGTGCTGTCCGACGGGGCCGACAGCGGCAGCCGGCGAGCGGCGGACGCGGTCACCGCCCGCGCGCGGAAGGAGAACGTCTCGGTGTTCACGGTCGGGCTGCGCTCGGGGGCCTTCGACAGCCGTGAGCTGAAGGGTCTCGCCGCCGCCGGCCGCGGCCGCTACGCCGCGGCTGAATCGAGCACGGATCTGCGCCGCATCTTCCGCGAGTTGGGCGCCCAGCTCGCGGACGATTCCCTCGTCCGCTACCGCTCGTCCGCCGAGCCCGGGAGCCAGGTGACCGTGGCGGTGCGCGTCAGCGGCGCCGACGGGATCGCCACGAGCACCTACCAGGTCCCTGGGGGGCCCACCTACGTCCGGATCGAACGCAGCTTCTGGACGTCGGGCCTCGGGGTCGCGGTGACCTCGCTGGTGTGCGCGCTGCTGCTCGCGGTGGCGCTCGGGGTTCTGTTCGCGCGTCGTCTGCGCGGTCCCTCGCTGCGTGAACGCGTCCAGGGCTTCGTATCGCCGCCCGGCGATCTTTCGCCCGTTCGCGACGCGGTACTCACGGGGGACACCGCGACAGGCGGGGCCGAGCGATCGCTGGAGCGCACCAAGTGGTGGGCCTCGTTCAAGCACGACGTCGAGATCGGGCGTATCACGGTCGCGCCGATGCGGATCGTCACGACGACCGTGCTGGCGACGCTCGTCCTCATGTTCCTGCTGGCGAAGGTGACCGGGCTCGCGCTCGTCGGAGTCTTCGCCCTGGCGATTCCGTGGGGCGTGCGGACATTGGTACGCGTCAAGTGCGAGCGCCAGCGCGCGCATTTCACCGAGCAGCTGCCAGACATGCTGCAGGGTGCCGCCTCCGCCGTCCGCGCCGGACACGGGCTCGTGGCGGCCTTGTCGATGGTCGCTCAGGACGCGCCGGAGCCGAGCCGTACGGAGTTCCTGCGCATCGTCGCCGACGAGGGGCTCGGAGTGCCGCTCGAAGATGCCCTGCGTGTCGTGCAGCAGCGCATGGACAATCGCGAGGTGCAGCAGATCGCGCTTGTCGCCCAGATCCAGCGTGAGGCCGGCGGGAACATGGCCGAGGTGCTCGATCGCATCACCGAAGCGCTGCGACAGCGTGCGGAGCTGCGCCGGATGGTCAAGGCGCTGACGGCCCAGGGGCGCCTGTCCCGCTGGGTGGTGACCGCGCTTCCGCTCGTGCTGCTGCTCGTCCTGTCGGTCATCAACCCCGCCTACATGGCGCCCCTGTACACCACGCTGCTCGGGCTGATCATGCTCGGGCTCGCCGGAGCGATGATGCTCGGCGGCTCGCTGGCCATCGGCAAGATCGTCAACTTCAACGTCTAGGAAGAGCGCATGTACCTCACTTTGATCGTGGGCCTCTCGTTGGTCGGCTTCGCCGCCGCATTCAGCGCCCGGGCGGTGGGATTCGGCCGCCTTCAGGCAGCCGAGCGCTTCCGCTCGATCGAGATGTACGGATTCCGTGCGGGAGCCGACGAGGGTGCGCCGGCCGACAAGCGGATCGACCTGAACCGGATCGCCGAGCGGATCGGCAGCGTCATGACCGGCCATCTGCGCGGTATCGATCCCGTGGCCATCCGCCGTGATCTGCTGGGCGCGGGGCTCTACACGGTCACCCCCGAGGGGTACATCGGCTTCCGCGTCATGGGCACCGCCGCGCTAACGGGTCTCCTCGGCTTGATGGCGATCAGCGCGCCCAGCGTCTTCACGATCCTCGGGCTCGCGGTCGGGGGCACGCTCGGCTGGAGGGTGCCGCTCGTCGTCATCCAGCGCCGCGCTGCGGCGCGCTACGAGCAGATCGACAGTGACCTGCCCGAGCTCATCGACCTGCTCGTGGTCAGCGTTGAAGCTGGCGTGGGGCTCGGCGGCGCGCTGCAGATGATCGCAGACCGGATGGAAGGCCCCCTGGGCGACGAGCTGCGGCTCATGCTGCAGGAACAGCACATGGGACTGTCCGGCGATCAGTCGCTGACAAATCTGCTGGACCGCTGCGACACGCCGTCCATGCGATCGTTCGTGCGCTCGCTGCAGCAGGGGGAGCGGCTCGGCGTGTCGATCGGGACGATCCTGCGCGGCCTTGCGGTCGAGATGCGCACCCGACGGCGTCAGTCGGCCGAGGAGCGCGCCCAGAAGGCGCCGATCAAGATTCTCTTCCCACTGATCTTCCTGATCTTCCCCGCGATGTTCGTCGTGCTGCTGGGTCCGGCGATCTTTGTCTTCAAAGCCACCTTGGGAGGTGGATGAGACCGTGAGACGACATGTTCTTGTGCCCGGCCCCGCCGGTCTGGGCGAAGGTCCAGTAGTAACCCGGACGGCTCACTACCTACCGTCCGGTGGACATCGAAGGCAGCGTGAGACGGCGCTCGAACCAAGGAGGAGGTGTCGGATGAGGCTCCACGCTCGCGGCGTGCACTTCGCAAG
>CADCVR010000067.1 GCA_902806205.1 uncultured Solirubrobacteraceae bacterium | reverse complement strand
CTCGGGCTCGCCCTCCCGCGGCGCCCGGGCCGCGACCGCGGCGCCTCCGTCGGGCGCGACGTCGCCGGGAAGCGCCGGCTCGGCGATCTGCGCGGCGCGCAGGCGCAGGCCGGTCCCGGCGAGCGCGAGGGCCGCGAGGAGGCCGAAGAAGATTCCCCACGAGAGGCCGTACTCGACCTGGAGCTGCCCGCCGCCGGCGCCACCGGGCTGGTCGACGAAGCGGTAGAAGATGAGGAACGTCGCCCACGCGCCCGCCACGGTGACGACCGTGCCGTCCCCGCCGGGCAGGTGGAACGCGCGCCTGTCCCCGCGTGCGAGGACAAGGACCGTGACTCCGACGGCCACGAGGAAGATCGCGGCCTCGACCCAGGAGAAGACGGTGATCGCGAGGGTGCCCGAGCTCGCGGTCTCGAGCCGCCCGCCGACGACCGCGTCGACGGAGCGCGAGTACCAGGGCAGGAGCATCGTCGCGAGCAGCACCCCGGCCGCCACCATGACGAGACGCTGCTCACGAGCCAGCGCTCCCCAGGCCGCCGCGAGCCGCGCCGGCCCGCTGCGCTCAGGCCGCAGCGGCGCCATCCGCGAGGCGCTCCGGAGCGCTCACAGCCCATGGGTGAAACGACGCATCCCGAGGGAGCTTGCGGATGCGGTCGCCGGGCGTCTCGGTCATGCCGTCGGCAGTGTACGACGGGGCGTGCCAGGATCCGCGGCACCGTGCAGACGCTCGACTACGGCCCGCACCGCCAGCACGTCATGGACGTCGGGCTGCCCGACGGGCCCGGCCCGCATCCCGTCGCGTTCGTGCTGCACGGCGGCTTCTGGCGGGCGCGCTACACGCGGGCGCTGATGAGCGATCTCTGCGCGGATCTCGTCCTCCGCGGGTGGGCGGCGGTCAACGTGGAGTACCGGCGCGTCGGGCGGCTGACGGGCGGCGGCGGCGGGGTGCCGCAGACGCTCGACGACGTCGCGGCCGCCCTGGACCACCTCGCGTCGGTCCAGGCGCCGCTCGATCTGGGCCGGGTCGTGAGCGTCGGGCACTCCGCGGGCGGTCAGCTCGCTCTCTGGGCGGCGGGGAGCGCCCGGTGCCGTGACGGCGCGCGCGTGCGCTGCGCGGGCGCCGTCGGGCAGGCGGCGGTCAGCGACCTCGAGCGGGCGGCAGAGCTCGGGCTCGGCGGTGGAATCGTGCGGCGCTTCTGCGGCGGGGGCCCCGAGCGCGTGCCGGACCGGTACCGCCGTGCCTCGCCGGCGGCGCGCCTGCCGCTCGGAGTGCCGCAACTGCTGGTGCACGGCGAGCGCGACGACATCGTGCCCGCCTCGCTGAGCAGGGGGTACGCCACGGCGGCACGCGCCGGCGGGGACGAGGTGACGCTCGTCCTGCGCCCTGACGACGGCCATTTCGAGCACATCGACCCCGAGAGCGGCGCGTGGGAGGCGGTGACCGGGTGGCTGACGCGCTTCGAGCGTTGAACCTGGACCGCGCCGACGCCCTGGCGCTCGACGCGGCGGACCCGCTCGCCGCGTACGCGAAGCGCTTCGTCGTCGACGATCCGGGGCTCATCTACGTCGACGGGAACTCGCTGGGACGCCGGCCCGTGGCGACCGCCGGAGCGCTGCAGGGGGTCGCCGACGACTGGGCCGCCCGCCTGGTGGGCGGCTGGGAGGACTGGATCTCCTGGCCCACGCGCCTCGGCGACCAGCTCGGGAGCGCGCTGCTCGGAGCGGCGCCGGGGGAGACGCTCGTCTGCGACTCGGTCACCGTCAACCTCTACAAGCTCGCGGGGGCCGTGCTCGCCCGGCGGTCCGGGGTGGTCGTCTGCGACGCGGAGGAGTTCCCGACCGACCGCTACGTCGTGGACGCACTCGGGCGCCAGGTGGTCCACAGCGCGCCGCGAGCGGAGGCGCTCCGCGCGGCCTGCGCGGATCGTGAGGTCGCGCTCGCGGTGTTCTCGCTCGTCGACTACCGCTCGGGAGCGCTGGCCGACATGGCGGCGGTGAGCGCGGCCGCGCACGAGCTCGGCGCGCTCGTGCTCTGGGACCTGTCGCACGCGGTCGGCAGCGTCGAGATCGACCTCCGCGGCGGGGGCGCGGATCTGGCGGTCGGCTGCACCTACAAGTACGTCAACGGCGGCCCGGGGGCGCCGGCGTTCCTCTGGGTGCGCACGGGGCTGATCGACCGGCTCGTCTCCCCGGTTCCCGGGTGGTTCGGCGCGGCCGACCAGTTCGACATGGGCCCAGCTTACGTGCCTGCCGCGGGCATCGAGCGCTTTCTCGCGGGCACGCCGCCGATCGTCGCGCTTGCCGCGGTCGCGCCGGGCGTCGCGCTGCTCAACGAGGCCGGCATGCCCGCCGTCGCCGCGAAGGGCCGCGCGCTCACCGGCTTGGCGATCGCGCTGCACGACCGCTGGCTCGCGCCGCTCGGCTTCACCCTCGCCACCCCGCGGGACCCTTGGGCGCGCGGGGCGCACGTCGCGCTCCGGCACGCCGAGGCGTGGCGGATCTGCCGCGCGCTGATCGAGCGCGCGCGGGTCGTGCCGGACTTCCGCCGCCCCGACGTGGTGCGCCTCGGCTTCCCGGCGCTGACGACGTCCTTCGCCGACGTGTTCGACGCCTTCGCGCGGCTGCGCGATCTCGTCGCCGCGGGCGAGCACGAACGCGTGGACGCCGCGCCGCGCCGCGTCACTTGACGGCGCTGCGCGTCAACTCGAGGGCGCTCCGGTCAGCGCTCGCGGCCCGGCAGGTCGTCCACCGCGCCGTAGCCGCCGGGCCGCCGGCGCGCCGCGGACTCCGGCTCGTCGGGCCAGCGGCCGTGCTCGTCGAAGAACGCCCGCTGCTCGTCCTCGGCGTCGTGGTCGTGGTGGCCACGGAACTGCACGACGCCGAGCGCCACGATCGCGAGGACCGCGGCGACGATCGTCGCGATGGAGTAGGCGTCGACGCCGATCCCGGCGAGCATCAGTCGATCGGGATCTCCTGCACCGCCGGCCCGTCGCCCCGGCGCGCCGGCGCGGCCGAGCCGTCCATGCGCTCCACCCACCAGTCGACGAGCGCGCGGGCGACCAGCAGGAGCTGACGCAGGACGTCGCGCAGCTGCTGCTTGAGCTCGTCGGGCACGAGGTCGCGCAGCGCCTCGACGAGCGCGACGAGCGCCTGAAGCTCCTGCTGTCGCGCCGTCTGCCCCTCTGGGGGCGCCCACCCCGCGGGCGGGACGGTCTGCGCAGGCGCGGCCGCGCGCGCTTCGGCGGTCTCGGCGGCCAGCCGCGCGGCGGCCGCCGCGGTCGCGCGGATCTGCTCGCGCAGTTCGGCCAGTGGGTCGGTGGGAGAGGCGGGTTCCGTCATGCCGGTAGGTCGAACGCGACGAGGAGCGAGCCGTTGTCGAAGCGCGCGCCCGTCGCACGGTAGTCGGCCAGCGCCGGCGGCAGCGGCAGGGTCCGGCGGTGGCCGTCCACGGCGACGACCAGATCACTTCCGATCCGCTTCAAGCCCAACCCGGCGCGCGCGGCGAACGGCAGCGCGAGGCGGAGCGTCGCACCGTCGCGGCCCATCACGAGCTCTTCGGACGACTGTGCGTGGAGTACCGCCGCCGGGTCTGCGTCATCGCCGAACAGCGCGTCGGAGAGCTGGTCGAGCGTGGCCGGCCCCACGACCTCCTCGGTGAAGAAGGGCGCGCGGAGCACGGGCACGGGCGCGAGGCCCTCCCCGATGGCGTGCAGGTGCTCCTGCTGACGCGCGCGCCAGGACGCGAAGTACGCGCCGGCTTCCGGGGGAAGCACGCGGTTGACCACCACCGCGTCGACGAGCAGCCCCTGAAGGTGCAGGTGGGTCAGCGTGCGGCGCGCCTCCCCGACGCCCGCGCCCTCGGGAGCCATCACCAGGCGCGCGGAGCAGCTGTCGTGGTCGCGGAGGATGCCGCTGAGCCCGACCAGGCTGCGCGCGAGGCCGCCGATCTCGTCGAGCACCGCCTCCCCCGGCAGTCCGAGGTCGAGCAGGGCGCGGGCGAGCGGGCGCGCGGCGTCGAGCAGCCGGCCCTGCGGCGCCAGAACGCGGTCGAGCCACCAGCGGGCGACGTCGGGAAGGGTCAGCAGCCGGAGCGCCTCGTCCGGTGGCGCCCAGTCGATCACGATCACGTCCCAGGCCCCTGAGTCATGGTGGTCCTTGACGGCCAGCAGACCGAGAAGCCCGCCGAGTCCCGGGGGCGCGGCCAGCGCGCCCGCGGCGACGGGCGGCGCAGGCACGCCGCCGACCCGCGCGCGCATCGCGCCCCAGTGGCGCTCGAGCTCGACCCGGGCGCAGAGCTGCTGCGCCCACAGCCGCGGTCCGGCTTGTCCGGACTGCGGTCCCACGGCGACCCCGAGCGCGACGGCCAGCTCAGGGCCCGTCGAGAGCACGAGCGTCCGCCGCCCGTCGGCCGCACAGCGCCGGGCGGTGGCGGCGGCCACCGAGGACTTCCCGACTCCGCCCTTGCCCGTGTAGAGGATCGTCCGCGGCGCCATGCGACGGCAAGCCTACGCGGCGGGGCCCGCTGTCTCGGACGGTACCTGCGGCGTGCGCCGGGTACCGGCGGAGGATGTCATTCCAAGTCACCGACGTGCAGAAGGCCCTCAAGGGCGCGGACTACCCGGCCGACGGCGACGCGCTCGCCGACCTCGCCTCGAGCAACGGCGCGGACGCGGAGCTCGTCGAGGCGCTCCGCGGCATCCGTGAGGTCGACGGCCCCAACGGCGTGATGCAGGAGCTCAAGGGCGACCTGGGCGGCTCGACCGGCTGAGCCTCGAGCCGCCGATCATCCGTGGAGAAACGTCACCCGAGCGTCAGCCGGATCGCCCGCTCGGTCCGCTCGCGGCCGGAAGCCGCCGCCGCGAGGACGATCTCGTTGCGCCCCCGCGTCAGCTCGAGCGCTACGCGGAACCGGCCGTCTCGCGCCTCCACGCGGGTGACGCGCGTCCCGCCCGAAGGCCGCACGGTGAGCGTCGCGTCGGCGGGGTCGAGCGTGCCGCTCAGCTCGACCACGTCGTCGTCGGTCCGGCCCGCGACCGCCGGGCCGAGCGCCGGCTCTGTGAGCTTCGGGCGGACGACCGACAGATGGACGGGCTCGCCGGGCGCCTGGCTTCCCGTAGTGGCGCGCGCGACCGGCTCGAGCGCCCCGACAAGCCAGCGCCCGTCGCGCTCCTGCGCCTCGTAGGCGCCTGCGCGGGTCTCGACCGTCGCGCGGTCCCCCTCGACACGGACGGCGGAGACCGGCGAGCGCCGCAGCTCGGCGAGGCCTTCGGCGCCGTCGCCCAGGCGTGAAGCGATCACCGCGCAGCGATCGGCGCTCGGGGGGTCGAGGCCGTCCGCGCGCGTCCCGGCGCGCAGCGCCGTCAGCAGGAGCTCGGAGACTCCCGCCTCGCTCAGCCGCTCGCAGGCCGCGCGCCCGTCGCCGCGCTCGAGCGCGCCGACGAAGCCGCGTACCGCATCGACGGCAAGCTCGTCGTCGGCGTCCTCGCACGCGGTTGCGCCGAGCGCCCCCAACGCCAGGGCGACCACGAGGCTGAGAGCCTGTCTCGATTGCCCCGTGGTCGGAGTGGCCCGGATCGTGGATGCCGGGCGCCATCCGGTCGCGAAACGCAGGCTGGTGGCCTTCGTGAGCGGCCGGATGGTGCGTGGCGCCGCGAGGCGCGCCACTCCGGCCGCGCGGCAATTAAGACCGGCTCTAAGGCGCACCGTCGACGTCCTTGGTCAGCGGGTGGCGGAGGGTTGTCAGGGGGCTGCGCCCCGCGTACCCGCGCACGCCCGGTGTCGCGGTCAGCGAGAAGACGACGACGGACACGGCGACGGCGAGCGTACACGCCGCGAAGATCCGGTCGAACTCCGCGAGGCCGTAGCGCTCGACGAACAGGGCGTAGTAGATCGCCGCGACGCCCATCGGCCCGTACCAGGCCAGGAACGCCGCCCCGCGCCGCGGGGTGCGCGTGATCGCGAGCGCGAGCATCGCCGGCGCGGGGCGGCGCATGATCAGCGCCCACACGGCGAAGGCGACGCCCGACCACCCGAGCGAGAGCCAGCCGTCCCACGGCAGCACCGCGCCGAAGAAGACGAACACCGGCACGATGATCAGGTGCTCGAGCGCCGTCTGCATCCGCCCCAGCTCCTCGACGTACCGCTCGCCGAGGGTCAACGAGAACGTCAGGCCGGCGACGAAGCTCGCGAGGACGCCGGTGCCCCCGAGCGCGTGCACGGCGCCCAGGGTCAGGAGCGCGAGCGCGAGCGCGCTGACCAGGAAGAACCCCTCGGACGCCGCCTGGTGGTCCTCCGCGAGGTCTACCAGCTTCGCCGCGAGGTAGCCGATCGCCGCGCCGCAGACCACGGCGAGCCCCACCTCACCGCCGACCTCGCCTGCGATGGTCCCCGCGTCGTCGCCGGGAAGCGTCAGGATCAGCGCGGGAACGAGCACGAAGACGAGCGCCAGTCCGTCGTTCGCGCCGGCCTCGAACTGCAGCGAGCGGCGCAGCCACCGCGGGAGGTTCGCCTCCGCGAGCCGGCCCGTCACCAGCGAGGAGGCGACCACGGGGTCGGTCGGCGTGAGGATCGCGCCGATCAGCAGCGCCACCCACGGCTCCACGTCGAGTAGCAGCCAGGCGCCGAGGCTGGTGAGCAGCCACATCCCCACCATGGCGACCGTCAGCAGCGCGACGCCACGCGACCACGTCGATCGCAGGTCCGTGCGCGTGAACTGTAACCCCGTGCTGACGAGCGAGACCGCGAGGGCGACGCGCGCGAGCTCCTCGAGCACCTTGTTCTCGTTGCTGAGGCGGTCGGGGACCAGGACGCCGAGCACCTCGGGACCCAGGCCCACACCGACGACCAGCGCCAGCAGGGGCACCGACAGCCAGACCCGCTTGACGAGCGTCGACGGCAACCCCAGCGCCAGGAGCGTCGCCCCGAGGACGACGAGGATCACGTCGATGCTCATGGCTGCGGTCGTGCCCCACCGCCCCGTTCGTCAACGCCGGCTCGGACCGCCAGGCGCCCGGCGACGGCGCTCGCGTTGCCCGCCGCATCCACGGCACTCAGGCGCAGCGTGAGGTCACCTGCCTTGCGCAGCTTGGGCAGCGCGAAGGCGTGACGGCCCCGGGCGAAGCGCACCGTTCGCGCGAAGACGAGCTCGCGGCCGCGCGTAACGACCAGCGAGACGCTCGAGATCTTGTCCAGCGTGAACGGCACCCGGGCCGCCTTGCCCGCGCGCGCGGCGGCAGCGGCCGGGACGAGCACCAGCACGGGCGGGCGCCTCAGGTCGGCGGTGAAGCGGGTGGCGGTGTCGCAGTAGAGCGCCTCGCTCGTGCGCTCGCACAGTCCGCGCAGGAAGTCGCGCAGCAGCCGGTGGTAGCCCAGGTCGGACTCCGTGCCCCCGACCGAGTAGCGCGACCAGGCGCCGGTGTCGGCCCGGGGCAGCTCCGCGCGCAGCTGGGCGTCGCCGGCGGCGAAGAGCGCGCGGCCCTCCGCATCGTTGGCCAGCGCGCCGAAGTCGTGCAGGCCGTTCAGCGCCTGGACGAAGCCGTTGACGATCCGCAGCCGCGGCGCGAAGGAGTACTGGAGGTAGTGCGCGCCCCTCGCGGTGACGACGCGGACCCCGCCGGGCGGCGCGGTCCGGAAGATCCCGAGCGCCGCGCGGGCGGCCTCGAGGTAGCGCGAGTCGGCCAGGCGGATCCCCGCGCGGGAAAGCGCCTGGAGGCCCGTCCCCTGCGAGAGGGCGCTCACCCACGGCGGGCGCCCGCCGTTGAAGACGAACCACGACTCGAACGCAAGCCCACCCGAGCGTGCGGCGCCGAGCGCGAGCGCTTCGTCCAGCAGCGCGCGCAGCCGCGCGCCGAAGGTCCGGCCCGTGAAGAGGGCGTTGGCCTTCCCGAAGGTCGCGAGCCACTGCACCTGGATCCCCTGGCCGGGGTAGCTCTGCCAGACGAGCTCGGAGCCGCGGAAGCCGACGCGTGCCCCGTAGCGCAGGAGCGGACCGGTCGTCCACCACTGCCGGTTGCGCTCGAGCGTCTCGAACGCGAGCGGCACCCGGGTGCTCGAGAGCTCGCCGCGCCGCGCCACCGCCGTGATGGTCTTGAGCACCGCGGTGAGCTCGACCCGGCGGCGTCCGGTGAGGCGCCTCCGCGTCTGGCGGGCCGCGGTGTAGCGGTCGCGGGCGCGATCGTGCGCGGCTGGGGTGATCAGCCCGGTGTCGCGTAGCGCCGCGAGCTGGCGCGCGACGGTCCGCTTGCGCGGCTCGGCGGAGGATCCCGGAGCGGCGGGCGGCGGAGCGGGCGCGGGCGGCGGCGCGGGTCCGGCTGGCGGGGCGGGAGCGGGCGGCGGGAGGAGCCCGGGCTGCGGGGCGGGCGCGGGCGCCTGCGCCGAAGCGGACGCAGGGTGCAGGACGAACGCCGTGAGCAGCGCCGCCAGGAGGCCGGGAACCGGGGGTCGGCGCACCCCCCCGATGCTACGCTCGATCCCCGTTCGAGGACGCATCCCGCCGTGCACCGCCTGCCCCGATCCCTCCTCGCCGTCCTGTCGCTTCCGGCCCTCGCACTCGGGGCCTGCGGCGGCGGCGACATCGCCTCCAAGTCGCCCGAGGACGTGCTCAAGGAGACCTTCGGCCCGAACAAATCCGTCAAGAGCGGCAAGGTGGACGTTCGCGTCGCATTCGATGCGCAGGGCCTGCCGAGCGTCAGCGGCCCGCTCAAGCTCTCGCTGAAAGGGCCGTTCGCCTCGTCGGGCCAGAACAAGCTGCCGCGGTTCGACTTCGACGTGAACCTCGACGTCGGCGGCCAGGCGCTTCTCGCCGGGGCCGTGTCGACCGGCGAGAAGGGCTGGCTGAAGTTCGCCGGCACGAACTTCGCCGTGGGCGACGCGGCCTTCGAGCGGCTCCGCGCGAGCTACGAGCGCGATCAGAAGCAGGCAGCGGCGTCCGACAACCCGACGTTCCGCGCCCTCGGAGTGGATCCGGCGCGCTGGCTGGCCTCGCCCGAGAAGGCCGGTGCGGAGACCGTCGGCGGTGCGGAGACCGTGCACGTCAGCTCTGCGGTTGACGTCCCCGCGTTCCTCGAGGATCTCAACAAGCTGCTGGGCCGCGCCGGCGCCACGGGCGACGCGGCCGGCGCCTCCGGCCGCATTCCGAGCAGGCTGACCGACGCCCAGCGCCAGCAGATCCAGAAGTCGATCAAGAGCGCCCGTCTCGACGTCTACTCGGGAGTCGACGACGGCACGCTGCGACGGCTCACGCTCCGGGTCGCCTTCGACGTGCCCGAGGACGTCCGCCCGGCCGTGAGGGGGCTCAGCACCGGGACGCTCAGCTTCGACCTCGTCCTCTCCGAGCTCAACGAGAAGCAGGAGATCGCGCCGCCGAAGACCTCCCGGCCCATCTCCGACCTGACGCAGGCCGGCGCGACGGGCGCGACCGGGGCCCCGGCCCCGCCCGCGGTGTCAAGCGCTGCCGAGGACGAGTACCGCGCCTGCCTCGACGCGGCCGGAGCGCGCCTCGCCGAGGTGCAGAAGTGCGCCCCGCTGCTCAACGGCCCATGAGCCTCGAGCACGTCGCGCTCGGCGCCTGGAGCGGCGGGCGCTATCTCGGCTACGGCGAGGCGATCGCCGAGGAGCGCCTCGAGGCGCTGCTGCGCCCGGGCCCGGACGTGAGCACCATCATCACCGCCGACGCCTACGGCGCGGGCGACGCCGACCGGGTCGTCGGCCGCGCGACCGCCGGCCTCGCGCGCGAATCCTTCACGCTGGCCGGGGCCGTCGGTCACGACTTCTACGACGGCGACCGCGAGGGCGCCAAGGGGTTCCCGCGCTTCACCGACGCCCGCCTGCGCGCCCCCGACGACCACGCGGGCTATCTGCGCCGCGCCACGGAGCGCTCGCTCGAGCGCTGCGGCACCGACCACTTCGACCTGCTCCTGCTGCACAACCCCGACCGCACGGGCTACGGCTCCGAGGCGGTCTGGGACGCGATGGCGGCAATGCGCGAGGACGGGCTGGCCGACCGCATCGGCATCGCCCCGGGGCCCGCGAACGGCTTCACCCTCGACCTCATCGCCAACCTCGAGCGCTTCGGCGACCGCATCGACTGGGCGATGCTGATCCTCAACCCGTTCGAGCCGTGGCCCGGGGAGCTGGCGCTGGGGGCGTGCGCCGCCCACGACGTCGGCGTCATCGCGCGCGTGGTCGACTACGGCGGCGTGTTCTTCGACGACGTGCGCCCCGGCCACGCCTTCGGCGCGCGCGACCATCGCCTGCACCGCCCGGGACCCTGGATCGAACGGGCGACGCAGAAGCTCGTGCCCGCGCGCGCGATCGCCGACCGCCACGGGCTGACCCTGCTCCAGCTCGCCGCGCAGTGGGATCTCGCGCACCCGGCGGTCCGCTGCGTGGTGCCGACGCTGATCCAGGAGATCGGCCCTGGAGCACGGACGATCGAGAGCAAGCGCGCCGAGCTCGCCGCCACGCCGCGCGAGGTGCTGCTCACCTCAGACGAGGTCGCACAGCTGCGTGGGCTCGGCGACAACAAGGGGTCCATGCTGCTCAAGGGCGCCACGCCGGACCACGACTCCGACGAGGTCCTCGCCGATCGCTGGCCCCTGGAGCCGGAGCTCGTCGCGGCCGGACGGCGGTGGGGGATCGAACCCGACCGCGACCTGCGCAAGGCCATCACGCCGGCCGGGTAGGGCGGTCGCGCCCGCCCGCCGCCGCCCGGTACGGTCCCCGGCGTGAACCCGCGACGCCTGCTCACCGCCGACGGCTGGCCCTACCTCCTGGTGCCGTTCATCCCGGCGGCCATCCTGCTCGAGTTCGTCTTCCACGCCTCACCGCTGCTGCTCTTCGCCGTCTCCGCGGCGGGGGTCATACCGACGGCCGCGCTCATGGGCCGCGCGACGGAGGAGCTCGCGCTTCGCTCGGGCCCCGGCATCGGCGGCCTGCTCAACGTGACGTTCGGCAACGCGCCGGAGCTCATCATCGCGCTGTTCGCGCTGAACGCGGGGCTGCACGAGGTCGTGAAGGCCTCGATCATCGGCTCCATCCTCGGCAACGTCCTGCTCGTCATGGGCGCCGCGATGCTGATCGGCGGCCTCGGACGCGAGCGGCAGACCTTCGACCGGACGGCCGCCAACGCGCAGAGCCTCATGCTGCTGCTGGGAGCGGTGGCGCTCGTGATGCCCGCGGTCTTCGAGCTCGTGCAGGGCTCGGGTCTGCCGGGCGCCGGCGAGGAGCGCGTGAATTACGACTCCACGGTCGAGACCCTCTCGCTCGTGGTCGCGGTGATGCTCATCGGCTCCTACGTGGCCGGGCTGTTCTTCTCGCTCAAGACGCACAAGGCGCTGTTCAACCCGGTGGCCGGAGACGAGGGCCACGGCGATCACCACGGCGAGCCGTGGACGATCAAGAAGGCGGTGATCGCCCTGGCCATCGCCGGCATCGCGGTCGGCGTCATGTCCGAGATCCTCGTCGGCTCCATCTCCGAGGCGTCGGAAACCGTCGGCCTCAGCGAGTTCTTCGTGGGCGTCATCGTCGTGGCGATCGTCGGCAACGCCGCCGAGCACTGGGTCGCCATCCTGGTCGCCTACAAGAACAAGATGGACCTCGCGGTGAACATCGCGATCGGCTCCGGCGCCCAGATCGCCCTGTTCGTCGCGCCCGTTCTCGTCCTGGCCTCCTACGTCCTCGGGCCCCACCCGATGGCGCTGGTCTTCAACGGCTTCGAGGTGGCGGGCGTCGTCCTGGCGATCTTCGTCGCCACCCACATCACCAACGACGGCGAATCGACGTGGTTCGAGGGCCTGCAGCTGCTGGTGGTCTACGCGGTCCTCGGGGCGACGTTCTTCGCGGCCGGTTCGGGGTAGTAGGTGCGCGGTTACGCCGCGAGCGGTGGGAGCTCGGCGCAGGGTCCCCCAATGCGCCGGGACCGCAGTACGGTTGACGTATGGACGCTGCGCCGCCGGTCGTCATCGCTCTGGTCGGCTCGACGGGTGGACTGGCCGCCGTCTCGACGGTCCTCGAGTCTCTCCCGGCAGAGCTGCCGGCCGCGGTGCTCGTCCTGCTGCACCAGAGCCCCGACCGCGTCAGCCGCGTCGCGGAGATTCTCGACCGCCGGTGCAGCCTCCCGGTCACCGCGGCGGCCGACGGGGACGTCCTGCGAGCCGGACGGGTGCTCGTGGCCCCGAGCGGCAAGCACCTCCTGGTGACGCACGCCGGGCGGGTCGCGCTCATCGTCTCCGGCGTCTTCCCGCCGTCCCGGCCCTCGGCTGATCTGCTGCTCACCACGCTGGCCACGGCCTGCCGCGAACGCGCCGTCGCCGTGGTGCTCTCGGGCAACGGTCACGACGGGGCGACGGGAGCCGCGGCCGTCCACGCCTTCCAAGGCAAGGTCATCGCCTCAGACCAAGCCACCTCGGAGGTCTTCGCGATGCCGGACGCCGCCATCGCGCACGATCACGCCGTCGACTTCGTCCTCCCGCTCGACGAGATCCCGGCGCAACTCGTCCGGTGCGCGAGCGAAGCCCGGTGAGGGCTGCGCGTTCGGCCGGCCTTCAAACATGGGAATCGGTTGATAGGTTGCCCCTCTTGAGACCGCTCTTACTCGTGTCAGCGGCAGCGTGCGTCTTCGCGTTGTCGGTTCCGGGGCCGCCGGCTGTCGCCGAGCCGACCGTCGCGTCCGACCTCGACCTTCGAGGCCAGCTCGAGTCCGGCGCCACGGAACGGGTGGAGGAGCCGCTTCCGTCGATTCCTCCGCAACCCACGTGCGCGTGGCGGTCCGCGACACTCACGGCCGACCGTCTGGCCGAGATCGGCATGGCGTCGCTCTGCCTGATCAACCACGCGCGGGTGCAAGACGGCCTGCAACCCGTGCGGGTGGACGCCCGGCTGCAGGCGGCCGCCGACGGTCACGCTCGCGACGAGATGGCCCGCGGGTTCTTCGCCCACGTCAACCCGGACGGTTGCGACACGAACTGCCGCGCCGGGGCGGCCGGCTATCCCGGCCCGGCGGGGGAGAACCTCGCCAAGGACCACCGAAGTGCCGAGGAGGTCGTGACCGCGTGGCTCCTGAGTCCGGCACATCGCCGCAACATCCTGGCCCCGCAGTACCGGACCGTCGGCTCCGGCACCGCTGTCGGCGGCCCCTACGAAAGCCACTGGGTCCACGACTTCGGCCTCGTCGCCGCGCCGCCCACTGCCGTCTCCGGGCTCGAGCCCCGTTTTCAGGGGGCCGCCGACCCGTCGGCCGGAGCTCCCGTCGACCAGGCCGGATACGTCCCTTCTGAGCAGGGTGGCCCGGTTCCGCCCGACCCGGTCGGTACCGTTCCCAGCGTCCCCCAGAGCGCCGTGCCCGCGGCGGGAAGCCGCGAGGATCGCGCCCGACCGAAGCTCGCTCCCCGCCTACGGGTTCGCCGCGCCCGGGTGAGCGCCGAGGGGCGGTTGCAGCTCGTGGCCGCGACGACCCGGCGGGCGGGCGGCGGCCGCGTCAGCGTGACCCTGCGCTCCCGAGACGGCTACTGGACGTTTGGCACGACCGTCCGCGCGGGCGAGATCAGGACGACCCGGCTGGTTCCCAGGGTTCTGCGCGGGTTCCGGCGCGCGACCCTGCGAGTTCGCTACGAGGGGAACCCTCGAGTGCGTTCGGATGAGGTGCGCCGCTCCCTGCGCCGCTGAAAGCGCGGCGCAGGACAATCTCTAGTACGCCTGGAGTTCGGCC
The DNA here is from genome assembly GCA_902806205.1 of uncultured Solirubrobacteraceae bacterium. GTDB lineage: Bacteria > Actinomycetota > Thermoleophilia > Solirubrobacterales > Solirubrobacteraceae > Paraconexibacter. The sequence continues at coordinate 7,701 of CADCVR010000067.1, read as the reverse complement.
GGGCCGTCGTCCTCGTCGGGCTCGAGCGCGTCGACCTCGTCCTCGTCGTCGTGATCAGCCGCGATCGCCCCGGAGGCCCCGCCGTGGTAACGGGTCTCGAAGCGTTCGATCGACTCGTCGCGGACCGTGTCGTCCAGGGGCACCTCGTCGGTGACCAGGACCCACTCGGCGGCCTCGACGTCGGCGTCGGCGAACAGCTCGCGATCGATCGACGACGAGTCGTCGACGACCAGCAGGATCTCGGTGGTCGGATTGAAGTACGTGCCGGGACGCTGGACGGCGTCCTCCAGGTCAAAGCGGCGAGGGCTGGCCATGTTCCCCTCTTCTATCCGAGACGGCGGACGGCGACAAGACTCCTTGTTGCGTCGTCGCGGCAGCCGGAGCCGTCAACCCGGCTCGGTGAGCTGCCGGACGACCTCCGACTCGACGTCCAGCGGCTCCTTGCCCTGCTTGACGCGGCGGCGGTTGCGGGCCATCACGAGCTCACGCACCTCCGCCGCGAGCTCGAAGTCGGCCGGCGCGGCCGGCGCGCGGACCAGCCGGTCCAGCTCGCGCTCGACGTCGAGCGGCTCCTTGCCCCGGCGTAGGCGGCGGGCGTTGCGAGCCTCGAGCATCTGGCGCGCCTCCGCGTCGCGCACGGCAGCGACACTGGCGCCGCTCACCGGCTCGGAGGCCGGGCGATCGGAGCCGTCGTTGAGGCCGTTGGCCCCGATCTGGTCCAGGGCGCCGCGCGAGGAGGCGAGGGTGAGGACAGCGATGAGGGCGGCGGCGATCACCACGCCGAAGACCACGATGCCGAAGGCCTCCTGCATCCCGACAGTGTGGCTCATGTGGGCCGGCTGCGGCGCAGGACGTTCGCCCCGGCGCGTCCGGCCGTCCTCTGGGAGCAGGTGGGCGCCCGCATGACGACGCTGCCGGCGATCATGCTCGGCCTCGGCGCCGTGGCATGCATGCTGCTCGCGCTTGTCTTTCGCGCGCGGGGCCCTACCATGGAAGGCCAGTTGACTGACCAGTCAATCTGCCCGGGCGACACCCCATGACAGGGGTCGCACCACCCCATCGTCCCAAGGAGAACAGACCGTGGTCGACTTCACGCTTACCGACGAGCAGAAGAGCCTGCGCGAGCTCGCGCACGACTTCGCCGAGGGTGAGATCCGTCGCGTGGCCTGGGAGTACGACCGCGACGGCACCTGGCCGATCGACGTCCTCGAGAAGGCCTTCGAGGTCGGGCTCATGAACACGCATCTCCCGGAGGAGTACGGCGGCGCCGGCCTCTCCTACCTCGAGGGCTGCGTGATCGAGGAGGAACTGGCCTGGGGGTGCTCGGGCATCCAGACGTCGCTCGGCGCCAACGGCCTGGCGGCCGCCCCCGTGCTGCTCGGGGGCTCGGAGGCGGTCAAGCGGGAGTTCTGCGAGGACCTCACCTCCTCGCTCAAGCTCGCCTCGTTCTGCCTGACCGAGCCCGACGCCGGCTCCGACGTCTCGGGCATGCGCACCCGCGCGGTCAAGCAGGGCGACAAGTACGTCCTCAACGGCTCGAAGTGCTTCATCACCAACGGGAGCTACGCCGACTGGTTCACGGTCTACGCCAAGACCGATCCGGACGCCGGCCACCGCGGCATCTCCGCCTTCCTCGTCCGCAGGGACGACACGATCATCGTGGACAAGAAGGAGGACAAGATGGGTCAACGGGCGTCCAACACCGCGACCGTCACCTTCAGCGACACCGTCGTGGACGCGAAGTACCTCCTCGGAGAGGAGAACAGGGGCTTCAGGCTCGCGATGATGACCCTCGACCGCACGCGCCCCGGCGTGGCCGCGATGGCCACCGGCATCGCCCGCGCCGCCTTCGAGTTCGCCGCCGCGTACTCCAAGGAGCGCGTCCAGTTCGGCGTCCCGATCGCGATGCACCAGGCGATCCAGTTCATGATCGCCGACATGGCGACCAAGGTGCATCTGTCGCGCCTGGCCACCTGGAACTCGGCCGTCCTGCTCGACCAGGGCAGCCGCAACACGCTGGAGTCCTCGCACGCCAAGCGCTTCGCCGCGGACTCCGCCATGGAGGTCGCCACGGACGCGGTCCAGGTGTACGGCGGCTACGGCTTCATCAAGGAGTACCCCGTCGAGAAGCTCATGCGCGACGCGAAGATCATGCAGCTCTACGAGGGCACGTCGCAGATCCAGCGTCTGGTCATCGCCCGCGAGACGCTGCTGCCGCGGCGCGTCGAGGAGCCCGCCGCCGTGGAGCTCGTCGCCGTGGAGTCCGCTGCCGGGGAGCTCGCCGCCGTGGAGCCCGCCGCCGCGGAGCTCCCGCTGCACCCGTAACCCTCGCGTCCGGGACCATGTCAGCCCGCTGACGTGGTCCCGGCGAGGGCGAAACTCGAGGGTAGGGCGCCGGTTCAAGTCGCACCTCAACGAACGGAGCCTTGCCATGCCCTTCCCCGTCCGCCGGATCACCGCCGCGGCCGTTCTGCTCGCCGGCGCGACCGTCGCCGCTCCGGCGTCGGCCGCGATCGTCGAATACCCCCGCGACCCGTCGGGCACACCGATCGCGAAGGCCATGGCGCGCGACCCGTCACTCGTGCGGCGCGCGGTCTTCTCCGCGCTGCCCCCGAGCTCGAAGCCCGCGGCGGTCTCCACGACCCGCCTGGCCGGTTTTCCCACCCACGGCAACAGCTTCGGGATCCTCAGCACCGGCAACGCCAAGATCGCCGACGACAAGAACACGTCCACCGAGTCCGGCTCGGAATCCCGCGGGCCCGCGATCCGCGGAGCGCGCGACGTCGTGATCATGCGTATCGACCTGCGCATCCCCCGGGGCGCGAACTGCCTGAGCCTCGACTTCCGCTTCCTCTCGGAGGAGTTCCCGGAGTTCGTCGACGAGATCTTCAACGACGCGTTCATCGCCGAGCTCGGCATAACGAACTGGGACGCCTCGGGCAAGGAGGATCCGACGATCACCGCCCCGAACAACTTCGCCAGGGACACCCGGCGCAACCCCATCCGCGTCAACAGCGTGGGCGACACCACCGTCAGCGCCGGTCAGGCCCGGGGCACCACGTTCGACGGCGCGACGCGCCGCCTGCGCGCCTCGACGCGCGTCAAGCCGGGCAACCGGCGCCTGTACCTGTCGATCTTCGACCAGGGCGACCGGGACTTCGACTCGGCGGTCTTCATGGACAACCTCCGGGCGAGCAAGGCGAGCTCGTGCCAGACGGGCGTGCGGGCCTCGTCCTGAGTGAGGTCGTGGAGCCGCACGCACGCTCGAGGTGAGCGTGCGTGCGGCGCCGCACGGTCGCCGAGCGCGGTTGTCGGCGTGAGTCACCGGGCAGCAGGCAGCGATGGAGCTTTCCCAAGTCAGCGCCCCGAGCGCGGAGCCCGTCGAGGAGTCGCGCGTCGGCGTCGTCATCGCCACGCGCGACCGCAGCGTCCTCCTGCAGCGCACGCTGCGCCGGCTCGCCGCCCTGCCGGAGGCTCCCGCGGTCCTCGTCGTCGACGACGGCTCCCGCGACGACACCGCCGTGACGGTCGCTGCGAGCTTCCCGGACGTCGCGCTGACGTCCCTCGGGCGCAGCCGCGGTGCCGCGGCGCGCAACGTCGGTGTCGAGTGCTCCGAGGCGCCCTACGTGGCCCTGACCGACGACGACGCCCACTGGGCGCCGGGCGCCCTGGCCGCCGCCGCCGCGGTCCTCGACGAGCACCCGCGGGTGGCGCTGATCGCCCCGCAGATCCTCGTCGGGCCCCAGGAGCGCCTCGATCCGGTGAGCGCGGAGATGGCCCGCGGCGGGTTCCCCGGTGATCAGGGGCCTCCGGGCGCGCGCGTGCTCGGCTTCCTGGCCTGCGCCGCGGTGATCCGGCGCAGCGCGTTCCTCGAGGTGGGCGGCTTCGACGAGCGCTACGGCGTGGGTGGCGAGGAGCGCCTCCTGGCGCTCGACCTCGCTACGGCGGGCTGGGACTTGCGCTACGTCCCGTCGGTGGTCGCCCACCACCACCCTCCGCCGGCCGCCGACCGGCCCGGCCGTCGCATCGCCACCCTCCGCAACGACCTGTGGACGGCGTGGCTGCGCCGGCCCGTGCGCGCGGCGGTGCAGGAGAGCACGCGGCGCGTACGCGAGGCCGGCCCCCGCCGCACCACGGCTTCCGCGGTCGGCGCCGCGCTTCTCGGCGCGCACTGGGTCGCGCGGGAGCGGCGCGTCCTGCCCGGGCACGTGGAGGCATGGCTGACCGCGCTCGAGCGCTCCGACGAGCCGTAGCCCGTGCCGGCGCCACCCCCAGGCCGGCGGAAGCTGGCGCGTCGGGCACAGAGCAGCATCCGGCGTCCGCCAGCGGACCCCGCGCCCGGCCCGCCCCGCCCACATGTTTCTCCATGCGCGGCTCGGGGAGACCCGTGTTGCCAATGAACATCCTGGGTGTCAATGCCGTCTTTCACGATCCCGCCGCGGCAATCGTCTGCGACGGGGTCGTCGTGGCGGCTGCGGAGGAGGAGCGCTTCAGCCGCCGCAAGCACGGCAAGACGCCCGTGCCGTTCTCGACGTGGGAGCTGCCCGAGCAGGCGATCGCCTTCTGCCTGTCCGAGGCGGGGCTGAACCACGCCGACATCGACATCGTCGCCTACTCCTACGACCCCGCCCTGGCGACCCCGGCCGACACCGACCTGACCGCGGGCGAGTGGGAGGGGCTGCGCACGCTGTTCGTCGAGCGCGCGCCCCGCTTCCTGCGGACGCTCGGGTTCGAGGCCTCGAAGGTCCGCTTCGTCGCACACCACGTCGCGCACGCCGCCTCGGCGCACCTCGCGTCGCCCTACCCGACGTCCGCGGTGCTCGTCGCCGACGGCCGCGGGGAGTGCGCGTCCTCCCTCCTGGGTCGCTACGACGCCCGTGGCCGCCTCGAGACGCTCGCCACGCAGGCGCTGCCGCACTCGCTCGGGCTGCTCTACGAGGAGCTCACCGAGCACCTCGGCTTCCGGCGCTCCTCCGACGAGTACAAGGTGATGGCGATGGCCTCCTACGGACGGGCCACGCGGCTCGCGGAGCTCGAGGCGCTGGTGCACTCCACGGACGACGGCGGCTTCGTGACCCGGCCCGTCGACTGGGCGGCCTTCGCGCCGGCCCTGCCCGCGGGCGGTGAGGGCTGGGGTCCCGAGCACGCCGATCTCGCCGCGAGCGTCCAGCGCGTCACCGAGGACGTCCTCCTGGACCTGGCCACCTGGCTGCACGAGCAGACGGGCGAGACGCGGCTGACGATGGCCGGCGGAGTGGCGCTCAACTGCGTAGCCAACGCCCGGCTACTGCGCGAGGGACCGTTCGACGAGATCTGGGTGCAGCCTGCGGCGGGCGATTCGGGCACCGCGCTGGGCGCCGCACTGCAGGTCGCCGCCGACGCCGGGGACTCCGTTCGGCCGATGGAGACCGCCGCGCTCGGACGCGGCTGGGATGCGGACGAGCTCGCCGGGTGGCTCGACCGTGCGGGCGTGGAGTACGAGCGGCCCGACGACATCGCCGAAGTCGTCGCCGACGTGCTCGCCGCCGACGGCATCGTCGCCTGGTTCGAGGGCCGTAGCGAGTTCGGTCCGCGGGCGCTCGGGCACCGCAGCCTGCTCGCCGACCCCCGCCGGCTGGAGAACCTCGAGCGCCTCAACGACATCAAGGGACGCGAGCAGTTCCGTCCCGTCGCGCCCATGGTCCTCGAGGAGCACGCCCGCACGATCTTCACGGGACGTCACCCCTCCGAGCACATGCTCTTCGTGCACGACGTGGCGGCGGACTGGCGCGGGCGCATCCCCGCAGTCGTCCACGTGGACGGCACCGCCCGCGTGCAGACCGTCGACCCGGAGCGCGAGCCGCTCGTCGCCCGGATGCTCGAGGCGTTCCACGCGCGCACGGGGGTCCCGGTCGTCGTCAACACCTCCCTGAACACCGCGGGCCGGCCGATCGTCGACGACCCGCGCGACGCGCTGGAGTGCTTCGGCTCGGCTCCCGTCGACCTGCTCGCGATCGGGCCGTTCGTCGTGCGCCGCGACCAGCCCCTGGGGCGCGCGCGGCTCGCGCTGGAGTCGGCCGCGTGAGCGGGGTGCTCCTTCCCGATGTGGTGATCCCCACCACCGGCCGGCCGGGGCTCGGACGGCTGCTGGCCGTCCTCTCGGCCGAGGGAGCCCAGCGCGTCCTCGTCGTCGACGACCGGCGCGGGGACCCCGTGCCGCTGGGAGTGCCCGCCGGAGTCCGGGTGCTGCGCTCGGGTGGCCGCGGACCGGCCGCGGCGCGGAACGCCGGCTGGCGCGCGGCGACGTCGGAGTGGGTCGCCTTCCTCGACGACGACGTCGTACCGCCGCCGGGCTGGGCGGCTGCGCTGCAAGCCGATCTGGCCGGGACGGGTCCGCGCGTCGTCGCCTCTCAGGGGCGCGTGCGCGTGCCGATCCCGGGGGGCCGGCGCCCGACGGACTGGGAACGCAACGTCGCGGGCCTCGAGCGCGCGCGGTGGGCCACCGCCGACATGGCGGTCCGGCGTGCGGCCCTCGAAGCGGTCGGCGGCTTCGACGAGCGCTTCCCGCGCGCCTACCGTGAGGACGCCGACCTCGGCCTGCGGCTCCGGGCCCGGGGGCTCGAGCTCGAGCTCGGGGCGCGGGAGGTCGAGCACCCCGTCGGCCCGGCGTCCCGCCTCGTCTCGCTGACCAAGCAGCGCGGCAACGCCGACGACGCGCTCATGGAGGCCCTTCACGGCCGGGACTGGCGCCGGCGCGCCGGCGCGCCGCCGGGACGCTTCGCGCGCCACGCCGCGATCAGCGCCGCCGCCGCGGTGGCCGTCGGCGCCGCCGCGCTGGCGCTGGCGACGGGGCCCTTCAGGCGTGGCGGACCGGGGGCTTGGCAACTGGTGACCACGAAACGCGGTCAAAAGCTGCCAAGCCCCCCGGCGCCGCGGCGCGTCGCGGCGGCGGGGGGCACCCTATGGCTCGCGGCCACCGCGGAGCTGGCCTGGGCGCGCGTCGCGCCCGGCCCGCGGACTCCAGGCGAGATCGCGACGATGCTCGCCACCAGCGCCGTGCTGCCTGCCGCCGCGACCGCTCACCGCCTCGGCGGCGTTGTGCGTGCGCGCCGCCTCGTCGCCGACGGCACGAATGCGCCGGTCCCCGAGCCGCCCGCGGCGGTGCTGCTCGACCGCGACGACACGCTCATCCACGACGTCCCCTACAACTCAGACCCGGAGCTCGTGCTGCCCAAGGCGGGCGTGCGCAGGTCGCTCGACCGCCTGCGCGCACGCGGGATCGCTCTGGCGATCGTCTCCAACCAGAGCGGCATCGCCCGCGGGCTGCTCACTTCCGCGCAGGTGGAGGCGGTGACCGACCGGGTGGTCGAGCGCCTCGGCCCCTTCGACGACGTGCGCTGGTGCCCGCACGGCCCGCACGACGGTTGTGGGTGTCGCAAGCCCGCGCCGGGCCTGCTGTTGGAGGCCGCCGCCGCGCTCGGGGTCGATCCGCTGCGCTGCGCGATGGTCGGCGACATCGGCGCCGACGTCGAGGCCGCGCGGGCCGCGGGCATGCGGGCGATCCTCGTGCCGACTGAGCGCACCCTCCCGCAGGAGGTCGCCGCGGCGCCCGAACGGGCCGCAACCTTCGCCGGGGCCATCGACGCGCTCCTGCGCGCGCTCCCGACGGTGACCCCCGCCGCCCCGGTCGCGGTGCCGCCGCGCAACAGGCCGGCACCGGCG
>CADCVR010000066.1 GCA_902806205.1 uncultured Solirubrobacteraceae bacterium | reverse complement strand
CCCTGGCCGCCGCGACCGCGGCCGCGGCCGTCGCGGCCGTCGCGCCCACCCCGGTCGTCCGCGCGCTGCGGGGCGGGTGCGTCGAGCTCGGTGAGGTCGGCGCCGCTGAAGCCCTCGGGCATGATCTCGCCCTTGTTGATCCAGCACTTCACGCCGATGCGGCCGAAGGTGGTCTTGGCCTCGAAGAAGCCGTAGTCGATGTCCGCGCGCATCGTGTGCAGCGGCACGCGGCCGTCGGAGTAGGACTCCGTGCGGGCCATCTCGGCGCCGCCGAGGCGACCGCCGACCTGGACCTTGCAGCCCTTGGCGCCCGAGCGCATCGCGCTCGTGAGCGCCCGCTTCATCGCGCGCCGGAAGGCCACGCGATTGACGAGCTGCTCGGCGATGGACTGCGCGACGAGCTTCGCGTCGAGCTCCGGGCGCTTGATCTCGAGGATGTTGACCTTCACGGATTTGTCCGTGAGCTTGTGCAGGTCGCGGCGGACCTGATCGACCTCGGAGCCCGACTTGCCGATGACGATGCCCGGACGCGCGGTGTGGATGTTGACCTCCACCTCGTTGGCGTCCTTGCGGATCGTGATGTCCGAGAGCCCGGCGTGCGCGAGGCGGCCCTGGATGTAGTCGCGGATCTGGATGTCCTCGTACAGGTAGTCCGAGAAGTGCTTCTCGTTGAACCAGTTCGACTTCCAGTCGTGGATGTAGCCCACGCGCATGGACTCGGGGTGGACCTTCTGTCCCATCTCTACTGCTCCTTCGGGGTGAGCTGAATCGTCAGGTGGCTCGTCCGCTTGCGAATCGGCGTCGCGCGCCCCATGGCGCGCGGGCGGAAGCGCTTGAGCGTCGGCCCCTCGTCGGCGAACACGGCGTGGATCTTCAGGTCGTCGCCGAGCAGCTCGTGGTTGTGCTCCGCGTTGGCCACGGCGGACTTCAGGAGCTTCTCCCAGTCCTCCGCCACCGCGCGCGGGGTGTGGGCCAGGATGGCCACCGCCTCGTCGACCGACTTGCCGCGGATGTGGTCGCAGACCAGCCGCGCCTTGCGAGCGGAGGTGCGCACGTACTTCGCGTGGGCCTGGACGACCGGGCCGTCGACGACCGGGCGCCCATGCTTGTCGCGGGCGACCTTGCCGCCTGTGCCCTTCGCCGCCTGCGGCGAATCGGGCGTCGGCCGGCGGGCCGCGGGCTTGTCCGCGGTCGGCTTGCCCCTGGGGGACTTGGCAGCCGGGGCCTTCGCGGGGCTCGGCTTGTCCGCCGCCGGCTCCTCGGCCGTGGGCTCCTCGGCCGCCGGCTCCTCGGCCGCCGGCTCGTCCGCCGGCTCCTCGGCCGCGGGCTTGTCCGGCGGCTCCTCGGCCGCGGGCTTGTCCGGCGGCTCCTCGGCCGTGGGCTTGTCCGGCGGCTCCTCGGCCGCGGGCTTGTCCGGCGGCTCCTCGGCCGTGGGCTTGTCCGCCGCCGGCTCCCCGGCCGGAGCCTTCTTGGCCTTCCTCCCCTTCTTGGCCCGCGTGGGCTTGGGAGCCTCGGCCTCGCCGGCCTCGGGCGCCTCGTCGACGGCGTCGGTCGCGTCGACCACCTCGGCGCGCTGGGTCTCGGTCCGCTCGACGTGGGCCGCCGGGGCGTCCTCAACCGGCGTCTCGCCCGCCTGGGCGTCCGCCTCGGACGCGGCGTCATCCGCGGGCGCGACGGCGTCCTCGGGTTCGACGGGGTCCTTGGCGTCCTTGCGGCGCTTGGGGAACTTCGGGCTCATCGGCGCTTGCCCGTGTCGGCGTGGCCGCGATAGGTGCGCGTCGGCGCGAACTCGCCGAGCTTGTGGCCGACCATCGACTCCGAGACGAACACCGGGACGTGCTTTCGCCCGTCGTGCACGGCGATCGTATGACCGACCATCTCGGGGAAGATCGTCGACGCGCGCGACCAGGTCTTCACCATCTTCTTCGTGTTGTCCGTGTTCTGCTGGTCGATGCGCGCCATCAGGCGCTCCTCGACCCACGGACCCTTCTTGCTCGAGCGGCTCATCTCTAGCGCTTGCCCTTTCCGCGCCGGCGGCCGCGCACGATGTAGCGGTCGGAGGACTTGTTCTTCTTCCGCGTGCGATACCCGAGCGTCGGGACGCCCCACGGCGTGACGGGGTGACGGCCCGCGGTCGTCGAGCCCTCGCCGCCGCCGTGCGGGTGGTCGACGGGGTTCATGGCGGTGCCGCGCGTCTGCGGGCGGACACCCATGTGACGTTTGCGGCCCGCCTTGCCGATCTTGACGTTCTGGTGGTCGGCGTTGCCGATGGTTCCCACGGTGGCGCGGCACTCCGCGCGCACCAGGCGCATCTCGCCCGACGGGAGCCGGAGGGTGGCCATGTCGCCGTCCTTGGCCATGAGCTGGATCGAGGTTCCGGCGGAGCGGCCGAGCTGGCCCCCGCGGCCGGGCTGCAGCTCCACGTTGTGCACCACGGTGCCGATCGGCATGTTGGCCAGCGGCAGGCAGTTGCCCACGACGATGTCCGAGCCGGGCCCGGAGACGACCGTCGCGCCGACGTGCAGCCGCGCCGGGGCGAGGATGTAGGCCTTGACGCCGTCGACGTAGTGCAGCAAGGCGATGTACGCCGTGCGGTTGGGGTCGTATTCGATCGCGGCCACCCTGGCGGGGATGCCGTCCCGACGGCGCTTGAAGTCGATCGTGCGGTAGAGCCGCTTGGCCCCTCCGCCGCGGTGGCGGGCGGTCTTGCGGCCGTTGACGTTGCGCCCACCGGACTTCGTGAGCCCCTCCACGAGCGTCTTCTCGGGCGTCTTCTTCGTGATCTCGGCGAAGTCGGGGTAGCTGACGAAGCGCATCCCGGCGCTGGTCGGCTTGGGCTTGCGGATGGCCATGAGTCAGTCAGCCCTCGAGGCCCTGAAGGCCCTGGAAGATCGGGATGGTGTCGCCCGGGCTCACCTGCACGATGGCCTTCTTCCAGGTGCGCGTGCGCCCCTGGTAGAGCCCGCGCCGCTTCGGCTTGGACTTGACGGAGATCGTGCGGACCCCGACCACCTTGACGTCGAACAACTGCTCGACCGCCTGGCGGATCTGGGTCTTGTGCGCGCTCGGATGGACGCGGAACGTGTACTTGTCGTTCGTCGCGAGCACGTAGGACTTCTCGCTGACGACGGGACGGATGATGACCTGGCTGGCGTCCATGGTCAGGCCTCCTCGGGTGCGGTCGTCTCGCCTGGGCTCTGCGTCCGCGCAGCCGAGCGCTGAGCGGGACCCTTGGCGCGTGCGGTCAGCTCGTCGACGGCGCTCTGGGAGGCCAGGACGTTCGCGGCGCCGATCAGGTCGGCGACGCCGGTGCCCTCGGCCGCGATGACGCCGCGCACCTGCGCGAGGTTGCGGAACGAGAGCGCGGCGTCGAGGTCGGCGTCGGTGAGGATCACGAGCACCGAGCCCTTGACGCCCCAGTCGCGGACGAGCTTGGCGGCCACCTTCGTCGCGGGGCCGTCGAAGGCGCCCGTGTCGAAGACCGCGAGGGTCCCGCGCTCGGCGTGCACGGAGAGCGCGGAGCGGAAGGCGACGCGCTTCTCCTTGCGGTTGACCTTGAACGTGTAGTGGCGCGGTTGGGGCCCGAAGATCGTGCCGCCGCCGGTCCAGATCGGCGAGCGGCTGGAGCCGGCGCGAGCGCGGCCCGTCCCCTTCTGGCGCCACGGCTTGGCGCCACCACCGCGGACGTTGCCGCGGGTCTTGGTGGAGTGGGTGCCCTGCCGGCGGGCGTTGAGCTCCGCGCGGACCGACTCGTGGACGAGCGGCCCGTGGAAGGCGGCGCCGAACGCCGTCTCGTCGAGCTCGACGCTCACGTCGGAGGAGATGTTCTTCGCGCTAGGCATCCGTGCGGACCTCCACCAGGCCGTTGCGAGCGCCCGGGACGGCGCCGCGTACGAGCAGCAGGTTTCTCTCCGCGTCGACTTGCACGATCGTCAGGCCCTTCTGCGTGGTGCGCTTGTTGCCCATCTGGCCGGGGCCGCGGATGCCCTTCATGACGCGGGCAGGCCAGGCGGAGGCGCCGATCGACCCGGGCGCGCGCACGTTGTGCGAACCGTGCGACTTCGGCCCGGACGCGAAGCCGTGGCGCTTGATCGTGCCCTGGAAGCCCTTGCCCTTCGAGGTGCCGGCGACCTTGACCTTCTGGCCGGGCTCGAAGGCGTCCACGGTGACGGTGTCGCCGATCGAGAAGCCCGACTCGTCGCGGAACTCCACGAGATGGCGGTGCGGCGCGGCGTCGGCCTTGCGCAGGTGACCGAGCTCGGGCTTCGAGAGGTGCTTCTCCTTCGTCGCGCCGTAGGCGAGCTGCACGGCCGCGTAGCCGTCACGCTCAGGCGTGCGCACCCCGGTCACGGGGCACGGGCCGGCTTCGAGCACGGTGACGCGCTCGACGCGCCCGTCCTCGAGGAACAGCTGCGTCATGCCGAGCTTCTTGGCGAGGATCCCCGGCATCAGCCGACCAGCTTGATCTCGATGTCGACGCCCGCCGGGAGGTGGTCGAGGCGCTGAAGCGAGTCGACGGTCTTCGGGGTGGGCTGCAGGATGTCGATGAGCCGCTTGTGGGTGCGGATCTCGAAGTGCTCCTGTGAGTCCTTGTCCTTGAAGACGGACCGCAGGACGGCGTAGACGTTCTTCTCCGTCGGAAGCGGCACGGGACCCGAGACGGTGGCACCGGTCCGCGTCGCGGTCTCGACGATCTCCTTGGCGGCGGTCTCGATGGCCGAGTGGTCGTACGCCTTGAGGCGGATGCGGATCTTGTTCTGGGTGGCCGTGGCCATTCGTGCGCTGCTTTCCGTCTGGTGAGTGGTGTGTTGTTCCTACTGGGGGCGTGCGCCTCGGTGGCGCCGCTCCCGGCTCTGCGACGCGCGTTCGCCGGGCCTACCCTCCCGGGCCGGATCCCTCCCGCGCACCGGGGCGGGCCCAGCGCTCGGGCCCACCCCGACACCGCCTCTTCGGACGGGTGCTGCATGCTGTGAGCTGCCTAGGCGAGCACCTCGGTCACGACGCCGGAGCCCACGGTGCGGCCACCCTCACGGATGGCGAAGCGGAGGCCCGGATCCATGGCGATCGGCTGGATGAGCTCGATCTCCATCTGGACGTTGTCGCCCGGCATGACCATCTCGACGCCCTCGGGCAGGTTCGCCACGCCGGTCACGTCGGTGGTCCGGAAGTAGAACTGCGGGCGGTACCCCGTGAAGAACGGCGTGTGACGGCCGCCCTCCTCCTTCTTGAGGATGTAGACCTCGGCCTTGTACTTCGTGTGCGGCGTGATCGAGCCCGGCTTGCACAGGACCTGGCCGCGCTCGATCTCCTCGCGCTTGGTGCCGCGGAGCAGGCAGCCGACGTTGTCGCCGGCCTGGCCCTGGTCGAGGATCTTGCGGAACATCTCGACGCCGGTGACCACGGAGTTCGTCGTGGTCTTGATGCCGACGATCTCCACGTTGTCGCCCGTGTTGATCACCCCCGTCTCGATGCGGCCCGTGGCCACCGTCCCGCGGCCCGTGATCGAGAAGACGTCCTCGACCGGCATCAGGAACGGCTTGTCGAGGTCGCGCACCGGCTCGGGGATGTACGTGTCGAGCGCGTCGGCCAGGTCGTAGATGGCCTGCTTGTACTTCTCGTCGCCCTCGAGCGCACCCGTCGCCGAACCCGTGATGAAGGGGATGTCATCGCCCGGATAGTCGTACTCGTTGAGCAGATCGCGGACTTCGACCTCGACGAGCTCGAGCAGCTCGTCGTCGTCGACCATGTCGGCCTTGTTGAGGAACACGACGATGTACGGCACGCCGACCTGGCGGGCGAGCAGGATGTGCTCACGCGTCTGGGGCATGGGACCGTCCGCCGCGGAGACGACGAGGATCGCGCCGTCCATCTGGGCGGCGCCCGTGATCATGTTCTTGACGTAGTCCGCGTGTCCCGGGCAGTCGACGTGGGCGTAGTGCCGCGCCTCCGTCTGGTACTCGACGTGAGAGGTCGCGATCGTGATGCCGCGCTCCTTCTCCTCGGGCGCGTTGTCGATCTCGGCGAACGTCTTGGCCTCGCCGCCCATCTTCTCCGCGAGGACGGTGGTGATGGCAGCGGTCAGGGTCGTCTTGCCGTGATCGATGTGACCGATGGTCCCAACGTTGACGTGCGGCTTGTCGCGCTCGAACTTTGCCTTGCCCACTTTGAACGTGCTCCTCTTGAGTCTGATTGTCGCTGGGCGAACCAGCAAAACTATCGAATGGTCTCGGATGTCTGCGGTGCGACTCCTGGAGGAGTGGCACACGTCGCGCTGTCACCTGACGCAAAGAAAACGGGCCCGACCGGGCCCGTGCGAACGGCTGGGGAGTGTCCCGGCGCTCGCGCTATGTGCCCGTGGTCTGCATCCTGTCGCAGTGGTTCACTCTAGAGTCGGCGCGGATGGACGCCGCGCCTCCTCAAGCGACGCACGACTATAGCAGGGAGCGGGCGGCCGTTTCGGCGTCGCGGACGCCTTCCGCAGTGGCCCGCCGGACACGCTTCGCCGTCCGTGGGCTGCTTGCGCTCGTGGCCGCGGCGGGAGCCTTCCTGCTCGTCCTCTCGACCTTCACCCCGGTGGTCGAGATCCGCGTGCTGACCACCTCCGAGCTCGCCGGCCAGGACACGCGGGTCTCGGGCGGCGAACTGCACGGGATCGCGCTCGTGCTCGTCGCTGCGGTGGCGGTGCTGATGCTGGCCGGGGCGCTGCGCGGCGCTCGGCCGGCGATGCTGGGGCTCGCCGCTACGGGGCTCCTCGCGCTCGGCGTGGTGGTCGTGCTCGACGTTCCCCGCCTCGACGACACGGGACAGGTCGCCCTGTCCTACGAGAACGTGAGCGCCGGCGCCTCGACGGGCTTCTATCAGGAGACACTCGGTGCCCTACTGCTCCTGCTCGCCGGCGGGCTGCTGTTCGCGCTGAGCACCAGGGCCGGACGGCCGAGGCCCGCCGGGAGCGCACGGGCCCCGAACGCGCCAACGTCGTGACGTGGCGCACGCGCCGGGTAGGCCCGGGAGTTCGTCCACCGATACCCCAGCAAGAGAAGGCCCCATGGCTCCCACCCGCTCCCCCAAGCAGTCCACCACCACTCGGCGCGCCGGCGCCCCGCGCCCCCGTTCCACCACGACCCCCGCGCCCCGGCGTACGAGCGGCCTGCCGACCCGGCGCCGCAAGCCCGAGCCCGAGTCCAACGCCAAGAAGGTCCTGGGCGCCGTGGCCACGGCGCTGCCCGGCCTGCTCGAGAAGGCCGGCACGCCCGCCAAGAAGGCGAAGCCGAGCAGCCGCAAGGGTGGCGCCGGCCTGGCGATCCTCGGCGCGGGCGCCGGTTTCGCGGCGTTGAAGAACCGCGACAAGCTTCCCGCCAAGCTCGGGGGCCGCCCGGGCGCGGAGCCCGTCGCGCCGGCCGATCCGCTGGCGCCGGCCACCGCGTCGGCTCCCGCCCCGAACGCCGACGGCCTGCACGTTCCCCAGAGTTAGAACCAGAGCAGCACGGGCACGAGCCGCCCGGTAGCGCCGGGCGGCTCGTGGGCTCCGCGATCAGAGGCTGGTGCCCTCTGGGTGAGTGATTCCACGGATCCGGTGCCGCCCGCTCGACGTTTCGGCTGGCACCTGACACCACCCGATCCCTTGCCGATCCGTACAGGATCGACTGCGGAATCGTGCGGCGTCAGCCATCCACCCGAACCGCCGATCGACGGGACCCCCTCGTTCAAATCAATCATCCAGGTGGCAGACCAGGTTCTCGGTGCTCACCGTCACCGGGAAGCGGCTCGTCGCGGCGCGACCGCGGACGCTCCTGCGTGACGGGTTGGCGGCATGGGTGGAGACGAGGGTCGTCGTCCCGCGCTCGAGGTCGCGGACGTAGACTCCGGCCAGGCCCGCGGGCTTGGTGCCCGTGACGTCCGCGGTGGCGGTGAAGGCCACCTTCGCGCCGTCGCCGGAGAGCGCGGGCTGCGTCGAGGCACCGCCGACCGCCGCGCCGCGCGGGCCGGTCCGGCGGCTGACGAGCGACGTCGTGCCGGTCTGACGGTCGTGGCGCCACACGCGGGCCCGGAGACGGCCGTCGCGGGCGACGCGCCGCGTCGTCCACGCGACGAAGCGCCCGTCGCCGGAGATGGCGGGCTGGCCCGCCGGGCCGTGCGCGTCCGTGGAGAGGATCGTCGTCTCGTGACTGCGCCGATCGCGGGCGTAGATGCGCGCGCGGCGACCGCCGCGACCGAGGTTGGCGGCCTGGGAGGCGAAGGCCACGACGGCGCCGTCGGCGGAGAGCACCGCGTCGAAGGCGTCGGCGTCGGCGACCGCTCCGTCCGGACCGCTCGCGCGCGAGGCGATCTCGGGCTCCCCGCCGGCAAGGCGCCTGAGGAACACCTCCGAGCGGCCCTCGGAGCCGGGCGGCGCCGCCGTCCAGGCGATCGTGGTGCCGTCCGCCGAGAGGTTCGGACGGAACGCGGCGCCCGTGCCGCCCGTCGTGATCAGCCGCTGCAGGCCGGCGGCGCGGTCGGCGAGCCAGACGCCGTTGGTCGGCGCGGCGCCGCCGACCCCCGCGTCGGTCGCCTCGAAGGCGACGAGCTGGCCGTCGGCGGAGAGCGTGGGGTTGTAGGCCGAGCGCCGTGGCGCCCCCTTCGGACGGCCGAGGTCGTGCACGCGCTGGACCCTGCCGGTCTGCAGGTCGCGCACGAGGACGGACATCGCGCCGACGCGCTTGGCCAGGGGGTAGGTCGACTCCGCGGTCTCGAAGGCGACCCAGCGCCCGCCGGGCGCGACGATCGCGTTGTACGCGGCGTGCGGCTTCTTCGAGCCCGGATCGGAGGCCGGGCTGACCGCGAACGTCGCGAGGCTCCCGAGCCGGCGGCCGACGACGTGGATCTCCCCCAGGCGCTCGGCCGTCGGGATGTGCGCGCGGTAGCCGTCGAAGATGACGTGGGTTCCGTCGGCGGTGATGCTGGGCTTCTTGGCGACGTCGGCACGGAACCCGATCGACTTGCCGCCGACCGACGGGGGCGGGCCGTTGTAGCGGCCCTGCCCGAGCCACCGCGGGATCTGGCCGAGCTGGCGGTCGACCTGGAGCTTGGCCTGCGCCGGAGTGACGATCCGGGCGCGGACGCCGCGCTGCTGGGCGGCCCGCAGCGCGGCGGATGTCCGTCGGCGCATCTCCACGCGCGTGACTCCGTGCAGCTCACCGATGTCCAGCGGGGAGACCTCCGCGACGCGCAGGCGCCCGTAGGCCTTGGCGGTCGGCGTACCGAAGATCGCCCTGGCACGCTCGGGGATCGCGGTCTGGTGCAGCGCGTGGAAGAGCAGGTGCTGGGCCAGGTGCCCCTGGGTGACGACCCGGCGGGAGTAGGAGCGCACCCGCGCGCGCTGCGGGGCGCTCAGGCCCGTCCGGCTGGCGACGAGCCGCGCGGCGAGCGCGTCGACCCCGATGTTCCTCCGCCGGGCGAGTTGCGCGAGCGTGTGGGAGCCGTCGTTGCGTATCCAGGAGAAAATCTCGCCGCGCGTCAGGCCGAGCGCCGCGGGCAGGCGCTCCTCGTCGAAGGGCAGCCAGAGCTCGTTGACCCAGGGCTCGTTCGGCAGCCAGTTGGGCGGCGAGCCAGGGGGCGCGTCGGAGTCGGCGGCCAGCGCCGGCGGAACCGCCGCGCCACACATGATCGCGGCGAGCAGGGCCAGTGCGGGGGCGCGCCTCATGCCGTCACGACGCTACCGGCTGGGCGGAGGTGACGGAAGGGCGTGCGTCGGGCTCTGCCGCAGGGCGCGCACCGTGGGCGTCGACCCACAGTCCGAACGCGAGCAACGCCCACAGCGGACGGCTGAGGTCCTCCTCCCGGGCGCAGTGGCGCGCGAGCAGGGCCTGCACGGGAGCCGGCGCCAGGAAGCCCTGCCGCGCGAGCGTCGCCGGGGAGAGCGCCTCCCGGGCGAGCGGCAGCAGCGGGCCGCGCAGCCAGGCGGCGGCGGGCGACACGAAGCCCTGCTTCGGACCACGGACGATCGCGGCCGGCAGGAGCGGCGCCAGCGCGGCGCGCAGAACCCGCTTGGTCTCCAACCCGCGGAGCTTCTTGCCGGTCGGCAGCGCGAGGGCGAGTTCGGCGACGACCCGATCGAGATAGGGCACGCGAATCTCCAGACCGTGGGCCATGCCCGAGCGGTCGGTCTGCAGCAGCAGGTCGTCGGCCAGGAAGGTCCCCACGTCGACGTCCTGGAGGCGCGCGACCAGCGGTGCCCCCGTGGTCTGCGCCCAGCGCGCGGCGTAGGCGGCGGGCGGGAGGTCCGGGGCGTGCGCGCCCCGGCCGAGCAGCGCACTGCGCTCCTCGGCGCCCAGGAGCTCCTTCCAGGCGTGGTGGCGGCCGAGCGCGTCGAGGCCGGCGCCGCGCGCCAGGCGGTGCAGGCGGAACTCGAGGCTCAGGCGCGCGTCGGAGGAGCGGGCCAGGCGGGCGACGGCGGGCGCCACGAACGCGGCGAGGCGTGCGGGCAACGGTCCGAGGTGATCGGCGGTGTAGGTCGGGTAGCCGGCGAACAGCTCGTCGCCTCCCTCGCCGGAGAGCACCGCCTTGACGTCGCCGGCCGCCGCGCGGGCGGCGAGGCGGTAGGGCACCTCGGTCGCGTCGCCGCGCGGCTCGTCGAGGAAGGCGGCCGCCGCGAGCAGGTGGTCGGCGGCGTCTGCCGCCGTGACGACGACTTCGGTGTGCGCGGTGGCGTAGCGGCGGGCGACCAGGCGGGCACGGTGGCGCTCGTCGAAGGAGCGCTGCTCGAAGCCCACCGTGAACGTCGGCAGGCCGGGCCCGGCCTGCTCGGCCGCCAGCGCGCAGAGCCCACCCGAGTCGACGCCGCCCGAGAGCAGCACGCCGACGGGCACGTCGCCCATGAGGTGCGCGGTGACGGAGTCCCGCAGCCGTGCCCGGAGCTCGGCGGCCAGCTGCTGGGTGGTCCCGCGGCGCAGCCCTGGGGACCGGCCCGGCGCGGGCCGCGCGTAACAGACCAGGCGCGGCGCCTGCCGCGGGCCGGCGAGCAGCAGATGGCCGGGCGCCAGGCGCCGGATCTCTGCCCACATCGTGCGCGGCGTGAGTACGGCGTTGCACGCGAGATAGTCTCCGAGCGCCAGGGGGTCGACGCCGCGACCGACGTCGCCGCGGGCCAGCAGCGCCTTGGCCTCCGAGGCGAACGCGAGGCGGCGGCGATCCTGGGCGTAGACGAGCGGCTTGATCCCGAACGGGTCGCGCGCGAGCAGGAGGCGCTGCTCGCCCATGTCCCACAGCGCGAGCGCCCACATGCCGCGGAGGCGCTCGACGAACGCGGGCCCGTGCTCCTCGTAGAGGTGCACGACGACCTCGGCGTCGGAGCCCGAGGCGAACGTGTGGCCGCGCGCCCGCAGCGCGTCGCGGTGCGCTGCGTGGTCGTAGAGCTCCCCGTTGACGATCGCGACGACGCGCCCGTCCTCTGAGCGTACGGGCTGGGCCCCGCGCTCCACGTCGACCAGGGCCAGCCGCCGGAAGGCCAGTCCGACCGGGCCGGCGCGGAAGCCGCCCTCGCCGTCCGGGCCGCGGTGCGCGAGCGCCTCGCCCATCCGGGCCAGCACGCTCGGGTCGACCGGCGTGGTCCCGTTCAGCGACAGCTCGCCGGCGATGCCGCACATCAGGCGCACCGCACGTAGGCCGCGAAGTGCCGGTTGCCGCCGATCAGCTCGAAGCCGTCGGGCGGATCCTGCACCCCGAGCTCCCGGTCGCGCGGGACCTCGTAGACGTCAAGTGCCGGGCGGCGCTCGTAGCGGCGGTCGATGATCACCGCGACACCCCCGGTGGCCGGCTCGACGCGCGGGTCGGACCGGGCGCGGACGTCTCCCTCCGGCGCGTCGAGCAGGAAGCGCAGTTCCGGGACGAGCTTGTGCGTCGGGACGGTCACCGGCCCGCAGGCCCGCGCGCGGACGACCCCCGGCAGCTCCATCAACGCAACGAGGTCCTCCCGGATCGCGACGCGCTCGCGCAACTCCGCGGTGACCTTCCCCGGGTTGGTGTGGGTCACGGTCCAGAACGCGCCGAGGATGACGAGCACCCCCGCCGCCGCGGCCCAGCCGCGCCGCCACCCGTGGCCCACGGGCAGCGTCGTCCAGCCCGCCAGGGCGTAGGCGGCGAAGACGGCCAGGCCCAGGGCCGCCACCAGTAGGTAGCGGTAGACCGTCGGCAGCCCGCCCGTGGCGATCACCAGGTAGGTCGCGGCGGTGACGGGGACGAGCACCGCGGGGACCCGCAGGTCGCTCCGGCGGAGCAGCAGTGCGAGCGCGAGCCCGATCACCGCGGCGCCGAGGACGGGCCACTTGAGGATCTCCGCCAGCAGCCGCACCATCAGCCACGGCAGGCCCAGCAGCGGCCGCTCGCGCTGCAGCTCGGCGGCCGAGGCGTCGGTGTAGGTCAGCGAGAAGAGCGGGTTGCCGGTCACCGCGAGGTCGATGGCGGCCCATATCGCGGGCGCGACCGCGGCCGCCGCGGCCGCCCGCGCGCGCCCCGGCCAGCCGAGCGGCAGGCCGATCCACAGCGCGTAGAGCCCGGCGAGCATCCACGCCTCCGGCCGCAGGAGACCGGCGAGCGCGAGCAGCACCCAGACGGGGCCGCCGCGCCGCGGACGCTCGACCTCCAGCACCGCGGCCCAGGCCGCCAGCGCGCAGTAGGGGATGTCGAGGAAGCCCAGGGTCGTAAGCAGCGCGAAGTTCAGCCGCGAGGCGATGAGCGCCGCGGCGGCCAGACCACCGAGCACGCCGGCCGCGGCACGCCCGAGGCGATACATCGCGGCGACGAGCGCGACGAGGCTCAGGACGCAGATCACGACCCAGACCCGGGCCGCGACCGAACCGAGCGGCTCGAGGACGACGCCGAGCGCGAGCAGCAGCGGGTGTTGCGTCGGCGCGCGGAACGCGTCGAAGGCGGGAAGCCGGCCGTCGAGGATGTCCCGCCCCCAGCTCAACGCGGTCAGGGAGTCGTAGGCGGGATACGTCGGATAGCGCGCGTAGAGCGCCAGGCCGAGCGTGGCCAGCAGGACCACCCCCACGGCGAACAGGCGACGCTCCCGTGGGCCGGGCGGTGCGACGAGCGGCACAGCGACCAGACGCGCGCGGGAACCCCGAGGTGACGGTTGCCCGTGCACGGCGCGGACCCTACGGGTGTCCGGATCTCGGGCGGCGATCTGTACGGGCTCGCGCTCGTGCTCGTCGAGCGGGGGTTCTGAGGATCTCCGCTCTCAGGGCACGGAGATCCGCGGCACGCCTCGGCCGGGCCGGCTTACCAGCGGTAGTGCGCGAAGGCCTTGTTGGCCTGGGCCATGCGGTAGATGTCGTCCTTGCGCTTGTAGGCGCCGCCCTGGGAGTTGACCGCGTCCATGAGCTCGTTGGCGAGGCGCTGGGCCATCGTCTTCTCCCGGCGCTGGCGGGCGAACTCGACCAGCCAGCGGACGGCAAGGGTCTTGGAGCGGCGGGCCGGGACCTCGACGGGCACCTGGTAGGTGGCACCGCCGACTCGGCGGGAACGAACCTCGAGCGCAGGCGTGAGCGCCTTGATCGCCGCATCGAGCTGCTCGACGGGGTCCTTGCCGGTCTTCTCGCTGATGATGGCGAGCGCGTCGTAGACGATCTGCTCGGCGGTGGACTTCTTCCCGTGGAGCATCACCTTGTTGATGACCTGCTGGACCATGCGTGAGCGATGGACGGCATCCGGTTCGACGGTGCGGGTGGTTGCGGCTGCGCGACGGGGCATGCGGAGGAGATCCTTACTTCTTCTTGACGCCGTACTGGGAGCGGGCCTTCTTGCGGTCGCTGACGCCGGCGGCGTCGAGCGTGCCGCGGACGACCTTGTACCGCACGCCCGGGAGATCCTTCACGCGGCCACCGCGGACGAGCACCACGGAGTGCTCCTGGAGGTTGTGGCCTTCGCCCGGGATGTAGGCCGTGACCTCGATGCCGCCGGAGATGCGGACGCGCGCGACCTTGCGCAGCGCGGAGTTCGGCTTCTTCGGCGTCGTGGTGTACACGCGGGTGCACACGCCACGACGCTGGGGGGCGGCGGTCTTCTTCTTGCGGCCCTTGCCGGACTTCAGGCCGGGCGTGAGGAGCTTCTTTCCCTTGGGCTTGCGGCCCTTGCGGATCAGCTGTGAGGTCGTAGGCATTCGGCGGGGAGAGTAGCAGCGGGCGCCTGGGCGCAGCCCACCGCTGCCGCGTGGACAACCGGCGGGCGCCGCGTCCGCAGAACCCTCACGGCGCGGGCCCGCTACGCCGGCACTGCGCCCAGCGCGTCCTGCGGGCGGGTGTACTCGAGGCCCTGGTCGCGGGCGACGGGCGCGTAGGTCAGGCGGCCCGCCGCGACGTTCAGCCCGTCCATGAAGCCGAGGTCTGAGCCCAGCGCGGCGTGGAGGCCGTGGTCGGCGAGCCTGACGACGTAGGGCATCGTCGCGTTCGTCAGTGCGTAGGTGCTCGTGATCGGCACCGCCCCCGGCATGTTCGCCACGCAGTAGTGCGTGATGCCGTCGACCTCGTAGGTCGGGGCGCTGTGGGTGGTGGGGCGCGAGGTCTCGAAGCACCCGCCCTGATCGATCGAGACGTCGACGAGCACGGCGTTCGGCTTCATGAGACCCAGCTGCGCGCGGGTGATGACGTGCGGCGCCCTTGCGCCGTGGACGAGCACCGCGCCGATCACGAGGTCGACCTCGGGGAGGCGCTGCTCGATGTCGAGCGTCGAGGCGAAGCACGTCGAGCAGCGGCCACCGAAGGCGATGTCGAGCTCGCGCAGCCGGTCGAGCGACCGGTCGTAGACGTAGACGTCGGCTTCCATGCCCATCGCGATGAACGCGGCGTGCATGCCGACGACGCCACCGCCGATGACCATGACCTTCGCCGCGGCCACGCCCGGTACGCCACCGAGCAGGATGCCGCGACCGCCGAGCGGCTTCTCGAGCATGAACGCACCGGCCTGGGTGGCGATCTTGCCCGCCACCTCGCTCATCGGCGCCAGCAGCGGCAGACGGCCGCGCTGATCGGTGACGGTCTCGTAGGCGATGCAGGTCGCGCCGCTCTCGATCAGCCCCCGGGTCAGCTCGGGGGCCGGCGCGAGATGCAGGTAGGTGAAGAGCATCTGCCCCGGGCGCAGCCGCGCCACTTCGACGGGCTGAGGCTCCTTGACCTTGACGACCATCTCGGCCTGCGCCCAGACCGCGTCGGCGACCGGGACCAGCAGCGCTCCCTGGGCGGCGTACTGCTCGTCGCCGATCGCCGAGCCCTCGCCCGCCCCGCACTGCACGACGACGTCGTGGCCGTGCTCGACGAGCTCGCGGACGCCCGCCGGCGTCAGCGCCACGCGGTACTCGTCCGTCTTGATCTCGGTGGGAACGCCGACTCGCATGGGGTTCAGGGGCTCTCGCTCGCGGTGGTGGTGACGCCGCCACCGGACGCTCCTTGCCCGCTCACGCGCGCCGTGGCCGGCGACCCCGCGCGCGATGAGTCGCGGTGGGCGCCCATCCGCGAGAAGTGCATCCGGAGATGACGCTCGGCCAGCTCCTGCAGGTTGCTTGCGCCCGCGGCAGGCGGCGCGGCGGTGACGGCCATGCGAACGCTTCTCCTTGTCGGTTCCGTCGTCCGGGTGGTCCCGGTGGACGACGCCTCTGCGAGGGCCAGGGTAGTGGCGGCGTCACCCGGCAGTCGCCGGCGTGAGGCGGCGATATCTTCGCGCCGCCATGCAACTCGAACACCACCGCGCAGGCTCGGGTGAGCCGCTCGTGCTCGTTCACGGCGTCGGAAGCCGCTGGCAGGTGTGGGGGTCCGTCCTGCCCGCACTCGCCGCGCACCATGACGTCGTCGCCGTCGACCTCCCGGGCTTCGGGGCGAGTCCGCCGGATGGCACGGTGCCGTCCGTCGAGGCGCAGGCGGTGCGTCTGGAGGCGTTCTTCGCCGAGCTCGACCTGGAGCGCCCGCATGTCGCGGGCAACTCGATGGGCGGCGCGATCGCGATCGAGCTGGCTCGCCGCGGAAGCGTACGCAGCGCTACCGGGGTCTCACCGATCGGTTTCTGGACGCCACGGGAGTGCAAGTGGGCGATCGGCTTGCTGAAGGCGGACGCGAGGCTGCTGGCGACCCTGCGGCCGGCGCTTCCCGCGCTCGTGGTCACACCGATCGGCCGAACGCTGCTCTTTCGGCAGCTTTTCCACAAGCCGTGGAAGCTCTCGGGCGCTGAGCTCGTCGCGACCGTCGACGCGTTTCTCGACTCCTCGTCGACTCCGCGGGCGCTCGAGCTCTTTGCAGACCACACCTTCCACGACGCCGACGAGCTGCGCGGCGTGCCGCTCACGATCGCCTGGGGCGACCACGACCACCTCCTGCTCACCCGCCAGCGCGGCCGCGCCCGCACGGTACTGCCCTGGGCGCGCCACGTCGAACTCCCGGGCTGCGGCCACGTGCCCTTCGCCGACGACCCGGAGTTGCTCGCGTCGGTGCTGCTCGCGGGAGCCGGGACCGAGGCACTCAGCGCCGCCTGAGGGCGACGGAAGGCGCTACGCCGCGGCGGGCGCGGGTTCGGACTTGCGGGCGCCCCGCACGGAGGCGAGCGGTGCCGGGATGAGCGCCGAGGCGACGATGACCATGAGAAACGCGAGCGCCTGGACGGCGATCCCGAGCGCGTCGCCGGCTACGGGATCCCCGAAGACGATGATGCCGCCCGCGATGCCGGACATGTTGGCCGCGGTGCCGGTGATGGCGATGACCGGGACGGCCTGGCCGTCCTGGAGGCCCTTGGCCGAGGCGTAGAAGGCGACCACGGAGGCCGCGACGCAGACCACGAGCCACGGAGACACGAGGCCGAGCCAGCCGCTCTGCCCGATCAGGCCCGTGAGCGCCTTGATGGCGACGTCGGAGACGCCGAACAGGACGCCGCTCGCGGCGCCGAGCATGACGCCGTGATGCTGGTGGCCGCCGATGCCGGCGCGCGGACCGAGGATGAGCAGCCCGCCGAGGCCGAAGAGCCCTGCCTCGAAGGCGATCATCGCCGAGAGCGAGAAGGACGAGTGGGCGCCTGAGGCCTGCGGCAGCGTCATGACCAGCAACATCAGACCCGTTGCGGTCAGCACGAGCCCGAGCCACTGCCTGCGCCCGACGGCGATGCCGAAGACGCGGTCGGCCATCACGGCGATGAGCACCACCCCACCCGCGAGCACGACCTGCACCGTGCTCATCGGAGCAAGCGCGAGCGCGGCGACGTGGAAGGCGAAGGCGGTGGCGGCCACCGCCATGCCGATCGCGAACCACTTCTGCGCGAAGAGGGACTTGCCGCTGCGCAGGGGGTGGCGGACGTCGACCGGGCACGCCTTGCAGGCGCCCTTGTGCTTCAGGAAGAAGCCGAGGTTGGTGACGATCGCGCACAGCAGCGCGAGCAGGATGCCGAGTTGAAGAGTCATGAAGGAGTCAGGCGACGGATCGGTGCGGCGTGCGGCTACGAAATGCCTTGCCCTTGGATTGTCGGCACGAACCCCCTGCCGACTTGATCGATCGCCGTCGCAATGCGCACGGTAGCGAGATCGGCTCCGAGTCACGCCGGTTTTTCGGTCAGATGGCACGTCGACGTGCCCGGAAGCCGTCCTGGGTACCGTCTGCGTCGTGCACCGCGCCGCGCGCCTCCTCGACCGCGTGCTGCTGACCACGGTGCGGGCCGTCGTCGAGTTCGTCGAGGATCGCGGCCATCGCGACGCAGCGCAGATCGGCTTCTTCGCCGTGCTGTCGGCGATTCCGCTGGCGATGCTGCTCGTCGGGGCGTTCGGGACGATCTTCGACGAGGCCGAGGTCCGTCAGCGGGTGATCACCACCGCCTTCGACTCCGTGCCGGTCGTCCAGGAGAGCGAGCGCGAGCGCTTGGAGCGCGCCGTGAGCGACGCACTGGACAACGTCGGCAAGATCGGCCCCGTCTCGGTCGTGCTGCTGATCGTCGCCGCGACAGGCGTGATGGGTGCGCTGCGGCATTCGATCAACGTCGCCTGGGACATCGAGGCGCGCCCGCCGCTCCTGCGGCGCAAGGCGCTGGACCTCGCGCTGGTCACGGGCGCGACCGTGCTGCTGATGGTCTCGCTCTCGCTGACCGCCACGCGCACGGCGGCCGATCGCGTCGACGAGGCCGGTGCCAGCGGCGCGCTGCTCGCCCTGGGGCTCGACGGGCTCAGCGAGGTGCTGCCGTTCGCGTTCGTGACCGCGGTCCTGCTCTTCCTCTACCGCTGGCTGCCCGTCGAGCGCCCGCGCGTGCGCGAGATCTGGCCGGGGGCGGTCGTGGCGGCCGCGGGACTGTTCGCCGTGAAGAACGGCCTGGAGCTCTACCTGGAGTACCTCGCCGACTTCGGCGCGCTCTACGGCTCGCTCGGCGCGCTCATGGCGCTCCTGCTGTTCGTGTTCGCCGCGGCGAACGTGCTCGTCTTCGGTGCGGAGTTCGCGTCGGAGTGGGCGCGCCTCCCGCCGGACGCCGAGGTCCACGAACGGGTCGCGGGCGGCCGTCGCCGCCTGCGCGGGTTCCTGCGAAGGCGTTGAGTGCGAACCGACCGCCGGCGTTCGCGGACGCCCGGACCGCAGGCACCTGCTCGCAGAGGGCGGCCGCCGTGGCCCCGTGCTGAGCGGGTGGGCGGGCTACTCCTGCTCCTCCGGGCCGCCCGTCTCGTCGCCCGCCCGCTCCTCGTCCTGCCGGAAGAGCCCGAGCTCGTTGTGCTCCCCGCGCCGCGGGTCGTCGTCGGGCGCCGGGTCCGGCAGGCCGGTCGGCACGTCGCGCTGCGCTTCGTCGCTCATCTTCCAACCCTTCCCAGCGTCTCCGCGCGCTACGCGCGCATCCGCGAGCGCCGCGGCGACCCCGCACGAGCGAGCGGCGGGGAGCACGAGGAGGACGCAGCGAGGGCCCGCGACGTGCGGGCCCTCGGCAGAGCGGCTCGGGACGGCTGCGGTTACTCGTCGCCCGGCACGTCGAGGTCGGCGAGCTCCTCGGCGAAGCCGGGATCCGTTCCCCCGGCACCGATCGATTCGAGCTCTGAGATGTCAGACGACAAGGACGAGCCGAAGCCGCCTCCGAAGCCGTCCGCGTCGCCGAGGCCAAGCTCCGACGCGATGTCGTCCGAGCCGAGCAGGCCGACCTCGTCGGCCATGCGCGGCAGCGGCTCGGACGGCTCGATCTCGATGCGGCGGTACCGCTTGAGCCCTGTCGCGGCCGGGATCAGCTTGCCGATGATCACGTTCTCCTTGAGGCCGTTGAGGGTGTCCTTCTTGCCCTCGAGCGCGGCATCGGTGAGGACCTTCGTCGTCTCCTGGAAGGAGGCCGCCGACAGGAACGAGTCCGTGTTCAGGGAGGCCTTCGTGATGCCGAGGATGATCTCCTCGAACTGAGCCTGCTCACCCTTGGCCTTCTTCATGTCCGCGTTGACCTTCGCGAAGTCGTAGCGGTCGACGAACTGACCGGGCAGGTAGCCCGTGTCGCCCTTCTGGTCCACCCGGACCTTCTTGAGCATCTGACGCACGATCAGCTCGATGTGCTTGTCGTTGATGTCGACGCCCTGGGACTTGTAGACCTCCTGCACCTCGCGGACGAGGTAGCGCTCGGTCTCCGTGCGGCCGCGCAGCGCGAGCAGCTCGTGCGGGTACAGCGAGCCCTCGTTGAGCTGGTGACCGGCCTCGAGCTGCTGGCCGTTCTCGACGAACAGCCGCGTGCGGCGCGGGAACGGGTAGCGGTGCTCCTCGCCGGCGTCGTCGGTCACGCAGATCGTGAGCGCCTTGTCGGTCTCCTCGATCGTCGCGACGCCGTCCTGCTCGGCGATCTTCGCGAGGCCCTTGGGCTTGCGCGCCTCGAACAGCTCCACGACGCGCGGGAGGCCGTGCGTGATGTCCGCGCCGGCGACGCCGCCCGTGTGGAACGTGCGCATGGTCAGCTGCGTGCCGGGCTCGCCGATCGACTGGGCGGCGATGATCCCCACCGCGTCGCCGATCTGCGCCGTCTTGCCCGTCGCCATCGCCCGGCCGTAGCAGGCCTGGCAGACGCCGGTGACGGCCTTGCACTTGAGCGTGGAGCGGACGGCCACCCGCGACACCTCGCCGGTCGCAGCCAGGTCGGCGTAGGCCGCCGAGATCACCTCGAGCTCCTCCCGGTCGATCTCCCCGCCCTTGTGCACGAACTTCTTGCCACCGTCGGGGCCCTGGATGTCCTTCGCGGCGATCCGGCCGATCAGGTTGTCGTTGGGCTCGTCGGTGGGCTTTGCGCCCTGGAGCTTGAAGACCTCCATGTGGATGAGCTCGTCGGTCCCGCAGTCGGGCTCGCGGATGATGACGTCCTGTGCGACGTCGACCAGGCGGCGGGTCAGGTACCCGGAGTCGGCGGTGCGCAGGGCGGTGTCCGCGAGGCCCTTGCGGGCGCCGTGGGTCGAGGTGA
Source organism: uncultured Solirubrobacteraceae bacterium (assembly GCA_902806205.1). Lineage (GTDB taxonomy): Bacteria > Actinomycetota > Thermoleophilia > Solirubrobacterales > Solirubrobacteraceae > Paraconexibacter. The sequence goes on along the minus strand of CADCVR010000066.1, from coordinate 1,188 downwards.
AGTACTCGATCACGTCGAGGCCCTCCATGAAGTTCGCCTTCACGGGCCGCTCGATGATCTCGCCCTTCGGGTTGGCCATGAGACCACGCATGCCCGCAAGCTGGCGGATCTGCTTGAACGAGCCACGGGCGCCCGAGTCGGCCATCATGAAGATCGGGTTGAGCTCGTCGAAGTGCGTCTCCATCGCCTGGGCGACGACGTCGGTGCACTCGTTCCACTTGTCCACGACGGCCTCGTGGCGCTCCTCCTGGGTGATCAGCCCCATCTCGTAGTTGCCGGTGATCTCGGCGACCTGGTCCTCGAAGCCCTTGAGGATCTCGCCCTTCTCCGGCGGGATGACCACGTCGTTCTTGGAGATCGTGATGCCGGCCTTCGTCGAGTACTTGAAGCCGAGGTCCTTGAACGCGTCGAGGACCTGGGAGATCGCCGAGGCGCCGTAGGACTGCACCAGCGCGTCGACGAGCTTGACCGTGTCGCGCTTCTTCATCGACTGGTTGACGAAGGTGTACTTCGACGGGTCGAACTGGTCGCCCATCGCCTCCTCGATCGAGCGCTCGATCGTGTCGTTGTAGATGATGCGCCCGACCGTCGTGAGGACGTGGCCCTCCTTGGAGCCCTTGGGGCGGTACTCGGCCAGGTCGTGCAGCCCGATGCCCTTGAGCTCGTACTTCAGCTCGGCCTCCTGGGCGGTCCGGAAGACGTCCGGGCGGCGCTGGTCGGCCGGCCACTCGCCCGCGGACAACTGCGCCTGCAGGTCCGAGAGCTCCTTGGCGTCCTTGCCGTAGGTCAGGTAGTACGCGCCGAGCACCATGTCCTGTGACGGCACGGCCAGCGGGGCGCCGTGGGCTGGGGACAGGATGTTGTTGCTCGAGAGCATGAGGATGCGGGCCTCGGCCTGCGCCTCCGCGCTCAGCGGCAGGTGGACCGCCATCTGGTCGCCGTCGAAGTCCGCGTTGAACGCGGAGCAGACGAGCGGGTGGACCTGGATGGCCTTGCCCTCGACGAGCACGGGCTCGAAGGCCTGGATGCCGAGGCGGTGGAGCGTCGGCGCGCGGTTGAGCAGCACGGGGTGCTCGTGGATGACCTGCTCGAGGACGTCCCAGACCTGCGGGATCATCGAGTCGACCATCTTCTTGGCCGCCTTGATGTTCTGCGCGTCCTTGCGCTCGACGAGCTGGGCCATGATGA
>CADCVR010000065.1 GCA_902806205.1 uncultured Solirubrobacteraceae bacterium | reverse complement strand
GCCCGGGGGCACCGGGCGCGACGGCGCGCTCAGGCGGGTCCTGACCGCGCCCGTCGGCGCTGCCGCCGGCGCAGCCCGCGAGCGCGAGGCACGCCGCTGACCACACGGCCGCGGCCCCGGGCCGTCGCGTTCTAGACTGCCGCCTCGTGGTCACCGATCCCAGCTGCATCTTCTGCAAGATCATCGCGGGTGAGCTCCCGTCGTCGCGCATCACCGAAGACGATCGCACGATCGCCTTCATGGACGTCAACCCCGGGAGCCTCGGTCACGTGCTCGTCGTCCCGCGGTCGCACGCGACGGACCTGCACTCGATCGACGCCGACGACCTCGCCGCCGTCACCCTGACGGCCCAGCGGGTCGCGGGCCTGGCGGTGGAGCGCCTCGGCGCCGACGGCGTGAACCTCCTGAACTCCGCGGGCGCGGACGCCTGGCAGAGCGTCTTTCACTTCCATATGCACGTCATCCCGCGCTATGCCGGGCAGCCCGAGAAGGACGGGCTGAGGCTGCCGTGGCAGCCGGCTCCCGGCGACCCGGACCGCATCGCGCACGCCGCCGCCGCCCTTCGTGGGGAGGAGCGGGCCCCGGCGTGACCGAGTCGGGCCCCGTCCGGCTCGAGCACGACGGCCCGCTGGCCGTGCTGACCCTGGCCGCCCCGCCGCTGAACCTCTTCGACCGGTCGTTGATCGACGCGCTCGGGCGGCACGTCCGCGCGCTGGAGGCCGACCCGCCGCGCGGCCTCCTGGTCCGCGCGGAGGGCCGCGCGGTCTCCGGCGGGGTCGACGTCCACCTGTTCGACGGGCTGACGGCCGCGCAGGGGGCCGACCTCTGGACGGAGCTGCTGGAGCTCATCCACAGCGTGGAGGAGCTTCCGCTCCCGACGGTCTTCGCCGCCCACGCGCTCTGCCTGACGGCCGCCTTCGAGCTGAGCCTCGGGTGCGACCTCCTGCTCGCCGCGGAGTCCGCGTCGTTCGGCCTGGTGGAGACCGTCGTCGGGCTCACGCCCGCCATGGGCGGCACCCAGCGCCTCGCCGAGCGGGCCGGCGCGGCCCGCGCCCGGGAGCTCGTCATGACCGGTGAGCTCTACGACGCCCGAACGCTCGAGCGGTGGGGCGTCGTCAACCGCGTTCTCGCCGACGAGGGGTTCGCCGACGCCGCGTACGGTTTCGCGATGAAGCTCGCCGGCGGGCCGACGAAGGCCCACGCGGCGACCAAGGCGATCGTCCGCGCGCAGATCGGCGGCGGCGCCCGCGCGGCCGACGCGATCGTCCCGGAGGTCGCCGGCGGGCTCTTCGCCACGGAGGACCTCCAGAACGCCGTGAAGTCCTTCCTGGCCGTGGGGCCCGGTGAGGCGGCGTACGAGGGCCGCTGAGTGGCCGCAGCCGTCTGTGACGGCACGTCGATCTGCTGGCAGGAGCAGGGCGACGGCGAGCCCCTGGTCCTGATCATGGGCCTCGGCGGCTCGGGTCGCGCCTGGTGGCGCCTACTGCGCAACCTCCCGCCGACCGTGCGCGTGGTCACGCTCGACAACCGCGGGACGGGTGGCTCGGATCCGATTCGCGGCCGCTTCACCTCGGAGGAGCTTGTCGCTGACGTGCTCTGTGTGATGGACGCGGCCGGGGTCGAGCGCGCGCACGTCATGGGCGTCTCGCTGGGCGGCATGGTCGCCCAGCGGCTCGCGCTGGAGCACCGCGACCGCGTGGCGTCGCTGGTACTGGGCTCGACGACCGCCGTCGGCCTGCGCGGCGCGCCGCCGTGGCGGCTGCTCGGCGCGGGCGCCTTGCGGCCGCTCGTCGGCCCGGAACGCGCCTGGGAGCTGCTCGCACCCGCCCTGTACGCCGCCGAGACGCTCCGCGATCGTCCCGAGCTCGTGGAGGAGGACCTGCGCACCCGCGGCGGCGAGCTGCAGGACCCGCGGACGGTGGCGGCCCAGCTGCTCGCGGTGGCCGGTCACAACGCGCTCGGGCGTCTCGGGGAGCTCGCCGGGCTCGGCGTGACGATCCTCCACGGGGCGCAGGACGCCGTCGTCCCGCCGGTCCGCGCGCGCGAGCTCGCAGCGGCGATCCCCGGCGCACGGCTGGTCCTGCTCGAGCGCTGCGGCCACATGATGACCACGGACGCCGAGGCGGCGTCGGCGGCCGCCGTGCTCGAGCACCTCGACCGCCACCCGACCGCGCCGTCGTCGCGGGCGGCCTGACGCCCGACGGCGCTCAGCTCGAGTAGCGTCGCAGCCCCCGCGCGGCGAACGCGCCGAAGGCGACGGCCATGCCCGCGAGGGCCAGCCCGGCGGGCCACGTGTCGCCCCAGGTCACCTCGCCGACGAAGCCCTGCCGCACGCCGGCGAGCACGTGGGTGACCGGGTTGACCGTCGCGATGGCTTCCAGCCAGCCCGCGAGCAGCTCCTCGGGGGCGTAGGCCGGCGTGAAGAGGACCCCGGCGAAGGCGCCCATCTGCATCAGCGGCGCGGCCTGCTGCGTGCGGAAGCGCAGCGCCAGCGTCACCGCGAAGCAGGCCAGGGTGGACGCCAGCCCCATGACGAGCAACAGCGCCACCAGCAGCCCGTCGACCCCGGGGAAGGGCACCCCGGTCGCCAGGGCCACGGCGAAGAGGAACGCCACCGGGAGCAGGCAGCGCAGTCCCGCGCTGGCGACGACGCCGGTGAGCACGGTCAGCCGCGGCGCCGGGCACAGCAGCAGCCGGTCGAACCACCCCCGCTCGATGTCCCGGGCGAGGTTCACGCCCGTCGCGGCGCCCGTGAAGCCCGCCGCCTGCAAGAAGCCCACGGGGACGACGAACGTCCGGAAGTCGACCTCGCCGAAGCCGGCGAGGCGATCAACCTGCCCGAAGACGCTCGTGAGGCCGACGACGAAGATCGTCGGCGCGAGGACCCCGGGGATCGCGGCACCCGGGACGCGCGTGATCTCGTTGAGCGCGCGACGCACGAGGGCGGCGACGACCGCGAGTTGCATGCGGCTCATGCTTCTCGCAGCCGTCCGCGCAGCGCCAGCACGCTCAAGGCCATGGCGACGGCGGCGATCCCGGCCGCAGCCGCGAAGCCCTCGAGCACGGGGGCGAGGCTCACCGTGGAGATGATCGGGTCGCGCAGCCCGTCGGCGAGGTAGCTCAGCGGATTGAAGCGCGCGATGGAGTCCGCCGGGGCGGAGAGCAGTGCCCGGGGAAAGAAGGCGGAGGAGACGAAGAGGACGACGAGCACCAGCGGGAAGATCCCCTGGACCGTCGAGGCGTTGCGGGCCCGGAGCGCGATCGCCTGGCCGATCGCCCCGAAGCCGATTCCGGCGAGGACCCCGATCGCGAGCACGACGAGCACCCCGGGCACACCGCCGACGATCTCGGCGCCGAACAGGAGGCCGAGCCCGAGGAAGAACAGCACCTGGACGCCCGCCAGCAGCCCCGTGGCGACCAGGCGGCCGAGCACGATCGCCACGCGGGGGATGGGGGAGGCGACGAGGCGGTCGAAGAAGCCGCCCTCGATCTCCAGGGCGCTGGCGATCCCCGTCGTGACGCCGCTGATCAGCAGCGACTGCGTCAGCGCGCCCGCGAGCTGGAAGTCGAGAAAGCCGCGGACCGCGGGGAAGCCCTCGAGGCTCGTCGTCTCCGTGAGGCCGCCGACGTTGACCGCCAGGAACAGCATCGGGAAGATCACGAGCGGCGCGAGGAACTGCGGACGCCGCAGGCTGCCGCGGAGCGAACGGCGCGTGAGCGCGAGGACGACGCGGGTCACGCCGGCGTCGCAGCGGGCTGGGCGGCGCCTTCGAGGTGCCGGCCCGTCTTCTCCGCGAAGACGTCGTCGAGCGACGGTTCGACGAGCTCCAGCGCCGCCACCGTGAAGCCCGCCTCGTCGAGTACGCGTACGACGGGAGCGATCTCCGCGGCGCCCGCGGCGACGGCCACGGAGACGTCCACGCCGTCGGGAGCCGGCCGCAGCTTCCCGAAGGCGAGCAGCAGATCGCGCGCGTGCCCGAGGTCCGGGCATTCCATGAACGTGACGTCCAGGTGCGGCAGCCCGATCTCGGCCTTCAGCGCGGCCGGCGTGCCTTCGGCGACGATCAGCCCGTCGGCGATGATTCCCACGCGGTCGGCGAGCTGATCGGCCTCCTCGAGGTACTGGGTGGTGAGGAAGACCGTGGTGCCGTCGGCTCTCAGCCGGCGCACCTCGTCCCACAGCGTCGCGCGGGACGTCGGGTCCAGGCCCGTGGTCGGCTCGTCGAGGAAGAGCACCTCCGGCTCGTGAACGAGCGCCATCGCGAGATCCAGGCGGCGGCGCATGCCACCCGAGTACGTGGCGACGCGGCGGTCGGCGGCCTGGCTGAGCCCGACGCGACCGATCAGGTCGTCGGCCCGGCCGCGCACGCTGCGCGCGGCCAACCCGTGCAGCGTCGCCTGGAGCTCCATGAGCTCGCGGCCGGTCATCAGGAGGTCGAGGGCGGCCTCCTGCAGCGCCACCCCGATGCGCTTTCGCACCTGGGCGGGCTCGGTGGACACGTCGAAGCCTGCGACGGTCGCGGAGCCGCCCGTCGGCCGCAGCAGCGTCACGAGCATCCGCACCGTGGTCGTCTTGCCCGCGCCGTTGGGTCCGAGGAAACCGTAGACCTCGCCGGGAGCCACCGCGAGATCGATCCCGCGGACGGCCTTGAGGCCGCTCTTGTATTCCCGCTCGAGACCTCGGACGTCGATCGTCGCCATGCCGCGGGCAGTGTATTCGGCATCTGCCCACCCTCCTCCCCGCAACTCGTCGGCGTCACGGTGTTGAATGGGGGTGATGAGAAAGACACCAGCGGCCATCGCAGCAGTGGTCGCGACCACGATCGCCATGCCGGCGATCGCCGTCGCGGCGATCTTCGAGATCGGGACCGTCCAGGGCGAGAACGCCATGCCGGACCCCGCCTGCCCCGCCAAGCCCTGCCTGGCCATATCGCGTACCACGGGTTACCAGGTGAAGGTCGGCGGGGCGCGCGACACCCATGTCGTCAAGGAGGACGGGCGCATCGTCGCCTGGACGATCAAGCTCTCGCGCCCCGGCAAGAAGCAGATCGAGTTCTTCGAGAAGAACCTCGGCGGCGAGTCGACCGCGCAGCTCACGGTCCTGCGCCCCGGCAACAAGCTCTACGCGCGCATCCTCGCCCAAGGCGAACCGGTCGCGCTCGAGCCGTACTTCGGCCAGACCGCGCAGTTCGCCCTGCAGAAGTCGATCCCGGTGAAGAAGGGCAACGTCATCGGCATCTCCGTGCCGACGTGGGCCCCCGCGCTGTCGATCAACCAGCCCGGCACCGTCTCCTGGCGCGCGTCCCGGCCCAAGGGGGGCTGCAACGACTTCGCCAAGCCGACGGCGCAGCTCGGCATGAACAACATCACCCGCTTCTTCTGCCTCTACCGCACCGCGCGGCTCACCTATACCGCGACGGTCGTCACCGATCCCAAGCCGGCGAGCGGGGTCGAAACCGACACCTCCCGCCGGAGGGGCTCCAGGGGTTGACCGGTGGCGGCCCGGGGTACCGCGCGCGCCTCAAGTCTCCGGCGGTCGCTGCCACCGCTGGGTTACTGACCGCAGGCCCCGGGGTTCTGCGCGCAGAAGTCGCTGAGGCCGCCGGGCGAGGCCCCGCCCGGGTTGGCCTTGGCCCCACCGCCGGGGTTGGCGTCGGGCTCCGGGGCGGTGCCGTCGCCGGCGCCGCCGGTGGTTGGCGTCGGGGCGGCCGGGGCGGGGGTCGCCGGCGCCGCGGGGGCGGGAGTGACCGGCGCCGCCGTGCCGCCACCGGAGGCCGCACCACCGGAACTCGAGGGGCTGGCGGCGCCCGAAGTACCTCCGGTGCCCGTGGCGCCCGTGCTGCCGCTCGCGCCGGTCGCTCCCGTTCCGTCGGCGGCGGCGGGTGTGGGGGCTTCGGCGAGCTCGATGGGCGGGGGCGTCAGCTCGGGGGTGGTCTTCGGGACGACGTCGCCGGCGACCTCGGTGCTGCCGCAGCCCGCAGCCGCACCCGCCACGAGCAGGCAGGTCAGCAGGGGGATCAGGCGGCGGCGCACGGAAGGGCTACCGCGCAGGCTCGGACAGGGGACCCATTCGGCGCCCGCAGTTCGGGCAGTCGTTCAGGTCCTTCTGCGCGAGTTGGTCGCAGTGGGGGCAGAAGCGGAGGTTCTCGACCGCCCAGGGCAGCTTGGAGGGCGACGGCGCGAGCGGCAGGACCTTGCCGACGACTTCGAGGGGCTCGCCGGTGTCGCGGTCGCGGTAGATCTTGCCGGGCTCGGCCTCGACGAGGACCTCGCGCCCCGTGGAGGGCGTGCGCAGGCGGTAGCGCTGACGGCGGATCACGCGGCCAGCCTAGCGCGGGGGCGCGGCGGTGCGCCATCTGATTTGCGGCCGAAGAGCGGCTCCGCGGCAGCGTCGCATCGTTCCGCCGTTCTGAGCTAATGTCGGCGGACGATGCAGCGAAGCGCTCGATCCCGCTCCCCCGCCCGCATGCTCGCCGGCGCACTCATCGTCGCTGCGCCCCTCGGGCTGTCGGCCTGCTCGGTCAAGGGGGGCGAAGCCGACCAGATCGCCGGCAAGCAGGCCTTCGTGAAGAAGTGCGGCTCCTGCCACATTCTCAATCGCGCGGGAACCAAGGGTCTGGCCGGACCAGACCTCGACGAGGCATTTCGTCAGAGCCTCGCCGACGGCCTCGGCACGGACGGCGTCCGTGGCCTCGTCCGCCAGCAGATCGCCCACCCGTCCATGGCGGGAGTGGAGGGCGCCGGGATCATGCCCGCCGACCTGGCGAAGGGCGAGGAGGCCGAGAACATCTCCGAGTACGTCGCCGCCGTCGTGAGCAAGTCGGGCAAGGACGCAGGCCTGCTCGGGGCCGCCGTCAAGGAGGCCGGCGCGGGCAAGCCCATCGTCGCCAAGGGCGACACGCTGACGATCCCGGCCGACCCCTCAGGCGCGCTGCTCTACGACTCCAAGGCCGCGATGGCCGAGGCCGGCACGCTCAAGCTCGTGATGACCAACGAGTCCGGGGTCCCGCACGACCTGGTCATCGACGGCAAGGGAAAGACCCCGGTCATCCCGAAGGGCTCGGTGGACTTCAGCGCGAAGTTCACCCCCGGCGACTACGTGTACTACTGCTCGGTGCCCGGCCATCGCCCGGCCGGCATGGAGGGCACGCTCACGGTCAAGAAATGATCGGACGACGCCCGATCGTCGCGCTGGACACCTCAGTCCGAGACTGAAAGCTCCGGAGGGCGGCGGTCCGATCGTCGAGGTCGCGGCGCTCGGGGCGTGAGGGCTGGCCTGCTCAGTGGTCCTACAGCAGCGCCCGCCCGAGCAGCACGAGCGCGATGACGACCCCCGCGACCGCCGCTACCCCGAGCAGGAGACGAAAGGCGGCGTCCTCGGACTTCAGCGGGTTGCCCATCACCTAGATGATGTAGATGGTCGTGTAGACGACGATCCACATGACGTCGACGAAGTGCCAGTAGATCCCGGGAATCTCGAGCCCGCGGTGCTCCTCCTTGGAGAAGTGCCCGCGGAATGAGCGCACCGTGACCACGCCGAGCAGCAGCAGGCCGATGAAGACGTGGGCGCCGTGCAGGCCGGTGAGCCCGTAGAACACCGAGCCCTGCGCGTGGTCGGCGGGGGAGAAGCCGATGTGGACGTACTCGTTGACCTGGACGAGCAGGAACGTCGCGCCGAGCAGGAACGTCGTGAACATCCCGGCCTTCAGCCCGAAGCGGTTGCCGTTCTTGACGCTCGTCTGCGCCCAGTGGAGCGTCAGCGAGCTCGAGAGGAGGATCGCCGTGTTGACGCCCGCGACGAGCACGGGCAGTTCGGTCCCGCGGGCCGGCCACTCGTTCTCGCCGACGATGCGGATGAAGAAGTAGGCCGTGAAGAAGGCCGCGAAGACCATGATCTCGGAGATGATGAACAGCAGCATCCCCAGCAGCTGCGGGTCGACGCGCGAGCTCCGGTTCGCCTCGGGCGGGCCGTGGTGGTGGGTGTCGTGAGCCCCCGCGAGGGGCACGGCGGCGTCCATGAGATACGGCTCCTCAGGCCCGCGCCGGCGTGTCGGCCGACGCGACCTCGAAGTGGATGACGGGCTTGTCGGTCGCGCCGGCGACGCGCTTGATGAGGTCCGCTCGCAGCCAGCCCGACCGCGTCGCCGGCAGCGTCGAGATGACGATGTCGTCGACGCGGAAGAACTCCAGGGCGTTCATGACCGCGGTGTAGGGGTCGGGGTCGCCGACGATGCCCGCGGCGAGGTGGCCTCGCGAGCGGATCCGGTCGACCATCTGCGCCAGGCGGCTGCGGGCCCTCGCGGCCGCCGAGCCGTCGCCACCCTCCTGGGGCACGCAGGCGATGAACAGGCGCCGGTCGCCCTCGGAGGCCATCTCGTCGAGGCGGGCGAGCAGATCGTCACCCGCGGCCGTCCGGTTGGCGACCACCAGGGTCACCTTGAACGGGAGGCCCTCGGCCTGCAAGTCGACGACGACGTGCTCGACCGGAAGCCCCGACGCGTCGCGGATGCGATCGATCAGGTCACGCCGCAGCCACCCGGAGGAGGTCGCCGGCAAGGTGGAGACCACCACCTCGTCGGGGTGGTGCTCCTCGATGGCGTCCATCGTCGCGGTGTACGGATCCGGGTCGCCGACCTCCCCGATCGCCGTGATGCCCGCCTCGCGCAGGAACGAGCGCGCGAGGTCGATGCGCACCTGCGCGGCCTCGAAGACGGCGTCCTCGTAGATGATGTTCCCGCGGCGCGGCGGGACGCGGGGTACGGCGATGACGACACGCGCGTCGCCGTCGGCGGCCTCCACCCTGTCCTTGATGGTCTGAAGCAGGTTCGCGCCACCGATCGTCTGGTTGGCGATGACGAGGATCGTCCGCATGCGAAAGCCTCCTTAGTGCTCAGGCCTAGGCCGACGGAGCGCCGGCGGTCGTGGCGGGACCGCGACGACCGGGCCCCGCGGTGGTCGGAGAGCCGCCGAAGACCCCGTGCACCGCGCCGGGAACGCCGTACTCGTAGGGCCCACCCACCACGGTCGGGATCTCGTCGAAGTTGAAGATCGGCGGCGGCGAGCTGACCTGCCACTCGAGGGTCAGCGACCGCCAGGGGTTCGACTCCGCCCGCGGGCCGCCCCGCCAGGAGGCGACCATGTTGTAGGCGAACACCAGCGACGAGATCCCCGTGCCGAAGGCCGCCAGTGAGATCACGAGGTTCCACGAGGCGAACTGCTCGGCGTAGTCGGCGACCCTTCGCGGCATCCCCTGGACACCGATGACGTGCATGGGCGCGAACGTCGCGTTGAAGAAGATGAACGTCAACCAGAAGTGCAGCTTGCCGAGCTTCTCGTCGTACATCCGCCCCGTCATCTTGGGAAACCAGAAGTACACGCCCGCGAAGATGGTGAACAGGGAGCCGCCGAAGAGCACGTAGTGGATGTGGGCGACGATGAAGTAGGTGTCGCTGACGTGGATCGTCAGCGGGATCATCGCGAGCATCACGCCCGAGATGCCGCCGAGCACGAACATCGTCAAGAAGCCCATCGTGAAGAGCATTGGGGTGTCGAGCTTCAGCACGCCCTTCCACATCGTCGCCAGCCACGAGAAGATCTTGATCCCGGTGGGCACGGCGATGATCGCGGTGGTCACCATCATCGGCACCCGGATCCATGTCTGCATGCCGCTGACGAACATGTGGTGCGCCCAGACCGTGAAGCCCAGCGCGACGATCGCCAGCAGGGAGAAGGCCATCATCCGGTAGCCGAAGACCGGCTTGCGTGACTTGACCGCGAGGATCTCCGAGACGATCCCGAAGCCCGGCAGCATCATGATGTAGACCGCGGGGTGGGAGTAGAACCAGAAGACGTGCTGGTACATCAGCACGTCTCCGCCCTGGCCATGGTCGAAGAAGTTGAAGCCCAGAGAGCGGTCGAGCAGCACGAAGAACTGCGACGCGGCGACGAACGGGGTCGCGATGACGACCAGCAGCGACGTGGAGAAGTTCGCCCACACCAGCAGCGGCATCCGGAAGAACGACATCCCGGGCGCGCGCATCGTGATGATCGTCACCAGGAAGTTCAGCGCGGTCGCGATCGAGCTGGCTCCCGCGAACTGCACGCCTATGGTGAAGAACTCCTGCCCCAGCGGCGCGGTGTTCGACAGCGTCGCGTAGGCCGTCCAGCCGGTGGCGAAGGACCCGCCGGGCGCGAAGAACGACAGCATCATCATCGTGCCCGCCACGGGCAGCAGCCAGTACGAGAGCGCGTTCAGCCGCGGGAAGGCCATGTCGGGCGCGCCGATCATCAGCGGCAGCACGTAGTTCGCCAGCCCCGCGAAGACCGGGATGATGAACAGGAAGATCAGCAGCGACGCGTGGACGCTGAAGAGCCCGTTGTAGGCGTTGGAATCGACGAACTGACGGCCCGGTGCCGCGAGCTCGGCCCGGATGAGCATCGCCAGCAGGCCGCCGACGAACATGAAGAAGAACGACGTGACGACGTACTGGATCCCGATGACCTTGTGGTCGGTGTTCGGGTAGAAGTAGCTCTTCCAGCTCTTGGCGCCGTGACCCGAGTGGTCCTCGGGCACCGTCGGCGCCCCCGAAGCCCAGCGGAACCAGTAGCTGAAGCAGCCCAGGCCGACCAGGAAGAAGAACGGGACGCTGATCAGGGCGATCCGCATCACGGACTCGCCGTCGAGCAGCGGGTCGTAGCCCAGGATCGCCCGGGCGCCGATCGACAGGGCGTAGGAGAACGCGAGGCCGAGCACCATGGAGGCGCTGGCTCGCGACCAGCCCGGTTGGCGGAGGGTGACGGGCATCAGGCGCTCACTTCTTCGTTGAGTCGACGAGGTACGCGGTGACGGCTTCGAGCGGCCGGGCTCAAGATGTCGTTGAAGGTACCGGGCGGGTCCGCAGCGGGCGTCACCGCGCGCCTCCCCGCCCGGGGGCGGGTGATCGTGATCAGCACGGCAGGAACGCTCATCCGGCGTCGCCCTCGGCGGCGTCGGAGCCGCCGCCTCCCGTGGCGCCCGTGGCGCCGCCGGCAACCGGTTTGCCGCCGGCGGGGGGGTTGTCCTCGGCCGACTCCTTCTCGAGCCACGTGTCGAACGCGTCCGTGGGCAGCACGCGTGCAGTCTGGCGCATGTAGGCGTGGCCGAGGCCGCAGAGCTCGGCGCAGACCACGGGGTAGATGCCGAGCTTGGTCGGCGTGACGCGGTACGCGGTCGTGATGCCGGGCACCGCGTCGATCTTCATGCGGAAGGCAGGCACCCAGAAGTCGTGGATGACGTCCTTGGAGTGCACGTCGAACTTCACCGAGCGGTCCTGCGGGAGGTAGAGCTGCGTCGTGGTGAACGGCTTGCCGTTCGCTCCGGCGTACTTGAACGTCCAGGCGAACTGCTCGCCGTAGACGTCGATCTTCATCTCGGGGGTCGCGGCCTGCGCCGGCTTCTGCTCGATGTCCAGCAGCACGACGTAGGCGTAGACGCACAGGACGACCAGCAGCAGGGCCGGGAGGACCGTCCAGACGATCTCGATCGTCGTGTTGCCGTGGATGGGCGGCCCGTCGAGGTTCTCCTCACCGGGCCGCTGGCGGAACAGCAGTGCGGCGTAGACGACGACGATGACCACGCCGACGAAGATCGGCACGGAGCAGATGACCAGGACGTCCCAGAGCGTGTCGATCGGGCCGGCCTGAGACGAGGCCTGCGCGGGAAACCACTCGATCGCCGAACCGAGCGCGATCCCCGCCAGCGAGGCGACGGTGCCGATGACGAACATCTCGACGACCACCGTGCGGCTGTTGCGGCTGCCTCGCCTCTCCTCCCCCATGGGCCCGACACTAGCTTCCGGGGCGGCTGCCGTGCAATCCGCCCCGTGAACCCGGGCGCGTTCGTACCATTGACCACCTGTCTTTCACCCGCCGGCGCCGGTCCGCAGGACGACCCGAGGGGTCTGCTGGGCGTCGGGAGCTCAAGCTGCCTGGGCGATCCCGTCGGCCGGGACGGCCGCGCCCGCGCCCGTGAAGCGGCGGCGCGCGCGATAGTCCGACGGGGCGAGGCCGTGGTGGCGGCGGAACGCCTTGGCGAACTGCGCAGGCTGGCGATAGCCGACGCGGTGCGCGACCTCGCGCACGGTCGGCCCGCGGCCGTCGAGCATGTCCGCGGCGCGGTCCATGCGGACGGCGGTGAGGTGCTCGCGGAACGTCGTACGCCCGATCTCCGCGTAGGCGCGCTGCAACTGGCGCCGCGACGACGCGACGCGGCGCGCGATGTCGTCGAGCGAGAGGTCGGACTGGAACTCTCCTTCGACGATCGTGACGGCATCCTCGTAGAGGCTGGTTCGGTGACGGATGGTGGCCGGTCGCTGCATGTACTCAGATACGCTGCGCCGGGCCGGACAAGATGACCCTGGCGCCTGACAACCCGTCAGCTTGGCGCGTCGGCACTCCGAGCGTCAGGATACGCACATACTTCTGCGGGCGTCAGTGGTCGTGCTCGGCCGGCAGCTCGCGGTACTCGCGGCGCGCGTCGCGGATCCAGCCGTAGAGCATGGCGACGCTCAGTGCCAGACCGACGAAGACGAGGGTCATCGACGTCGTGACGCCGACGATCGCGAGCGTCAAGCCCACCGCCAGGCCGAGGGGCTGCAGCGAGCCGCCGGGGAGGTGGATCTCCTCGCCGGCCGGCGCGACGTCCTTCTCGGGCACGCTCATGGTGAGACGTAGATCAGTGCGGCGACGAACGTCATGCCGAACATGAAGAAGCACACGGCCCCCGTGATGAGGCCGGAGCGGATGTTTCTGCGCGCGAGTTTTCGGTCCACGGAGTCTCGATTCTACGGCGTGTCAGAGCTTGGCGTCGGCCACCATCGCGACGAACAGACCCGCGAGGTAGGCCAGGGAGAAGAGATACAGGCGCAGGGCGGTCTGGCGGTCCGCGCGGCGATAGAGCGCGACGGCGCCGACGATGAAGCCGCCGCCGAGCACGAGGGAGGACACGAGGTAGATCGCTCCGAAGCCCCCCGCGCAGAACGGCAACTGGGTCACCGCGTAGAGCAGGATCGTGTAGAGCAGGATCTGCTTCCGCGTCTCGGCCTCGCCGCGCACGACGGAGAGCATCGGCACCCCGACCTTCGCGTACTCCTCCTTCATGAGGATGGAGAGCGCCCAGAAGTGCGGTGGCGTCCAGAAGAACACGATCGCGAACAGGTAGAGAGCGGTGCCGGACACCGAGCCCGTCGTCGCCGCCCAGCCGACGAGCGGCGGCACGGCCCCCGCGGCACCACCGATCACGATGTTCTGCGGGGTGCGGCGCTTGAGCCAGATCGTGTAGACGAAGACGTAGCCCAAGAAGCCGGAGAAGCTCAGGCCCGCGGCGAGCAGGTTGACCTGCCACCACAGCAGCCCGAAGCCGAGCGCGGCCAGCACGCAGCCGTAGATCAGCGCCGCGGCCGGCGCGACGCGGCCCGACGGCACGGGACGGTCGGCCGTGCGGGCCATCGCCAGGTCGATGTCGCGGTCGTAGAAGTGGTTGACCGCGCCGGCCCCGCCCGCGGAGAGGTAGCCGCCCAGGCAGGTGATGAGGATCAGCTCCAAGGACGGCGTGCCGGCGACCAGCATGGTCGTCGCGGTGGTGAGCAGCAGCAGCGACTGGACCTTCGGCTTGGTGAGCTCGAGGTAGTCGCCGAACAGCTGCCGCGCAGCGCTGCGCCCGGGGGCGAGCGTCGCGCTCGCGGTGGAGGCCTCCATGACCTTCGGCCCTATCCGCCCGAGGAGGGCTGCAGCCCCTGCTCGGGCGCCGTCGACGCGGAGGCGATGGGCACCTGCGGCTCGGCCGGCTCACCCTGGCGGGCGACCTGGCGACGGATGTCCTTCATCGGTTCGACGGAGCGGATGCGCGGCACGGAGTCGAAGTTGTTCGCCGGCGGAGGCGACTGCGTGTACCACTCCAGCGTGTTGCCCTTCCAGGGGTCGGGACCGGCGATCGGCCCCTTCTTCAGCGACCGGTACACGTTGAAGACGGTCACCCCGATGCCGGTCGCCAGGATGAACGAGCCGACGGTCGAGATCTGGTTGTACAGCTCGAGGTTGCCGACGTCGGGGTACTCATAGACGCGCCGCGGCATGCCGTCGAGGCCGATCGCGTGCTGGACGAAGAACGTCGTGTGGAAGCCGACGAGCATGAGCCAGAACGACGTCTTTCCGAGGCCCTCGAACATCATCCGGCCGGTCATCTTCGGAAACCAGTAGTAGAGCCCCGCGAAGATCGTGAACACGGAGCCGCCGACGAGGACGTAGTGCAGGTGGGCCACGACGAAGTACGTGTCCGTGAGCTGCCAGTCGACGGGGAAGATGGCCAGGAAGACGCCCGTGATACCGCCGATCAGGAACGTCCCGATGAAGCCGACGCTGAACAGCAGCGGGGTCTTGTACTCGATCGTCCCGCGCCACAGCGTGGCGATCCAGTTGAAGATCTTCACGCCCGTCGGGACGGCGATCAGGAACGAGCTCATCATGAAGAACACGAGCACGATCGTGGGCGAGGGCGTCGCGAACATGTGGTGGGCCCAGACGAGCAGCCCGAGGAAGGCGATGACCACCGTGGCCGCCGCGATCGCCTTGTAGCCGAAGATCGGCTTGCGCGCGAAGACCGGGAGGACCTCCGACACGACCCCGAAGCCCGGCAGGATCATGATGTAGACCTCCGGGTGCCCGAAGAACCAGAAGAGGTGCTGCCACAGTAGGGGCGAGCCGCCCGACGACGGGTCGTAGAAGTGCGTGCCGAAGTGGCGGTCGGTCAAGAGGAGCGTGACGGCGGCCGCGATGACCGGCAGCGCGAGGATCAGCAGGATCGAGTAGGTCAGGATCGTCCAGACGAACAGCGGCAGGCGCCCCCAGCCCAGGCCGGGGGCGCGCATGTTGGCGATCGTCGCGTAGAAGTTGATCGCGCCGATCAACGACGAGATGCCGGTGAGGTGGATCAGGAAGATCCAGGCGTCGACCCCCGAGGTCGGCAGGTAGTTCGACGAGCTCAGCGGCGAGTAGCAGGTCCAGCCGCACTCCGGCGGGGAGAAGAATATCGAGGCGTAGAAGACGATCCCGCCCATCAGCAGCATCCAGAACGACATCGCGTTGAGCTTCGGGAACGCCATGTCCCGCGCCCCGATCATCAACGGCACGAAGTAGTTGCCGAATCCGGCCCAGATGGGCACGACGAACAGGAAGATCATCGTCGTCCCGTGCATCGTGAACAGCTCGTTGTAGGTCTGCGGCGACAGCAGCGTGTTGTCGGCCTGGGCGAGTTGCAGGCGGATGAGCAGCGCCTCGACACCCCCGAGGATGAAGAAGACGAACGTCAGGACCAGGTACATGATCCCGATCTTCTTGTGATCGGTCGTGGTCACCCACGAGGTCCAGCCCGTGTTCGGGCGCTCGACCTTGTGGGCGACGATCTGGGGAAGGGCGGGCGGGGCGGCGGCGGTGCTGCTCGGGGCCGGGGTCTCGGTGGTAGCCATGGAAGTCTCCCTACGTCCTTACGGCCCGGGCGAGGCGGTCGGGCCGGACGTCTTGTCGGCGTCGGGCTGCTCGGCCGCGGGGGCCTCGACCTCCTTGCGCTGCTTGGCGGCGGCCTCGTCGGCCGCCTTGGTGTCCTGTCTGCGCTGGGCGATGTACGCCTCGAAGTCGGCGGGACTGACCGCCCGCACGCGCGCGGTCATGTTCGCGTGGTTGCGCCCGCAGAGCTCGGCGCACTGGCCGCGGAACGACGTGCCCTCCAGCGCGGCGGGGACCTTGAACCAGGTGTAGTTCGTGTAGCCCGGGATGGCGTCGAACTTGCCGCCGAGCTTCGGGATCCACCACGAGTGGGCGACGTCCTGGGCCTGGATCTCGAGGGTGACGGTCGTCTCGGTGGGAACCACCATCTCCTCGTAGGAGAAGGGGTTGTTCAGGGTGTTGTCGTCGCCGTCGGGATACGTGTAGCGCCAGATGTACTGCTGGCCGTTGACCTTGATGTTCAGCGACTTGCCGTTCGGCGGAAGGCGCTGCTGGGGGCCCGAGGCGACCAGGACGCCGGGAGCGACGCCGCTCGAGGCCAGGTCGAGGCCCTCGGTCGCGTTGGAGTTCTCCGGGATGCGGATGGCGGGCAGCTGGATGAACGTCGCCACGGCGAGGACCAGGACGATGACCGCCGCCCCGATCGTCCAGGCGATCTCCAGGCGGGTGTTGCCCCGGATCTGCGCTGCGACGGCGCCCTTGCGGGCCTTGAACTTGTACAGCGAGTAGAACAGCGCGCCCTCGACCCCGAAGAAGATCACCGCGGCGAGGACCAGGGTGAACTTGTAGAGGTTGTCGATCGCGTCGGCTTGCGGCGAACCGCCGCTCTCCGGCGTCCAGAAGTCCGCGGCGGCGACGCCCGGCAACCCGAGCGCGAGGGCGACGGCGAACGTGGCGGCCAGCCAGGGGGCCAGTCGGCGGGAGCGGTTCCTGGTTGTCTGACCCAAAGCGGAGCGCAGTCTATTCACCGAAGCGCTTCAGCGGTCGCAACGCGGCACGCTTCAGCTGCCCTCGAAGACGGCTTGGCGCTTTTGCACGAACGCCGAGACCCCCTCGAGGAAGTCGCCGGACTGCGCCACCTCGCGCTGGATGGAGGCCTCCAGCTCGAGCTGGGCCGCCAGCCCGCGCTCCATCCACGCGTTGAGCTGGCGCTTGGAGCCGGCGTAGGAGCGGGTCGGCCCGGCGGCCAGGCGGGCGGCCAGCGCCTCTGATCGTTGCGCGAACTCGTCGTCAGGCCAGACGCGGTTGACGAGCCCCCACTCCAGGGCCCGGGTCGCCGGGAGGCGCTCGCCGAGCATCGCGAGCTCCATCGCGCGCGGGAAGCCGATGCGGTTCGAGACGAAGGCCGAGGAGCCGCCGTCGGGAACCAATCCGATGTTGACGAAGGCGAGCAGGAAGTAGGCGCGCTCGGCCGCGACGACGAGGTCGGCCGCCAGGGCGAGCGACAGGCCGATGCCCACCGCGGGGCCGTTGACCGCGGCCACGACGGGCTTCTCCATCGTGCGCAGCGCCGTGATGATCGGGTGATAGCGCTCCGTCAGCACCTTGTAGACGTCCGGCCGCCCGTCCGCGGTGAGCTCCTGCTGGTGCATGTCCTTGAGGTCGGCCCCCGAGGAGAAGCTCTTGCCGGCGCCCGTGAGCAGCACGCAGCGCACTCCCGGGTCGGCGGCCGTGGCCTCGACGGCGTCGAGCAGGTCGAGCCCGAGCTGGCGGTTCCACGCGTTCATCGAGATCGGGCGGTTCAACTCGATTCTCGCGACGCCGCCCGCGCGGTGGAGGTTCACCGTCTCGTAGGCGCGGGCCAGCTCATAGGTGCTCATGGCCGCGATGCTAGGGCGCATGGACACGGGACTCCGCCGTGGGGAACACGAGGCGCCGCCTACTGTGGCCGGGATGAACACCCGTCCCGTCGTCGGTGTCTGCACGAGCCTCGAGCCCGTCCGCTTCGGGGTGTGGCACGAGGTCGCCGCGTTCAGCCCGTACTCCTACGTGCAGGCGGTGCAGCGCGCCGGCGGCCTGGCGCTCCTGCTGCCGCCGGACCCGCGGGTCGCCGACGAGCCCGACGGGCTGCTGGAGCTCCTCGACGGCCTCGTCCTGGCCGGAGGCGGCGACCTCGATCCGGCCACCTACGGGCAACAGCCGCACCCGACCACCGTGGACTGGGTGCCCGAGCGGGACGTCTTCGAGCTCGCGCTGGCCCGCCGGGCGCTCGAGCGCGACCTCCCGCTGCTCGGCATCTGCCGCGGGATGCAGGTGCTCAACGTGGCGCGCGGCGGCACACTGCTGCAGCACCTGCCCGACGTCGTCGACCACGACGAGCACCGCCGCAGCGTCGGGACCTTCGCGGGCAACGACCACGACGTCGTACTGGTGCGGGGATCCCTGGCCGAGCGGGCGGCGGGGGAGGCCGTCCACCCGACGAAGTCCCATCACCACCAGGGCGTCGACCGCCTCGGCACGGGGCTCGAGGTGACCGGGAGGGCGGCGCGCGACGAGCTGCCCGAGGCCCTCGAGGATCCCCGCAAGCGCTTCGTGCTCGGGGTGCAGTGGCACCCCGAGGCGGACGAGACGAGCCGCGTCGTCGGCGCCCTGGTCGATCAGGCGCGAGCCTACGCGGCGTCGCGCAGCTGAGTCAGGCCCCGCCGCGCGCGGCACACGAGTGCCTTGGAGGCGCCGACGGAGACCTCCAGGGCGCCGGCGACCTGCTCGTGGGAGCGGCCCTCGAGCTCGACGGCGACCAGTGCCGTGCGCTGGCGGACGGGAAGCAGGCGCAGGTTGCCGACGACGCCGGCGAGCTCCTCGCGCCGCACGGCGGCCAGATGCGGGTCGGCGGTCGGGTCGCTCAGGACCGGCTCGAGCGGCGTCATGTCGGTCGTGCGGACCGGCTTGCGCAGGCGGTCGAGGCAGGCGTTCCGCGTGATGGCGTAGAGCCAGGGCCGCAGGACGACTCCGCGCTCGTCGCGGCGCAGGGCGGTGAGCGCCTTGAGCAGCGCGTCCTGGACGGCCTCCTCGGCGTCGTGGTGGGCGCCGTGCAGCAGACTGCGCGCGAACGCCGTGAGGGGCGGGGCGTAGCGGCCGACGATCGCGTCGAAGGCCTCCGGGCTCCCGGCGCGGACGCGGGCGACGAGCTCCTCGTCGGTGCGGGTGCGCAGGGCGGTGGGGTGGTTCAGGACGGTCATGGCTGTCGGGGCTCCGATCGAGGTGTGGCGCGGTGTGGTTCAAGCTTCGAAGCGATCGGGGCGCCCGCCCAGGCCCCCCGGGGTCACCCGTGACCACCCGAGGTGTCGGCGTCTCCCACCTGGGTGCCGGTCCGACTGGCTGCGCGCCGGAACCCCTGCCATCCTGGGGGCGTGGACGGCCCCTCTCCCATCGCCGCGCACGCCGCCAGTCCCGCCGAGCTGCGCGATCGCATCGAAGTCGAGCGCCGTGGGCGTCCCTTCCTCGTCCTGCGGGAGGACGACGGCGCCCAGCGCCTGATCGAGCTGACGGTGGAGGCCGGGGACCGGGTGAGCATCGGCCGGGGGATCCAGAACGACGTGGCGCTGCCCTGGGACACGGAGGTGTCGCGCCTGCACGCCGAGCTCGAGTGCATCGGCGGCGAGTGGACCGTCTCCGACGACGGGCTCTCCCGCAACGGCACCTACGTGAACAGCATGCGGATCTCCGGTCGCCAGCGCCTGCGCGACGGCGACACGCTGCGGGTGGGGCGCACGACGATCGCCTATCGCCGCCCGGAGACCGAGGACTCGCGGCCGACGCAGATCGCCGGCGCGACGGTCCAGCTCCACGACCTCACGCCGACCCAGCGTTCGGTGCTCGTGGCGCTCGCGCGGCCCTACAAGGTCGACGAGTTCGCGACTCCGGCCCCCAACCAGGCCATCGCCGACGAGCTGCACCTCAGCGTCGACGCCGTCAAGGGGCACCTGCGCTCGCTCTTCGCCCGCTTCAGGATCGAGCACCTGCCGCAGAACCAGAAGCGCTCGCGGCTCGTGGCCGAGACCTTGCAATCCGGGTTGGTGACGGTGCGCGAGCTGTAGGAGGACTACGGCGTGAAGTTCACCCGCGCCACCGCGTTGTCGGCCAGCAGCGAGATCCACGCGGCGCCCCCGCGCACCGCGACCGCCGACGGGTTGCCACCGACCTCGACGGGCTCGCCGACGACCTTGCCGGTCTTCGGGTCGATGCGCGTCGCCGTGCCGTCGAGGGAGTTGGCGACCCAGACCGCGCCGCGGCCGACCGCGATCCCGCGCGGCTCGCGCCCGACCGGGATGCGCTTGATGTTGAGGCTCTTCAAGTTGATGCGGCTCACCGAGCCGTCGTTGTTGGAGACCCAGACCGCGCCCTGCCCGAGCGTGATGCGCTGCGGATCGCCGCCGACGACGAGGCGCTCCTCGTCGTTCGTGGAGACGTCGATGCGGGTCACGATCGCGCGTTCGCGCCCGACGACCCAGACGGCGCCGTCGCCCACCGCGATGTCCTGCACGCCGTCGGGCTGGATGAGCGCTGAGCCGGCGATCGTGGCTGCGCGCGGGTCGATCCGTGCGACGGTCTGCGGCTCGAACGCCTCGCGACCCGAGCGGCTGCCGACCCACACGCCGCCCGCGCCCGTGGCGACGGAGACCGCGGTGCCCGGCGGCAGGGTGATCGGCGCGCCGATGCGGCGCGCGCGCTTGACGCCGTACTCCAGGAGGGTCTGCGTCGTGCCCTTGGCGATCCACACGGAGCCGAAGCCGGCGTCGAGCGCGGCCGCGCCCACGCCGACCTTCGGGGCGCTGGGCACCGGCTTGTTCGTCTTGATGTCGATGAGGCGCAGGCGGGTCTCGCCCTGGCTGGCCACCCACAGGCGCCCGCCGGCGATCACGAGCGCGTTGGGCCGCGGCCCGACACCCACTGTCGCCGCCAGGCGCCCCGCCACGACCTCGGCGGGGCCTCCGGCGCGGCGCCCGGGGTCGTTGACCCGGTCGGCCGTGAACGTGAGCGCGGCGACTCCCGCGCCCAGCAGCAGCACCCCGGCGGCCGCGGCGACCACGACGCCGCGCTTGGGACGGCTCGCTGTGCGCCGCCCCGGTCCGCGGCGCCGCACCGCACCGAGACCGCGCAGCGCGAGGCGCGTCGGTGGAAGCGGAGTGTTCGCCGGTGCCGCCGGGGCGCCTTCCGCCGCGTCCGGCGTGGAGGGGGAGCTCGAGCCATCGCCCGGCGAGGCCATGGTCTCCGGGTCGTCACGCCCGCCGGGCGCCGCGGCACCGACCGCGACCACCCGCTCAGAGCTCACCGCCCGCGCCCGGCCCGCCGCGGCCAGCGCCGCGCGGCCGAGATCGCCCGCAGAACCGAAGCGGTCGGCGGGGTCCTTGGCCAGCGCGCGGGCGATGACCGCCTCGAAGTCCTCGGGCACTCCGGGCGCGCGCGGGCCGATCGGCGGCGGGGGGTCGTTGAGGTGTGCCCAGAGGGTCGCCTCGTCGCTCTCGCGCGCGTAGGGGGTCGCGCCCGTGAGCGCGTGGAAGAGGATGCAGCCCAGGGCGTAGATGTCCGCGCGCGCGTCGACGCGCTCCCCCCGGATCTGCTCGGGCGCGACGTAGCCCAGCGTGCCGACCCAGCCGCCCGGACGCGTGTCGGCCGCCGCGGAGTGCAGCCGCTTGGTCAGCCCGAAGTCCGTGAGGTAGGCGTGGTCTCGGCCGGTCATCAGCACGTTGGCCGGCTTGACGTCGCGGTGGACGATCCCGCTCGCGTGCGCGGCGTCCAGCGCCGAGCCGACCTGCGCGACGATCGCCGCCGCGCGCTCGGGCGCCAGGCGGATCTCGCGGCGGATCAGCGTGCGCAGGTCGTCTCCCTCGACGTAGCGCATCGAGAAGTACAGGCGGCCGGCCTCCTCGCCCGCGGCGAAGACCGGGATGACGTTGGGATGGTCCAGCGAGGCGGCCACCTTCGTCTCGCGGATGAAGCGCTCCCGGAAGCTCGGGTCGGTCGTCAGCGCGGGCGCGACGAGCTTGAGCGCCACCACCCGGTCCAGGTCCTGGGCCGTGGCGCGGTAGACGACGCCCATCCCGCCGCGGCCGGCCACCCCCTCGATGCGATGCCCGGCGAAGACGTCGCCGGGGCGGAGCTCTCCCTGTGAATCCACGGGCTCGGGTTCTACCCCACCGGCGGTGACTCCTGCGCCACGCCGGCGACTTCCAGGGCGGGCAGTAGGATCCCCGCGCCTTGCTCGGATCGAACCGCACCGTCCGCGCGGTCGCCTGGGGCGTCGTGGTCACGGGCGCCGCCGTGCCGCTCCTGCGCCGGCGCCTCCGGCTCCCCGTGCCCGTCGTCACCCTCGCCTCCGCGTCCGCTCCCGTCGCGCTCTGCGTGGCGCTCCCGCGCACGCGCGGGCGCGATGTGGCCACGTGCGTGCTGCAGATGTGGGCCTACCTGGCCCACTACGAGATGCCCAACGACGATCCGAAGCGCCTGGAGGCCCGCGTGCGGATCGACTACCCGGTGCGGATCGATCGCGCGCTCGGCTTGGGTGAGCTCCCCGGAGCACGGCTGCAGAAGCTGCTCGGCCGGCCGGGCTCCGGGCTCCGACGGCCAGAGCAGGTGCTCGTCTGGTGCCATTGGCTCTGGTTCTTGATCCCGCACGGCACCGTCGCCTACGTGCTGCTGCGCCGCCCGGAGCGCTTCGAGCGCGCTGCGCTGCAGACCTACGCCGTCTTCGACCTCGGCCTGATCGGCTACTGGGCACTGCCCACCGCGCCGCCGTGGTACGCCGCCGAGCGCGGCCGGGCGCCCGAGCTGCGGCGCATGATGGTCGAGCACGGCGAAACCTTCTGGAAGGAGCGCTGGGGACCCCTGTACGGTGTGCTCGGAGGGAACCCTCTAGCCGCGATGCCCAGCCTGCACTTCGCCACCTCCGTGATGGCCGCACGCCTCCTCGCCGAGGAGGGTCGAACGCAGGGTGCGATCGGCTGGACGTACGCCGCCGCGCTCGGCTTCGCCCTGGTCTACCTCGGTGAGCACTACGTCGTGGACCTCCTCGCGGGCCTCGCGCTGGCCGAGGGCGTACGACGCGGCGCCGGCGCGGCGAGCCCGATCTTCCAGGCCGCCGGTCGCCGTATCCAGGCGCTCGAGCGAGCGGCACGGGCATGAGCCGCGTCGCCCCGGGGGTGCAGGAGGCGCACCCGTGGGACGACGAGGAGCACGACGAGGACGAGGCCCCGCCGCACCTGCACGTCTCGCGGCGGACGGTCGTGGTCGCCCTGGTCGTGTTGGCCGCCGTCGTCGCGCTCGTGGTCGTCGTGCTTCCCACGCTCGACGGGCTGCGCTCCACCTACGACCGCATCAGCGACGGCGACCCGCGGTGGCTCGCGCTCGCGACGCTGTGCAGCGTGCTGTCCTTCGGTGGGTACGTCGTGATGTTCAAGGGCGTCTACGTGCATCCGGGCGAGCCGTCGGCGCGGCGCATCGGCTTTGCCGCGAGCTATCAGATCACGATGGCCGGGCTCGCGGCCACACGAGTGTTCGCGGCCGGGGGAGCGGGAGGGCTGGCGCTCACCGCCTGGGCGCTGCGCCGGGCGGGAATGCCCGCGCGGGTCGTGGCAGACCGGACGATCGCGTTCCTGGTCCTGACCTACGCCGTCTACGTGCTCGCCATCATCATCGGCGGTTCGGGCCTCCGCGGGGGTGTCTTCCCCGGGTCGGCGCCGTTCGCCCTGACCGTCGTTCCCGCGCTCGTCGGCGTCGTCCTGCTCGCGCTGGCGGGCGCGATGACCTTCGTTCCCGAGGACATCGAGCGGCGCTTCGCGCGGTGGGCGACCGGCGGGGGGCGCCTGCACCGCGTCGCGGCGCGGCTGGCGACGGTTCCCGCGACGGTCTCGGAGGGAATCCGTCTCGCGCTCGACCACGTGCGTCGTCGGGATCCGGCGCTGCTCGGCGCCGTGGCCTACTGGGGCTTCAACATCGCGATCCTCTGGGCGTGCTTTCACGCCTTCGGGGAGCCGCCGCCCGTCGCGGTGCTCGTGGTGGCCTACTTCGTCGGGCTGCTCGGCAACCTGCTGCCGCTGCCCGGCGGCGTCGGCGGCGTGGACGGGGGAATGATCGGCGCGCTCGTGGGCTTCGGCGTCCCGGGCTCCCTCGCGGTCGTCGCCGTGCTCTCCTACCGCGTCCTGGCCTTCGGGCTGCCCACCATCCCGGGCGCCGTCGCCTACTTCCAGTTGCGCCGGACCGTCGCCCACTGGCGTGAGGAGCGGGCGGCCGAACGAACCGCACCCCGCGCTACTATACAAAATGAAGTGAGTTCCCAGACCCCCACCGGGAGTGCGACCTAGGCATGGCCGACATCGAGAACGTGATCATCGTGGGCAGCGGCCCGGCGGGCTACACCGCCGCGCTCTACACCGCGCGCGCGAACCTGCGCCCCCTGGTCATCGAGGGCTTCTTCTGGGGCGGGCTGCTTCAGCAGACCACCGAGGTCGAGAACTACCCGGGCTTCCGCGACGGGATCATGGGTCCCGAGCTCATGCAGACCATGCGCGACCAGGCCGAGCGCTTCGGCACGCGCTTCGTGACCGACGTCGCCTCGGGGGTCGAGCTCGCGAACGAGCCGGGCGGAGTGCACAAGGTCTTCGTCGACGACGACGAGTACCTGACGCGGACGGTGATCCTCGCGATGGGCGCGGAGCACAAGAAGCTCGGCGTGCCCGGCGAGGAGGAGCTCGGCGGACGCGGCGTCTCCTACTGCGCCACGTGCGACGCCGCCTTCTTCAAGGACAAGCACATCGCCGTCATCGGTGGCGGCGACTCCGCGATGGAGGAGGCGATCTTCCTCGCGAAGTTCGGCGCCAAGGTGCACGTCGTCAACCGCCGCGCCGAGCTGCGCGCCTCGAAGATCATGGCCGACCGCGCGCGCTCGGAGGCGAACATCGAGTTCGTCACGCCGTACGTCGTCGAGGAGTTCGCCGAAGTCGAGGGCCAGCTCCCGACGCTGCGCCTCAAGCACGCCGAGGGCGGCGAGGACCGCCAGATCCCCGACGTGGGCTCGTTCATCGCGATCGGCCACGAGCCGCAGTCGGCCCTCGTCGCAGCCCAGGTGCCCGTCGACGACGAGGGCTACGTCAAGACGGAGGGCCGCTCCACGCGGACGGGCCTGCCCGGCGTCTTCGCGGCCGGCGACCTCGTCGACCACACCTACCGCCAGGCGGTCACCGCCGCGGGCTCGGGCTGCCAGGCGGCGCTCGACGCGGAGTGGTACCTGCGCGACACGCCCGAGGTCCCGACTCCCGAGGGGATGCCCGCAGGCGACCTCGTCGAGGCGCAGTGGGCAGCGCCCGTCCCGCCGGACGTGCCCGCGGCACCGGGCGTACCGTCGACGTAGCTCGCCACGGCGGCGTAGCTCGCGTCCCTGCCGCGAGGGCGGGGGTGCGGGCTCAGGCCGGGGCCTCGGTCGGCGCGCCGTGCAGCGCCACCAGGCGGTCGTAGTTGAGCCGCAGCAGCGCGATGACGTCCTCGACGTCGGCCTGATCGTCGATCGGGCGTGCCCCGGGGCCCGCCCTGCCCGGGAAGACCGGGTGCTCGACGATACGCCCCTGCTCGATCAGGACAGCCCAGACGTCCTTCGGGAAACCGAAGTGGGCCGCGTGGTCCCCGTGCAGATGACCCATCGCGTGGCCGCCGACCTTGAACGCGAACTCGCCGCGGCGGCCCACGCCGGCGGTCACTCCGGGCCACCGGGAGACCTGCTCGGTGATCTGCCGGCTTGGGGTGGTGTGCTCGAGCATGGACGCTCCTCGGTGAGTGGGTGGTGGGGGAGAGCCGCAAGCTACAAGTTCAAGTTAGCTTGAAGTCAAGCGCGGAACGTGCTTTGTTGTCGCGGTGCCCGCCCTGATGACGATCGGTGAGGTCTCGCGGCGCAGCGGCGTCGCCTCCTCGGCGCTGCGCTTCTACGAGCAACGTGGCCTGATCACCTCCGAGCGGGCCGGCTCGGGCCACCGCCGCTTCCCCCGCCCCGTCCTGCGTCGCCTCGCGTTCATCGTCTACGCCCAGCGCGTGGGCCTGACGCTCGAGGAGATCGGCAGAGAGCTGGCCGAGCTCCCGCCCCAGCGCGCGCCCAGCCGGGCGGACTGGGGGCGCCTGTCACGCACGTGGACCGCGCGGATCGACCGGCAGATCGCCGAGCTCGAGCGCCTCAAGAGCGGCCTGACCGAGTGCATCGGCTGCGGCTGTCTCTCGCTCGACCGCTGCAAGCTGGCCAACCCGGACGACCGCGCCGCGCGCGTGGGGCCCGGACCCCGAGCGTGGGCCGGCGACGCGTCGAGCTGACCCGGCGGCCGGGACCGGTGGGCCCGGCGGGCTCCTAGCGGTCCTTGGTGCCGGGGGCGTCGGACGCCGCTCCGGCCGAGGGCGGCCGGGGAGCCGACGGGGCGATCGGGGTGACCTTGGGATAGGTGAACTGGTGCGGTGCCATTTGTCTCTCTTGAGTCAACGTCCTGGGCCGTGACGGGTTACGCCGTACACGATTGGTTCGTGTTAAGTGCACCGGATCCTGCGGGCCGACACGCGCTCCGGACGGATGGCCCAGCAGTGGCCGGCGTCAGAGCTGCGTGCCCTCGAGGGTCAGGAGGTGGCGCTTGGTCGCCACGCCGCCCGTGTAGCCGCCGAGCCCTCCGCCCGTGCGCAGGACGCGGTGGCAGGGCACGATGATCGGGACCGGGTTGGCGCCGAGCGCGTTGCCCGCCGCCCGCGACGCGCTGGGCCGGCCGGCGTCGGCGGCGACGGCACGGTAGCTCGAGGTCGCACCGAACGGGATCCGGGCGCAGGCCTCGAGCACGGCACGCCCGAAGGGAGCGGTCAGCGACAGATCCACGGGGAGGTCGAAGTCCCGCCGCCGCCCCGCGAAGTACTCGTCGAGTGCGCGGCGGACGGCGTCCAGCCGCGCCGGCGCCTCGACGATCCGCGGCGAGAGCTTCGTCGCCAGCGCTTCCAGGACCGCGTCCAGGCCGCCGTTGAAGTCGCGGTAGGCCAGGCGCGCGAGGCCTTTGCTCGTCGCGGCGGCGACGATCGGCCCGACGGGTGAGTCGAGTTCGGCGTAGACGACGTCGGACTCGCTCGCGGCGGCGGCGAGGAGGCGCGCGGACGCCGCGGCGAGCGCCGCGGCGTCGGGGGCGGGTGCGTCGAGCGGGATCACGGCGCGAGCTCCAGTCGCAGGGTCTTGAGGCCTTCGTGGGCCGATCGCCGGGCGGCCTCCTCCGAACAGCCGAGCGCGCGGGCGACCTCGGCGTGGGTGAGGTCGGCGGCGTAGCGCAAGGTCAGCGCGGCGCGCTGCTTGGGGGGAAGCGCCCGCACGCGCGCCCACGCTCCCGCGTCCGACGCGGAACCGTGGTCGTGCTGGACGACCTCGGGGAGTTCTGCGACGGGCACCGCCCGGCGGGCGGCGGCGCGGTGGTGATCCATCGCCTTGTTGTGCGCGATCGTCATGACCCAGGCGCCTGCCGACGTGCCGGCGCGCCGCCGGTCGTAGGCGCGCAGGGCCGCGAGGAACGTCTCCTGGAACGCGTCGTCGGCGTGCAGTGGACCGACGGCCGCCACCAGGTAGCGCCAGACGGGCTCGCGGTGCTGCTCGAAGAAGCGCTGAAACGGAACCACTGGGAGTCAGACGCCGGGTGCGCCCGCTTCGTGAGAAGCGCCGCAGGTCAGGTGCGGCTCGCCCGGGGGGCGGAGATCCATCGGGCCAACCTTAGGTGCTGGGATTCGCAGCACTCAGAAGCACTTAGACTCGGCGGGTGGACCCGTTCGCGGTCATCATCCTCGGCGGGACGGCCGGCCTGGTGATCGCGCTCCTGCTGCTCGGGCGCTTCTCCTCCGGCTCGGGGGCCGAGCACGCCCGCTTGGGGCCCGCGCGCTCGGCCGCACCCGAGGTGCAGAGCGAGATCGACGACCTCGACCAGATGCTCGCGGCGGCGAACGCCCGGCGCCGCGCGCGCGGCAAGCCCGAGCTGACCGAGCACTCCCTGCGCGCGGAGATCGCGCAGGAGACGGCGCTCGCCCACCGGCGCGGCGCCGACGACGCCGGCGACCTGGAGCTCGCGCAGATGCTCGACGCGAAGAACGCCCGGCGGCTGAGCAAGGGCTTGTCGCCCCTCGGCCTCGAGGAGTACAAGCGCCAGGTCGAAGGGCCCATGTGAGGGCGCTCGTGGTCGGCGGGGGGTCCTGCCGCGGACTCGAGCTCACGCGGGTGCTCACCGCCGACGGGCACGCCGTTCGGGTGGTGACGCGCACCGACGCGCGTCGTGCGGAGATCGAGGCGGCCGGGGGGGAGTGCTGGATCGGCACGCCCGACGCGATCGGCACGCTGCGCTACGCGCTGGACAACGTGACGGTGCTGCTCTGGCTGCTCGGCACCGCCGCGGGTGGCGACGTCGCCGCGCTGCACGGTTCGCGCCTGGCGATGATGCTCGAGCGGGTCACCGACTCCACCGTGCGGGGCGTGATCTACGAAGCCTCCGGAACGATCCCCGCGGCGGTCCTGTCGGCCGGCGCCCACGAGGTGCACGAGGCCAACCGCCGCAACGAGATCCCGTTCCGTCTGCTCCAGGCCGACCCGCGGGGCGCGCGCGAGGCCTGGCTCGCGGAGACCGTCGGGCTCGTCGCCTCGCTGCTCGGCGTCGAGCGCGGCTGACGCCGTAGACTGCGACAAACACCTCAAAGTCGACCCGATTTTACCCCAGGAGGCAGGATGGCTGATTACGCGAAGGACGTGCTCGTCGAGACGCAGTGGCTCGAGGAGCATCTCGACGACCCGTCGATCCGCATCGTCGAGGTCGACGAGAACCCGGCGCTCTACGCGGAGGCGCACATCCCGGGCGCGATCGGCTTCGACTGGCAGACCGACCTGCAGGACCAGGTCCGCCGCGACTTCCTGTCGGCCGAGGCGTTCGGGGAGCTGTTCGGCTCGCGGGGAATCTCGAACGACCACACCGTCGTGCTCTACGGCGACCGCAACAACTGGTTCGCGGCCTACACCTACTGGTATCTGAAGTACTACGGACACGACGCTGTCAAGCTCGTCAACGGACCGCGGGAGAAGTGGTTGGCCGAGGGCCGCCCCACCTCGACCGAGGTGCCCTCCTACGAGCCGGCGACGTTCACCACCAAGCCCGGCGACGACAGCTTGCGCGCCAAGCGCGACGAGATCCTCCCGGCGCTCGAGGCGGGCAAGAAGCTCGTCGACGTCCGCTCCCCGCAGGAGTTCTCCGGCGAGCTCATCGCGATGGCCGGCTACGAGCAGGAGGGCGCCCAGCGCGGCGGCCACATCCCGGGCGCCGCCTCGGTGCCATGGGCCCAGGCGGTCACCGAGGACGGCACGTTCAAGTCCCGCGAGGATCTCGAGGCGCTCTACGGCGGCAAGGGCGTGCTCTCCGGCGACCCGATCATCGCCTACTGCCGCATCGGCGAGCGCTCCGCGCACACGTGGTTCGTGCTGCACGAGCTGCTCGGCCAGGACGACGTCAAGAACTACGACGGCTCGTGGACGGAGTGGGGCAACCTCGTCGACGTCCCCGTCGAGAAGGGCGCCTAGTCGAGGAGGCGCGGGGTCGGCCGCGCGCGAGCGGCGCTGCGGGCGACGGAGGGGGCGGATGCGGTGGCTCTGCGACCGGATCTGCCCCCTCGCCGACCCGGCGGCGCTCAGCGGCCGAGCTCCGGGGGCATCCGCTCGAGCAGGTCGCCGAGCATGCGCGCCGTGGCGCCCCAGACCAGCGCCTCCCCGACGACGTGGACGTCGGTGCGGAACGGCACGCCCCGTCGCAGCATGCGCTTGCGGGTGTGGCCCGCGCGGAGGTCGGCGAGCGACAGCTCGAGCACCTCGGCGACTTCGGAGTCGCTCGGCTCCCAGGCGAAGCCCGGCTCCACGAGCCCGACGAACGGGTAGACCGCGTAGTTCGTCGCGATCGTCGGCGTGGGCTGCAGCGCGCCGACGATTTCGACCGCCTCCGCGGGAATCCCGATCTCCTCGTGGGCTTCGCGCAGCGCGCAGGCGAGCAGGTCCCGGTCGGCGTCGTCACGGCGGCCGCCCGGGAAGGAGATCTCGCCGGCGTGACGGCGCAGGTCGTCGCGGCGGCGCGTCAGCACGACGTGCAACCCACCTCCGCGGATGAACAGCGGCACCAGGACGGCGGCGTCGTCGCGGCCGTGGACCTCGAGTGCGGCGGCGTGCTCGGGCGTCAGGAGCACCGCCGACAGCGCGGCGGCGACCGCCCCGCGCGCGAGCGGCTCCTCAGCTCGCGAGGCTGACGCGCTCAACGCGCTCTTCGAACATGACCTCACCGTCGAGCGTGCGGTGCACAGGACACTTCGCGGCGATGATCTGCAGGCGCTGCACGATCTCGTCAGGCAGCCCGGAGGGGATGCGCAGCGTCAGCGCGAAGCGCGTGGGGCGGCCGCGCTCTGAGGGCGTGTAGGTGCACTCCACCTCGACGTCGCCGATCTCCCAGCCCTTGCGCTGCGCGTACATCTCCATCGTGATCGCCGTGCAGGAGGCCAGCGACGCCGCGAGCAGCTCCTCGGGGCTGGGACCGGCGTCCTCGCCGCCCAGGTCCGTCGGCTCGTCGGCGGTCAGCTGGTGGTCGCGGACCTTGACGGCCTGTTTGAAGCTCCCGGCGCGCGACGAGGTGGCTTTCATATCTGGTACATCGTACGCAGGTTGTCCAGCGGATCAGACCAGTGGGTTGAACAGCAGGCCCGTCGGGACCTTGGGGTAGAAGAACGTCGACTTCGGCGGCATGTTCACGCCGGCCGCCGCGATCGCCTGCACCTGCTCCACGGGAGTCGGACGCAGGAAGAACGCCGCGTCGTAGGCGCCCGAGCGCACGAGCTCGAGCGCTTCGCCGTCCGTGCGCGAGTAGCCCAGGCCGTCGAGGTGAGAGATGTCGTCCTCGGTCATCCCGACGGGGCCCTTGAGGACGAGCGCCTCGAGCACCGCGGTATCCAGGCGACGGTAGGCCTCGGGCTGGCCCTCGAGCACACGGTCGGCACTCGCCGGGTCCTTGAGCGTCAGGCGGAAGGGCTGCTGGTGGAAGGAGTCGATGTACCCGTAGACCAGCGGTCCGTCGGTGAGCGGCGGCGCGAGCTCCTCGGCGGTGACCCTCTCGACGTCGAAGTGGGCGAGCAGCGTGTCGCGGAGCGCCTGCTGCTTGGCGGTCTCCTTCAGCCCGTCGAGCAGGCGATGGGTCGCGAAGATCGTCAGGCCCGGGTCCTCGAGGGAGACGAGCAGCATCATCACCCAGCGGTGCTCGCCTTCGCCTCCGACTTCGTCCGCGTAGACCCGGGCGGTCTCGTAGCGGTGATGCCCGTCGGCGATCAGCAGCTCTGAGCCGGCGACGGCTTCCTGCGCGGCGGCGATGCGCTCGGGGTCGCTGATGCGCCACAGGCGGTTGACCGTGCCCTCCTCGTCGGTCGCCTCGCCCCACGGCTCGGCGCCGTCGAGGCCGGCGGTCAAGGGTCCGTGGGCGTCGCCGGAGTGCAGGGAGAAGATGGGCGAGACGTTCGTCTTCGTCGCGCGCGTGAGGCGCAGCCGGTCTTCCTTGGGGCCGGGGTGCGTGCGCTCGTGCGGGCGGATCGCGCCCGGGCCGTACTCCGTGACGGGGACGCGCGCGAAGACGCCGCGGCGGACCTTCGCCTCGCCGTCCGGTCCCGAGTAGCGCTGCTCGAGCGCCCACAGCGCCGGCTCCGGGTCGCGCACGAGCGCGCGCTCGGCCTGCCACCGGGCCAATAGACCGGCGGCGTGCTCGTAGGGGTCGGGCTCACCCCGCGGCAGGTCGACTCCGACGACGTTGAACGGCGAGCGGGCGAGCAGCGCGGTGCGCTGCTCGGCGTCGACGACGTCGTAGGGCGGAGCGATGAGGTCCTGCAGCGGCCCGGCGACCCCGAGGTCGTAGTGGAGGGCGCGGAAGGGCTGGAGGTCGGCCATCTCGCGGCGACGCTATCAGCGGCGGCGCATCCCGAACTCGTTGACGTAGGTTGCCGCGGCGCCGCTTCCGGCACTTGCCCGCGGAGCTCCGAGGGCGACGCCGAGCCCGAGCTCGCGGAAGCGCCGGTTGACGATGTTGCGCTTGTGCGGCGGGGAGTGCATCCAGGCCTGCACGATCCTCTCCGGGGTGGCCCGCTCGCCCGAGCCCCAGGCGAGGTTCTCGCCGACCGTCCAGCGCTTGAGCCCTCCGCGCAGGTAGCTCGTGCGCTTGATGCGGGACAGGAACGTGCCACCGTCGGGCGAGGTGTGCTCGAAGAAGCGCTCGCGGACCATGCGCTTGGCGTACGCGCCGGCGACCGCCTGCAGCGGAGCGACGCTCTTCAGCTTCCGCAGCCCGCGACTCGTGCGCTGCTCGTTGAGCAGGCACAGCGTGGCCTTGCGGACGGTCCTGACGTTCGCGCGGGTCGGGACCAGGTCGCGGCCCGGGCAGCTCACTGCAAGCTCAGGGGCGGGCGCCGGCGCCGGAGCCGGCGCGGGGCCCGGCGGGGGCGTCGGGCAGTTGACCGTCGCGACGACGACATCGATGCACGGCAGGCCGGACGGTAGGGGCGCGGCTGCCTGTGCGGCACCCGGGGTGGCGATGGAGGCCACGAGGGCAGCGGTCAGCAGCGGCAGGGGAAGGCGCATGGGGCGGGGAGTCCCGTCGTAAGGGGTGAGGCGAGAGAACTGCGGCCGGTGGGTAGGGGTCCTCCGGCACGGCGGTCATCGAGCCGGTGACCTGCGCCCTTGAACGGGACCGCCCGTCCCTGGACGCTTTCTGGACACTTGTCCACGCGCGCCTGGACGCCCCGCCGCTATCGTTCGCCCCGCACGCCCGGGGCGTGGCTCAGCCTGGTAGAGCGCCGCGTTTGGGACGCGGAGGTCGGCGGTTCGAATCCGCCCGCCCCGACTTCGGTGGAAGGATCGCGGCCCGGCCTCTAGCCTCCACCGGCACGCCCCCGTAGCTCAGCTGGATAGAGCAGCGGCCTTCTAATCCGCAGGTCCCCCGTTCGAATCGGGGCGGGGGCGCTTAAAATGACCAGCAAATGAGCACCTTTGCGCCGTTTGTAGCCAGCGGCACTTGCATCTTGTGTTCGGATCTTGTGTTCTAGAGGTCCGCCGGATGGTCCGGCGGACACTTGGAAACGAGGGCAAGTGAGCGCGAACGACGGCCGGGTCACCGGCAACCTGACGGTCGAGGAACGGACGACGTTGGGGCGCGTCTGGGTCGTCGCCTGGACGTCCGGCGACGGCCGGCGCAACCGTAAGGTCCTCGCTTCCGCCTGGGTCAAGGACTCCGGACGAAAGACCTCCCGCGGCGCGGTGGTGTGGCGCGCGCGCGACGGCTCGGCACCCGAGGGATCACTGACGCCGAAGGGCGCGCAAGACGCGCTCGAGGATCTGCTCGAAGAGGAGCGCAAGAAGAAGCTGCGCCGTCCGACGCAGGCCGGCAAGACGTTCGGCGAGGCGGGGGAGGCCTTCGTGCGCCACGCCGCCTCGGTCGGCGGCAAGCGCGGTGAGGTCTCGCCGTCGACGCTGCGCGGCTACCGCTCGATCCTGCGCGCGCTGGCGCCGGACTTCCCGCCGGAGATGCGGCTGGTCGACATCACGCTGCGCCAGCTCGAGGAGTACCAGGAGCGCCTGCTCATCGAGATCCCGCCGCGGCGTCAGCAGCCGCTCAACCGCGGGACCGTCCGTCATCGGATGATCGTGCTGCGGATGATCCTCAAGCGCGCCGTCGACCTCGGCTGGCTGGCCGACAGCCCGGCGATGAAGCTCGAGATCATCCCGCAGCCCCAGCCCGAGCCGGACTTCGATGTCCTCGAGCCGTCGCAGGTCGAGGCCATCGCCCGAGCAATCGAGGACGTGCCGGCCGACGACGTCCCGCACTACCGCCGCTCAGAGGGCGCCGAGCTCGTCGTCGACCAGTTCAACCTCGGCGCGATGGTCGAGCGACGGCTGCTCTACGCCGACGTGATCCGCGTGGCCGCGTTCACCGGCCTGCGGATGGGGGAACTGCGCGCGCTTCGGTGGCGCGATGTCGACTTCGCCAACGCGACGCTGCATGTCCGGCGCAACGCCCCGACCTCCGCGCCGGCCGGCTCCAAGCTCAAGGCGCCGAAGTCGCTCAAGGGCCGGTCGGTGCCGCTGATCGAGATCGCCGCGACGGTGCTCGACCGCGTGAGCCGCCATCTCGAGGAGCACGAGCTGCCGACCGACGCCGAGGCGCTCGTCTTCCCGACGCGCGAGGGCGGGCTGCTCGACGACGTCCGGATGCGCAAGGCGTTCTACCGCGGCCTGGAGGGTGCCGGGCTGGCCCACCTGCGCGAGAAGGAGAATCCGATGACCTTCCACGACCTGCGCCACGTCTTCGGCACGATCGCCGTACGCGCGTTCCCGGTCACCGACGTCCAGGCCTTCATGGGCCACCAGTCGATCACCACGACCATGCGCTACGTCCACCATGTGCCGCGCCACGACGCGGCGGCGAAGCTGTCCGCGGCGTTCGCGGTCGACCTGTCGCCCGGCCTCGATTCGTCGGCAGCCAGCTGAGGTGGCCGCTATGCAGGATGAGTTCCGTGTCGTCGTCCTGCAGGAGCGGCTGGTCGTTCATCGTGAGTGCTTCGGCGAAGACGCTTCGTCATTGACGCAGACCCTGTCGTCGAACTACGAGGCGGGTCGATCCCCGCACCCGCAGAACCTGCGCGCGACGGTGCTGCACATGGCCGTCTCCGGCTTCGAGGACCACGCTGGGCTGAGCGCGCTCGCCCGTCGCCGCCCGCACCGGCTCGGCACCCACGTCTTCACGCTCGAACTGCAACCCGGGCTCGGGGTCTGCGTCGCTGACACCGGCGGCCCCGGTCACTGGTCGATCTGGGCGTTCCATCGCAACTGCTCGCATTGGTCACCGCGGTCACTGCGGTTACGATGGAGCAGCAATGACGTACTCGATCCTCGAGAGCGGGAACCTCGTCGCGTCATTCGACGAGGCCGACGCGGGACAGGCGGCGCTCGAGCGCCTCGCCGCGGCGAGCCCCGAGGCGCGCGAGAGTCTGCTGCTTGTCGCGATCGACGCGGACGGGGCGATCGTCTCTGACTGCGCTCCCGGCGAGCGCGTCGTCCCCGCCTGAAGAGGCTCGTTGGCAAGCCGGGTCGCCGCTGTGCTTCGCTGTCCCGGCGGACGATCACGGCCCTGTGGGCCCCTCGGCGTCGGCGTCTCGGCGCCGCGACCTGACCACGCCCGGCACTTCCGCCGTTCACTGGGTCGGCAGCGCCGCAGCTTCGGACCGATCGCCGGCGGTGGCAACGCGCGTGCGCGCGAGCGGCCATCACCTCCAGGATCTCCGACCGCCGTTGCGAGAAGTGCTCGATCAACGTCCGCGGGACGCCCCGGACGTCGGCGGTTCCGTTGTGCACCGGCTCCCACGCCAGTCCGAGGCGACGGGTCAGCTCGTCGCGCAGGACGGCCTGGTAGGGGAAGCCGGCCGTTTTGGCGTGCGCGTAGACCCGTCGGCCGTAGAGCGCCGTCCAGCGCCCGTCGGGTCCGAGCGCTGCGTTGGCGATGACGACGTGGGTGTGCAGCAGCGGGTCGCCGGCGCGCGAGGCACGGTGCTCAAACGCCGCCGCGACGAACCCTGCTTCCCGGAAGCTCGACGGCACCGCCCTTGCCCCGGCGCACGACGCACGCCTCGCGCTCGAGGTACTCAAGCGCCGCGCTCACCGCCGCCTCATGCCCGCCGCGGATCTGCGCCGCCAACGCCGGATCGCCGACGCCGAAGAGGATGCTCACGCTCTTGGGCGACCGGAAGGTGAGGTCGAAGCCGGCCACGGTCCCGGACCTCAGCTCGCGCCCCAGCACGCGGCCGGTCGCGGAATCCTGACCGGCCAGCAGCCGCAGCAGCTCGTCCTCGCCGACCCGCCCGCTCAGCCCGAGCTTCGCGCTTCCCGCGCCGACCCAGCGCCCCGGCGCCTCGCCCTCGCCGCTGTAGTAGTCCTCGCGGCCGTCGGCGACCTGGTCGACGTAGTAGCGACCGGCGCCGGGCCCTGCGGCGAGCTTGCCGATGGAGAGCACTGACCCTGAAGCGCCACGGCGGGCCGTTTCGTTCCCGACGCTTGCCGAGCCGCTCGCGCGCCGCGGCGTCGAAGGAGCGCCGAGGCAGGTGCGCGCCACGCGGGTGGAAGTCTGTGCGGCTGTTGTGGTGAAGATCGGGACGGCTCGAGAGGCGCCTGGCTCGAGGACTCTCGGACAGTCGAAGCATGAGTGGTGTCGGCGACGTGCCGACGGGACGAGCGAAGCGCCTTCATGGTGCTTGCTGGCGCTCCGGCGACGGGCCGACTCAGATGGTCGCCTTCGGCTGGAAGCACAACTTTTCGTCCTCGCTGCCCCTATGCGCGAAGAGGGGCGCTCTGCGCAGGCGCGGGGGAGAGCGCTCCTGCCACGCGATAGCGAAACTCTGCGCTTCTCGACCCCACACTGCCCAGATGCATGGAAAGCATCAGCGAGGGGGCTAAGGAGCCCCGCCTCGACGAGGTGCTTGACCTGGATGCAGCCCGCGGACCTCTCGTGCGGGTCCACGCCGGTTCTCCTGTGGCCCGGCGGAACCGGCCAGGTGGCGAGCAGGACGTCGATGAGTGCACCGATGGTCGACTCGTCCAATGGACCGTCAACGCTGGCAGCAGCCGGCTGCGCATGGGCTACGCAACGGCGGGAAGTTCGTCGCCGTCAGAGTCCGCTGCTCCCGTCAGACCGCTTCTCACACGCCGTGACCCACATCGGCTACGACGCGGCCTCATCCCTGGGGAGGAGGAGGCCGCTCAGCTTCATCCCGACGGGTGATGACGGCGCCAGCGACACCGGCGAGGCTTGCACTCCTCAACCACCACGAGGAGAACTGAGATGCGAACAGCAGGCAGCGCTTCGGCGCGTACGGGCAGGGCAGGTGGCATCGGCCGCAGCGGTGCTGGTGCTGGCGGGCGGGGTGGGGCTGGCGACCTGGCTTTCGTCCGCGCGGACCGCGTCTTCGACCCCCAACACACAGAGCGAGGACAACGATGAGGACGACCACCCCCCTCTGCCTCGCGCGGACGGCTATCACGTGCGTTGCCGCGCTCGGCGCGGGAGCACTCGCCGGCTGCGGCGACGACGAGCCGGCGTCCAAGCCGGCTGCCCCCGCTGCCTCCGCGGCGCCTGCCGCGCCTGCGAGCTTTGCGATCGAGGCCACGGCGGACGGCAAGACGAAGAAGAAGCTCACGTTCCCGGATTCCGTCAAGGCGGGGCTGGTCACGCTGACGCTGAAGAACTCAGACAGCGTCCCTCGCTCGGCGGGGATCGTGCGGCTGCTCGACGATCACACCGTCGAGGAGTTCGAGAAGGCCGTCGACAAGGAGGGCGCGCCGATCCCAGCCTGGATCGAGGACGGCGGCGGCCTCACGGCCGTCAAGCCCGGCCAGACCGGCAGCGTCACGCAGGTGTTAGCTCCGGGCAAGTACGGGATCACCGACGACGAGACCGAGAGCGGGGACGGCGAGGGCAAGAGCAACTCAGATCTCGGCGCTCGGGGCGAGTTCACCGTCACCGGCCCGCCGTCCGAGGCCAAGCTGCCCGACCAGCCCGCCACCCTGACTGCGACCGACGACGGCCAGGACGAGTACGGCTTCGAGTTCGACGGCCTCAAAGCCGGCGTCAACCAGGTGCGCTTCGAGAACACCGGCAAAGAGCTCCACCACGCGATCATCTTCCCGATCAACAAGGGCAAGACGATCGCCGACGTCACCGCCGCCTTCGCCTCCGACAAGCCGCCCAAGGGGCCGCCGCCCGTCGACTTCGAGAACGGCCTGGGCACGCAGGTCATCGACGGGGGCATCGCGCAGAACCTCGAGCTCGAGTTCAAGGCCGGCAAGTACGCCGTCGTCTGCTTCATCCAGGACCGCAAGGGCGGCAAGCCGCACGTCGCCCAGGGCATGATCGACGAGCTCACCATCGAATAGCAACGCGATCCCGAACGCCGGGCCGCCGCTCAGGCGGTCCCGGCCGCCGGATGACCCTCGCCGAGCCCCAGCCGGTCGTGCGCGGAGCGCATCCACATCGGCGACCACCAGTTCCACTTGCCCAGCAGCGCCATCAGGGAGGGGACGAGCAGCGCGCGGACGACGAAGGCGTCGAGCAGCACGCCCGTGGCCGTCGCGATCCCGATCTGCTGGATGAAGGAGATCGAGCTCGTGGAGAACGCCCCGATCGCCACCGCCAGCAGGATCGCCGCCGCGGTCACGACCGCGCCCGTGCGCTCCAGCCCGACGGCGACCGCCTCGCGCTCCGCGAGCCCGGCCTCCCGTGCCTCCTTGATCCGCCCGAGCAGGAACACCCCGTAGTCCGTCGACAGTGCGAACACGATCGTCGCGGTCACGAGGAAGTCGGTCGCCTCGACGCCGCCGTTGCTCGTGTAGTTCAACAGGCCCTCGAAGCGCCCGTCCTGGTAGATGAGCGTGAGCACGCCCAGGGACGCGCCCACCGTCAGGACGTTCATCGCGAGTGCCTTGAGCGGCAGGATCACCGAGCCCGTCATGAGCCACAGCACGCCGAAGGTCAGCAGTGCGACCACCCCGATCGCGAGCGGGAGCCGCGAGGCGATCGCCGCCTGCTGGTCGACGAACTCCGCCGCGGCTCCGCCGACGAGCACCGGGAAGGGTCCGCCGTCGGCGCGCACCCGCTCGACGAGCGCCCGGGCCGCGGGCCCGTCGGGCTCACCGGTCACCGCGAGGTCGACCTGCCAGGTGGCGGCGTCCAGCGGCCGCTCCGAGACCGCCTTGACGCCGGGCAGGTCCTTCAGGCCGGACGCGTAGGCACGCACGCCCGCGGCGTCGCCGCGCGGCGCGTCGAGCGCGAGGACGACCGGCGCGGTCCTCTGCCCGGGGAAGTCGCGCTGCAGGGCGTCGGCGACGGTGCGCGAGCTCTCGCTCAACGGGATGACCGTCGCGTCGACGGGGGTGAACTCGGCCCGCAGCGACGGCAGCGACACGGCGACCATCACGAGCGTGGTGGCGACCGCGACCGAGACCGGGCGGCGCATGACCGCGTGCGAGAGCCGGTACCACCTGCCCTCCTGGGGGGCGCGCTCGCGGCGGTGCCGGACGGCGAGCTTGGCGCCCCAGAGCGCGAACAGCGCCGGGGTGATGACCAGCGCGGCCGCGGCCGCGACGAGCGCGACCACCGCGCCGGCGATGCCCATCGACTTCGCGAAGCCGAGCGGGAACACGGTCAGGGTGATCAGCGCGATCGCGACGGTCGCGGCCGAGAAGACCACGGTGCGCCCGGCGGTCTGCATGGTGGCGCGGACGGCGGCGGGCCCCGGACCGTGGCGCTCGAGCTCCTCGCGGTAGCGTGAGACGAGAAACAGGGTGTAGTCGATGGCCAGCCCGAGCCCGAGGCCGATCACGAGGTTCAGCGCGAAGATCGACAGGGCGTAGGCCTCGTTGATCGCCCGCAGCGCCAGGAAGGTGCCGAGGACGGTCGTGATGCCCACCACGAGCGGCAGCACCGTGGCGCGGCCGCGGAAGAACAGCAGGGAGAGGACGAGCAGCAGCGGGAAGGCCAGCAGCTCCGCGCGCCCGAGGTCGGCGCCGATGCGCTCGCCGATCTGCGTCTGGGCGATGAGCGCGCCGCCCAGCACGACGTCGTCCTGGCCGCCGAAGCGCTCCCTCATCGACTCGGCGACCTCGTCGTCCGCCGCTTCGGCGGCGAGCGTCACCGCCAGGAACGTCGAGCGGCCGTCGCGGGAGACGAACGCGGGGTCGCCGCTGCTCCTCGCGGTGGCGACGGAGACGACGCCCGGCTCCCGCGCCAGCTCGGCCCGCAGCTGGGCCACCCGCGCGCGGGCGGCCGGGGAGCCGGCCCCCCGGGGGGTTCGGACGAGCAGCACGACGCGGGCGGAGGATTGGGTGCCGCTCGCGTCGTTGATGCGCTCGATGGCTC
This sequence comes from uncultured Solirubrobacteraceae bacterium, assembly GCA_902806205.1. Classification (GTDB taxonomy): domain Bacteria; phylum Actinomycetota; class Thermoleophilia; order Solirubrobacterales; family Solirubrobacteraceae; genus Paraconexibacter. The sequence continues at coordinate 19,609 of CADCVR010000065.1, read as the reverse complement.
GCGAGGAGCCTGCGTCAGGCGGGGCGAAGCCGCCCGAATCCTCCAGAACACCGGCGACGGGAGCGCCCAGGACCCCGGCGACGATGACGAACAGCCCGACGGCGAGCAGGCTTCGCCGGGGGCGTCCCCCGATGCGGTCGGACAGGGCGGTCAACATGGCGATCTCCTCCGAGGTTCTGTGGGTGAGCGGTCACTCACCCGAGGATCAAAGCATCGCACAGAGGTTTCTGCGCACATCGGCCGCCGGGAGCAACCTGACGTACGCCCCGGGGAGTAGTCGCCCGGCCATGCCTCCTTCCCGCGTGCGCCTACTGCCCCGCCACCACGAGGCCGCTCTCGTAGGCGGTCACGACGAGCTGAGCGCGGTCACGCGCGCCGAGCTTCATGAACACGCGTGAGACGTGCGTCTTCACCGTCAGCGGTGAGAGGACGAGCCGCGCCGCGATCTCCTGGTTGGACAGCCCGAGCCCGACGAGCTGAAGGATCTCGCGCTCCCGCGCGGTCAGCTCGTCGAGGGCGGCCGGCGGCGGGGACGAGCGCTCCGGGACGTCGACGAAGGCCTCGATCAGCCGGCGCGTGATCCGCGGCGCCAGCAGCGCGTCACCGGCCGCCACGACGCGGACGGTGTGCAGGAGGTCGGTCGGCTCGAGGTCCTTGAGCAGGAAGCCGCTCGCGCCGGCGCGCAGCGCCCCGAAGACGTACTCGTCGAGCTCGAAGGTGGTCAGCACGACGACGCGCGTGGCGGCCAGCGCCGGATCGGCGGTGATCGCCGCGGTCGCCGCGAGCCCGTCCATCCGCGGCATCCGCACGTCCATCAGCACGATGTCCGGGCGCAGCTCGCGGGCCAGGGCGACGGCCTGCTCCCCGTCGCCGGCCTCGCCGCAGACCTCGAGCCCGTCCTCGGATTCGAGCAGCGCCGAGAACCCCGCCCGGACCATCGTCTGGTCGTCGGCGAGCAGGACGCGGATGCTCACCGCGACGGCCGGCCTTCCCGATCACGGGTGCAGCCCTGGGACGCGGTCATGCGAGCGGGAGCACGGCGTGCACGCGCCAGCCGCCGTCGTCCAGGCGGCCGGCCTCAAGGCGACCGCCGAGCGTCGCCGCGCGCTCGGCCATCCCACGCAATCCGCTGCCCGAGCCCGGCTCGACCACGCCGCCCACGGGCACGAGCGCGGCGCCGTCGTCCTCGACGCGCAGCTCGACGCAGTCACGCCCCACGTCGACGGCGATCGTCGCCCGGCGCGCTCCCGCGTGGCGGAGGATGTTCGTCGTGGCCTCCTGCACGATCCGGTAGGCGGCCGCGCCGACGGGCGACGGCACGCCGTCCTGAAGGCCGTCCACCGTCACGTCGACCTCGATGCCGGCGGCGCGCAGCGGGCCGGCGAGCTCGGGCAGCCCGGCGAGGGACTCCGCGGGGCGCACGGGCGCCGCGGAGCCCTCCTCGCGCAGCAGTCCCAGCGTCGCGCGCAGGTCGGTCAGCGCCGCGCCCGAGCTGGCCTTGATCTGCTGCAGGGCGCTGCGGGCCTGCTCGGGGCGACGGTCGAGCACGTGGGCGGCCACCCCGGCCTGCACGTTGATCGCCACCATGGCGTGGGCGACGACGTCGTGGACCTCCCGCGCGATGCGCACGCGCTCCTCGGCGACCATCCGCTGCGCCTCGGCCACCCGCTCCCGCTCGCGTTCGGCCTCCCGGCTCGCCGCCGCGACACGGTAGGCGCGGCGCGCCCGGACGGCATCTCCCGTCGCCACGGCGAGCAGCAGGAACGCGCTGTTCATCACGAGGTCGGTGGCGGCCGGGCCGCCCTCGGAGAACGCGATGACGCACAAGATCGCAATCGAGACCGTGGCCATCGCGAGCACGACGGAGCGCAGGCGGTCGGAGTGCAGCGCCACGGAGTAGCTCGCCACCATGGGCGGCAGCGAGATGACGTGGGTGGGCTTCAGCGTGATCAGGCACGCGAGGACCCCGAGGACGACGAGCTGGCACACGACCTTGGGCGCCACGGAGCGCCAGAGCAGCGGCAGGGTGATGAGCGCGATGGCCGGCACGGCGGCAAGGGTGAGCCCGTGCCCGTCGGTGGGAAACAGCAGGGTGTCGCCGACGAGCACCACCGCGAGGCCGAGCACGAGCGCGACGTCGTGCGGTCTGATCGGCTCCCGTGCGCGCTGCAGGTAGGCCATCCCCGGCACCGTACCCGGCCCTCGGCCCCTTGTCGCGGTACGAGGGGAGCAGCGCCCCCCTGCCCCGGGGGAGTACACGGCCGCGTGCGATGATCGCCAGGTGCCCGCCGAGCGCTTCGCCATCGCCCAGGTCACGCCGTTCCCCTGGGAGTCCGGGCACGAGGTCAACGGGCAGATCGCCCGGAGCGCGGAGCTCCTCGCCGCCCGCGGTCACGGCGTCACCATCGTCGCGCCGTCGGTCTCCGAGGAGCTCGTGCGCCGCTCGCGGGCGCGCATCAGGAGCGGGGACGGCGCCGCCGCGCCCGGCGCCTGGGAGCTGCTCGCGGTCGGCGAGGTGCTCCCGGCGCCGATCGGCGCGCGCCGCCGGGCGGCGCCGTCGATCGACGTCACGCGCACCGTCGAGGAGCTGCTCGGCGGCGTGGCCTTCGACCTGTGCCACGTCCACGAGCCGTTCGCGCCGTCGGTCGCGAGCGCCGCGCTACGCCACTCGCGCGCCCTGAACGTCGGGACGTTCCACGCGCCGACCGAGCGCGTCGTCGCGACCCAGGTCGCGCGCCGGCTCACCGACCTCGTCTTCGGCCGCCTCGACCTGCGGCTGGCGAGCTTCGCCGTCACCGCCGAGCTCATGCGCCGCCACTTCCCCGGGGAGTACGCGGTCGTGACCCCCGGGGCCGACGCGGCGACGCCGGCCCGCCCGCCCCGGGCGCCGGGCGGGCCGGTGGTCATCGCCTTCGTCGACGAGGAGGAGCGCGGCGCGCTGAGGACGTTCCTGCGCGGCCTCCGCGGCCTCGACCCGGCCGGGGCGTGGGAGGTCCGCGTGCTGTCCGACCGCGGCCCGTCCTCGTCCACCGCCCTCCGGGCCGACCTGCGCGAGCGCGTCCGCTTCCTCGAGCCCGGCAGCTCGGAGGCCGCGCTGCTCGCCCAAGCCGACGTGCTCGTCGCTGCCTCCGACGGGGCGGCCCCGTCGCCCGGGCTCGTGCTCCGCGCGATCGCCGCGGGCGCGGTGCCGCTGGCGACGTCGCTGGCCGTCTACGAGGAGGTCACGGGCGAGGGCGATCACGGGCTGCTCTTCGGCGCGCGCGACCCCGAGACGCTCGGGGCACAGTTGCAGCGCCTCGTCGGCGACGTCGGCCTGCGTGACCGCCTGAGTGCGGCCGCTGCCGCCGCGCGCGAGCACCTCGCCTTCGCCCGCGTCGCCGACGAGCTCGAGGCCGTCTACGCCACGCTGGCGGGCCGGCGCCACGAACCCGCCGGCTCACCGTCGCTCGCCCGGCGGCTCGACGGCCGCACCCGCATCGACGTGGATCTGCACATGCACACGGACCACTCGATGGACTGCGTGACCCCCGTGGAGGTGCTGCTGGCCACGGCGCGCGACCAGGGGCTCGGCGCCATCGCCGTCACCGACCACAACGAGATCTCCGGCGCGCTGGAGGCGCAGCGCCTGGCCGGAGGGTTCAACCTCAAGGTCATCGTCGGGGAGGAGATCAAGACCGCCTCGCAGGGCGAGGTCATCGGGCTGTTCCTGACGCAGAAGATCCCGCGCGGCATGTCGCTGCAGGAGACCGTCGCGGAGATCAAGCGCCAGGGCGGGATCGTCTACGTTCCCCATCCGTTCGACCGGATGCATTCGGTCCCGGACTACGAGCACCTCCTGGCGATCATCGACGACGTCGACGCGATCGAGGTCTACAACCCGCGCGTGGCGATCGGCTCCTTCAACGAGGAGGCGCAGCGCTTCGCCACGAAGTACCGGATCGTCGCGGGGGCCGGATCGGACTCCCACGTCGCGCCCGGGCTGGGCTCCGTCCGGGTCCGGATGCCGGACTTCGACGGGCCGGAGGAGTTCCTCGAGGCACTGCGGGTCGCCGAGATCCACACCAAGCCGAGCTCGCTGCTCTACGTGCAGGCGCTCAAGTTCCTCGAGACGAAGGCGACGCCGTCGGGCGCGCGCCGAGCGCGGCGCGACCGCCGGGTGCGCCGGGCGACGCGCAAGGGCTGATGCAGCCGAAGGGGAACGAGCGCGGGCGCCCGAAATCCACCGCGATGCCCGCCACCGACGACGAGATCCGCGAGAAGTACCTCGAGCGGGCCATCCGCGAGCTCAACCTCCTGACCCACGAGATCCAGGCCTGCGGGCACTGCCCGCGGGGGGGCCTGATGCCCGTGCTCGGCTCGGGCCACCCCCAGGCCGACGTCTTCCTGCTCAAGCACGCCCCGTCGCTGGCGGAGATCGAGGAGGGAGTCGCGTTCTACGGCCGGGCCGGGACGGCGGTGATGAAGTCGCTGAGGCGCCTCGGGATCGATCCTCTCGCCGTCTACGGGACGCTCTGCGCGAAGTGCCCGACGAGCGATCCCGCCCTCGCCGACCCGGCGTGCGTCGCGCGGGTCGCGCTCGAGCTCGCGATCGTGCAGCCCAAGATCGTCGTCGTGATGGGCGAGGAGGCGCTGCACGCCCTCAACGAGCTCGGCGTGCCGCTGGCGGTCGAGGTGGCGCCGCGCGCGGGGGAGCTGCAGACGCTGACGCCGTCGATGGGCGCGCTCTTCACCCCGGACATCGACCACGCGCTCGACGACGAAGCCGCCAAGCGCGCGTTCTGGGCCGCCTTCCGCGTGCTCGGCGACTGGTACGCCGAGCTGCCGCCGTACTGACGGGTGCTGCCCGCCCTGCTCGCGCTGCTCGGCGGCGGGCTGCTGACGGCGACGCTGAACGTCGCGGGGCTCCGGGTGGGCGCGACCCCGGCCGAGATCGTGGTGTGGGGTGCGGTGGGGGTCCTCTTCGCGCGTGTGTTCTCCGTCGGCGCGCTGGTCCTCGCGGTCCCCGTCCTGCTCGCGGGGATCGAGCTCGCCGCGGGCACGGGCGGCCCGTCGGCGGCGGCGCAGGCCGGCGATCCGCTGACGCTCGCCTTTCCCGACGACCGCCGCCTCGAGCTGACGTCGCTCGTGTTCGCCGCGGCCTACGGTGCGTGGGCGCAGCGCTTCGGGCTGCGGGCGCCCGTGACGTGGGTGGCGCTCGGCGCCGTGCTGCTCGCCTCCGTCGCGCGCGACGGGCAGCTTCCGGCCGTCACGCTGCTGGGGCTCGCGCTGCTGCTCCCGAACCTCGACCGGCTCGGGCGGCTGCTGCGCGAGGACTGACCCGCCGCGGGCGTGACGTGGCGATCAGGAGGTCGGCAGCTGTGCTACGAGCACGACCTCGACGTCGTCCTTCACCTTCAGCGCACCCATCATGCCCTTGTAGGGCTTGATGCCGAAGTCGCTCTGGGTCAGCCCGATCGTGCCTGCGACCGCCCCGTCCGCGCCGGCGGTCAGGTCGAAGGCGGCGGGCCGCGACTTGCCTGCGATCGCCAGCTCGCCCTCGACGTGCATGCTGCCGGAGCCGTCGACGGTCGCCGCGCTCGACTGGAACGTGATCGGGTCGGACCCCAGCACCTTGTCGTTGATCGACTTGCGGATGTCGGCGCGATCCTTGTCGCTCAGCGGCTTGGCGCCGCCCTGGCCGCTGCGGACCTCCAGTGAGCTCGGGTCGGCGTTCAGCGTCACGCTGTTCAGAGCGCCGTCGGGACCCACGTCGACGGTCGCCTCCCACTTGGTGACCTCGATCAGGAGATCGTGGCCGATCTTGGCGGCCACGCCGTCGCGGTAGGTGTTGACGTTGAGCGTGGACCCGTTCGGTCCGACCTTGTGCGTGCCGGGAGTGAGCGCCATAGGGCCCAACCCTACACAGCGCGGGGTCAGCCGGGCCGCCGGCCAGAGCGGCCGAACCGGCCGCCGAGGACGGCTCGCCACTACCGCAGCCGCGCGATCCGGGCCCCGTTCGCCGTGCCGGTCAGCACGTCACGGAAGGCGTAACCGACGCTGACCCGCGCGGCGCGCCCGCGCCCCAGCACCCGGCGGCCGGTCGTCGTCAGCGGGACGCGCACCGTCGTGCTCCCGGCGGCGTAGACCGGCTCGAGCGACTGGGCGAGCACCCGGCGGCGGCCGTCGCGGACGCGCAGCAGCGCCAGCCCGGGCCCGGAAGCGGTGACGCGCACGAGGATCCGGCGCAGGCGCGCGCTGCTGCTCGCGCGCTGGGCGGGAACGGTGAGGCGCAGGCGCGCGGGAGCCTGCGGGCCGCCGAACGCACGGTCGGGCGCGAGCGCCGGCGTCAGCGACGCTGCCGCGGTCGGGCCCGTCGAGAAGCCCTCGCCCTCACCGGTGCAGCGGACGACGCGCACGCCGCCGGTCAGCAGGAAGGAGCCGTCGGAGCGCTGCACGAGCCTGCCGGGGATGAAGCCGTCCTGGTGGAGCCCGAGCCCGAGCCGCGTACTGCGGATGAACGACGCGTAGCCGCCGCCGAAGCCCGGGAAGATATCGGTCGCGGCGCCGCCCACCCCCGCCGGCGAGAGCCGCAGGACACGCAGCGCCGGCTGCGACGCCGGGCGCGGGTCGAACCCCGTGACCGCAGCGAGCAAGAGTCCGCCGTCGGGGGTTGGCAGGGCCTGCGGCGAGAACCCGCCCGGGATCGGGGGGAACGTCGCCTCGCCGCCGCTCCCGAAGCCCGGGTCGGGAGCGCCGGCCGCGGTCAGCCGCAGCACCCGGTCGGGGGCGATCACGTCGGTCCGCCCCGTCGGATCGACGAGCAGGTCCGAGGCGAACCGCGCGCCGACCGCCGCGGGTGCCCCGCCGCCGTAAGGTGGGATCCGCGGCGCGCGCGGGCGTCAGCGCCGCCACGAGCAGGCCGTCGCGACCGCGGCCGAGCGTGAGCAGGCGTCCGGCGGCGGTCAGGCCGACGCCGTAGCCGCCGATCCGGGGTAGCGGCCGGCGCCGACGGGTACCGCGGCCACGACGAGATCCCCGAAGCCCGCGTCGAGTCAGGACGACCGAGCCGTCGGGCTGAAGCGCCGCGGGCGCGCAGCTCACGCATCCGACCTGCACGCCGGGCCGCGCGACGCCGCCCTGACCGAAGGCCGGGTCGAGCGCGCCGTGCGCGGTGAGCCCCACGACCGCAAGGCGCGGCGACTCGTACTTCCCTGAGAAAGGTGCGAGGGCACAGAGGTTGCGCCGGCGGGCTCGGGCATCAGTCCGTCTCGAGCACGACTTTGCCGAGCTTGCCGCCCGCCTGGAAGCGCTCGTAGGCGTCCCGAACGGCGTCCAGGGCGAAGGTGGCCGCGACGGGCACCGTCAGCGTTCCGTCCGCGAACCCGGGAAGCACCTGCGTTTCCAGCGCGCGCGCCGTGGCGGCCTTCTCCTCCAGCGGCCGGGCCCGCAGCGTCGAGGCGCGGAGGGTCCCGCGCTTGCCCATCAGCGCGATGAGGTTCAGCTCGGCCTTGGCGCCCGCGCCGACGCCGATGACGATGATGCGCCCACCGGTGGCCAGCGCCTTCACGTTGCCCGGCAGGTTCGGCGCGCCGACGAGCTCGAGCACGACGTCGAACGGCCCGTGCTCCTCGAAGCCCTCCGGGTCGACGACCTCGTGGGCGCCGAGCGCGGCGACGCCCTCCCGGCGCTCGGGATCGCGCACGGTCGCGGTCACCCGCGCGCCCCCGCGTGCGCCGAGCTGCACCGCTGCGGTGCCGACGCCGCCGGCCGCGCCGTGCACGAGCAGGCGCTCGCCCGGCTTGAGCAGCCCCTGGGTGAAGAGGGCGTCGTGGGCGGTGGTGAAGACCTCGGGCAGCCCGCCGGCCGCGGCCCAGTCGAGGCCCTCGGGCACCGGCATGAGCTGGCGCTCATGGACCTGGCAGAGCTCGGCCTGGCCGCCGCCGCCGACGATCGCCATGACGCGGTCGCCGCGCGCGAAGCGCTGCGCCCCCGCGCCGAGGTCGACGACCTCGCCCGCGAACTCGAGGCCCGGGATGTCTGCCGGCGACCCGGGCGGCGCGGGGTACTTCCCCTTGCGCTGCATGATGTCGGCGCCGTTCAGCCCCGCGGCGCGGATCCGCACGAGCACCTCGCCCGCCCCGGCCACGGGGTCGGGATGGTCCTCCACGCCGACTTCGCCGTCACGGATCGTCGCTGCACGCATGGGCGCAGCCTACGGTCCGAGCGCCGCGGGGGCCGCCCGCAGATCAACTCGGCCGGCCCGTCGCCGCGGGCTCTTCTGGCCCAGGCCGCAGCGGAGTGTGCTCGATTCGCCCTCATAGGTGGAATGGAGCACACGCCGCCGTGGATCGCTCGAGCCGTTCCGTCGAAGATCAGCTCGACCGTCCGCTGATCGCGCTGCGTCGTCCACGGACGCCGTTCGTAGGTCCAGCGCCCGGTCTCCCTCTAGCGCAGCACCGTGGCGGGGAGCAACCCCAGGGCAGCGATGGTCACGGACGCGATCCACCACGGGAGATCGAGCGCGTCGCCCGCGGCGAAGACCCCGTGGACGATGAGGGCGGCGACCACCCCGAGGCGATGAGCTTGCCGGTGTTCAGCGATCGCAAGGCAGGCGCCCACCCCGCCAACGCGCCGACAGACCCGCTCGAGAACGTAAGGTCGTGGAGCTACCCTGGACCCCATGTTCCCGTTCACCAAGAAGACGGAGATGGTCGCGCCGCAGGACGCCCTCCCCGGGCGTTCGACCCCGCTTCCCCTCTCCAACCGCCACGCCGTCCTCGGCACGCCGCTGCGAGGGCCGTTCCCGACGGGCCTCGAAGTCGCCGAGTTCGGGATGGGCTGCTTCTGGGGTGCCGAGCGCGCGTTCTGGGGGCTCCCGGGCGTCTACACCACCGCCGTGGGCTACTCGGGCGGCTACACGCCGAACCCGACCTACGCGGAGACCTGCACGAACAAGACCGGGCACGCCGAGACGGTGCTGGTCGTCTTCGACCCGCAGCAGCTCTCCTACGAGGACCTCCTGCGAGTCTTCTGGGAGGCGCACGACCCGACGCAGCACATGCGCCAGGGCAACGACGTGGGCACGACCTACCGCTCGGCGATCTACACCCACTCCGACGCCCAGCTCGAGGCCGCCGAGGCGTCGCGCATGATGTACCAGGAGCGCCTCACCGCCGCCCACCACGGGGAGATCACGACGGAGATCAAGCCGGCGGGCGAGTTCTACTACGCCGAAGAGGACCACCAGCAGTACCTCCACAAGGTTCCGAACGGTTACTGCTCGATGAGCGGCACCGGCGTCTCCTGCCCGATCGGGTTGACCGCGGCGTAGCACCCTCCCCGCAGCACCCGTACCCTCGGCCGATGAACGCGCTTCCGGCCGAGGGCTACCGCCTCCCGAACATCTCGCCGAAGTCCTACGAGCACCCCGCGGACCGCGCGGCGTCGGCGGCACTGGCGGCGGTCCCGTACCTCGATGTCGCCGTCCGCAAGCTCATCGAGCTCGGTTACGAACGGGCTTTGCGCCAGGCCTACCTCGGCGCGTCGGTGCGACTGTCCGACGACCAGCTCGGGCACGTGCACACGCTCCACCGCGCGTGCTACGTGACGCTCGACATGCAGCCGACGCCCGATGTGTACCTGACGCAGATGCCGGTGCCCAACGCGATGGCGATCGGCTCGGCGAAGCCCATCGTCGTCCTGGGCTCCTCGGCCCTCGGGCTGCTCGAGGGCGAGGAGCTGCGCGCCGTGTTCGCGCACGAGGCCGCGCACATCCTCTCGGACCACTCGCTCTACCGCACGGCCCTGGTGATCCTCCTGCGGATGGGCCAGAGCGCGCGGATCCCGCTGCCGCTGATGCCCGTGCGCGCGGCGCTGCTCGAGTGGTTCCGGGCCAGCGAGCTGACCTGCGACCGCGCCGCCGCCCTGGTCACTCGTGATCCGATGGCCGTCTGCCGCACGCTGATGGGCCTGGCGGCAGGCACGCCCGCCCGCGAGCTGAACGTCGACGCGTTCATGCGCCAGGGTCAGGAGTACACCGACGGCGGCACCGGGGTCGAGCGGCTCTCCCGCCTCTTCGTCGACCTCAACGTCACCCACGCGCTGCCGGTCAAGCGGATCAAGGAGCTCATGGACTGGGTGCGCTCGGGCGAGTACGACCGCATCGTCGGCGGGGACTACCTGACGCGCGATCAGACCTTCACGCCACGGACCGAGGCCGGCGACGCCGCCTCGCACTACGGCGAGAAGTTCGGCGACCTCTTCAAGGACGCGGGCGACTCGCTGAACGACGTCGGGCACAAGCTGAACGACTGGCTGCGCGGGCTGAAGTAGGCGACCGGCACGTCAGGGTCGCGGCAGGACATCCGTCACGGTCCGCGCTCCAGCAGCGCGACGCACTCGATGTGCGGCGTCTGCGGGAACATGTCGACCGGCCGGACCTGCTTCAGCGCGTACCCGGCCTCGGCGAGCTGGGCCGCGTTCGGTGCGAGGGTCGTCGGGTTGCACGACACGTAGACGATCCGCTTCGGGCCGGCCTCGATGACGCGCCGCACGACCTTCTGCGAGAGGCCGGCGCGCGGCGGGTCGACGACGAGCACGTCCGGCCGTCCGGCCGTCTCGACGAGCTCGCGCAGCGCGAGGCGTACGTCCCCGGCGAAGAAGCGCGCGTTCTCGACCTCGTTGCGGCGCGCGTTGGCGATCGCGTCGGCGATCGCAGGCTCGACGATCTCCAGGCCCCAGACCTCCCCGGCGCGCCGCGCGAGCGTCAGGCCGATCGTGCCGATGCCGCAGAACAGGTCGTAGACGCGCTCCCAGCCCTGCAGGCCCGCGTACTCGTGGGCGACGGCGTACAGCTGCTCGGCCATCTCGGTGTTCGTCTGGAAGAACGCCTCGGGGCTGATGGAGAACTCGAGCCCGCCGAGCTCCTCGGTGATCGTCTCCCGCCCGGCCACGAGCTCTGAGTAGCCGCCCGTGGTCGTCTCGCCGACCTGGTCGATCTGCGTCCAGACGAGCGACGTCGCCTCCACCGCCTGCGAGAAGGCGACGGTGTCGAGCTCGCCACGGGAGGTCACGAGCCGGATCTGCGTCTCGCCCGTGCGCCGCGCCTCGCGCAGGACGAGGTTGCGCAGGAAGCCGGCCTGCGCGCGGCGGTCGTAGGCCTCGAGGCCCTGGGCGCGGCAGAAGGCGAGGACCTCCTCGCGGGCGCGCGCCAGGCGATCGGAGCCGAGCTCGGAGACGCCGTCGACGATGTCCTCCCAGGAGCCGGGCGCGTGGAAGCCGCAGACGAGCGAACCGCTTCCCGAAGTGCCGAAGGAGTACTCGAGCTTGTTCCGGTACCCCCACTGCTCCTCGGCCCCGACGATCGGCTCCTGGACGAAGCCCTCGAGGTGGCCGATCCGGGTGAGCGCGTCGTGCACCTGCTCGGCCTTGATGGCGAGTTGCTTCTCGTAGGGCAGGACCTGCCACGCGACGCCCGGGTGGTGGGCGACGGGCGCGATGCGGTCGGCGCTCGGGGTGAGCACCTCGAGCAGCCGCGCCTCGCCGTAGGCACGCTTGCGCTTGGTGACCTGCGCCCGGATCCGATCGCCCGGAAACGTCCCGGGGACGAAGAGGACGTAGCCGTCGTGGCGGGCGACGCCGTTGCCGCCGTAGGCCAGCCGGTCGACGGTGACCTCGACCTCCTGGCCGCGCTCGGGGCGCGGCGGGCGCGCGGACGGATCGACGTCGGGGGCGGGGGCGGTCTGGTCCATCCCCCCAGGATGGCACCGGGCCGGCGCCTCAGCCCGGGCGGCGCTAGGCTGGTGGTCCGACGAGGCCCAACTCGGTGGCGTCAGCCGCCGGGATTTTCTCATCGCCCAGGCATCACAATCGTCCTGGGACCTTGTCAGCGATGGTGGTCTCCGATCGGGCAGTGATGGGCCGGCGTAGTAGGAGCCGGCCTTAGCTGTGTCTCGGGGCCGGCCAGCGACCGTCAGGAGCGCGGCGCGTACCGGTGGTGCAGCATGAGGTCGTTCCCGTCGGGGTCGCGAAAGAACGCCATGTGGCAGACGCCGGTGTCGAGGATCTCCCCGAAGAACTCGACGCCCTTGGCCTCCAGGTCGGCGCGGGCGGCGGCGACATCGTCGACGTGCAGCGCCGGATGGGCGTTGCGCTGCGGCTCGAACTCCATGCCGACCTTCGCCGGCTCCCAGATGCCGAAGCACGTTCCGCCGATCCACATCTCGAAGCGGGAGTGGTCGTCGGGCCGCAGCCCGAGCGTGTCGACGTAGAAGGCGCGTGCGCGCTCGGCATCCTGGGACGGGATGCCGACGAAGTCGAGGCCGTCGATCATGGTCGAGAGCATTCCACGGGCGGGCTTCGCGAAACGCACGTCACACGGGCGAGCCTCGCGAAACGCCTATCTGCCGGCGGCAACGACCACGACGTACGGGCTCGTCGTCCGGAACGCCGCCGGATCGTCGTTGTGGGCCTCGAGCGCCACGAGCGTCTCGGCCCGGGCCGCCGCCCAGTCCTCCGCGGGCAGTGCGCGCCGGGCCATCCGCCACACGGGGTGATGCTGCTCCTGCTCGGCGAGCCAGGCCTCGGCGGAGGCGGCCGTGAACGTCAGACCGTGGCGCATCACCTCGACCGGGGCGCCGAACAGCTCCGCGACGACCTCAGGGTCGAACCAGGACGTCGGCCGGCGCCCCGGAGCAAGCGCACCCATGACGATGCGACCCGCCGCGGCGACGCCGCCCTCGGGCAGCCACGCCGTCAGCCCGATGCGGCCGCCGGGGGCGGTGACCCGCCGCAACCCTGCCGCCGCGCGCGCCGCGTCAGGGGCGAAGATGACGGCGAAGCACGAGGCGACGACGTCGAAGGCACCGGCCGCGACGGGAAGCTCCTCCCCGCCCATGACCGCCCAGTCGACCGCGTCGGCCCCGGGACGCTCGCGGGCGCGTGCGACGAGCCCCGCGGCCGGGTCGACGCCCGTGACCCGCGCGCCGCGGGCGGCCGCGGCCAGCGCGACGTTCCCCGTCCCGCAGCCCACGTCGAGCAGGCGCTCGCCCGGCGCGACCGCGAGCGCATCGAGCAGCACGCCTGCGACCGGCTGCAGCGCCGCGGCGGTCAACCCGTAGTCGCCGTCGGCCCAGTCCAGCGCCGGCGTGCTCACGCCGTGACCAGCAGCTCGAGCAGCGCCTTCTGCGCGTGCCGGCGGTTCTCCGCCTGATCCCAGATCCGCTGGCGGGGGCCGTAGAGCACCGCCTCGGTGATCTCCTCGCCGGGATGCGCGGGCAGGCAGTGGAGCGCGATCGCTTTGGGCGCGCCCTGATCGAGCAGCGCGTCGTCGATCCGGTAGGGCGCCAGGGCGGCACGGCGCTACTGCGCGGTCTCCTCGTCGCCCATCGAGACCCAGACGTCAGTGTAGATTGCGTGGGCGCCGGCCACCGCTTCGGCCGGGTCGCGGGTGAGCTGCGCCCCGACGACCGCCTCGAGCTCGTAGCCCTCGGGCGAGGCGACGGCGACCTCGACATCCGCCAGCGCTCCCAGGATCGCCAGGGAGCGCGCGACGTTGTTGCCGTCGCCGACGTAGGCGAGCCTGAGGCCCTCCAGCGCGCCGAACGCCTCGCGCAGCGTGAGCAGGTCGGCCAGCGCCTGACAGGGGTGGTGGCCCGCGGTGAGCATGTTGAAGACGGGAACCGAGCCCTCGGCGGCGAGCTCCTCCAGCAGCGCGTCGGGGCCCGTGCGCACGCCGACCGCCTGGACGTGACCGCTCAGGATCCGGGCGGTGTCCTTGACCGACTCGCCGCGCGCGAGTTGCATCTCGCCCGGGCGCAGGATGAGCGGATGGCCGCCGAGCTCGACGATGCCGGCCTCGAAGGAGAGCCGCGTGCGGGTCGAGGGCTTCTCGAAGATCAGCGCGACGCAAGCGTGCTCCAGGGCGCGCGAGGAGCGCGGAGCGGCCTTGAGCTCCAGGGCGCGGTCGAGGAGGTGCCGCAGCTCGGAGGAGGAGAGCTCCTCGCCCGTGAGGAAGTGCCGGGTCAAGTCGGAAAGACTACGGCCATGCGCGTGCTGACCTGGAACCTGTTCCACGGCCGCAGCGTCCCCGGCTCGGGACGCGACCTGAGTGCGGAGTTCGCCGCGAGGCTCGCCGGCTGGAACTGGGAGGTCGCGCTGCTGCAGGAGGTGCCGCCGTGGTGGGCGGCGATGCTCGGTCAGGCGACCGGCGCGAGCGCCCGCACCGCGTTGACCTCGCGCAACCTGGTGCTCCCGCTGCGCAAGGCGGTCGCCACGCGCTTTCCCGACCTCGTCAAGTCCAACGGCGGCGGCGCGAACGTGATCCTCGTGCGCGGCCAGACGATCGCAGAGCACCGCCGTGCCGCCCTGCGCTGGTGGCCGGAGCGCCGCGTGGTCCACGCGGTCCGGACCGTCGACGGCGCCTGGTGGGCGAACCTCCACGCGCAGGTGCACTCCGAGGAGCGTGCGCTCGCCGATGCGGAGACCGCGGCGCGCGAGCTGCGCGGCTGGAGCGACGACGGGCCGCGGCTCGTGCTCGGCGGCGACATGAACGTCCGCGAGCCGAGGGCGCCGGGCTTCGTGCACCTCGGGGGCTACGACGTCGATCACGTCCTGGCGCGCGGGTGGGCGCGCGCGGGCGCCCGCCTCCTCGACGCCGGGCGGCTCTCCGACCACGCGCCCGTCCTGGTCGCCATCGAGCCAGCGACATCCTGAGCGCCGAATGAGTTCCGGTGCCGCGAGACGGTTTCCTCGGCGCACCGCTCCTTCTGAGAACAGCTTCTTCAGAGACGGCAGACCCCCGAGCCCGCGTATGGGTCGCGCGGAGAGCGCGTAGGCTGAGACGATGCGCCGCTTCCTCCTGGCCCCGCTCACCGCGGCCGCGCTCGCCGTCGCAGGCTGCGGCAACGACGGTTCCGACACCGCGGCCGACCCGCCCGCCGCCACGCCGTCCGCCGCGGGCAACGGGGTCGAGATCGGCATGAAGGGGCTCCAGTTCCAGCCCAAGGACGCCACGGTGAAGGCCGGCGCCACGGTCACCTGGAAGAACAACGAGGACATCCCGCACAACGTCGTCGCCGAGGAGGGCGCCGAGTTCCAGTCCGACACCTTCGGCAAAGACGGAACCTACGAGTACAAGGCCGAGAAGCCCGGAACGGTGAAGTACGTCTGCACGATCCACCCCGGCATGGCGGGCACGCTCACCGTCGAGGAGTGAGCCCGAAGCGACCTGACCAGACGACCGGCTAGGTGAAGTCGGAGTAGGCAAGATGCGTGCCGCAGTGGCGGCACTCGAAGAGGTAGGCCGTGGGCTGGTCGTCCTTGTCCAGCGACTCCAGGTAGCCCTCGACCTGCTCAGGCTTCGTCCGACGGCACGACAGGTTCCGTGGCCCGGGGGTCGGGGTGATACGGGAACACGGGAAGGGTCTCGCTCACGGCGGTAGCGTCGCACCCGCTGGGTGCCTCTTCCAGCCGACCTCGTCGTGGCGGGTTGCGACGACACAGTGCCCGGACTTCCACGGTCGAGGGGGTGACCCGCAGCCCCGCACGGCTCATAGCGCCGAGAGCAGCTCCACATCACCTTCACGGTCACCGGCCAGCGCCGCGGCACCGCCGTCGAAGGTCAGCAGGCGAGTGCCGTGTCGACGGGCGAGAACCAGCAGATGGGCGTCGGTGACCTGCCGGTGGCCGACGACGACCGGGACGTCGGAGTCCGCCAGCGAAACGTCGTCGGTGAGGAACCGATGCCCGGGGCGCCGACGCAGCGCCGTGAGCACCAGACGAGCGTCGTCAACGCTGATCGCTGCGCAGATCACCTTCGGGTTCGACGAGACGCGAACGAACCCGCTCTCCGTGACCGGGCACGTCGACCAGGCGCGCTCTGCCGCGGCCGCGAACCACGACCGAACGACAGCGTGATGGACATGGGAGTCCCAGGCAAGCGCCACCAACGCGTTGACGTCCAGCAGCGCCATGCTCAGTCCTCGTCGAGGGCGCGGCGAACCATCTCCGGTGTGATCGGTGGGCTGCCCTCAGGAACCCGGATGACGGGCATCCCGCCTTCGGCGACGATCCGGGCCGGCGTCAGCCCGCGCCTGGCCAACTCAGAGATGACCGACCCGAGCGAGCGCCGATCGAGCGCGGCGAGCTCCCGCGCAGCGGCAACGACATCGTCGTCGAGCTCGAGCGTCGTTCGCATCAACTTGATGCTACCGCATCAACGCATCACGAACGCACGCTCACCGTCGAGGAGTGAGCCCGAAGCCGCGCAGGGCCAGCAGCGCCTTCTCGCCGAGCGTCCCGGGCTTGGGGAGCAGGCCGAGCTGCATCGCCGCCTCGTAGCGGTCGCAGAACGCCCGGACGCGGAACAGCTCGTCGCCCCGCGGGCCGAGCTCGCAGTACAAGAGCAACTGGACGACGACGAAGCGCCTGGTCGGCGGCAGCCCCTCGAGCTCACCCGAGTTGGTTCCCACGAGCTTCACCGGCGCCGCGACGTAGCGCCCGTCGGTCAGCCGCTCGCCCGAGCGGTCCGCGCGCACGTCGGGAAAGCCCGCCCAGAGCCGCTCCGCGTGCTTGCCGATCGCCCCCGGCCCCTCGAGCGGCGCACCGCAGAACGGGTCCTCGTAGTGCACGTCCGGGGCGCACATCGCGTAGAACGCCGACGGGTCGCGGGCGGTCCAGGCCGCCTCGAACGAGTCGAGCAGGTGATCGACGTGCGCCGCCACGGGTCCTAGGTGAAGTCGGGCAGCCCGGCGCCGGGCGTCGATGCCTCGGCGTACAACCGGCGGGGGATGCGTCCCGCGCACCGGGCCAGACGCCCACCCTCCACGCCCGCCCTGATCGCCAGCGCCATCGCGACGGGGTCCTGCGCCCGGGAGATCGCGCTGGCGCACAGCACCGCGTCGCAGCCGAGTTCCATCGCCAGTGCCGCGTCGCTCGCGGTGCCGACTCCCGCGTCGAGCACGACGGGCACTCCGGCCTGCTCGACGATCAGGCCGATGTTGTACGGGTTGCGGATCCCCATGCCAGAACCGATCGGCGACCCGAGCGGCATGACCGCCGCGCAGCCGATGTCCTCAAGGCGCCGCGCGAGGACGGGATCGTCGCTCGTGTACGGAAGCACGGTGAAGCCCGCGGCGACGAGCTCCTCGGCGGCGGCGACGAGCTCGACGGCGTCGGGCAGCAGCGTGCGCTCGTCGCCGATCACCTCGAGCTTGACGACGTCGGTGGAGAACGCCTCGCGCGCCAGCTTGGCGGTGAGCACCGCGTCGCGCGCGGTGAAGCAGCCCGCCGTGTTCGGTAGCAGCTCGACTCCGGCGGCGGCGAGCACGTCGACGAGGGAGCCGCGCTGCGTGGCGTCGATGCGCCGCAGGGCCACCGTGACGAGCTCCGTCCCGCTTGCGCCGATCGCCTCGGCGAGCGTCTCCAGGCGCGGGAAGCCGCCTGTGCCGAGCAGCAGCCGCGAGCGATAGGTCCGCGTTCCGATGACCAGCGGATCGGTGGCGGTCTGTGTCAGCGGTTCCATGCGGTCAGCCTCCCTGCACGGCGGTCAGCACCTCGACGCGTGCCTTCTCGGTGAGCAAGAACGTCCCCCACTCCGGGCGCGGGACGACCTCGGCGTCCACGGCGACGGCGACCCCGCGGGCTTCCGGGTCGACCCCGAGCAGGTCGAGCATCCCCCGGACGGTGCAGCCCGGCTGCACCAGCGTGTCCGGAGCCCCGTTGATCGTGATCACGCCGCCGCCCTGTGGGTGAAGCGGCCGGGAGCGAAGCTGGCGTCGATCTCCGCGTCGCCCGCGAGGTGCGCGGCGACGAGCTCGGCGGTGACGGGCGTCAGCAGCACGCCGTTGCGATGGTGGCCCGTGGCGAAGAGCACGCCGCCGAGCTCGCCGAGCAGCGGCGCGTTGTCCGGGGTGCCCGGGCGCAGGCCGGCGAGGGTCTCGGTGACTTCGAGCTCGAGTACGCCGGGGACGAGCTCGCTCGCGTCGCGCAGGAGCTCATAGAGGCCCCCGGCGGTGAGCGCCGTGTTGAAGCCCTGCTCCTCCACGGTCGCTCCCAGGATGACCGAGCCGTCCCCGCGCGGCACGAGGTAGCCGCCCTCGTAGCGGACGGGACGCTCGAGCAGCGGTGGCTCGCCGGGCCCCGAGCGCAGCCGCAGCGTCTGTCCCTTGACGGGCCGGACGGGCACGGCGGGGACCCCGGGGATGGTGCCCGACCACGCGCCGCACGCGACCACGATGCGCTCGGCCGCGACGACCTGGCGCCCCTCGATCTCGACGCCCTCACCCGGGTCGACCGCGGTGACCTCCTGGCCGACGCGGAACTCGACCCCGGCACGCGCGGCGGCGACCGCGAGTGCCGCGGTGAGACGGCGCGGGTCCACGGAGTGGTCGTCAGGCGCGTGGAAGGCGGCGCGCAGGGTGGGGGAGAGCGCGGGCTCCAGGCGGCGTGCGGCGCTGGGCAGAAGCCGCTCGACGCGCAGCCCGAGGCGCTCGCGCAGCGCGAGCTCCCGGTCGAGCGCCTCGGCCTCGTCCCGGTCGCGCGCCAGCACGAGCGTGCCCGTGGTCCGGTAGCCGACCGGGCGGCCCGAGGCGTCCTCGAGCTCCGCGGCGAAGGCGCTCCACGCCCGCGCGGAGCGCAGGCCGAGCTCGAGCAGCGCGCGCTCCCCTGGATCGGCCTCGGAGACGGGTGCGAGCATCCCCGCGGCGACGTGCGAGGCGCCACGGCCGAGATCCCCGTGGTCGATCAGCACGACGGAGAGCCCGCGCTGCCGCGCGCGCCAGGCCACCGCAAGGCCGATGGCCCCACCACCGAGCACGGCGACATCGTGACGATCTGCGTAGGAGAGGGACACAGGGCTCCCGGTCGAGGGTATCGCCGCCGCGCGCGGCGACGTCGCATCGGACACGGCCGTGCCGGCACCGACGCACGCGGGGCCGGCGCCCGGGCCCTACGCGACAGCGTTCGGGCTTCGGTTCGCCTGACGGGCCTACACCCAACGCTGTGGGGCAGCCTTGCCAGACTGTGTCGGGAGTGCTGAGCGACGCCCGCCTCTACCTCGTGACGCCCGCGCTGGAGCCCGCGCGCCTGCAGGCGCTGCTCGACGGCGGCGTCGACCTCGTCCAGCTGCGCATGAAGGAAGCGCCGGACGCCGACGTCCTGCGCGAAGCGGCGTGGATGCGGGTGGCCTGCGCCGCTGCCGGCGTCGGCTTCCTGCTCAACGACCGCCCGGACCTCGCCCGCGCGGCCGCCGCCGACGGCGTGCACGTCGGCCAGGACGACGTCGCCGCCGCCCGGGCGCGCGCGACGGTCGGCCGCGGGGCGATCGTCGGGCTCTCCACCCACGCGCCCGAGCAGCTCGCCGCCGCGCCGCCCGAAGCCGACTACGTCGCGGTCGGGCCGGTCTGGGCGACGCCGACCAAGCCGGGCCGCGCCGCCGCCGGCCTCGCCGACGTCGCCCACGCCGCCGCGCAGGCCGGCGGGCGGCCGTGGTTCGCGATCGGCGGGATCGACTCCACGAACGTCCACGCCGTCGTGGAGGCGGGCGCGCGGCGGATCGTGGTCGTCCGCGCACTCGTCGACGCCCCCGATCCGGCGCAGGCGGCCGCCACCTTGAAGGCCGCGCTCGCCGAGG
>CADCVR010000064.1 GCA_902806205.1 uncultured Solirubrobacteraceae bacterium | reverse complement strand
CGAAGCGTGCCGGCATTGCCCGCGCTCAGGGTCCCGTCGACACTCGTCGCCCACCAAGAGGTACGCCCGGCGGGGGTGGTAGCAGCTTCCCGAAGGACTCTTTCGCTGCTGGCGGGCGATAGGCTGGACCTTCCGTGAAACTGAGACCGAACCGAACCAAGAAGCGGGGATCCGCCGAGGAGCCCAAGCGCCGTCTGAACACCCCGGGCTTCTGGGTCAGCCTCATCGCCGTGGTCCTCCTGATCGCTTACGTCCAGGTGCTGGTGGCGAGCAGGCCGCATCCGACGGGCGAGCGGATCGACTTCTCCACGTTCGTCGATCTTGCCGAGGGCGGCGACATCCGCCGTGCGACGGTGCTAGGCGCGGACAACTACGTCGAGGGCGTATACCGGCGTAGGGGGGACGCGGTTGCCTTCAACACGCCGTTCCTCGACGACGCCGGAGCCGACGTGGTCGAGATCCTCAGCTCGAACCAGATTCCGCTGAGGATCGAGCAGCAGTACATCAAGAGCGTGCTGCCGGAGCTGTCGGTGCTGCTACCGGGGCTTCTCACCGTCCTGATCTTCGGCTACGTCATCATCGGCTGGCGGACGGGCACGGGGTTGTTCAACCAGCGCAGCGGCTCCCGCCGGGCGACCGCCGAGGACACCACCCTGCGCTACGACGACATTGCCGCGCAGGACACGGCCGTCGCCGAGCTCCGCGAGATCTCGCAGTTCCTCCGCGACCCCGAGCGCTACGCCAGGCTCGGGGCGCGCATCCCCAAGGGCGTGCTGCTGTACGGCCCTCCGGGCTGCGGCAAGACGCTGCTCGCCCGCGCCGTCGCCGGTGAGTCGGGAGCGACGTTCTTCTCGATCTCGGGCTCGGACTTCGTCGAGATGTTCGTCGGTGTCGGGGCGGCGCGCGTGCGCGAGCTCTTCAGGGAGGCGCGCGAGAGTGCGCCGGCGATCGTGTTCATCGACGAGATCGACGCCGTGGCCCGCAAGCGCCAGACGGGGGTGGCGGGCAAGGCGGGTAGCGACGAGCAGAACCAGGCCCTCAACCAGCTGCTCACCGAGATGGACGGCTTCGCGCGGGAGACCGGGACGATCGTGATCGGCGCGACCAATCGCCCCGACGACCTCGACGCGGCGCTGCTGCGGCCCGGCCGCTTCGACCGCACCGTCTCCGTCGACCGGCCCGACGAGGCCGGCCGTCGCGCGATCCTCTCGCTGCACGCCCGGGGCAAGCCGCTGGCCGCCGACGTCGACCTGGCCGCGATCGCCAGTCGGGCCATCGGCTTCACGGGCGCCGATCTCGAGAGCGTGACCAACGAGGCTGCGCTGCTCGCCGCGCGCTCGGGGGACACCGAGATCCGCCAGGTCATGCTCAGCGAGGCGTTGACGCGCATCCTCGAGGCGCCCGAGCGCCAGCGCCGGCTGACCATGCGCGACCGCACGATGGGTCAGCAGTCGCTGGGCTCCGAGCGCGTGACGTTCGCCAACGTGGCCGGTATCGGGGAGACCCTCACCGAGCTCACCGAGATCAGGGACTTCCTCAGGGACCCGAGCCGCTTCACGCGGATGGGAGCGAGGTTCCCGCAGGGCTTCCTGCTGGTCGGCCCCCCCGGGTGCGGCAAGACCCTGCTGGCCCGCGCGGTGGCCGGCGAGTCCAACGCCGCCTTCCTGGCCGTCGCGGCCACCGAGTTCGTCGAGGGCATCGTCGGCGAGGGCTCGGGTCGGGTCCGCGACCTCTTCGGCCAGGCCAGGGCCATGGCGCCGTCCATCGTCTTCATCGACGAGATCGACGCGATCGGCGCCCGGCGGGACTCCGAGGGGCACGGGGAGCGCGAGCAGACGCTCAACCAGATCCTGATCGAGCTCGACGGCTTCCGCCCGCGCGACGGGGTCATCATCATGGCGGCGACCAACCGGCCCGAGATCCTCGACCCCGCGCTCGTGCGTTCCGGTCGCTTCGACCGTGCCATCACCGTCGACCTGCCCGACCGCAACGGGCGCGCGGCCATCCTGGAGGTGCACATCGGAAACAAGCGGCTTGCCTCCGACGTCGATCTCGGGGCGATCGCCGGCATCACGCGCGGTCTGTCGGGCGCAGACCTCGCGAACGTCATGAACGAGGCGGCGCTGCTCAGCGCGCGCCGTAACGGCTCCGAGATCACCATGGCCGCGATGGAGGAGGCGGTCGAGCGGGCGACGATGGGAATCGCCCGCGCGCACGTGCTCACCGACGCCGAGCGGCGGGTGGTGGCCGTCCATGAGGCGGGCCATGTCGTCGTCGCGCGCACCGTGCCCGAGGGGCGCCTTCCGCACATGGTCAGCATGAACTCGTCCGGCGGCACCCTGGCGCGTGCCTGGCTCACCGACACCCACGATCGCGTGGTGCACTCGAAATCGGCGCTGCTCGACGAGATGGCCATTCTGCTCGGCGGCCGCAGCGCGGAGGAGCTCGTGTTCGGCGAGGCCGGCTCCAGCGCGTCGGGCGACCTGGCGCAGGTCGGGCGCATCGCCCATCACATGGTGCGCGACCTGGGCATGAGCGATGCGCTGGGGCCGATCGGGTACGCCGGGGAGACCGACGACGACGGCCGCTTCGTCGCCTACTCCGAGGAGACGGCCGGCACCATCGACGCGGAAGCCCGCAAGCTCGTCCTGCAGGCGCAGAGCCGAGCAGACCGGATCCTGACCGCGTCGCGGGACACGCTGGACCGGACGGCGGCCGCGCTGCTGGACGCCGAGACGCTGACCGCTCAACAGCTCGAGCAGCTCGCCGGTGGGCCGGCGAGAACGCCCGCCTGAGATTCGGTCCTGAGCCGGTTCGACCGGCGGGCCCACGACACGATTGATCCACGATGATCGGTGGATCCAGGCTGAGTGTTAAGCCTTCGGCCTCGAGACGGCCTGCCCGAGCGCGACGCCGGCCAGAAGCACGACGCCGGCCAGCACCACGAGGGAGATCACGTTGAGGACGCTGACCCCCGACTCCGAGGCAGCCGGTTCGACCTGTCGGCCGACCTCGCGGCCGTCAGGTCTGGGCGCCTGCGCGGCCTGGGTCTCGCCCGGGAGGAAGGAGCGCTTGTCGAGGATCCCCGTCCCCTTCACGAAGAGCCAGCGGTTGTAGACGGAGCTCCGGTAGGCGTAGGTTCCCCGGGAGAACAGCAGCGGGATGGAGGGGGCGTCCCGCGCGAGCAGCCGGAGCTCGGCACGCACGGCGACACGGCGCTCGGCGCGATCGGAGGCAGACGCCACGCGGCGCGCCAGCGCATCGAAAGCCGGGCTGCGGTAGCCCGAGAAGTTGAGCGGGGCGGATCGTGCGTCAGAGCCGAAGAGCACACGCAGATAGTCAGGGTCGTAGGAGACCAGGGGTGGGATGCTCTGGATCGCCGCCTCGAAGTTCGGTGGCACGCCCTCCTCGCCGATGGCCCGACCGAGCTGACGACCCGGAACTTCGACGAGCGTCGCGCGGACGCCGGCGCGCTCGAGCGCGAGCACGACCTGCCGTCCGGCCTCCAGGCGGCTCGGATCGTTTCTGGGCGCCATGATCCGCAGGCGCGGCAACCTCAGGCTCCGCACCGCCTTCCTGGCCGCAGGGAGGTCGAAGCGGTGCACGCGCGCGGCGGCCGACCAGCGGGAAGCCGGATGGACGAACCCTTCGTCGGCGGGTTCGGCGGGAGCGACGTTGCGCGCGATCCGCCCGAGGTCCAGCGCAGTCGCCACCGCTCGGCGCGCGGCCACGCTGTCGAACGGGGCGCGCCGCACGTTGAGCAGCAGGGTCGTCCCGACGTAGGATGGACCGCGGGCCAGGTCGATCCCGAGTGTGGCGTCGAGGTCGTCTGCGGACTCGCGCGGCAGGCTCAGCGGGACCATGTCGACCTTCCGCTCGCGCAGCGCGGCATACGTTCGCTCGGCGTCGTCGATGATCGGCACCCGAACCTCCCGCACCCGCGGGGTCCCCTTGAAGTAGTCGCGGTTTGCACGCAGGCGATAGCCGGAGCGCTCCCGGGCGCTCACGAGGCGATAGGGGCCGCTTCCGACCGGGAGCCCCGCCGGCGTCCGGCCCTCGGGCACGCCCTGCCACAGATGTCTCGGCAGCATCGGCACGTCGGCGAGCGGCTGGTCCTCGAAGCCGAGCGACGCTCGGCGCAGGTCGATCGTGGCGGTCAGCCGGCCCGTGGCGCGCACGCGCCTCACTCCCGCAAGCTGTGGCGTGAAACGGGGTTGGGGACGCGCCGCCATGTACCTGAAAGTGAAGGCGACATCCGCGGCCGTCACCGGTCGGCCATCGTGCCAGCGCACGCCCGGGCGCAGGGTGACCGTCACACGCCGGCCGTCCTGGCTGCGGGTGACCGAGCGGGCGAGCCACGGCCGCGGGATCCCGTTCGCGTCCCGCCACATCAGCGTGTCGTAGACCAGCGTGACCAGCGGGTACCCGAGCTGGAAGGTGTAGGGGGTGAGGGTCCCGTCGTACTGAGGAAACGGCAGCCGCAGCACGTCGGGGTCGGACTGTCCGGCCGCGGCAGGCGGTCGGGAGAGCGCACCGCCGAGCGTGACGACGAGGAGCACGATTAGTCCGAAGATCCTCGCGCTGGTCGGCGACACGCGGGGGACGATATGCCTTTGGTGGCGGGTCGTGCGTCGAGAAACCCATGCCGTGAAGTTTTTCTCCGCCTGGTGGTCTCCGGTGCTACGCTGCCCGGAATATTCCTGAGGAGGGGTGCACATGATTCGACGTACACGAGTAGTTGCTCTGTCAATGCTTGCGGTGTTCAGCGCTGCTGTGGTCGCGGCCAGCGTCGCGTGGGCGTGTACGCCCCCAGGCTTCGGGACGCCTTCGGCTCCGCCTGCGCCTGCGCCTGCGCCTGCCCCCACGCCGCCGGCTGGTGGTACCGGGGCTGCTGCTCCGGCTCCTGCCGCGGCTCCGGCTCCGGCTCCAGCTCCGGCTCCGGCTCCCGCTGCTTCGCAGGCACCGGCTCCTGCGCCTGCTCCTGCTAGGGCGACCGCTGCGGCGCCTGCTCGCAGTGCTTCGGCGACGACGAGTGGTGCTGCGGCCCGGCAGGCGGCGTCGCCTGCTGCCCGTCGCGGAGCCACGAGCACGCGTGCTCGTGCCCCGCAGCCGGCGCAGACGGTGCGCCGCGCCGCACCGAGCACTCGCGCGGCCGTTCCGGCGGCTGGTCAGAACGCACTCGCTGCACGTGCTCGCGGCGCGACCGCCGGCGTGACCCGTCAGGCCGGCCGGCCGGTGTTCTCGAGCTCGACGGCTCCCAAGGCGGCCAAGAGCACGCGGTCGGCGGCTCGTTCGACGGCTGCGGCTCCGGCGCGGTCTTCTGCTCCGGCAGCTGCGACGCGTAGCGCCAGTGGGGATCTGTGGAGCGGCGTGAAGTCCGCGACGCGGCCGTCGCTGGCTTCGGCCGCTTCGGCCAGCCCGCAGGGTGGTCTCAGTGGCGGAGTGGTGACCGGTCTGGTCATTCTCGGTCTCGGGTTCGCCGGGGTTGCCGGTGGCGTCCTGGTCACGGCGGGACGGCGTCGCCGTCCGGCGCGCCGCGGCGCCTGAGCGCCTCAGCGGATAAGTGAAGGAATCGAGCGGTTCGTCGGAGGTCATCTCCGACGAACCGCCATCGGTCGTAACGGGCCCCGATCGCAGCAGGCGGCGGGGCTTGTTGCGTTCCGCACTCATGGGGTTGTCGCTGCTGCTTGTCGGAATCGGGGCACTGATCGTGTCTGCGGCGTTCGACGAGTCGCCGACGGTTCGCGTGGTGGGAAGCGATGCGCCGGTCAACTTGTCGGCTCGTGCGGCTGAGGACATCAGCGCGCATAACTCTCCGACGCTGGTGCGCAACCCGGTTCGGCCCGCCAACCTTGCGGTGTCGAGCAGGATCGACACCCCGTTCTTCTCTTGCGCGCTGCACGTCTCGCCCGACGGCGGGGCGACGTGGACGCAGACGGCGATTCCCGCGCCTGAGGACCAGGAGGCCAAGTGCTTTGCTCCCGATGTCGCCTTCTCGGCCGACGGGACGCTGTACTTCACGTTTGTGACCCTCGAGGGCAGGGGCAACACGCCCGGCGCGTTGTGGCTGACGAAGTCCGTCGATGGTGGTCGCACGCTCTCTGATCCCGCCCGGGTGGCGGGCCCGCTGACCTTTCAGGTGCGCCTTGCGCCCGATCCGCAGAAAGCGGGTCGCGTCTATCTCACCTGGCTGCAGGGGGCTGATGTCGCCCCGTTGCGCTTCACCGCTCCGGGCAGTCCGATCGTGGCGGCGCGCTCGGACGACAGCGGCGAGACGTGGTCGAAGCCGGTGCCGCTCAGCGACCCGAAGCGAGGGCGTGTTGTGACTCCGGCGCCCGTGGTCGGGCCTGACGGCACGCTCTACGTGCTCTACCTCGACCTCGGCGACGATCGCCTGGACTACGAGGCCGAGCACCGGGGTCGCGGCGGCAAGCCCTACGACGGGCGCTACGCGCTGATGCTGGCCCGCTCTCGCGATCGCGGAGCGCGGTGGGAGCAATCGGTCGTCGACGATCGTCTGTCGCCGATCGAGCGCTTCATCGTCTTCCTTGCCCCCGCACCGACCGTGGCGGTCGACAGCACCGGACGCGTCTATGCCGCCTTCCAGGACGACCGCCTCGGCGATGCCGATGTCTGGCTGTGGTCGCTGGCCCGGGGGGCCCGCGACTGGAGCAGGCCGACGCGCGTCAACGACACGCGGCCCCGGGACGGCACCGCGCAGTACCTGCCCAAGCTCGCAGTCGCACCTGACGATCGCCTCGACGTCTTGTACTACGACCGCCGTGAGGACCGCCAGAACCTGCTCAACCAGGTGTCGCTTCAGTCGTCCTTCGACAAGGGCAAGAGCTTCACCGAGGCGGTCAACTTGACCAGCCGTGCCTTCGACTCCCGGATCGGGTTCGGTGCCAAGGAGGGCCTGCCCGATCTCGGAAGCCGCCTGGCCCTGATCTCCGGTGACCGCGCAGCTCTCGGCCTGTGGACCGACACCCGTGCGGGCACGCCGGCGACCCAGAAGCAGGACCTCGCCCAGGCCGCCATCGCCGTCAGCGACCCCACCAGGCTCCCAGACGCAGCCAGAAGCGCCCTGCGCTTCGGCGGCCTGGCCGCCGCACTCGCCGGGCTCACGCTACTCACACTCGCCACCCGCGGTCGCAGGAACGCTCGGATCCGGCCGGACCCTGCCGCCGCGAGCTGAACCGGCCCGGTCAGCGGGCGCCGCGGAAGCTGGCATTCCTGGCCTATGCTTGCCGGACCCGGCGAGCGCCGGCCACCGACTTCATCCCTAGGAGGCGACATGAACGAGGACCGACCAGGCCCCACCGACGAGGAGGAGTCCGGGGCCATGCCGAAGTGGCAAGTCGACGCGGCCGCGACCAGTGAACGGCTGCGAGATCGCGCTCCCGAGCAGGAAGCGGGCGGGGGCAGACTCGTCTATATCGACGAGCATGGGCGCCAGCGGCGTCTGCCGGCGGACCTGAGTGAACTCAGCTCCGGGGAGATCAAGGCTGCCGCGAAGGCGTCGTCCGACGAACTCGGAGCCGGCGAGCCGAGCTACGTCCAGATCGTGGCGATCGAGCGCCTGAACGAGTTGCGCGCTTCGGGCGCTTTCAGCGAAGAGGACTACCTTCGCGAGAAGCGGCGGCTCCTCGACTACGGTTGATCCATGCCGTCGGCCTCGAGCCGGCGGCACACGTCGTTCGCGCGGAGGGACTTCCCTGAACCGGAATGCGCTCGCGTGAAATGCCTCCTCACGCGAATGGTCGCGCTCCGCCGATCGGGCTAATATCGCTCAAGTCCATGCGAAGAATTGGCTTGACCTCGGGGGCGGTGGCTTGGGCTCTGGTCCTCGGCTCGTGCGGCACCACTGACGTGGACAACGTCGTCGCGGGCCCCAAGAACCCCGCAGCGTCGGCCACCTGGGTGTTGCCCCGCGCCGACAGCGTCGCCGTACCGCCTCCGCCCAAGCGCGGGTCGGCTGCCGAGCGAGCTGACGGAAAGGCGGGAGCCGACGCGGTGGCTTCCCGCTCGGCGCCCGCAACGCGGGCAGCAGCGGACGTCGCGAGAACTCCGGCCGTCCAGCCCTGGCTCGAGCACGCGATGGGCCTCGTCGCGGGGCGCGACAAGGATCCGCCGAGCGCGTCGCGCAACTATGCGCTCGTCGCCGTCGCGATGCACGACGCCACCGTCGCGGCGTACCACTACAAGAAGCGGTACGCACGGCCGGCTCCCGAAGTGGATGGTGCGATCGGCGAACGCGCCGACCTCTCGTACCCCTCCGAACACGCCGCGATCGCGGCCGCGGGCGCCGAGGTGCTGGTCGAGCTGTACGACGAGGCCCCGGCGGCCGAGTTCCGGGAAGAGGCCGAGAAGGTTGGCACCGCCCGCGTGAACGCGGGGGCAAGCCGGCCCAGCGACGTGGAGGCGGGGCTCGCTCTTGGTCGCGCGGTGGCCGCCAAGGTCTTGGAGCGCGCGCGCGCCGACGGCGCGGACCGCAAGTGGGACGGACGTGTGCCCGGAGGCGCCCCTGAGTTCTACGAGGCGCCCCCAGGTTCGGCCGCCAAGCCCGTGCAGCCACTCGCGGGAACGTGGAGACCCTGGGTGCTGCGTTCCGGACGGGAGCTGCGGCCGCCGCCACCTCCCGCCTTCGGGACCGAGGGGTTCGAGGAGCAGATGCGGCTCACCGTGCGGGCCAAGGAGCAGCTGACTCGGGCGCAGGAGAAGGCGGCGCGCTTCTGGGCAGGCGGCGAGGGGACGCCGCTGCCACCCGGCGTCTGGATCCAAGTGGTCCTCGAGAGCCTCAAGACCGAGCCGTTGAGCACGCCGCAGGCTGCTCGACTCTTCGCGCTGCTGACGGTGGCCATGGCCGACGCCGGGGTGGCGTCCTGGGACGCGAAGTACGCCTATTGGTACCCCCGCCCGGAGAGCGGGATCCGGGACTCGGGCCTGTATCCCGGATGGAAGCCGTTGCTCGCTACGCCGTTCTTCCCGGCGTACGTGTCTGGTCACGCGACCTACTCAGGGGCGGCCGCCGAGGTACTCGCCTACGAGTTCCCGGATCAGAAGGAGCTGTGGTTCGCCCGGGCCCAGGAGGCAGCAGACTCCCGGGTATGGGGCGGCATACACTGGCCCATCGACGGTTCGGAGGGTCTCAAGATGGGCCACCAGATCGGCCGGCTCGTCGTCGAACGCGCTCGCCGGGACGACGCGGCGCGATGAGGCTCGGCGCGAGCGTCGCTGCTGCTTTTGCCGTGAGCCTGGCGGCCTGCGGAGGAGAGGAGCGCGCGGAGAAAGCCGATCCGTTCGAGGCGGTCGAGGCGCGTACCAAGGCCGCCGAAGAGGCAGCCCGCGGCCGCGCTGCTCCGCGCTGGGAGGTGACTCGCACGCTCGACGTCGAGGGTGACGCGAAGCGCCGGATCCGTATCGCCGACGACGCGGTGCAGTGGCGGGTCCGCTGGGAGTGCGACAGCAGCGCGTTTGCCGTGGCGGCCGACGACATCAAGCTCGGCGGCGGCAAGTGCCCGGGCAAGCGGGAGGCCGCGGGGCGCGGCCGCGGGGCGATCGTCTTGAGCGTCGCGACGAAGGGGCGGTGGCGCATGACCGTCGAGCAGCAGGTGACGACGCCACTCGACGAGGCGCCGCTCCCCTCCCTGTCGGCGAAGCGCACCCGCGTCGTGAAGCGCGGTCGCTTCCGGCCCATCGAGCGCCGGGGCGCCGGGAGGGCCGTCCTCCACCGGCTGGCCGACGGTCGGCTCGTCCTGCGCCTGAGCGGGTTCTCGACCGCGGCGAACACCGATCTGGCGGTCTGGCTGAGCGCCGTTCCCGCGCCTCGGTCGACGACGGCGGTGCTCAGGGGACCTCACCGCAAGGTGGCAGACCTCAAGTCCACGATCGGCGCGCAGAACTACGTCCTGCCGCCCGACGTCGCTGTGGCGGACGTGCGCTCGATCGTCATCTGGTGCGAGCCCGTGCGCATCGCCTACACCGCCGCGACGCTCAGACGCTGATTCGCGGCCGGCAGTACCGCTCGTTCGCAGCCGCCCGCCTTCGAAGAGAACTTCGCCGGTTCGCCACGCCCTCTGACCACGGGCGCGCCCGCCTCACGCCGCGGCCCGACCGCACCGCTACCCTCCTGGAAGCTGTGCAACGGGTGCGCGAACGAGATCCATATCGAAGCGGGAAGTCCGTCACCCGCCGTGAACGCAACATCGAGACGGCTCTTGGCGCCGTCCTGGTCGGCGTGGTGGTCTGGCTCGGGGTGCTGCTCATGACCGGAGCAGCCGGAGGTGACGTCGACAGCGGCGTAGCGGTCTCGGTCCCGACGGCGAGGCAGAGTCCGATCGATGGTCGCCCGGAGGTGGGACGGCGCCCGCCGCGAAGCGCGCCGGAGCCGTCCCTGCAGCGACAGCTCGCCCGTGCCGCAGCGCGCAGGGCGCGCGACCGTGCCGCGGCACGTCGGACACGGACGCGGGTGGCCGCCAGGAGGAAGCGTTCCCGCGCGCGGCGCACGCGGCCCCCGCTGCGCGCACCGGTTGTCGTCGCCGCGCCGCGGCCACCCGCTCCGCGGATCACTCGCCGGCCGCCGCCACCGCCGCCGTCGCCCGTCGTCCGCCGGCCCCCGTCTCCTTCCCCGCCTTCGGCTCCGCCGGTCGTACAGCGTCGGCCGTCTCCTTCTCCGGTTCCGCCTCCGTCGCCGCGGCCCGAGACTTTCGACGACTCGGGCTGAGTGGCCGGGGGTCGGCGAGAACGCCGACTCCCCAGCCCCGCGGCCGCTCTCTGTCTCGCTTGGCTCAGGAGCAGGACACCGAGGTGTTGCCGGGAAGCGCGCACGAATCCCGGCGCGACGGGGCGCTTCCGCGCCGGATCGCGAAGCGTGTGTACTTCCCCACCCTGCGTGACTTGGTGACGAAGATGCGCAGGACCGTGCCCGGCCGCATGCGCCGCTCGAACGAGCGGAGTCTCACCGATCGCCCTTTCATGATGAACGTGATCTTCGCGCGCGGGCACGACCGCAGGCGTCCGCGGCAGAGCACCGTGACCCGCGACCCGGCCGGCGCTCGCACCGTCAACAGGCTGACCCGAACCGCGCCGTTGACGATCCGCCCGCGTAACCGCACGATGGGAAACGGGTTGAGCAGTGACCGCGAACGGCTCGAGGAGCGGCGGGCCAAGGGCTGTGCGGCGCTCGAGGAGCCGGTGACTCCCGGCAGCGCCGCACTCGAGGAGTCGAGCACGATCACCTGAGGGTCGATCTCGTCGTTGTCGCTGGTCGAGACGCACCCCGGGTCGGCGGGAAAGTCGACCTTCGCGTCCCCGTCGTTGTCCTGGCCGTCTGAGCAGTGCGGGGCCGGGGGTGACGGTGGTGGTGGCGGTGGCGGCGGGTCGGTCTCGTCGTTGTCCGTGCCCGAGACGCAGCCGGGGTCGTCGCGGTCGATCTTGCCGTCGCCGTCGTTGTCCTGGCCGTCTGAGCAGTGTGGGGCGGGCGGTGGCGGTGGTGGCGGGGGGTCGGTCTCGTCGTTGTCGCTGGTCGAGACGCAGCCGGGGTCGGCCGGGAAGTCGACCCTGCCGTCGCCGTCGTTGTCCTTGCCGTCTGAGCAGCGCGGGGCGGGTGGTGGTGGTGGTGGCGGCGGTGGTGGCGGGGGGTCGGTCTCGTCGTCGTCGGTGGTCGAGACGCAGCCGGGGTCGGCCGGGAAGTCGACCTTCGTGTCGCCGTCGTTGTCCTTGCCGTCTGAGCAGGCCGGGGCGGGCGGTGGTGGCGGCGGCGGCGCGACGTCGAGCTCGCTGTCGTCGTTCTTGTTGCTGCAGCCGGTGTCGGCCGGGAAGTCGGTCTTGCCGTCGCCGTCGTTGTCCATGCCGTCTGAGCATTGCTTCGGCGGCGGAGCACCCGGCCGTTGGGCGGCACCGACGTCAGCACCGCCGAGCAGCAGCCCCAGCGTGAGTATGAGCAGCAGTCCCACAGTCCTCAGACTGCAGAACTCGAAAGATGAGCGATAGGGCGTAGGCACCGTTGTGCTCCTCGCATCCGGCTGGGCACAGGGGAATTGGGCGACGGGGGAATTGGGCGACGCCAGTCTATCCGCGTTCTCGGGTTTCCACGCGCAAGAATCTCCGCAGTGGCTCGCAGCAAGTCCGTCTCGGCGCAGCGGCGCGTATCGCACCACTCAGAGGAGCACGGACGGGGCCGTTGTGTGAGGAGCTCGAGCTCCAGCGCGCTCCTCCGCGATCGGCGCGCAGCGGCGTCCCTATCCTGGGCCCATGGTCAGCGCGGTCAAGATTGCGGTCGTCGGCGGGGGGTACGGGGCGAAGGTCGTCCTCCCGGTGCTGTGCGAGCTCGAGGAGTTCGAGCCCGTCGCGGTGTGGTCGCGCCGGCCCGACCGCGCGCGCGAGCTGGCCGACGAGGCGGGCGTGGCGCTCGGGACGACGGACCTCGACGAGCTGCTCGGCGTGCCGGGGCTCGAGGCGGTGCACGTCGCCACGCCGGTGACGATGCACGCCGACGTGTCGATCGCCGCGGCGCAGCGTGGCCTGCACGTCCTGTGCGAGAAGCCGCTGGCGACCGACCTCGCCCAGGCGCGCCGCGTCGCGGCAGCCGTCGCAGAGGCCGGCGTCGTCGGCGCGGTCAACTACGGCCGCCGGTTCCAAGTGGCGCGCGGGCGGCTGATCGAGCGTGTCCGTGAGGTCGCGGGAGAACCCCGGATGGTGTTGGTCTCGCTCGTCCACTCCGACCACGCCGAGCCCGGGTCGCGCCCGTTCACCTGGGTGCAGGACGCCGAGATGGGCGGCGGCCGGCTTCAGGGCTACGGGGTCCACGACCTCGACCTGCTGCTTGAGGCCTTCGGCCCCATCGAGGCCGTGGCCGTGGCCACCGAGGTCGGGGTGCCGGAGCGCGCCGACGCGGACGGGGCCGTCCGCGTGGTGACGGCGGAGGACACCTACACGATCCTCATGCGCTTCACGGGCGGTGGCCTGGCGGTCGTCAGCCTCGTCGCGACCGCGCACCACAAGCGGGGCGACGTCATCGAGGTCTACGGCTCGGGCGGGACGGTCAAGCTCGACGCCGATCGCCGGCTTTGGTGGGGGCGCGCCGACGGTGAGCTGACGTGCGAGGGCCCGCTGGAGGCGAGCTCACGCGCCGCCTACGCCCGCGTCGCGCGGAACTTCTGGTCGGCCATCCGTGACGGGGCTCCGCCGGACCCGTCGCTCGACGAGGGGCTGCGCGTGCAGGCGGTCCTGGACGCGGTGCACAGGGCCGACGTGGAGCGGCGCTGGGTCGAGGTTCGAGAGATGACCTGATGTCGCACGCGGTTGCGGGCGCGCTCGCCGACGCCCTGGCGACACGGGTCAGCGGACTGGTCAGCGTCTCCGGCGGCGACCTCAACGACGCATTCGTCGCGACGCTCGCCGACGGGCGCCGTGTGTTCGTCAAGACGAGTGCCGATGTCCTGCCGGGCACCTACCGCGCCGAGGCCGAGGATCTCCGCTGGCTCGCCGAGCCTCGGGTGATCGGCGTGCCGGAGGTGCTCGCGGTCGTCGACCCCGAGGTCTCCGGCGCGCCGGGCGCGCGCCTGCTCGCGCTGGAGCTGATCGATCCCGGCCGCCTCGGCGCCGACGGCGAACTCGAGCTCGGTCGGGGACTGGCCGCGATGCACGCCGCCGGTGCCGCGGCGTTCGGCGCGTCGCACCCGATGCGCCTCGGCGCTCTGGTCGTGCCCAACGACCCCGGGGACGACTGGCCGGCGTTCTACGTCCAGCAGCGACTCGAGCCCGTCGCCCGCGCGGCGCGCGATCGCGGCGCGCTGGACGCGCGCGGCGCGCAGACGCTCGCGCGTGTGTGCGCGCGGGTCGGGGAGCTCGCGGGACCTCCGGAGGCGCCCGCCCGCCTGCACGGCGATCTGTGGAGCGGCAACGTGCTGGCGGACGCGGGCGGGCGCCCGTACCTCGTCGACCCCGCCGCCTACGGCGGCCATCGAGAGGTCGATCTCGCGATGCTGCGCCTGTTCGGCGGCCCGTCGGCGCGCTGCTTCGACGCCTACGCCGAGGCTCATCCGCTCGCGGACGGACACGAGGAGCGCGTCGGGCTCTGGCAGCTGTTCCCGCTGCTGGTCCACGCCGCGTTGTTCGGCGGCGGTTACGGCCCGAGCGCCGTCCGCACCGCGGCGCGCTACGCCTGAGCGCGACGGGTCAGTCCCCGTCAGGAACGCGGAAGGTTCAGCTCGAGTTGGGCCTCGGTCAGGTGGGCGATCTGGTGCGCCGCCCGGCGGTAGAAGTTCAGCTGGTTCCTCCGCCCCACGAGGCGGAAGCCGATGCGTCGCAGCCGCGGCCCGTCGCTCGTCGGGCGGGAGAACGCCCGCAGTCGGAACTCGACGTCGCCGTTGCCCAGCCACTTCCACACCTCGTAGTGCTGGCGGCCCGCTTCGAAGTGACCCTGCAGCGTGCTGTAGGACCAGCCGAAGACGCGGGCCTCGCGGCCGGCGACCGTGCGCGTCTCGTCGTAGACCTCCCCGATCCGTA
Organism: uncultured Solirubrobacteraceae bacterium; assembly: GCA_902806205.1. Taxonomy (GTDB): domain Bacteria; phylum Actinomycetota; class Thermoleophilia; order Solirubrobacterales; family Solirubrobacteraceae; genus Paraconexibacter. Next base: position 44,662 of record CADCVR010000064.1, on the reverse strand, counting down.
CGCCGACGTAGAAGCGCAGCCCCAGGTAGCGGACCTGAAGCAGCATGTCGCGCCCGGCGAGCGGTGTTCCGGATCGGTACGTCGCGCGGACCATCGCGGGGTCGGCGACCTGATAGTCGATCATCAACCGCCGGGCGGTCTCCCAGCTCCCGCCCGGAGCCGGCGGACCGGCAGGCTCTCCAGGCAGCTCCCGGGCGAGCTCGTCGACGTTCCACCCCGTCTGGCGGGTTGCGACCACGTCGGGATCGACGTTCAGCGCGCGGCCTTCGAGCGCTGCCAGCCCGCGGCGCGCGCGGCGGTTGCGCGGACCCGTCAGCGCGCCGTCGTCGTCGTCCGACTCCTGGTCGCGACGCGTGATGACCGCGAGCGGCCCGTGCCGCCGGCCGCCCGAGAGTCGCGCGACGCGCTCGAGCACGGAGATCCACATATGCAGCTGCACCTCCTTGGAGACGCGCAGATGCGAGTAGAGCAGGTCGCTGAGCCGGTCGCCGTTGCGTGCCCACGACTCGATCGTGAACTCCAGCAACCCTTCGTGGGTGCGAGCCCTGAACTCGATCTGCCCGGCCTCCAGATGACCCTCCAGCGTGGCCAGCCGGAACTTGTCGGCGCTCGCCGCGACCACCCTCACCGGGCCATCCCACGGGCCGGGCATGCGCACCACGTACTCGTCTTCGACCCGCAGATCGCCCTCGTCGCCGCGGACCTTCTGAAAGCTTGCGAACTCCGACGGTGCCACCTGGTCGATGTCCGCGGCGATGGCGGCCATGAGCTGCGCCGGAGTCATCTCGGGCTCGCGGATGCGCAGGCGATAGAGCCGATGGACCAGCGGTCCTGCACCGTCCGCGGGACGCTGCAGGTCCGTGCCCGCCGGGAGCGGCGGCGGTTCGTCCCCTGCCCGCGAATCGCTCCACTCCCAGCGGTTCACGGGGGTCAGCCGCCACAAGTAGCGCCAGCCCGTCAAGGCGACGCCGACGGGCCAGCGTGCGGCGGTGGTCAGGCGCCTGGTGAGCGGTTGGTGGTGTGGCACGCCGCCACAGGTACCCGCTGCACGTGGTCGGTATCCGGTAGGTCCGTGCCCGGGACGGGCAGACTGGCAGCCATGCTCACCAAGCTCTTGCACCGCGCCGGCGTGCGCGGCTGGCACCTGCACGTGGCCTCTCTCGGGTCGATCGGCCTGTGCATCGGCCTCTGGATCAGGGGAAAGACCGTCAGCGACGACGAGCGCGCCAACGCCGAGCGGCGCGCGCTGTTCGTGGGCCTGTGGCCGCCGATGTTCTGGCTCATCGGCGACGGCGTCGAGCAGCGCGAGTAGGTCGCGTCGGGTCAGCTCACACGCTGGTGCTCAGTGCTTCATCCGGCAGCCTCGCCCGGCCAGTAGCAGCGCCGTTCGGCTCGTGCTGCTCTTCGCCTGTCGTCCCGGCGCCTGCGTGCCAGGGTTCCGGCGGCGGTGACCGCGCGCGGGAGCAGCGGCACGTCGCATTCTGGGCAGAGCGCCGGGGCGAGCGTCGGCGCGAATATGCGCCCGCACGGTTCACAGCAACGCATCACAGCGTCGCCGGATCGGCATGGGGCAGGGCGTCGCCGAGCTTCGCGAGCTTCAGGATGTTGCAGACCGCCGGCGCGCCGCCCGTCATCCGGTCCTCGACGAGGTGCTGCCGGAAGGCCGTGCTTCGACGCTGAAGGCGCTGCTCGCAGCACCGGTCAGCATGCGGGGTACCGGGCGTCGGGTCCTGGTGTCGGCAAGGGGCCTCCGGAGGTCTGCTGGTGTCCGGGGACCGCTCGATCGCCCTGGGGAGAGCCATGCGACCTGTCCGTTTGCGTGAGCCTGCTTGCGACCCCGATCAAGACGCAGAGCGTGCGTAGCGCAAAGGATAGCGCAGGTTCTACGGATTCACGCGCGTTTCACAGTAAAGAGCTTGGAAAAGAAATCGGCAGCATCACACCAGCCGTTCGCGCCGAGAGCAACCCGTCGGTCGAGCGCGATCTCCTTGCCCCCGCAGGCGGTGTCCCGTGGCCGATACGCTCAGGCGATGAGCGAAGACGTGCCCGACCAGCGCTTGCCCGAGGAGGGCGGCCGGCTTCTGGCCCGGATCTCGACGGAGATGGTCAAAGCGCAGAAGCAGTTCTTCGGGAAGGGTCCCACCCAGGCCAAGTCGTACTTCGTCGACGACATGCTCTTCATCGTCATGCAGGGCGGCCTGACCACCGCCGAGAAGACGATGATGGAATTCGACGAAGCCGATCGAGTTCGTGACTTCCGCCAGACCTTCGAGAACCGGATGACCGAGCGGCTGACCGAAATGATCGAGCAGCTCACCCGACGTAAGGTCCTCACCTATCAGTCGCAGATCCTCTTCGAGCCCGACCGGATCATCGAGATGTTCGTCTTCGACGACCGTGCCCCGGCAGAGCTCATCGAGGCCACGGCCGAGGCGCAACTCCGCGGGGAGCCGGCCGGCCAAGTCAGCACCGAGGATGTCGCCCTGGACGATCCTTCCTCGAGCGGGCAGAGCTGACGAACGGCAGCGCGCGACCTGCCGGCCGACGCGCGTCCAGACGACACGACAACTAAGCGCGCATCACAAGAGCGCGGGATCAGCGGAAGGCAGCACGCGGCTGACGCCGGCGAGCGACAGGACGTCTCGCACGGCGGGCGACCCGTCGATGATCCGACACGACACACCCTCGTCGTGCAGGCGTTCGAGCGCGTAGAGCAAGTGCACGCCGGCCGAGTCCATGAACGTCACCGGACGGAAGTCGACGACGATGGAATCCCAACCGTCCCCGACCGCCTCGGTGACCACCGCTTGCACCTTCGGCGCGGTGAGCAGGTCGACCTCGCCGCAGACACGAACGACCAGGACGCTGCGGGCCGGACGCAATTCGATGCTGAAGGGGACGGACTGGAGCACGGGGGAACCTCGAATCAACTTGACGAAGTCCGCGCCCGGAGCACCCCTTCTCGAAGGGTCCCCGTGCCTACGGTTCACTGCCCACCGGCACGCCCATCAGTGCAGCCAGCTTCCACCTAAGATAGCGCTCAACGCGCCGAGACGCGAGCGTGTGAGCCGGGGGTGACCCTGGAACGGGAGATCCATGCGACGAGAAGTGCGATCTCCGCAGCGACGTCGAGGAGGTAGGCCGGCGAGATCTGGCGCTTGGCGACATAGACCAGTTCCACGCCGCCCAGGGAGACCGCGCTTCCGACGGCGACACCGATCACCTCTGGCGACGTGTCGTCGCGTACGGCGCTGCTCAGCAGCGCACCGCCGACCACGGTGACCACGCCACCGACCGTCTGAACGAGCCACCAGTCGTGCTTGGGTCCGGTGACAGCTTCGAAGAGGCGGCGCGACACGAACGGCGCGAGCCCCGTGACGACGTAGTAGCCGCCCTGCGCGATCAAGACGGGGCGCCACGCTCCGGCGTCGGAGGCCGCCCGGGGGCTCGACGTCCCCGGGCGCCTGTTCAGCCTCGTTCTCCATCGGGCGGTCAAAGGATCGGCTGCCCGCCGGTGACGGCGATGCGGGCGCCGGAGACGTAGCTCGCCTCGTCGGATGCGAGCATCACGAAGACGGGCGCCACTTCGGCCGGCTGACCGGGACGCTCCAGAGGTACCTGCTCGCCGAAGCTCGCGACCTTCTCCTCGGGCATCGTCGCCGGGATCAAGGGCGTCCAGACCGGCCCGGGCGCCACGCTGTTGGCGCGGATGCCCCTGGGAGCGAGCATCTGCGCCAGGCTGGCGCACATGTTCGCGATACCTGCCTTGGTCGCGTTGTAGGGCAGCAGCTGCGGTGGTGGGGTATCGGAGTTGACCGACGTCGTCCCGATGATCGACGCCCCGGGCTGCATGTGAGGGACCGCCGCCTTGACCAGATGGAACATGGCGCTGAGGTTCGTGGCCAGCGTGTGGTCCCACTCGTCGTCGGGGATGTCCTCGATCGCCTCGTGGGTCATCTGGAACGCGGCGTTGCTCACGAGCACGTCGATGCCCCCGAGCTCCTGTACCGCGCGCTCGACGAGCTGACGGCAGCGCCCAGGCTCCGCGAGGTCACCCGGCGCGAGCACCGCCTTGCGTCCGGCCTCCTCGATCCACCGGGCTGTGTCCCGCGCGTCCTCCTCCTCCGCGTCGAGGTACGCGACGAGCAAATCGGCGCCCTCGCGCGCGAACGCGATCGCCACCGCCTTGCCGATGCCGCTGTCGGCCCCGGTGATCACCGCGCGCTTGCCCGCGAGCCGGCCCGACCCCTCGTAGCTCTCCTCGCCGTGATCCGGCCGCGGGCGCATCTCCGACGTCACACCGGGCGGGCTCTGCTGCTGCGGCGGCTGGGGCACGACGGTCCTCTCAGGCGATTGCTCGGCCGGGACGCCCGGCGGTTCCAGTTGGGGGGTAACCGGCCACGCGTTGCTCAAACCGCGGCGCACGACACGCCGATCGGTCGCCCGTGCGTCCGTCGCCTGATCCGCTTACACGCCGAGCTCCGTAGATCCCACTACATGCGCGACCACGGCGGCCCGAGTTCTCGAGGGTCTGGTTCAGGCTTCGCACCGTCCGGGCCGCGACAGCGGGCCGTCGCACCTGCCAGTCTTCCGGCGGACACCGTGCCCGTCCGCAGGCTCCCCGCCCCGCCGACCTGAGGAGACCCCCCGATGACCGATGACCGCTCCGAAAGCCAGGAAACGCAGGGTCTCCTGGGGACGCTGCTCTCACCCCTCCGAGCGCCGGAGCGCGTCGTCAAGGACATCGAGCGGATCGCCGCCTCGCTGTCGACCGTGCAGGGGGTCATCGAGAAGCACTTGACGTCCGTCGACGAACGTGCCGGTGCCCTCCAGAGCGCCGTCGGCACGGTGCAGGACACTCTCGGCCTGCTGCAGACGCCGCTGGACCGGATAGACCGCAAGGTCACCCAGCTGACGAAGCTCGAGCACGTCATCACCGAGCGGATGGACGCGCTGAAGGTGCCCCTGGAGAACGTCGATCGCCAGGTTGCCGAGCTGGCGACGCTCGAGCAGGTCATCACCGAGCGGATGGAGGCGCTGCAGGCGCCGCTGGAGCGGGTCGATCGCCAGGTCGCCGCGCTCGCGTCGCTCGAGAAGACCATCACCGACCGCATGGACGCGATCGACGACGACCTCAACACGCGCATGCTGTCGGTCGAGCAGCAGGTCGGCGCGCTGCGCCCGCCGATCGGGCAGATGTCAGACCACCTCGCCGAGGTCGTGCGACTGCTGCCCGACCCCGACTCTGGCGCTCTGACGCGGCTGAAGGACACCTTCACCTCGAGCTGACGCCGGCGGCCCCGCACGTCGCAGCCCGCTGCGGGGCTGGGACCGACCCGCCGCGGGCGAGCGTTAGGATCGTCAGCCTCGTGGCTGAGACGGGTGGCGCCAGGTATCGTGGAGGCTGCGGGGATCCCCTTCTGCTGATCCACGGGGCCTTCTACGCGTGGCGCGCGTGGGAAGCACTGCTGCCCGACCTCGAGCGCTCCTTCGCGGTCCTTGCTCCCACGCTGCTGGGCCACCTGGAAGGCGATCGGTTGCCCGTGGGCGTCGCTACGGGCATCGAGACGTTGGCTGATGGCCTGGAGCGCGAACTCGACCTGGCCGGCTGGGACACGGCGCATATCGCGGGCAGCTCCCTGGGCGGGCTGCTGGCGCTCGAGCTCGCCCAGCGGGGGCGGGCGCGCTCGGTCGTCGCGCTGGCACCAGGTGGCGACCGGCCGGGCACCCGGTACGGGGAACGGCGAATCGCGGTGATCTTCACGCTCACCCATGCGCTCGCGAGGCGCCTGCTGCCACACGCCGACCGGCTGTGCGCCCGGGCGCGCGGACGGCGATTGTTGCTCAGCTGGGTCTGCGCGCACCCTGAGCGGCTCAGTGGTGCTCAAGCGGCTCTCGCGGTGCGGGCCATGGCGCAGTGCCCGACCTATATCGGTCTCAAGCGCGCGATACCTCCTCCCAGCGCCCGCGAGCTCGATCAGGTCCGGTGCCCCGTGCTGCTGGCCTGGTCGACCAAAGACCGTGTCCTGCCCTTCAAACGCTACGGGCGGACGTATCGCGAAGCGCTTCCGTTCGCTGAGCTGCGCATGCTCCACGATGTCGGTCACGTCCCGATGATGGACGACCCGGCGGGCATCGCCACCCTCATCCGTGACTTCGTGACGCGGTCCGCGACTCCCGGCGCGTTGGCTGGCGCCGAACACAAGGCCCCGTGAAGCTCCAAGACGGACGCGCTTTAAGTGACCTCTTCAGCCGACGCTCGTTGACTTGCGTCGCTGAGAGGGCGGTCGCTTCGGGCATCGTCAACACCTCCCAGCGGGTCGGGTCGGCGCTGGGACTGGCCGCGACGATCACCCTGGCGACCTCCCAGGGAGCCGACCAGCTCGGCAACCCGCAGGCGCTCACCGATGGGCTCTCGGCCGCCTTCCTCGCCGCCGCCGCGATCGCCGCCGCCGGTGCCCCGCACCGCCTTGCCCCGCCCTCGTCGGTGCTGCTCAGATGGAGGTGCCGGTGACCGACCTCGTCGCGGTGAGGGGCGCCGCGGTCTGCTTCGCCAGCCACTCGGCCGCCGTCCGCCATGCGTCCGAGCCCGGGTCGATGACGCCGCGGTGACCGCCGACGTCTGGCTCCAGGAACGAGACGTCGTCGCCGGCGGCCCGCGCAGCCGCGACATACGAACGCGACTGACGGACGCTGACGGTCGCGTCGTCGAGCGCGTGAACGAGGAGCATCGGGACGCCCAACGGCAGGCGGTGCTTGGGGTCTGCCTGTGCGAAGCGCTCGGGCACCTGCTGGGGTGAGCCGCCCAGGAGGGCATGGACGACGCGCCCCGCGCCCGCGAGATCGGTCACCGGGGCAAGGGCGACGACGTCGCGCACCACGACGCTCGGCGCCGCGCCCGGCGCGCCGGAGGGCAGGCCGCCGCGTCCGGCGGCCCAGAAGGCCAACTGCCCTCCGGCGGAGTGGCCGACGACTGTCACCCGGGAGAGATCCAGTCGCGGGTCGCTCAGCAGCCCGAGGTGATCGATGGCCGTCGCCACGTCGTCGAACGTCGCCGGCCAGCCGCCTCCCTGATTTCGGCCCAGCCGGCGGTACTCGACGTTCCAGGTGGCGAGGCCGCGACGGGCAAGGTCGGCGGCGAGCGGCCGCGTCGTCAACTTGCCGTACGCCGCATGCCAATACCCGCCATGCAGCATGACCGCGACGGGGAAGGGGCCGTCGCCGCGCGGCACGTGCAAGTCGGCCACCTGCGCAGGATGGTCGTCGGCGTAGGCGTGGTGGGCAGGGCGGCTGAGAGCCGCCAGCGCGATGCGTAACCCAAGCCCCACGGTTCAGGGTCGCCACGACGCGGCTTCGCCGGCTACCGCGGCCCCGCGGCACCGGCCGCGTCTCCCGCGGGTCTTGAAGGGTCCCGCACCGCGACCGTAGTCCAAGGACACAGGCCTAGCTGACCGACAACGGCTCGACGACATCGAGGACTTCGTGCATCTCGGAAAGCAGCCTCCCGGCATCGGACGGTAAGTCACCGCGTTGCCCGGCGCCGGCAGGACTCAAGCGCGTCGTCCCTGACGGTCGGCGCGTTCGCGGTGCCGGCGAGTTGCAGCCGAGTCGCGGCGTCGTGCGGAGGAATGACGCGGGCGACGATCGACGGTGAGAATGGTGTTGACTGCTGTCGGGCATGTCCGAGCTGACGATCTACGAGGTCAAGAGCTGCTCGGCCTGCCGCAACCTTGCGGCGCTGCTGGCCGAGCGCGGGATCGAGTACACCGGCGTCGAATACCACGAGACCGGCCTCGACGCGGAGACGATCCGCGACCTGCTGGCGAAGGCCGAACTCGGGCCGCGCGACGTGCTGCGGTCGCGCGAGCCGCTCGTGGCGGAGCTCGGGCTGCTGGAGGAGGGGGTGTCGGACGACGAGCTCATCGCGGCGCTCGCCGAGCATCCGCGGCTGCTGCAGCGGCCGATCGCCGTGCGCGGCGACCGCGCGCTGCTCGCACGGCCGGTCGAGCGCGTGTTCGAGTTGCTCGGCGACTGACCGGCAACCGGGCAACGGTCGCCATAATCCAGGAACGGAGCACCGTTACGTGGCCACGCCGTCTCGGGCGGCGCGGCCCGAGGCGGTGAAGGCCCTCGGGAAGGAGCACCATGGAGCAACGTCCTGCAGCAGAAATGTCCCCCCTGGTCGTCGGGACGGTTCTCGTCGTGGTCGGCCATGGCGGATAGCACCGGGGCCTCAGAGGAGCCGGCGGAGCGCGGCGGGGGCCTGCTGTCGGGTCTGATGGCGCCTTTGCGTGTGCCCGAGCGGGCGCTCGAGGCGCTGGCGGGGGCCGCGGGTGTTCTGGGCGATATTCGCTTTGAGCTGATCGCGGTGCGTGAGCAGACCGAGCCGCTTGCAGAGCTCGTCCCGCTGACGCGGGAGATCCGGGCGCTGGTGGCGCCGATGCCCGTCACGGTCGAGCAGATCAGCGTCCAGGCGGAGCCGCTCGCCGCGCTGCTGCCGACGCTCGATCGCCTCGAGCGCGCGGTCGTGCAGCGGCTGGTTGCCGCGCACGAGACGATCGAGGCGCTTGAGCGCCACGAGGCCACCTTGAACGACAACGTGGAGAAGCTCGGCACCGAGATCGCCGGCCTCCACCGGACCGTGGCCGAACTCAAGGAGGACGTCGAGCGCATCACCGAGCGATTGCCTGACCAGGCGCACGGCCCGCTGGAGAAGGCCCGCGACTTCTTGACCGGCAGCGGCGACTCAGGCACCGCAGGCGGCTCTTAGCGCGGCACCACCCGGGCGGGTGACGGCGGCTGAGAGAACCCTCCGGGCTCGGGCTCCTACCGAGGCGCAGGTGACAACCGAACCTGCACCGAGGCGGCGAGCGGTGCGCCCAGCACCACCTTGCGCGAGCCGATCAGCAGCATGAGCGGACCACCGAACGGCTGCTTGTCCTGCAACACGAAGCGTGTGCTCGGACCGATGCGCGCGACGTCCGACAGGTACCTGAGCATGTCTGGGTGTGTGTCCGAGACGCTGGCGATCACTCCCGCTTGACCGGGCACGAGCTCGCCCAGCTCCACGGTGTCCTCGACGGGCATCATCAGCTCGACCGACGGGATCGGATCGCCGTGGGGATCGACGGTGGGCTCGCCGAGACTCGCGGCGATGCGCTGCTCGAGCTCATCGGAGAGGTGATGTTCCAGCCGGTCGGCCTCCGCGTGGACCCGGTCCCACGGCATGCCCAGCGCTTCGACGAGGAAGGTCTCGAGCAATCGGTGCCGGCGGGTCATCCGCAGAGCGAGCTGCTGACCGTCACCCGTGAGCGTCACTCCGTGGTAGGGGACATGGACGACCAGCTCCAGCTCGGCGAGCCGCTTGAACATTCCCGAGACCGACCCCGGAGTGACGCCGAGCTCCTGGGCGACCCCGGTGGTCGAGGCGGTCCTGCGCGGTCCTCGGGCCGTGCGGAGTATCGCCTTCACGTAGTCCTCGACCGTCGCGGAGCGACGTTCGGTGGTACTGGTCACGCGCATCCTTCGAAAGTCTAGAAGTCGGCAAACAAATATCAAGGCATCCCACGAAGCCGTTTAGGTCAGCCCAAACGACATGTGATGGAAGGCCTGATCATGTGCTTTCATCGAACCCATGAAACGCCTCAACCGGCGCCAGGCGCTCGGTGCCCTTGGCTTGTCGGCCGCTTCGCTACCCCTCCTCCATGGGCGAGTCCCGCACTCCTCCCTGCACGGGACGGCAGTCGCCGCGGGAGCCCAGCCGACCCGCAAGCCCGGCGGCATGGATCACGGCGGCGGGGTCAACGGCCCGACCTTCCGCCAGGGCGATGTCGTCGACCATCGTGCGAACGGCTTCAACCCGACCGAGATCCTGCGCGACTTCGACTACGGCAAGACCCGCAAGCTCGCCAGCGGCCGCACCCTGCGCGAGTGGACCGTGTACGCGGTCGACAAGGAGATCGAGGTGGCGCCGGGCGTGAAGTTCCCGGCGTGGACCTTCAACGGCCGCATCCCCGGGCCGACGCTGCGCTGCCGGGAGGGCGAGACGTTGCGCGTCCGCTTCATCAACGGCAGCGAGCATCCGCACACGATGCACTTCCACGGCTTCCACGCGCCGGCGATGGACGGGATCCCGGAGGAGGGCGACGGCGCCATCGCTCCGGGCAAGAGCACGGTCTACGAGTTCGACGCGGAGCCGTTCGGCTGCCACCTGTACCACTGCCACGTCAGCCCGCTCGCCGAGCACATCGCGCGCGGGCTCTACGGCGCCTTCATCATCGATCCGAAGGCGGGCCGTCCCGACGCCGACGAGCTCGTGATGGTCATGAACGGCTTCAACACGAACTTCGACGCCGAGGGAAACCAGGTGTACGCGGTCAACACGGTGGCCTTCCACCACAACAACGAGCCGATCAAGGTCAAGCGCGGCGAGCTGGTGCGGATCTACCTGATCAACGCCCTGGAGTACGACCCGATCAACTCCTTCCACATCCACGGGCAGTTCTTCGACTACTTCCCGACCGGCACCTCGCTGCAGCCCAACGAGCTCACCGACACGATCGCGCTCACCCAGGCCCAGCGCGGGATCCTCGAGATGCGCTTCCGCGACACCCAGGGCGGCCGGATCATGTTCCACGCCCACAAGACCGAGTTCGCCGAGCTCGGGTGGATGGGCTTCTTCGAGGTCGCCTGATGGACGCCGTCCGGAAGCTTCCCACCTGGGTCCTCGCGCTCGCCCCGCTCGCGCTGATCGTCGCCGCCCTGGTCGCGCTGCTCGCCTTCGGCGGGTCCACGCTCGGTGAGCGCACCGGCCCGCCCGCCGAGGAGCTCGCCGTCGAGCGCACGGAGCTGCGCCCCGGCGAGATCACGCTCACGCTTCGAAACGCCGGCCCGGACCCTGCGGAGGTCGCCCAGGTCTTCGTCAACGACGCCTACGTCGACTACAGCTCCGACGGGGGCGAGGTCGGCCGCCTGGGCACCCGCAAGCTGCGGCTCGACTACCCCTGGCAGGCGGACTCCCCCTACCTCGTGACGCTTCTCACCTCGACCGGCGCGACGATCGAACACGAGATCGAAGCCGCCGTCGCCACGCCGGAACCGGGAGGCGGTTTCATCGGCCTGATGGTCCTCATCGGCATCTACGTGGGAGTGGTCCCCGTGGTGCTCGGCATGCTCTTCCTCCCGCTGCTGCGACGGATCGACCCGGGCTGGGTGCGCTTCCTCATGGCGCTGACGGTCGGCCTGCTCGGGTTCCTCGCCGTCGACGCCTGGCTCGAAGGCTCGGAGATCGCCGGCGAGAGCCCCGGCGCGCTGGGCGGCGTCGAGCTCGTGATCATCGGCGCCGTGGCCGCCTACCTCGCCCTCACCGCGCTCGACCGCTGGCTGCGGGGCCGGCGTGAGGCGGCCGGGCGCAGCGGTGCTTCCGCCGAGCGACTGTCACTGATGATCGCGATCGGCATCGGCCTGCACAACCTGGGCGAGGGACTGGCCATCGGCTCCGCCTACGCGGTCGGCGCGCTCGCCCTCGGGACCTTCCTGATCTTCGGCTTCGCGCTGCACAACACGACCGAGGGCCTGGCGATCGTGGCACCGCTCAGCGACACCCGCCCCGGCCTCGGGCGCCTGGCAGCGCTCGGCCTGATCGCCGGGGCCCCGGCGAGCGTCGGCGCGGTCATCGGGGCCTCGGCGTACAACGCCGAAGTCGCCGGACTGCTGCTCGGCCTCGGGATCGGCGCCATCGTCCAGGTCATCGTGCAACTCGTGCCCACGATCCGCGACACCGCCGGCCGGGCGCTGCACCCGGCCAGCGTGGGAGGCATCCTGACCGGCGTCGCCGTGCTCTACGTCACCGGCCTGCTGGTGGCTGCCTGAGCGTTCTCCTGGCCACCCCACGCGGCGATCGTTGCAGCCCGGGAAATACGGCACCTAGGCTTTCCAGCGGTGCCCGACGATTCCACGTTGCTGTTGTTCATCGCCGCGAGCGCGGCGCTCGTCGCAGTTCCGGGGCCCGCCGTGGTGTACATCGTCACTCGCGCCGTCGCGCAGGGTCGCCTGGCCGGCGTCGTCAGCGCGCTGGGCATCGAGGCCGGCGCGCTCTTGCACGTCGCTGCCGCGGTCGCCGGCCTGTCGGCGCTCGTCGCATCTTCGGCCGCGGCGTTTGCCGCCATCAAGTACGCCGGCGCCGCTTACCTCCTGGTGCTCGGCGTGCAGAAGCTCCGCACGCGTGGGGATGTCGCGCTTGCCGACCTGCCGGGCGCAGGCACCGGCCGTCTCTTCCGCCAGGGAGTCGTCGTCAACGTGCTCAACCCGAAGGTCGCGATCTTCTTCGTCGCGTTTCTGCCGCAGTTCGTCGACGGCGACCGGGCCGTCGCACCACAGGTCGCGCTGCTCGGCGTGGTCTTCGTCGCGGTGGCCGCGGTGCTCGACTGCGCGTGGGCCCTCGTGGCGGGCTCGGCGGGAGAGCGCCTGCGGCGCAGCGTGCGCGGGCGGCGCCGTCTTGATCGCCTGAGCGGTGTCACCTTCCTCGGTCTCGGAGCTGCCGCCGCCTTCTCGCAAGCCAACGATTGAGCCGTCGCGAGGCCGGCGAGGGTGGTCGTCATGGCAGGCGCAACTGACCCAGCAGCGTTGATACCGCCGCGGCTGCGAGCTGGGGATCGTGTGAGATTCGTATCGCCTGCGAGCCGACCGGATCACCCGCAGGTCACGCGTGGCGCGGAGATCCTGGCGAGCTGGGGCCTGACGGTCGAGTTCGGCCGTACGCCTTCGACCGCTTCGGTCACTACCTCGCTGGACGAGACGAGGACCGGCTCGCCGATCTGAACGACGCCCTGCGCGATCCCGGCGTCCGCGCCATCGTGGCCACCCGGGGAGGCAAGGGCGCTTATCGCATCGCCAGTGGCCTGGACTTCGCTGCCGCGCGCCGGGATCCCAAGCCGCCGGTGGGGTTCAGCGACATCACGATCTTGCACCTGGTGCTGTGGCAGAGATGCCGGCTCGTCGGCTTCCACGGACCGCACGCCGGCTGGCAGGAGTGCGACGGCAGCCAGGCGGCCGAAGGATTGCGGCGAGCCCTGATGCAGCCCGAACCGGTGACCGTGCACCAGGACCCTGACGAGCTCACGGCCAAGGTTCTCGTGGAAGGGCGGGCGATGGGCGTCTTGATGGGAGGCAACCTCGACACGATCGGCAGGTCGGTGGGATGGGCGTGCCCGAGCTTCGACGGAACGATCCTGCTGATCGAAGACGTCGACAAGCACATCGGCGCGATGGACCGGACGCTGACCCAGCTCCTCGAGTCCGGATGCCTTGACGGCCTCAGCGGCGTGGCGGTCGGCCAGTTCATCCGCACCGCCGAAGAACGGCCGGGCAGGTGGTCGATCGTCGACTTGCTCCGCGACCGGCTCGCCCCGCTCGGGGTACCCGTGCTCGGAGGGCTGCCGATCGGGCACGGCGCGCACCCGCCGACCATTCCGCTCGGCGCCGAAGCGGCGCTCGACACCAAGGCGCGCACCCTCACCATCGAGCCCGGCGTGCGCTGACGTCGCCGGTCGTCTGATCCTTCGGGGAGCCCGACCTCCGACCTTCAGGAGTGCTGACGGACAGCAGCCGGCGCGCCGCGTCCCTCGGTTCGGCCGTGGGCTAGAGATTCTCGTTGTCGTAGCCCATGGCCAATTCCGACCACGGTGGGACTGGATGCGTGACCGGGGGGCTCTCCTCCGGCTTGGGTTCAAGCTCACGACGGAGGTAGTCGAGCAGGTTGGCGCCGTAGTAGATGACGTCCGTCTGGTGCACCGACAACACGGGTGCTCCAGCGATCGACGGCGCAGCCGGCATGTACCGATGACCGTAGATCGGGATGAGCTTCGGCCATCGGCGGACATGGCGGCGTGCCTCCTGCTCGGCCTCAGCTCCGGAGCTCGGTCTGACGCCCCACGATCGCGGCCAGAACGCATTGTTCGACACATCAAAGAGGACACCGTCGATCGGCAGCTCCAGACGGGCGCGAATGTCTTGATCCGCATCGTCTCTCCAGTCGACCCAGCGGTCGCCCAGGGGGACCGCAAGCTGGAGAAGCGCGCGGTGGTCCGGGCCGAACTCAAAGCCGAACCGCTCCTCCACACGTTGAAGCTCATGCTCACCCAGGCCTTCGGCCAACGTGACGCCGCGCTCGCGAAGGAACGCGGCGGCCGCTGCGGCGAGCTCGATCGACATGGAGGTCAGTCTGCGCGACGACCGACGCTCGTGTGTTCTCCTCCGGAGCGGCCACAGTCAGTGCTGCGCGCTGAGCGCCCGGTCGAGCGCCTCGGCGAGGACCGGATTCCACGTGGCATACCCGGAAGCGTTGGGATGGAAGTCATCAGCAGCGAAAAGCCCTCGATTTGCGCGAAACAACGCTCCGGTGCGTTGCGCGATAGGGGCGACGGTGACCGCGAGCTCAGTGGCCGTCTCCTCGATGGCCGCGTTGAGCCGTTGGGTGCGCCACGTGGCCACCCAGCGCAACGGAGGCAGGAAGCGCGGCACCGCGCCCATGTCCGGCGCGCCTGTCAGGACGACGCGAGCGCGCGGGTTCGCGGTCCGCAACGCGGTCACCGTCTGTTCGATGTCGCGCTGCACCGAGCCGAGTGACGTCAGGTGCGTGACGTCGTTGGCGCCGGCGGCGAGGACGACCACGTCCGGTCCGAACTTCATGGCAGCGGGCAGCTGCTCGGCGCGCACGTCCGCCCAGGTCGCCCCGGAAACCGCGCGGTTGCGCAGGGTCACCGGGCCGCGTCGAGCGAGATGCTGCGCGGCGGCCACGGCGATACCCGATTCGTAGTCGGCGCCCTGGCCGACCGCGGTGGAGTCCCCCAGCACCAACAGGGTGATGGGCTCACCACCGGCAGCGCTCACGAAGGCCCGGGCAGCGGCGGGAACCGGCGAGAACGCCACGCTCCCTCCGCGCAGCGCCCACAGAACTTCTGCGGCCAGCACGCCGACTCCGGCGACCGCCGCCAGCGCCACCCCCGTCAGCACTCGGCGGGGCGAAGGGTTGAAGGATGGCGGGCGGGTCATGGGGTTGACCGTACGCCGCGGGCGCGCGGCGGCGTGGCGCTTGACGGAAACGTCGTCGGCGTTCGCCCCGTCGTCGAGGCTTCCGGCGTGGCCTGCAGCGGCTTCGTGCCTCTTTTCAGCTCCGCTGCTGAACGGGCTCCATCAGGAAGGCCACGCGCGCCGGGTTGACCCACGTGGCGATGGGGTGCTCGCTCACCGGGGCCGGGATCCGTCTGAGTTCGACGAGTCCGTCGGCGCCGCGGAGCATGCTCGCCACCTCGCCAGGGTCCTCCTGGACGATGATGTAGTCGCCGCCAAGCCCGGAGAACGCGATCAGTGTCGCCATGTCAGGCCGTCTTTCTCGCACCGTGGGTCATCTCAGCGGGTCTACCCAACCGCGGCGACTACCAGCGCGCCCCTCCAGCCGTCAGGTGATTCGCGCGTCACAGCCGGATGCTTCAGGTCCAACGGTGAACGGGCGTCGGGAGTCGCCGCTCGACCTTCGGAAGTTTGGCTGGCCCCGCTCCGGAAACCCGCAGACGTGGGTCGTTCGCCGAGCGCCCAATCCGTTTCACCGTGCGAAAGGTTCATCATGAGAAGCAAAGCCCTCTTCCCCCTGTTGGCGCTCGTCGCGCTTCTCGTCGCGACCGCGCCGGCCGGCGCGAAGCCGGACAAAGCCGGAGACGGTGCCCGGGGAAGCATCTCGCTGGAAGGGCTCACCTTGAGCTCTGAGTTCGGGACCCCGACGGGTTTTCCCACCCTGGTCCCGACCACCCCGTTGAGGACTCCCGTCACCGAAGGCGCCAATTTCAGCTACTCCTCGATCGAGTGCTCCAGCGGTCCGGCACCCTTCAACGACAAGGGTCTCGACTTCAACCCCGATTTCCCGGGACTCGAAGATCCCGCCCCGATACGGTCGGTCATCGAGGGGACCGTCACCAAGACGACCCCCAACGACCGGGGCGCGATCGAAGGAACGATCACGAGCTTCCTGTGCCAGGAAGGCGAGGAGACCGATCAGATCGTGATCTCGTTCAAGTCCCGGTTCCGCCCGGCTTCTCCAAGCGAAGTCGAACTCCGGGGGGGCACGATCCCGACCACCGGGGGCCTGGCGCTCAAAGGTCGGTTCACGATCACCGAGGGGACAGGAAGGTTCGAGGACATCTCCGGTCGCGGGTCGCTCAGGATGCTGCTCACCTGCCTGCCCAGGACCCTGATGCGCAACGGCGCGACGAGTTGTGCCGACCTCGGCGCGTTCTCCGAAGCCATCTTCCAGACGCAGGGACGCTTCGAGGACCCGACGGTTCCCACCGCGTAGCCGGCCGCCTCACCCAGCGCACCGTCCGGACACGGACCGTGCGCTGGAGGCACCGCCACGCGGTCATTCCTTCGTCTGTGGCCCCCGGGACGTGCCCCCCGGTCCGCCCGGCATCCCGGTCTGAGCCGGCCTCGCACGGCCAGGCGCCCGAACCGCGATGCACGCCGGTTCGGGTCTCCGGTACCGCCGCCGCTCGCGGCGGCGTTGCGAGAAGCGCGCCCGTGGGTACGTACCGAATCGATGCTCGCCCGGTGGCTCCTCCTGGTTCCCGTCGTGACCGTCGCCGTGGCGATTCCCGCGACGGCCGTCGACCCGCGTCCAGCGGCTCCCGCGACGGCTGCCGACCCGCCTGCGGAGGACCGCCGCATCGCCGCCGGCATCACCGCGGGTGGCGTCGACGTCTCGAACCTGACCGTCTTCGAGGCCGCGCAGAAGCTCAAGCTGGAGGCGACGCCGGGTCTGAGAACGACCCCTGTCGTCCTCAGGGTGGCGGGCAGGTCATGGCGGTTGAGCGGCGAGCAGGCCAAGCTGCTGGTCAACGGCACGAAGACCGCGCAGGCCGCGCTGGCGCTCGGGGCACCCGGCGACGTGCCGCTCGCGGTCACCCACTCCAAGCGGGCCGTCAGGACCTTCGTCGGCCGCATCGCGCGCAAGGTACACAAGGCGCCGCGGAACGCGACCCTGCGTATGACCTTGCGCAAGCTGTCCGTGCGGCGGTCGAAGAAGGGCCGCGGCCTCGACGCGGCGGTCGCGCGCAAGCGCGTCAATGCCGCTCTGGCCGACCCCTCCGCCAGCCGCGATCTCCGCCAGCGCCTCCGCACGCTGCGCGCGCCGGTCAACGCCGACGATGTCCGCCGCCGGAACCGAACGGTCATCACCATCGACAAGGCGAACTTCAAGCTTCGCCTCTTCAAGAACCTGCGGTTCTCGAAGTCCTACGGTGTCGCCGTCGGCCAGTCCGCCTACCCGACACCGAGCGGCCAGTTCTCGATCGCAAGCAAGCAGGTCAACCCGACGTGGTCAGTGCCGAACTCGCCGTGGGCCGGCGAGTTGCAGGGCAGCACCGTCCAGGGCGGCTCGGCGGCCAATCCGCTGAAGGCACGCTGGATGGGCATCGTCAACGGCGTCGGGATTCACGGCACGGGCGAAGAGGGCTCGATCGGCTCTCGCGCGTCGCACGGCTGCATCCGCATGCGGGTCGCCGACGTCATCGCGCTCTACTCGCGCGTGCCGGTCGGCACCGCCGTGCTGATCGCCTAGGCACCTGGTCCCTCCCGGGCGCGCGAGCAGGCTCTGACCGGGCGTCAGAGCGACGCCAGAGCCTGACGAAGTACGTCGGACGGCACGCCGCTCACCACGACTGACGCCACCAGCAGGTCAGGTGGCTCGAGTCGCCGGCGTTGCTCGAAGACATCGGTGGCGACGAGCGCGAGGTGTTCGCTCCGGGCGGCTGCTTCGAGCGAGGGAGTGTCACGCCGCAGGTCGAACATCAACCGAAGCTCGAAATTCCGCGGGCGGTCCACCAGAACGTCGAGTCTCGCGAGCGTGGGCGTTCCGTGCGACCCGAAGATGGCCCACCGGGCCCGTGTCGAGACGACGCGCTCGGGGTCTTCGCCCGCGCCCGCCTCCAACAACTCCCGCAGATGCAACTGGGAATCAGGATCCAGCCCTACGAGCGGGATGTCGAGGCCGTCGATGACCTCCGCACGGGTCACCGCCAGAGCTCCGGCGCGGAACTCCTGTCCTTCGTCGTCCACCGCTTGACGCTCCGTCACGGCGCCGATCCTATTCTGCGGCGCTGCCGTCGGGCTCCGTCGTGTGAGGCGCTTGGCGACATCAGAGCGCCCGCTCGGGAGACGCCGGGCGTCGGGACCGTCACCCGCCGTCGCCTGCCGCGCCCCGCGTCAGTCGCGCTGCGGGATGCGCGCCGGCACGTAGGAGGCCGCCGGGACCTCCTCGATGCGGCAGACGGCGTTGAACTCGGCCTGCGTCTCGAAGTTGCAGCCTTCCACGCGGTAGGCGACCTCCCCGGCGTCGGCGAAGCCGAAGACGCGGACCGGCCCCGGCGTGCCGCGGAAGCCCTGCCGGTTCGAGAGGCGGTAGCGATACGGCGTGGCGCCGCCGGTCTGGCAGCCCGAAGGGTCGCCGAGGCACGCGCGGTAGAACCCGAGCGTCCCGGCGGTGAAGGACGGGCCGACGAGCTGCTGGCCCGAAAGGCCGACGGTCTGGAAGGCCACGGGGGTCGACGTCCGCGCCCGGAGGCGCACGAGCCGCAGCTCGGTCTGCGAGATCCCCGAGCACCCCCTGCAGGTGTAGCTCACGACCTGCGCGAGGTTGTCCCCGTAGAGCTCGAGCGCGTCGATGCCGCGGCCGCTCGTGACGCTCGTCCCCGGTCCGTCGTCACGGGAGCGCCTGAGCGGGACGCCCGGCAGGCGGGTGGACGGGCGCGAGCGCGGGGCGCTCAGCGCCTTCGTGTAGACGACGACCTTGCGGTCGGCCCGCTCGCCGAAGATCCGCGCCCAGGCAATCCGCCCGCGCCACAGAGTCGGCGCGACGTCGTCGTTCGCCGGGTCGTTGGCGTTGCGCACGGCGCGCTCGCCTGTTCCGGCGCTGAGCGAGTAGACGAAGAGGTCGCACGTCTCCTCGCAGCGCTGGTAGACGAGCTGGGAGCGGCCGTTGGAGTCGGGGCCGATGTCCGCGCGGAACGACCGGTCGGCGGGGCGGACGTCGCGCAGGACCTCCGGGGCGCCGCCAGGGCGGCGGATCGCCAGGCGCCAGTGCCGCTCGGCGGGGACGTACTGCGAGAAGACGATCGTGCTCCGGTACTCACGGACGCTCGTGGCACCGGCGGGGGCGGCGACGGGGACGGCAGAGGCCACGGCGGCCGGGGCGAGGACCAGCGCCGTGGCGGTGGTGAGAAGCATGCGACCGAGCATGTCCCTACAACGCCGGGCTCGCCGCGGAGGTTGCGCGGGTTCACGCGGGCTCAACACACGGCTGATCGCTCCGTCGCGCGCTTCTCACATCGCCAAGGGCCCGCGCGGGCACGGGACCTTTGTGGCGACTCACCGGCGGTGGCGCGGACTCAAGCAGCTTCTTACTGCCCGCGGGCGGGGCTGTTCTGCGCCTCGGTGGGACACGGGCCGAGGTTGAGCCCGTGCTCGCCCGCAAGCACGGAGATCGAGAGGGGGTCCACGTCGAGGCCGTAGCGCTCGGCGACGACCGCGAGTGCGGCGAAGTCGGGTGGTTCGGCGATGGGCTCGACATCGGCGAAGTACTGCTCGAAACCGCCCGGGGTGATCAGCTCGACGAAGCGGACCGGCTCGTCGCCGGGATTCCAGAAGGCGTGCTGCACGCCTCGCGGCTTGACGACGGTCTCGCCGGCGCGCGCCTCGCGGACCTCGTCGCCGATCTGCACGCCGAGCAGACCGGAGATGACGTAGGAGACCTCGTCCTCATGGGCGTGCGTGTGCAGTGGTGAGCCGAGGGCGCCGGGGGCGAGCTCGTGCTCGAGCAGGGACTGTGCCTCGGTGGCGAACAGCAGTCGGGTCGCAAGTCCCTGGAAGTAGATGCTGCGGTCGGCGGTGATGGACATCGACGCTCCCTTTCGGTTGTCAGTGTGTATGTCGATAGATCGACTGTAGCCGCTGTCCGTCCCGCTGTCTAGATCGCTATACGCTATGTTCTACGAAATGTCCGCCGACCGCCGCCGCTATGAGCTCAAGGAGCGCGCCCGCCGGCAACTTCAGACGCGCCGGCGGATCGTCGATGCCACCGTCGCGCTGCACGCCGAGGTGGGGCCCGCGCGCACGACCGTTGCCGAGATCGCACGCCGCGCGGGCGTCAGCCGCCTGACCGTCTACAACCACTTCCCGGACGACCTGTCGCTGCTCGGAGCGTGCTCGGCGCAGTTCATCGCTTCGAGTCCGCCGCCCGACCCTCGGCCCTGGGCGGCGATCTCAGACCCCGACGCACGGCTGCGCCAGGCCCTGGGCGAGCGCTTCCTGTGGTTCCGCGCCAACGAGGCGATGCTCGGCAACGTCGGCCGAGACGCAGCGCTGATCCCCGAGCTCGCACAGGTCCTGGCCGGCGACGACGCCGCAGCCTACGAGCGCAGCATGCGCGAGAGCCTGCTGGCCGGCCGACGCCTCCGAGGCGTGCGACGACAGCGCGTGGCCGCGGCGCTCGGCCTAGCCCTGTCGTTCACGACCTGGCAGCACCTTGTCCGCCGCGAGCAGCTCGACGACGACACGACAGTCGTTGACATCCTCACCCGCGCTGTGGCCTCCGCGGCGTGAGTCACGACGGCATCGGCGCCAAGTGCACGGGTCTTTCGCGCAGTCGCATCTACAGTGAGCGTCAAGCGTCTCCTGTCCCGACCGAAAGGCGTCTCTCGTGAACGTTCGAGTACTGGCTGCGGCGATCGTGGCCGTTTGCGCGACGATGAGCTCGTCGGCGGTGGCAAGCGCGGCGTCGCCGACGTTCGCGGAGGCGTCGTCGGCGTCGATCCGGCCCGGCGCGATGACGTTCACCGACGGCGCGCAGTGCACGTCGAACTTCGTCTTCTACGACGCTAAGACGGTCTACCTCGGTCAAGCGGCGCACTGCTCGGGAACCGGAGGCGCGGACGAGACCAACGGCTGCCTGGCGAAGTCGCTGGCGGTCGGGACGCCGGTGGACGTCGCCGGTGCCAGCCGCCCCGGTCGACTGGCCTACAACTCCTGGGTGATGATGCAGGCCATCGGCGAGAAGGACCCCGACGCCTGCCAGTACAACGACTTCGCGCTCGTCGCGCTCGATCCCGCCGACGCCGGCAAGGTCAGCCCCTCCGTGCCGACCTTCGGCGTCCCGACCGGGCTGAACACCAGCGGAACGGCCGCAGGGGACGCCGTCAGAAGCTACGGCAACTCGCAGCTGCGCGGTGGCATCGCGCTGCTCAGCCCCAAGTTCGGGTTCGCTCTGGGCCAGGATTCCGGCGGCTGGAACCACCCGGTCCTCACGGTGACGCCCGGCATTCCCGGCGACTCCGGCAGCGGCTTCCTCGATGCGCGGGGACGCGCGTTCGGCGTGCTGAGCACGCTCTCTGTGCTCCCGCTCCCGGGGACCAACGGCGTCAGCGACCTCAGCCGTGCACTGAACTACATGCGCGCTCACGGCGGCCCCGGTGTCGTTCTGGCCGACACCACCCAAGCCGCGCCCCCAGCGGCTGTCGCCTCAGCACCCGCCGCGGCGACCAAGCTCGCAGCGCGAAAGCGATCTGCAGCCCGTAGCAGGCCCCGGCCGAGTCAGGCCAGGAAGCGCCGAGCGACCGGCTGCAAGCAGCGCAAGTCCTCGCGCGTTCGCTGCAGCAAGCCGCGCTCGCGAACTGGGAGCGCACGCACGCGTTAGAGCTGCAAGCGGTCCATCCCGGCCACCCGGGTTGATGCCGCCCGGGGACGCTTCGATGCGACAAGGCACAGCCCCTGACGGTTTCCTTACGCGGTAGCCGCACCCAGGCAGCCTCTGTACTGGTCAGTACACTCCCGGCGCATCGAGTGCGAGGCACCGGCTCACCTGACGGGCTCGGCCACCGTGGAGATCATCGAGAGGAACAGGCGTGGGAACGGGGAACATCGTCGCCGCGGTAGGCAGGCGAGCCGGCTTATGAGTTCGACCGTCGGCGACCATCTCGTCGAGCGGCTCGCGACCGGCGGAGTGCGACGCATCTACGGCTATCCCGGGGATGGGATCAACGGGATCATGGGCGCGCTCGATCGTGCCGGGGGTGGGATCGATGGTCCCGGTCCGCTCGAGTTCGTGCAGGTCCGCCACGAGGAGATGGCGGCCTTCATGGCCTGCGCGCACGCGAAATTCACGGGTGAGGTCGGAGTGTGTCTCGCGACCTCGGGCCCGGGTGCCATCCACCTGCTGAACGGTCTCTACGACGCCAAGCTCGACCATCAGCCGGTCGTGGCGATCGTCGGCCAGCAGGCGCGCACGGCGCTCGGTGGCAACTACCAGCAGGAGGTGGACCTCGCCTCGTTGTTCAAGGACGTGGCGCACGAGTACGTCCACATGGCCACCGACCCCGCGCAGATCCGTCACCTGGTGGACCGCGCGATCCGCATCGCCCGCGCCGAGCGGACGGTGACCTGTCTGATCATCCCGAACGACCTCCAGGACGAGGACGCGTTGCCCGATGTGCCTCGGGCACACGGCACGGTCCACTCCGGCCCCGGCTACAGCGAACCGGCGCGGGCGCCCGCCGAGCCCGCACTGCGCCAGGCGGCGGAGATCCTCAACGCGGGGGAGCGGGTGGCGATGCTCGTCGGTCAGGGGGCGCTCGAGGCCACCGACGAGATAATCGAGGTGGCCGAGCTCCTGGGTGCCGGCGTGGCCAAGGCGCTGCTCGGCAAAGCGGCGGTCCCCGATGACCTGCCCTTCGTGACAGGCGCGATCGGACTGCTGGGCACGAAGCCCAGCTCCGACCTGATGACCGGCTGCGACACGCTCCTGATGGTTGGTTCGAGCTTCCCCTACGCCGAGTTCCTTCCCGAGGAGGGCGCGGCTCGCGGGGTCCAGATCGACATCGACGCGAAGATGATCGGGATCCGCTACCCGATGGAGGCGAACCTGGTCGGCGACAGCGCCCAGACGCTGCGCGCGCTGATCCCGCTGCTCGAGCGAAAGGCCGAGCGGTCGTGGCGCGAGCAGGTCGAGTCCGGCGTGGCGGACTGGTGGGAGGTGCTCGAGTCGCGCGCGATGAACGACGCCGATCCGATCAACCCTCAGCGCGTCTTCTCAGAGCTGAGCTCGCGGCTGCCCGACGACTGCATCCTGTCGGCGGACTCCGGGTCGGTCGCCAACTGGTTCGCGCGTGACCTGAAGGTCCGTCGCGGCATGAAGGCCTCGCTCTCGGGCACGCTGGCGACGATGGGCGCCGGTGTGCCCTACGCGATCGCGGCGAAGTTCGCGTTCCCCGACCGCGTGGCGATCGCCTTGATGGGCGACGGAGCGATGCAGATGAACGGCAACAGCGAGCTGGTCACGATCGCCAAGTACTGGCGGCGGTGGAGCGACCCGCGCCTGATCGTGCTGGTGCTCAACAACGGTGACCTCAACCAGGTCACCTGGGAGCAGCGCGTGCTCGAGGGCGATCCGAAGTTCGAGGCCGCTCAGACGCTGCCGGACTTCCCCTACGCACGCTACGCGGAGCTCATCGGCCTGCGCGGCCTGCGCGTCGAGACCCCCGGCGAGATCGCCGCCGCCTGGGATGCTGCGCTGAGCGCCGACCGCCCCTTCGTGCTCGAGGCGATCACCGATCCGGAGGTGCCGCCGCTGCCACCGCACATCACCCTCGACCAGGCCAAGGCCGTGACCAGCGCGCTGCTCAAGCGCGACGCCGGCTCGCTGGGAATCATCCGCCAAAGCCTGCGGGACAAGCTCTCGGAGCTCAAGCCATGAAT
This sequence comes from uncultured Solirubrobacteraceae bacterium, assembly GCA_902806205.1. Lineage (GTDB taxonomy): Bacteria > Actinomycetota > Thermoleophilia > Solirubrobacterales > Solirubrobacteraceae > Paraconexibacter. The sequence continues at coordinate 20,869 of CADCVR010000064.1, read as the reverse complement.
TCCTTGCCCGATCCCGTGGCCGGGGCCTGATCGCATGGCGACGCTCAGCGCCGTGGCGCTCAACTGCACCTTGAAGGCGTCTCCGGCGAAATCCAGCTGCGAGTTGCTGCTCACGCACGTGCTCTCCAATCTGGCCGATCACGACGTCGAAGGAGAGATCCTGCGGGTCGTCGACTTCGACGTCCACGCCGGCGTGAGCAGCGACGAAGGCGACGGTGACCAGTGGCCTCAGCTGCGCCGCCGGATCCTCGACGCGGACATCCTGGTGCTCGGCACACCGATCTGGATGGGACACCCCTCGAGCGTCTGCCAGCGCGTCCTCGAGCGCTGCGACGCGTTCCTGGCCGAGACGGACGACCTCGGGCGGATGGTCTCCTACGACCGCGTCGCCGGAGTCGCCGTGGTGGGCAACGAGGACGGTGCCCACCACGTCTTCGCAGAGCTTGCCCAAGCCCTCAGCGACGTCGGCTTCACGATCCCGGCAGAGGGCTCGACGTACTGGGTGGGGGAGGCCATGCAGCCCATCGATTTCAACGACAAGCACCCCACCCCGGAGAAGACCGCGCAGAGCGCCGCCACCCTCGCCCGCAATCTCGCTCATCTCGCCCATGCCCTGAGAGCCGCCGGCTACCCAGCCGGGACCTGAGTCCTTTCCGCGAGACGAGCGAGCGGCCAGGCGCTACGGCCGCAGGATGCGTGTCGGCGGTCGGCGGCCCCGAACGTGGCGAGGTCAGCCCGTGGCGACGGCGGCGACCGTGCACGGCGGGGCGCACCAGGCCGCAGCCGCCTCCTGAAGCAACTCGACCATGATCTGCACCGCGGCCGAGGGCGGAATCCCGGCGAGCGTCGCGATCGCGACATGGCGGACCGGGCTGTCGATCAGCGGGCGCACGACGACACCCTCGCACGGCGGCATCAGGGCGAGCTCGGGCACCAGGGTGATATCGCTGCCCGTGGCGACGATGGCCTGGAGCGCGGCGAAGTCGACGGTCCGGTACCGCCGTTCGATTCGCGGATCGAAGCCGGCGCGCCGGCACAGCACCCGGAGGTCGCCCTCCCAGGGCGAGCAGCCGGAAGGCCCGCCCAGGATCCGCTCGCCGTCCAGGTCGGCGATCTCGACGTGCTCCTGCAACGCCAGGGGATGATCGCGGGGCAGCATGATCGAGAACGGGTCGTCGAAGAGCTGCAGGCAGTCGATCTCCCGGTCCTGGCAGACGGTGCGCCCGTCGTAGTCGGTCTCCAGCGTCAGGTGATCGAAGTCGAAGACCGCGGCCAGGTCGACTTCGCGCTCCTTGAGCCGCCCGATGCTCTCGTGCGGCTCGCCGTCGGAGAAGGACAGCTCCACCCGCGGGAAGCGATCGTGGAAGACGCTCATCGCGCCGGCCACGAACCTCACCGTGGCCGTCGGGAAGGAGCCGACACGTAGGCGTCCACCCACGCCACCGGTCACGGCCTCCAGCTCGCCCTGGGCCTCGTTGAGCCGGGCGAAGACCGCGTCGACGTGGTCGACGAGCGTCTCGGCGGCCGCCGTGAGCCGCATCCCCCGCGGCGTACGCTCGAAGAGGACCCAGCCCAGGTCACGCGCCAGGCCGGCCATCTGCTGCGACACCGCCGAGGGCGTGAAGTGCAGCGCCTCCGCAGCGGCCGAGTAACTGCCACACCGCGCGACCTCCCGCAGCGTCGCCAGGCGACGCAGGTCGAGCAGCGCGCTGGGCGGAACGCGCCCGACGATCTCCAGAGCAGCAAAGGGTGAGATCGCAAGCGCAGCGCCCGACCGGACGTCAGACGCCTCAGCGCAACCGAACACCACGCTCTCGGGCCCTGCACCTCCAAGCGTGCCGTTGGTCGTCGCCGGCGCGTCGGAAGCCTCAGACACGTTGACCCATCGCCCTGTCGCCCGGCTCGAGGGTGAACTGCGAGACACTTCTCAGAGCTACGGTGATCGCCACGGCCGCCTCCTGGCATCGCGTTGTGGGGAGGCGAGAACAGGAAGTCAAGCGCTGCCATCCACGCCGCAACGGCCCTGGGCGGACCTCGGTGGAGCTGCCCTCGCGCACGCAGTCTAGGAGCGGCGCGCGTTGCTGAGCAACGGCCGAAACCGGATCGTAAGGAAACGGTCGCCGGAAGCCGCGCGCGTTTGCGGCGAGGGCGACGAGACCGTCAGTCCGATCGCGGTCGCCCGGCGGCGCTGCATCGCAGGCCGCTCGGGGGACCGGGGAGGGAGTTCGGACCGCTGGCCCCGTCGCCGGTCAGGACTTCACGAACGGGTCGATCGCCTTCCGCACCTGCTCCATCTCCAGGCTCTCGTCGGTCGGTCTGGGCGCCGGCTCGAGTCCCCGCTGCAGCCGGATGGCCGCGGCGTGCCGGGCCTCGACTTGGACGATCGTGCCGGCGGCCGCCAGCACCTCCGCCGACCCGATCATGACCGCCGCGCCGTTGTAGGCCGAGACACCGGTCTCCTCCAGCGTCTGGGCCAGCCGCAGGAAGGCCCGCTCGCCCGTTCGCGGGAAGGCGAGCTCAGGTGCCCGGACCGGATCGCCGCCGAGTTGGTCGATCGTGTCGCGGAGCGCTTCGACGTGCTCGCGCTCGTGCTCGCCGAAGTTGCGTGCGAGGCCGCGGACCTCTGTGCTCAGCGGCAACCTCAGCGCCCGTTCGTAGAAGGCCGTCTCGAGGTACTCGAGCGTCAGGGCGAAATTCAGGATGTCGACGTCCGCGCCGCCGCCGCCCTTCTGGGCGAGCGCTCCACCGACGAAGGGTCCGACCGCGCCCGCGCCGAAGACCGCGCCGGCGGCCAGCGTGCTGCGCAGCAGGAAGGCGCTGCGAGTGACGCCGCGGACCTCGATCGCCACGAGGCTCGGGTCGGCGAAGCGCGGAGCACAGGACACGGGGTGGTCCTTTCGGTTCGGGCGGCTCACGTCGAGACGATGAAGCGCTGGGTGTTGGTCAGGACCTCTTCCATCGACAGCGGCTGCGCGAAGCTGCCTGTCGGTGCGGAGGGGCGGCCGAGCAGGCCGTTGAGCGCCGCGGCGTGCCGCGCCTCGACCGTATGGATCGAGAGCGCGGCCGCGAGCACCTCCTTGCTGCGGATCCGGTTGGCTTGCCCGAGGTACGCCGCCGCCCCGGCGTTCTCCAGCGCGGAGCCCAGCCGCAAGGCCGCGCCCGGGCTGCCGAGCGGGAACCGCGTCTTCGGCCGCTCGACCGGCGTGCCGCCGATCTTCTCGAGCAGCGCGGTGACCGCCTGCAGGTGCGCGCGCTCGTTCTCCTGAAAGCGCCGCAGCATGTCGCGGTCGGCGCCGCGGAAGAGGTCGGCCTCGATCACGGCCGCGTAGAAGGCGGTGTCGAGGTACTCGAGCTTGAGGGCGTAGTTGAGGATCTCCTCGTCGCTCGTGCCCTTGCGCGGGTCCGGGCTCGGTTCCCGTGTCCCGGCGGCGCCTCCAGGGGTGGCCTCGTCGCGCTGCTGCTCGGCACTGCCGCTCGCCGGGCTCGCTGAGCCATTGCGATCGCCGCTTCCGCCGTCACCGTCGCCGCAGCCGGAGACGACGAGGGCGAACGCGCCGGCCGCGCCCCCGCCCACCATGCGCAGGAAGCGCTTGCGCGACGCGGGGTCGCCTGCGAGCTCCTCCAGGGCGGCGGGCTCCTCTGGGGCCAGCGCCTCGTTCGGGGAGTGATACATCGTGTCGATCCTCTCTACGGCTGGACGCCGGGAACGGGGGTGCGGGGCCCACGGGGCGCCGTGGACAGGAAGCCGAGCGCCGGACAGTTGATGAGCACGTTGGCCGAGCCGAGCGGCTCGCCTCCGGGCGAGGTCACGAGGCCACGGGCGGCGAGGCGCCGCACCCTGTTCGCGTCGCGCTTGAGGCCGTTGAGGCCCTGGGCCAGCGCCGCGTTGCTGTAGACCCCGACCTGCAAGTCCCACAGCGGGCTGTACTCGCGGCGGTCCGCTCGCCGGGAGTTCGTCGGAAAGACGTCGAAGATGTTGCTCACGTCCGCGCCCCGGCGGAACGCCTCGAGGACCTCCGGGTTGGCCACGGCGGCGTCGCGTCCGGCGAAGCCGTCCTTCAGCGCGTGGGTGAGGCCCTGGGTCCGCTTGCGGCCCAGCCCGGTCTTCGCGTTGACGAACGTGAAGATCGACGCGCGCGCCGAGTCGGCCTGGCCGCCGCCGTTGGCGAACGGCGCGTCGACGAGGGCAGGCACGAAGGTGCTGCGCTCGATGACCGCGGTGAACGCGTCGGAGGACTCGAAGCTGAGGTAGAGGATCGACTCGCCGTTGGAGAAGCCGCGGACGAACAGGTGGTCCGTGGTCATCTTCTTCGTGTCGATCGCCAGGGTCCGGTCGTGGGTGTTGCGGTGCGTCGTGACGTCGAACGGGCCTTCGCCGACGGCCACGATCGGGGCGTTGTAGACGACGCCGCTGCCCTGAACGGTGACGAACGGGCTGTAGTTGGCCTCGCCGATCGCACCGCTCGTGAAGGACTGCGGCGGGAACGCGCGCGGCCCGGCCACCACGGTGCGCGTGGGGCTGAAGTCCGGCTTGCCCTCGAACTCGACGGGCGCCTTGCCCAGCAGCGGGTCGCTGCTCCTGACGGTCTGCGAGCAGGCGGGGCAGCCGCGGGGGACGTTGCTGAGCTTGGGCGAGTGGTTGATCCCCAGTTCGCGGGCGATCGAGGCGTCGGAGACGTCGGTGATGACGAACCACACGGTCTCGCCGCGGACGCTGCCCTTGTGCAGCGGCAGCGTGGCGAAGTCGCGCGTCAGGTCGACGCGCAGCGCACTGGTGATCGTCTGGTGGTCCTCGGGCAGCGTCTGACCCATCGGCGCGCGCGCCAGCCCGCGTGTCGTGCCCTGCTGGGCCGTAGCCACCACCAGCGACAGCCACAACGCGGACAGTGCTGCCAGGCAGATCACCGCCACTGCCAGAAATCTCGTCTTCACGTCTTCGTCCCCTCTGGCTGACTTCGCCCTGCGGTGGTGCGGGGCCTTCTGCGGCACCTTGTCTGAGGGCGACGGTGAGCGCGACGAGGATCGCTAACCGACGCCGATTAGCCCCGTCGACCGCGATTACGCCGAGGGCCTGCGAACCCCGAAGTGAAAACGGTGTCTTCACCCGACGCTTGCGTTCCGGTCCGGTGACAGTAACCGGGTGATGGCCACGTAACTCCGATCGAGCGACGCGCCGGCAGGCTGAAGCCTCGTTGTTGATGAAATGTCCGCTTGTGCGCGGGCCGCACGGACTGCTAGGTTCGACTTGTTGGCTGGGGTTGCCGAGTAGGGCCGCATGATCGCTTTTATCTCAAAGTGGTGGTGAGTCTGACCTCAACAACGGGGTCATCGATCAACAAGGACACCCGCCGGCTTGCCGGTCTGTGGAACCGACCGAGCTTGGAGGCAGCCCAGTGGACGGAGCTCGAATCACGCGCATCACGGTGGTCATGGACGGTGACGAGGTCTGCATCCGGTGCTCCGGCGAGATCGACCTGGTTGCCGCGCCCAGGTTGCGCACGGCCGTCGACGTGGCGCTCGAACTGGGCACCTTGTGCTGGATCGACCTGCGAAACATCGACTTCATCGACTCGAGCGGCATCCATCAGCTGCTCTACGCCCAGCGCCAAGCCGTCATCCGGAACGCATGCCTGTTGATCGCGCCCGCCAGGACGACGGCGGTGATGCGGCCCTTCGAGCTGCTCGGCCTCATGGAGCGCTTGCCGTTCGCCTTCCGCGCGCCGCGCCCTCAGCGGCGCGGCCGCTTCACCCGCCACCGCATCAGCCGGCACGTCGACGGCATTCCGGTCTTGGTGACCACCGACGCCCATCAGAGCCGGCCGTGACTCAGGGTCCTTACTCCTGGCCGTCGGCGCTCCGGATGACTGAGCGCCAGAGGCGCCTCCCTGGTGCGGTCAGACCTCGGTGGGGCCCTCGAGTCGCCATGGCCACTGATCGTGCTCGGTGTCCAGCCAGCGCTGTGCATCGGCACGGCCGAGCTCGATCAACTCGTCGATGAACTCCCGCGCGAGGAACAGGTAGCTGTACAGCTCGCCGTGCATCGAGTTGCGAGCCGCATCGGTGATGCGCCCGAGCAGCGCCAGGTTGGGGAAGCGCAGGATGGCTCGGCCGCTCTGGTAGTGGCGGGCGTAGACGTCCAGAGCGATCCGCCCGATCCTCATCCGGTCTGACGGGACGACGAAGATGTAGGGGACCTTCTTGTGGGAGTCCGCCTCGCCGGTGTCGTCGTCTTGCTCGACGGCCTCGTTGATGGCGGTCAGCGTGGCGACGTCGCTCGTGAGCTGGTCTGCCAGAACGCCCAGCAGCGACGCCGCACCGTCGAAGAGGTCGGGCCTGGTCGCCACGGGGGGATCCTCGGGAACCTCCGCCGAGTTGAGGCCGATGATGATGACCCGTTCGGCGCCGAGCTCGAGCGCCGGGTCGAGCGGGGCGTTCAGCCGCGCCCCTCCGTCGCCGTACCAGCCACGGTGTGACGCCGGCTCGCCCACTTCGACGGCGGGGAAGATGACCGGGATCGCTCCCGACGCGAGAACGTGGACGCTGGTGAGCTGGGCCGCCACGTAGTCGATCGCCCGCTCCTCGTTGGTCGGCGGGGTCTCGCCACCTTGGTGGAAGACGATGCTGCGACCGGTCTCGTATGACGTGGCGACAACGCCGACGGCGTGCAGCGGCGTCCCCTCGTCGGCGAGGTTGTCCGCGATGCGCTCGAACTCGATGACGCGGTTGATGGTCTTTCGCAGCGGGGTCGTGTCGAGCAGGCTCGAGACGGCCTTCACCGGAAGGCCCAGGAAGGTGCCGACGAAGCGCAGCAACTGGATCAGGGCGGACGGCGCGAGCAGCGAGCGCATCGCGTCGCGGTAGCGCAGATTGCGCCACACCTCCGCGCCACCCTTGGCCGCCTCGCTGAGTGGGCGGTGCGCGTTGGCGGCGAGATAGGTGGCGTTGATCCCGCCGATGCTGGTGCCGATGATGATCTCGATCTGGTCACCCTGCTCCTCCAAGACCGGCGCCAGCACCGCCAGCACACCCATCTCATAGGCGCCGCGCGCGCCGCCGCCCGCGAGCACGAGCGCGATCCGGCCCTTGGCGCGCTGCCCCTCCGAGCGCTCCGGTCGATCGCCGGCGTAATCGTCTGCTGGGATGATGGGTGCCTCCTTGAAACGAACGGCTGGATGCGTGGCTGGGCGCCAGCCTATTGGCTCAGCCGCCACCGCCGCTTCCGGCGGCCCCGCTGTTGCCGCTGGCCTCTCCTCCTGTCGAACGCACTGAGCTCGTCGACGTGTAGGTCGACCGGTGCCTGGAGCACGGACCCACACACCCGTCTACCGCTGACAGGACGGGGAAGTCCGGGGTCGAGTACTGCTCGGGCGGGACCCGCGCCTTCCCCCGCCACCGTGGACGAGACCGTCCCACCGCGAGCCCCACCCACCTAACGGCCTTTGGTTGACGAGCTCCGCGCGCGGCCTCCAGACGCGTGCCACGACGCTGGCCACGCGTCGCGATGGCCCTCCGTTCGCGACCTGCAAGATCGTGACCGGGCTCTCGGTGATGTCGCCGCGCCTGTCGAACGAGAAGTCGCCGAGCAGCCCGCCACGTACACGCGTGCGGAAGAGTTCGTCCAGGACCGAGCCGCGCGTTCCGTCCGACCGCGCGATCGAATCCTGCACGACTTCTGCCGCCTGCGCCGCGTAGACGGCGGCGGGTTCGATCGTGTCGCCGGTCTGCGTGCGCCGAAGCGGCGTACGAACTCGGCGCCACGAGGCGGCAGCTTCTCGGAGACGACGCCGGCGAGGCTCACGAACACTCCGCGTGCCGAGCGTCCGGCGGAGCGCACGAGCAGCGGCAGTGGTGTGAGCCCGTCGGGCGCGAGCGGGTCGACACCGCTCCCGAGCCTTGCGCGCAGGTCGCGCACCACGCGGGCGGCGTTCGTGTCGAGCAGGCCGCCGACGAAGACGGCCCGCGCGCCGACGCGGCGACGCGCCGTGCCAGCGCCTCGTAGGAGCCGTCCTGGGGATCCCAGGTCGAGCGGCCCGCGATCCGCAGACCGAGTCGATCGGCCGTCGTCGCGAACCCCGTCGCCAGCAACGCCCCATAGCCGGGCTCGCCGTCGTCGAGCACGTACACGCTGCGCCGGCCGCGGTCGCGGGCGAGCAGCGCGAGCGCGGCCCCCTGCAGGTCGTCGGTGGGGTAGACGCGCAGAAAGTTGCGCCGGCCGGTCGGATACAGCGAAGCAAGCAACGTTCGCGCGACGCCTGGGGCAGCGCAGGTGAGCCCGACGAACGAGTTGAGCGGAGAAGACCCATCGCGAGCGGCCCCCCGGGGGCGCGGTTGAGCTCGGGCACGGCCGCGACCGCGCACGGCGAGTTCAGCGTTCCGATCACGGCGACGACGTCGCGCGGTTGGCCGCATAGGCGCGCGCGTTGGCTGCGCACTTCCCCTCGTCGAACAACCCGTCCGCGCGACGGAGTCGTCGCAGGACTGATAGGCGACGCGAAAGCGGCCCGCCCGGAAGCCGCGCTCGCGGAGGACGAAGCTGACCGCGTGCGCTTGCGAGGTCGTGGGGCCGCCGCCGGTCCTCTAAGACGGACGATGAGGCGCCGCAGCGATCGTCACGGCGACCGGCCCGGTCGTGGCTGAAGCCGACGAACGTGACCCGCCCCGGAGAGCCGTGTTGGGCGGCTCTCCGGGGTTGTCTCTTGGTGTTCTAGCGGTTGCGGGGTCGGTCGGAGAACTCATAGCGCACTTCGCAGTCACGGCGGATCGCGCGTTTTTCTTCGTTGTTGAAGCGCACTTTGTCGCGTCCGGCGCCGCAGCTGACGCGGGCGCGGCGCCCGGCGGTCGCGACGTTGATGAAGTCGCGGCCGGGCCCACCGGAGACGCGGTCGGCGCCGAAGGCGGCGTTGATCGAGTCGTTGCCCGAGCCGCCGCTGAGGCGGTCGTTTCCGGTGCTGCCGTTCAGCGCGTCGTTGCCCGCAGAGCCGAACAGCCGGTCGTTGCCGATCCCGCCGGTGAGCACGTCGCGTCCCGGCCCGCCGTCGGCGCAGTCACTGCCGCGCCCCGATGAGGTCTGGTCGTTGCCGCCGCGCAGGATGATGCGATCAGAGCCGTTGGTGCCGGTGATGCGATCGGCGCGGTCGGTCCCGATAATCACAAACCCGAGCCCCTCACCCCTGACGCACGGGTTGTTCGGAAAGCGCCGGCGGGCGTCGCGCAGCGAGTCGACGCGGCCGCCGCTGGGGCCCTGGAAAGGACGACCGATCACGATGTCCCTACCTGCGGGGCCCTCACCGCGGATGATGCACACGCCGCGCTGAGCATCCAGCGTGGAGCCCGCAGCGCAAGCACGCACGTCGCCGCTACCAGAGACGCCTGAGGGCCGGGTGCACACGCCGGCCGGCGCGATCACCCGCGACTCGGCGATCACCACGTCAAGCAACGGCGCAGCGCCGGCGGAGCGCAGTACCCGGATGTGCAGCGCGCGGACGGTCAGCGACTGCGCGTCGCGAATCTGCTCGTTGGGCGTGATCTCCACGATCGGGCCAAGCGGCCGCAGCGCATCGCTCAGCGCCTTGACAAGCTCATCCAACGTGACCGGCGTGCCGCCGAGCGTCAACCCGGTCAGCTGGCTTTGCCCGCCAAGCACCGGCGTGGCCGCGTTACAGCGCGCGCTGGCCGACGAGTTGGCAAGCGCTACACCGAGCAGCACCTGCTCAGAACCCAACGCCAAGCGCAGATCCTCAATCGAGGCGCTCGCCCCCGCGGTCTGATCGACCGGCAACGCCTGGTCGGGATCGATGCTCGTGATCGCGCTGGCCGTACGCGCACTGAGCACTTCCGGCGCAATGCCCAGCTGCGTGGGCAAGCTTCCCGCCCCCACATCGCCATCGGCGCACAACGCGAAATCGGCGCTGCGCTGCATACCCGTCCGCGGGTTGCCGTTGGCGACAATCGGCTCCACCCGGTCGTTGCCGCCCAGCGACGCGTACAACGCGCTAGCCCGACAATTAAAAAACGAACTCGGCGACGTGCTCTGCGCCACCGCAGGCGCCACCCCCACCACCCCGCCACCGACCAGCACCGCAAGACAACCAGCCACCCGCACAAAACCAAAGCTCACAAGGATCTCCTTTTCCTATCGGCTGACCGACGCGCACAGCACCCCCCGCCCGCGCCCAGAACCCAACAAGCAAACCCCCCGCCCGTTGCGCCCCTTCAAGGTGTAACACGTTTCGGCTGCCGCCTGACCGAACTCAGCCGCAAATCGTACATTTGTCCACCCAGGGGTTGGCGCTCATGTGCGCCGCTCGTCAGGCCAAGGCGAATGACCCGAGAAGTGCCAGCTCCCGAGAAGTGCCAGCTCACGCTCCAGATGCTCTCCTGGTCCGGCTGTCGACGCAATGCAGTTGACGACCCTGCGCAACCACGGGCACGGTCGGTCCGGCGCCCTGCCGTCCTACGGTCAGACGAGTGACCCGATCTCCACGTCGTTGACTTTCCGCTGCGCGCAACCCACCTCGCGTGGTCGATGCACGCCGTCCTTGCTCGTCGGCCAGTCAGGCTGCACGCTGAAATGCACTCGGGTCGGGCGGCACCGGGTAGAACACCGTTGTCAACGAGGAGGAACGCATGTCGGTGTTGGACGAGCTCACAGGGCTCGAAGAGAAGGTGCGCGCGCGGATGACGGAGCTGCGTCCGCTCCTAGACGAGTACTCCGAGCTTCAGAAGGCCGCTGAGCGTCTCGGAATTGCCACTGACGCGACGGTGGAGCCGCAGCAGCGTCGAGCCGGCAGCGGCCGCCGTCGCGCTCCCAAGGCTGCTCGGAAGCCTGCTGCGCCCCAGGTGTCTGCCACCGCCGCAGCCGACGACGGTGCACCCGAGGCCGCACCGTCCCGCTCCCGTGCCAAGACGCAGGCAAAGCCCAAGAAGCCCAGCTCCCGAGCCTCCACGAAGAAGAGCCGGCAGCCGGGCGGCTCGCGCTCGGGCCAGCGCGCCGAGCAGCTCGCGGCTCTGGTTCGGCGGCGCCCCGGTCTCACCGTCAAGGACGCGGGGGCTGAGTTCGGCGTCGACCCCACGTCGTTGTACCGGGTCATCAAGCAGCTGGAGAGCGACGGCAAGCTGGAGAAGCGCGGTCGCGAGCTCCACCCCACCTAGCCCGCGGCATGGGGAGGGAACGCTCAGGGCCCCGGCCTCCTGACGTCGCGTCCTCGTAGCCGGTGCGCGCCGTCTTTGCGCATGGGCTCAGGTGTGCCCTGCGGATCTACCCGATGTGCTTACTGTGCGGTCGCCAGATGCTTCTCTTCGCTGGTACGGGCGTGGCGTGGGCCCGCGAAGCTGTGGTGGATGACGCCGGTCGCCGGCAGCCAGCCGGCGAACGCGTATCCGTCCTGCAGCGGATCCCCTGAGGAGGGCGAGTGCGCGCCGCGCTCGAATGCGTCGAATGAATCTGCGCCCCGGCGGCGAAGTCGTCGTCGCGCTCGAACATCACGCCCGGGCGCGTCGCAGAGCGCGTAGAGTTCCCCGACGAGCTGCAACACCCCCGGCACGACGGCGATCGGCGTGCGTGTCGTGGTAGACGCGCCGCGAAAGGACCCGCCGCCAACGTGTGTCGCCCCGTCGGGCGCGCCGACGAGGCCTGCGCGCGTGCACTTCATCCTGTACCGGCTCATCCCCGACGTCCTCGCCACCCTTCCGCCAAGTCGCGACTGCCGCGCGATCCGCGAGCTCATGTCCTGGGGAGACCGACGGCGAGGCGTAGTCGCTCAGACGCGCTATCGCGTCGAGCGCTCTCGTCGGCTTTCGGTGGGCAGAGCACTGGCCCGTCGCTCGGGCTGGTAAGTCGGAGCGGCGAGTCAGGTGTCGTCCGGCTGATGGAGGGTCTTGCGCGACGCTGTCGAGATGCCTGCGCGAGCGCCCGTTGCTGCTTAGCACTGAAGACCGCCGCATCGCGGCTTCATGGCGCGGCGACGATCAGGAAGGAGTTGCCGTCTGGATCGCGCAAGCGAAACTGCGTTGGGACGCCGGCCAGTGGAGCGCCGCTCCACCAGGTGACCTCGCCCTCGGGCAGTGGGTGCTCGTCCACATCGAGCCCTTGGGCGCGGAGGGCGTCTAGGTCGGCAAGGACGTGGGTGCTGAAGAGGACGACACCCGTCTCGATCCCCGCCGGCCGCTCAGGCCGGCTATTGACCAGGCAGAGGTTCGAGCTGCCCTTGACCGGCGACACTTCCAGCCAACGCTCCCCGGTCGCGTAGGTGAAGTCGTTGACTTTCTCCATCCCGAGAATCTCGACGTAGAAGGCGAGGGCGGCGTCTTGGTCCGTCACCGGAACCATGATCGTCGCCACTTGCCCGATGCGCAGTTCGCTCTGAGTCATGCTCGTGCAGACCTCGCAATGGACCGGAAGTCATCGGTCAAAACCAATCAGAGCGTCGTGTTGGATCTATCCGCTGATCAGATGAGCTTCGAAGCGGTTGCCGGTTTTCGTGCGCAAGTTGCGTCGCTGACTGTCCTAGGTCCACCGACCCGTCCCGCCCTTCTGAAAGCAGCTTCTTAGTCCGCTCGCGCCACTGCTGTGGACGCGCGCCGAGCAAGACCACAGCGCCGCCTCGCAGCGATCTCGCAGCGCCTTTCGAACCAAGACGAGATGCTCGACGTGTTGTTGACGATGAAACGTGCTGCGCGCCACGGCCTGCACGCCGTCGACCGAGCCAACCTCGAGGGCTGGTGCGCCAACGCGCGGATGCATCACTACCTCGACGCCCAACTCCACCGCGCCCGCGCCGGGCCATCCAGGCGATGTCCGGATCGGTTGCGGCGGCCAAGCGATGAGCATTCTGATCGGGGTGACTAAAGCCGGGCCGACTTCGACGGGCAACCGCCGAAGGGCAGGCCGATAGGGTCACGTCGTGGCTGGCGAGGAGCCCATTGTTGGCCTGCTCGAGCGCGAGGCCGAGCGCGGGGAGTTGCGCGCTGCGCTGGTTGCGGCGGTGCGCGGGAGCGGGGCGGTCGTGCTCGTCGAGGGGCCGCCCGGCATCGGCAAGACCTGGCTGCTCGAGGACGCGGCGGTCGCCGCAGCGCGTCTGAGCGTCGTCGTGTCCGGCGCGCGGGCGCACGAACTCGAGCAGGGCGTTCCCTATGGCGTCGTGCGAAGTTTGCTCGACCCCGCGGTCGAGGGCCTTGACGCCGCGCTGGAGGGTGCCGGCGCGGCCGTCGCGCGCGTGCTGGGGGATGCGGCGGGAGGGCCCGGCGGCGCCGAGGACACCGGCGCCGTGGTGCACGGCCTCTATGCGCTGACGGCTGCGCTTGCGGCGCGCGCTCCCCGGGCGCTGCTGGTGGACGACGCACACTGGGCGGACGCGGCCTCCGTGCGCTTCCTGCTCTATCTCTCCCGGCGGGTCGAGGCGCTGTCGATCGCGCTGATCGTCGGCGTCCGCGGCGGCGAGGCACCAGAGCTCGTCGCCCGGCTGCTCGACGCGGCGCCCGTGCGCCGCGTGCGTCCACCGGCGCTCAGCGCAGAGGCCGTGGGTGTCGTGCTGCGCGGAGGCCTGGGACGCGAGGTGGGGGCCGCGCTGCGCGACGCGTGCCTGAGCGCCACGGGCGGCACGCCGCTGCTCGTCGTCGAACTCGCCCGCGCGCTCGCCGCCGCGCCGGCGGCAGACGACGCGGCCACGGCGCTACAGGTCGGACGCCTGGCGCCGGAGGCCGTCACGCGCTCGGTGACGCTGCGTCTTGCCGCGGTCTCCGAGGCGGCGCGGCGCCTGGCGCGGGCAACCGCGATCTTCGGCGAGAAGGCCCGGCTTGGCGACGCTGCCGCTCTGGCCGGCCTCCGCGAGGATGACGCAGCGGCCGCGGCGGGGGAGCTCGCCGCCGTGGCGCTGCTCGCCGACGCCGTGCCGCTCGCGTGGCGCCACGACCTCCTGCGCGTAGCCGCGCTCGCCGGCGTCCCCGCGGCGGAGCGCACGGCGCTGCATCTGCGCGCCGCCCGCGTGCTCGACGCCCGCGCCGCCGACATCGGGCTCGTCGCCGCACAGCTTCTCGCTGCAGAGGCCAACGGGGACGAGTGGACGACGCGCGTGCTGCGACGCGCCGCGGCGGATGCCCGGCGTCGCAGCGCTCCCGACGTCGCCGCCACGCTGCTGCGCCATGCACTGGCCGGGCGTTGCGCAGACGCCGGCCTGCGGCTGGACCTCGCGCGGGCGGAGGTCGCAGCGGGGGAGCCCGCCGGCGCGGTACGGATGCGTGAGGTGCTTCGCGGCGAGGCCGAGCCTGTCGCGCGCGCTCGGTTGGCACTCGAGCTCGGCGAAGCGCTGGCGAGCGCGCAAGAGCATCGCGAGGCGGCGGCGATCCTGCGAGATGCGCTGCGCGGGGAGCCCGGCGAGGAACTGGCACTGCAGGTGTTGGCGATGCTCGCCGTCTGCGAGCGCTACGCGCCCGGACCGGGGGACTCCGATGCCCAGGGGCGCCTGGCCGCGACAGTCGCCGGATTGGCGGGCGCAACGCCCGGCGAGCGCTACGCGATGGCCATCGATGCCCTGAACCGACCTCACGCCACCGCTGCGGAGCTTGCCGCCGCCGCCCGGGTCGTGCAGCGTGCCGCGCCCGACGGGCTGCTGCCGCGCGCCGCCCTGGGCGGGACCGCGGTCAACCTGATCAACGCGTACGAGCTCGACGAGGCCGAGGCGTGGCTGGCGCGGATCTTCGAGGAACTGGGCGAACTCGGCCTGCCGGTTGCGTGGACGCAGGCCTCGAACATCCTCGGCATGTGCCTGCGCCTGCGTGGCGACCTGCAGGCGGCGGAGCGGCGGCTGCGCGAGGCCTACGCTGCGGCCGTCGAGATGCAGCTCGGCTTCGATCGGATCGTCGGCGCCGAGCTCGCGCTCGTCCTGGTAGAGGCGGGCCGGGTCGGCGAGGCCGCGGTGCTGCTTGCCACGTGCGACCCACCGGGGCCGGTGCCCGAGCGCATGCTCGACAACGTCAGGCTCCTCGCGCGGGCGCGCGTCGCCGAGGCCGAGCACCGCGACGAGAAGGCGGTCAGCGGTCTCCTCGAGCTCGGCCGCCGCCTGCGAGGGTGGGGCCTGGAGCGCCCCGTGCCGCCGTGGCGCTCCAGGGCTGCCCGGCTGCTCGCCACGCGTGGCGACGGGGACCACGCGCGGCGGCTCGCGGCGGAGGAGCTCGCCGCTGCTCGCCTCTGGGGTGGTCGCGAGGTGCTCGGCATCGCGCTGCGCGGGACGGGCCTTGTGGCCGAACCCGTCGACCTCGCGGCGCTCGAGGCGTCGGTCGACGCGCTCGACGGCGGCCTCGCACGGCTCGAGCACGCCCGCTCGCTCGTCGAGCTGGGCGCCGCGCGACGCCGCGGCCGCGAGCGCAGCGCCGCGCGCGAGCCGCTCGAGCGGGGGATGGAGCTTGCGCACCGATGCGGTGCGGCGGGGCTGGCCGAGCACGCGCGCACGGAGCTGCGCGCGGCAGGCGCGCGCCCGCGACGCCTGGTGCGTACCGGCACGGACGCGCTGACGCCGAGCGAGCGGCGCGTCGCCGAGCTGGCCGCCGAGGGACGGACGAACCGGCAGATCGCCGCCGCGCTCTACGTCACCGTCGCCACCGTGGAAACGCACCTGCGCCACGCGTTTCAGAAGCTGGGCGTCAACGCGCGGACGCAGCTGCGCGGGGCGCTCGCCGAAAAGATCACCGGCGCCCCCTGATGCGAAGCGCCCGCTGCGTGGCGATGCTGCCCGGCATGTCCACGCAACTGACTTCCTACTACGACGGACCCGACCTCACGGGCCGCGTCCGCGACGCTCTCCGCAAGGCGGGATTGGACCCTGGGCGGCTACGCGTGAACGACCTCGTCGCCATGGATCAGTGCCACGCGCTCGGCCTGGCCGGAACGGTGGCTCTCGCGAAGCTCGCCGACCTGCGGCCCGCCGAGCGCGTGCTCGACCTCGGCGCCGGGATCGGCGGGCCGGCCCGTGTGCTGGCAGCACGCTTCGGCGCCCGCGTGACCACGATCGAGCCGGTCGCGCGTTTTCGCCGCCTCGCCGCGGAACTCGATGCCGCTACCGGCCTGGAGGACGCGATCGAGATCGTCGAAGCGCACGGCGACGCGCTCCCGTTCGCGGACGGGACCTTCGACCTCGTCTGGACCCAGGCGGTCCTGCCGAACGTCGCCGACGTGGCGCCGCTCGCAGCAGAAGCGCACCGCATGCTCGCGCCCGGCGGCCGCTGGGCGCTCGCCGAGACCGTCGCGGGTCCCGGAGGCGATCCGTTCTTCCCGGTTCCCTGGGCGGACGGGCCGGCCGAGAGCCACCTCCTTGCGCCCGATGCGCTTCGCACGGTGCTCGAGCACCCGGGGTTCGCCGCTGAGGTCTGGGAGGTCGGAGCGACCGCGGTCGCGCCGGCCGTCGCCGAGCTGACGAGCGCGCCTGCGGATCCGAACCCACCCGTGGAACTCGGACTGATCATGCCCGACCGCGACGAGCGGATGGCGAGCCTCGGGCGCAACATCGCCGAGCAGCGGATCGCCCCCGTGCTCGCAGTGCTCCGCCGCGCGCCCTGAGGCGCCGAACACACCGCGCTCGGCCGCTCGGACGCGGCAAGCCGAGCCCGACCGGATCTCCACTTGGTGACGAAGGGGCCGCAGCGCCATGACATTGGCTGGCCCGACGCCTCGTTGCCGGATCCCGCTGACCATCGTGAAGTGGGAGCGGATGCCCCCGCTCGCACCCACGGAGGGGCGTTTCGCCCAGACGTGTTGAGCGAACCCGTAACGTGACCTCACCGGATGCCGGAATCCTCCACCCTCCTGGTCTTCTCGCTCGCCGCGCTGGCACTGATCGCCATCCCCGGGCCGAACTTACGCCGCGTACTTGCGCTACCTGGGCATCCGGACGCTCCTCGGGGCGGCCGCGCTGGACGAGGCGGGGCCCGGTGCCGAGCCGGTCTCGACGGCCGATGCGTTTCGACAGGGGCTCCTCGTCCAGGTCCTGAACCGCAAGGTGGCGAGCTTCTTGGTCGCCTTGATGCCGCAGTTCGTCGATCCCGCAACCGGTCCCGTCGCGCTCCAGATCCTCGTGCTGGGCGGACTCATGGCGGTGCTCGGCCTGGCGATCGACTGCCTGTACGCGCTCGGGACCAGCGCGATCGGCGC
Source organism: uncultured Solirubrobacteraceae bacterium (assembly GCA_902806205.1). Lineage (GTDB taxonomy): Bacteria > Actinomycetota > Thermoleophilia > Solirubrobacterales > Solirubrobacteraceae > Paraconexibacter. The sequence continues at coordinate 3,729 of CADCVR010000064.1, read as the reverse complement.
CCGGCTGCCCGCCCGCCCGCGCGTCGCAAGCCGCCGGTGCCGCGCCACCGGAACCGTCTACATCGCGCTCGGCGCGGGGGCGGCCCTGAGCGGTGACCGGCGCGGAGGCTGATGCCGCGCTTCAACAACCAGGGCCTCGACCATGTCGCCATCGCGGTGTCCGACGTCGAGCGCGCGCGAGGCTTCTACGAGCAGGTGCTCGGCCTCGAGCGCACCCACACGGAGTGGGACGTACCGGTGATGATGTCTGCCGCCGGGACTGGGATCGCGCTGTTCCCGAGGGAGTTGCACCCTTCCTCGGTTCCCGACGACGCCGAGCCGCCGGCCATCAGGGTGCTCCACGTCGCCTTCCGGGTGGACCGGCACGGTTTCGAGGCCGCTCGAGAGGCACTTTCCCAGGCCGGCTTGGCCACGCACTTCTCCGACCACGGGATCAGCCACTCGCTGTACCTGCGCGACCCCGACGGCCACCAGATCGAGCTGACGACCTACGACGTCTGAGCGTCTCGGGCACCGGGTGATCGGGCGTCGGCCCTGCTCGATCGGTGAACGTCAAGGAGGAGCACCGTGGGTGCGACCGCTCCGCACCTCCTGGCGATATGCCGCGAGCCTGATCGTCTCGTAGGCGATCAGCGTGATCCAGATCAGCGCCAGGGCGGCGAGCGCGACGAGTGCTGCAGCTTGCAGGGCGAGGGGGATGACCGCGAGGCACGCGAGACCGGCGAGCAGGCGGGGTACCGAGAAGCTCTGAGTGTTGCGCCGCCGAAAGGGGACGTGGGCCAGGGCGTAGAGGACCACCCCGCCGCACAGCGCGACTGCCGGCATGTCCTCAACGGGTCGCCGGTGTGCTCGAGCACCTTCTTGACGCCCAGCGCGTAGAGCACGGTGCCGGCGATCATCGGCAGGTGCAGCAGTGCGTAGAAGTCCCGGGCGATGCGCAGCTGCTCGATGCCCACCGCCTCGCGGAAGCACTCCGCCGTCACCTTGGTCAGGGTGAAGACGAAGACCGGGTCGGCCTGCACCTCCACCCCTGAGCCGAGCGGGAAGATCAGCGCCGAAGCGAGCGGGCGGTGGGTGAGCGCTCGACGGTTCGGTGGTCGGGCGCGGTCCCCAAGACCCGGTCGGCCAGCGTGGAGGTGATGCCGTGCCAGTAGTGCTCGTTCTTGAAGTGGTGCAGGCGATGTGAGCGCCACACCGCCCGGTAGAGCCGCGCGCGCGGGCGGTGGGCGGTGTGGATGAGAAAGTGGATCCACTCGTACAGGAGGACGAGGGCCGCGCCGGTGGCGATCGCCGAGAGCCACGCTCGCCCGTGGAACGGGCCCGGGAGCAGCACTACGAGCACACTGGCCACGAGCGGCACCGCGATCACCAGCAGGGCGACCACCTCCTTCGCTCCGAGCAGCACCAGGTTCAGGTCGTTGGGCGACTCGTGGTGCACTCGGTGCTCACGGGTGGTGAGGAGCTCCACCTCTCGACCGCGCCAGCGCACCGGGGGCAGATGGAGCAGGTAGACGTGGATCGCCCACTCGCCGAAGGGGTAGATCAGCGCCACGGCACCCACCGCGGCGGCGTCACGCCAGCTCGGATCCCCCAGAGCAAGCCGGGTGAGCAGCAGCAGGGCGAGCGCCCCGATCAGCCAGCGCGGCGCCCGGCGGCTGCGGAAGATCCGCCACGCTTCGCCCGGGGTACGGACCTCGCCGCTGGGCAGGGACATGGTGTGAGTCAAGGTAGCCGCAAGACGCCCCGGGCGGCGTCGGATTAGGCTCTTCGCAGGATGGCGTCCGACGCGGTCGAGATCGAGGCCGGCGGCCGGAGCGTCCGGGTGTCGAGCCCCGACCGCGTCATCTACCCGGCGACCGAGCGGACGGCCGAGGTCACGAAGGGGATGATCGCCCAGTACTACGCGGCCGTCGGCCCCGGCATCCTGCGGGCGCTGCGCGAGCGGCCGACGACGCTCGAGCGCTGGACGAAGGGGGTGCGACCGGACATCGCCCTCTCTCAGCGCGGAGAGCGGGGCGGCGACGCCTTCTACCAGAAGCGCATCCCCAGAGGGGCACCCGGCTACGTCGAGACGGCGCGCATCTCGTTTCCGTCCGGCCGCCACGCCGACGAGGTCTGCCCGACCGAGATCGCGGTCCCGGTCTGGGCCGCGCACATGGGGACGATCACCTTCCACCCATGGCCCGTGCGGCGCGCCGACGTCGACCACCCCGACGAGCTGCGCATCGACCTCGACCCGCAGCCCGGCACCGACTTCGCCGACGCCGTGCGGGTCGCCGGCGTTTCGCGCGAGCTCTTCGCCGACCTCGGGATGACGGCGTTCCCGAAGACGAGCGGCAATCGCGGCGTCCACATGTACGTGCGCATCGAGCCCCGGTGGACGTTCACCGACGTCCGCCGCGCCGCGATCGCCTTCGGCCGCGAGCTCGAGCGGCGCACCCAAGGCGTCACGACGAAGTGGTGGAAGGAGGAACGCGGCGAGCGGATCTTCGTCGACTACAACCAGAACGCCCGCGACCGCACGATCGCCAGTGCCTACTCGCTGCGGGCGAAGCCCGGCGCCCCGGTGTCCTGCCCGGTCGAGTGGGACGAGCTGCCCCGGATCGCCGACCCCTTCGCGCTGAACCTCCACACCGTGCCCGCTCGTTTTGCCGAGCGCGGCGACCTGCACGAGGCCATCGACGACGTCCATCACTCACTCCAGCCGCTCCTCGATCTCTACGCGAGCGACGAGGCCGAGGGTGCGGGCGACATGCCCTACCCGCCCGAGTACCCCAAGATGCCCGGCGAGCCGAAGCGCGTCCAGCCGAGCCGCGCGCGGGACGACTGATCGTCAAAGGCATGCGCGATCAGACGTCGGCCGCGGCCGGGCTGCCCGCCTGCCCTTCGGCGGGCGGGTCGTCCCGGCGGTAGAAGGAGATCGCTCCCGTGCTCTCGAGGTCACCGAGGTGGATCGCCTCGACGTCCAGCACGAGCTCGATCTCGTTGGAGACCACCACGCCGCCCCGCGGCAGCTTGTCCTGCCACGCTACGCCGAAGTCGTGGCGGTTGATCGTCGTGCGGGCGTCGAAGCCGATCCGGCGCATCTCGCCCCGGTTCTCGTCGCCCACCCAGAACGGGCTCTCCCAGCGGCCGAGGTACGCCACATCCAGGGTGACCGGTCGGGTGCTGCCGCGGACGGTGAGGTCGGCCACCGCCTTGAAGTGCGTGTCGCCGGTGCGTTCGGTGAAGCGCCCGTCGAACGTGATCGTGGGAAAGCGGTCGACGTCGAAGAAGTCGGGGCTGCGGAGGTGCTCGTCACGCTCGGGCTCGCCCGTCCAGACCTTCGTCGTGTCGATCTCGCCCGCGAACGTCGACCCGACGGGGTCGTCGAGCTCGAACTCGAGCTGACCGTGGACGTCCTTGAACAAGCCGCGGACCCAGGTGACCATCATGTGGCGGGCGCGGAAGGCGGCCTCGGTATGGCCGGGCTCGAAGATCCAGGTCGTCACGGTCTCTCCTCTCGTTCCCGCGCGGTGTCGCAGGACAGAACAGGTCGCCGGCAAAGAGCATCCGACGAACGCGCGCGTCGCGCCGTGTGCCGGGCATCGCCGTGGCACCTTAGTGCTCCGATTCCGAAGTTCCATGGCAGCATCCGGGCGCCTCGCCGGGCCGTGCCGCCCGGCGACGGCCCCGCAAGTACGCCCGGTACGAGCAGGGCCGTCGCCGAACGCCACGGCGCGACGATCC
>CADCVR010000063.1 GCA_902806205.1 uncultured Solirubrobacteraceae bacterium | reverse complement strand
CGCACCCTGCTCGCGGGCCGGTCGCCAGCGCGCGGCAAGCGCCACCGCGGCGGGGCGGGCGACCTTGGTGAACGCAGGTTCCAGCACGAGGCGAGAGGTCCCGGCGGCGGCCGCGTCCGGGTCGGGCCGGTCGGCCGGTTGGGCCGCTACACCGCCACCCACTTCCGTGTGGTGCTGGTCGGCTGGCTCGTCGTCGGGGTAGGGCTCGGAATGTTCGCTCCGAGGGTGGAGAAGGCGCTGTCAGGCACCGGCTGGGAGACCACGGGTTCGCAATCGGTCCAAGCACGCAGTCTGATCAACGAGCACTTTCAGGGGCTCTCCAGCTACGCGCTGACGGCCGTTGTCCACTCCCCCACCCGGACGGTCGGGGATCCGGGGTTCGAGGCCGTCGTGGCGCGGGTGGAGCGTACGCTGGCCGCCAGTGGCGCGGCGAAGACCGTCGTGGCGCCCTCCCCCGGGATGTCGATCTCGCGTGACGGGCACACGGCCGTCGTGCAGGCCGGCGCGGCCCGCAGCTCCGACGCGATGGTCAAGGCAGCCGATGACCTGAAGGGCCGACTCGCGGCGCTCTCGTCCGGCGGCGTGCAGGTGAATCTGACCGGCCAGTCGGGGAAGTGGTCCGATTTCAACGAGGCCAACAAGAAGGCGATGATCAGGTCGGAAATGATCTCCTTGCCGGTGGTCATGGGGATCCTGCTGCTCGCGTTCGGGTCGCTGGTCGCCGCCGGGCTGCCGCTGATGCTCACGATGATCGGCCTCTCCTCGGCCGCCGGGCTGCTGTATCTGGGCACGCTGATCACCCCCATCTCGATCTGGGCGATGAACTTCGCGCTCATGTTCGCCCTCGCGCTCGGGATCGACTACGCCCTGTTCGTCGTGCACCGCTTCCGCGGCGCGTTCTTCGGCGAACGGCTCTCCGCCGAGGACGCCACCGCGGTGACGATGGACACCGCCGGCAAAGCGGTCGTGTTCTCCGGCATCACGGTCTTGATCTCGCTGAGCGCCGTCATGCTGGTCCCCAGCCCGGCGTTTCGCTCCATGAGCCTCGGCATCATGCTCGCCGTCATCTTCGTGCTCGCGGCGACGCTCACCCTGCTGCCCGCGGTGCTGGCCAGGCTCGGACCCAAGGTCGACAAGCTGTCGCTGCCCTGGTCGCGCTCCGGCGAGCACCACTCCCCCCGCTTCCGGCGCTGGGGCGAGCAGATCTGGGCCGAGCCGATCCGCCACGGCGTCGTCGCCCTCGCGATCCTCGTGGGCCTGGCGATCCCCATCACCCAGCTGAAGACCGCGATGCCTTCGATCAAGGTCCTCCCCACCGACTCCGCGTCCTACATCGGCCATCACCAGGTCCAGAGGGCATTCGGGCCCGGCGCCCCCGGGGCCTTGCAAATCGTGGCTCCGGCCGCGCAGGCCCGAGCCGTGGAGCGGGTGCTGCGCAGCGACCGCGGCATCGCAGGGCTGATGCCGACCCAGTCGAGTGGCGACTATGCGCTGCTCACCGCGATCCCCAGGCAGGACCCCTCGACCCCCGCCGTCGGACAGACGATCGACCGGCTGCGGACGAAGCTGCCGCACCGCGAGCTGCTCGGCGGCGCGGTGATCGGCGGCGCCGCGGCCGAACTCCACGACCTCGAAGCCGCACTGACCGCCAAGACACCCCTGGCCATCGGAGTCGTGGTCGCCCTCGGGTTCCTGCTGCTGCTCATCGCGCTGCAAGCCCCCCTGCTCGCCGCACTCGGCGTGTTGACCAACCTGCTCGCCACCGCCGCCGCCTTCGGCATCGCCAAATGGATCTTTCAGGACGGAGCCCTGCACTCCCTGCTGGGCTTCTCACCCCAGGGATTCCTGGACGCCTGGGGACCCGTGTTCTTCTTCGCGATGATCTTCGCGATATCGATGGACTACACCCTGTTCCTGCTCTCGAGCGCCAAGGAAGAGTGGGAGCGCACCCACGACCCACGCCAGGCGATGATCGAAGGGCTCGCGCAGTCCGGTCGGGTCATCTTCGCCGCCGGCGCGGTCATGGTTGCGGTGTTCTTCACCTTCGCGCTCTCCGGGCCGATCCCACCCAAGGAGATGGGCATCATCCTCGGCGTCGCCGTCCTCCTCGATGTCGCGCTCGTCCGACTGCTGCTCCTCCCAGTGCTCCTGAGGATCACCGGCAGGGCCGCCTGGTACCTACCCCGCTGGGCGCGCCGGATCCTCCCCAACGTCAGATTCGGACACGCCTGAGTGACCGCTCTTCGGACTTCAGGCTCAGAACCACCGCCCTCCTCGAGGTACTGGGTCGTGCGTTGCGCGCGCGCGCTGGCGGCTGTACGGTCGGCTTCAGTGTTGGCGTATCCGCAGACGCTCAACGAGAAGGCGTCGCGCGTCATCGGCGGCGTGGTGGCGGTCACACTTTTGATCGCATTGCTCACGAGGGCCCACTGGCTCGCGGTGCCTGTCGCGTACGGTTACTGGGCGCGGGTGCTCGCGGGGCCGAAGCTGTCCCCGCTCGGCCGGCTGGCCACGGACGTGATCGCGCCGCGGCTCGGCGCACCCAAGCCAGTTTCCGCGCCACCGAAGCGCTTCGCCCAGGGCATGGGAGCGGCCTTTGCGACCGTCGGCGTCGTCGCGTGGCTGCTCGGAGCGCTCACGGTCGCCGACGTCCTGCTGGCGATGCTGGCGGTTGCGGCGACCCTCGAGTCAGTCTTCGCCTTCTGCATCGGATGCAAGGTGTTCGGGCTCCTGATGCGGGCGGGATTCGTGCCGGATGAGGTCTGCGCGGAGTGCGCGGACATCTGGTCGCGCGCGCCGCGGCCCGTCACCGACGAGCGGTCGACGCGGGTCTGAGACCCGGCCGCCGGCACCGCCGCAGGGCCCTCACGTCCGTCCGAACCAGCGCGCCCGCCGCGTCGCCCCGAACTCTGCCTTCTCGGCGACGAACTCGGGCCTGATGCCGTGTGGCTCGGCCTCGGCCGACGAGGCACTGAGGAAACTGACCTCCACCTTGGACACGAGCCCGTCGCCGAACTCGGCGTAGCAGATTCCCCACCCATTGTAGGGCGCCGGCGACTCCGCGCCCGTGATGGTGGCCGCGATGTCCTCGGCCACCACGCGCGCGGCGTCCTCGGCGAAGATCCCGGCCTTCGGGACGGTCCGGGCGCCCGTGCAGACGTCACCGATGGCGTAGACGCCGGGATGCTCCGTCCGGAGGTTCGTCTGGTCGACGAAGACCCAGCCGTTGGGCGCGAGGCCGCAGGCCGGCAGCGGGTCGGGCGCGCGATGCACGGGGATGCCGACGAAGAGGTCGAAGGGCAGCGTCTCGCCGCTGGCCAGTTGCGCCTCGCCGTTCGCCGGGTCGATGGACTTGACCAGGTGCTGGGGCCGCTCGTCGATGTCGCGCTCGGCGAGCCCGCCGCTGAAGAGCTGGGAGACGGCCGTGGTCACCGGGACAGGGCGCTGCATCGGGAAGGTCATCGTCATGTCCACCGAGTCGCGGATCCCCTCGCGCGTGAAGTGCTCGTGCATGAGGAAGGCGCCCTCAAAGGGCGCCGGCGGGCACTTGAACGGCTGCCCGAGCACGGAGATGAGGACCCGTCCGCCCTTGAAGGCGGCCAGTTCGTCGCGCAGCCGCTCGGCGCCGGCGAGCGTGTAGTACTCGTGCCCGCCCTCGGCGAGACCCGGCGTGGCGGCCATGTCGTAGTCCGCGCCGAGGGCCAGGACCAGGAAGTCCGGGTCGTATGAGCTCTTGTCCGTGGTCACCCGCCGGGTGGCGGGATCGATGCCGGTGACCGTCTCTCGGCGGAACTCCACCCCGTCCTTCGCGATGTCGCCGTATGGGAGCCGCACCTCGTCGGCCGACTGCCGGCCGAACATCACCTCGAGCTTCGAGTAGCCGAAGAAGAAGGAGTCGTCGCGGTCGAGGAGCGTGACGTCGACAACGTCCTCGTAGCTCTCGGAGAGTCGCGTGGCGAGTTCCAGGCCCCCGAAGCCAGCACCGAGAATCAGTACGTGCTTCTTCACCAGCCCACCCTACTCGACCGCGGAAACGAGCGTGGGCCATGTCTCCACCTCGAGTTCGTCCCAAGGACCGGGTCGACCGCAATCGGCGGGTGGCGATCGCGTCGTGGTCGCGCACCCCGGACTTCGAGATCCTCGGCAGCACCGAGCTTCCGCGACTGCGATCGTGTCGCTCGCGATCCGCCACCCGCGCGGGATGCTGCACCCGCACTTCGTCGTGTCGTCCTCAACGACGTCTTCGGGATCAGGCGCGCGGCGGCTGGTTCCGCCCGGGCCCGTATCTGCAGCGCCTCCTCCGGTATCCAGTCCGCGGCGTGCGCCGAGACGGCAGGCAGGCCAACGAGCGCCGTGACCGACAGGAGCAGCGCCCGGCGGAGCCGCGTCCCGGCGCTCGCCCAAGCGGGTAGGACGCGGTCTCCGCGCACCGCTCGCCCCGTGGGCGTACGCACCTCCCCTGCTGGCGAACCCATCATGAGCGCATGCTGGCGGACGCCGCCCGACCGCTGCAAGAGACCTAGGTCCTGTCCGGTCGTCGACAAGCGGCGATGGTGCCGGCGCCGTGTCCTTCGCCCGCGGTCCTACCCGGCGAGGTGCAGCACGACGGCGAGCACACGACGGTGGTCGTCAGGGCTCGGGGCCAGCTCGACCCTAGGGCCGATCGCCGAGCAGGAGATCGCCCGCCGCCACCAGCCGCGAACGCGATTCGGCGAGCGCCCGCTGGTTCTCCTGCAAGACGGCGTTGAGGCGTTCCCGATCGAGGGCAACCGCAACGACGTGGCGAGGCTCGGGTAGAGCGCCACCTCGACGGCCGCGAGGACGACGACGAGGCCGACGAGCAGCAGGAGCGCCGCCCTGAGCGCCTGACCTCCCGCCGTCCGCGGCGGGCGTTGGAGGACGGGTCACGTGCGGGGTGCGGCGCTGGGAGCTCGATGCGGCGTGCCCGTCGGGCGCCGCACCGCCACTAGACCTCCTGACCCATCTCGAGCGCGGCTTCGGCGAGGCGATCGAGGACCTCGCAGAAGACCGTCCACTCCGGCTCGCCGATCTCCTCCTGCCACTCGCGCTCGACCTGGCTACCGGCGGCGCGGATCGCGTTCTGCAGCTCGCGGCCGCGGTCGGTCAACCTGACGACGCGCGCACGGCCGTCGTCCGGGTGCGGCGCACGGTTGAGGTACCCCAGGGCTTCCAGGTGGCGAAGCCCGTCGTTGACGGCCTGCTTGGACATCCCCACCCGCGCGGCGAGCTCGGTCGGTCGCCGCCCGTCGGGGCCGCCGAAGCGGAAGACGGAGCACTGGGCCAGCGTGACGTCGGCGAAGCCGGCCTCGTGAATGAGCTCGGACATCCGGTGGAGCCCGAGGAGGTTCGCGAGACGCAGGCGCCCTGACGCCGTGACGTTGGGACGTGTCAACGCACTTGCATCGGGTCGTACGGTGGGCGTACTATGCGCTGCGGAAGTTGTACGGCTCACGTACGACCAGAGGCTACCAAGGAGTCAGACATGGACCGCAGGGAGATGGATGGGCTCATCGAGCAGCACATCGCGGCGGAGATGGCCGGGGACACGGCGGGTGCCGTGGCGATGTACACCGAGGACGTCGTGCACGACGTGATCGGATCTCCGACGGGCCCGGTGCAGGGGCCGGCCGCCGCGCAGGGCTTCTACGACTACCTGACGGCGAACGTGCGCAACGACGACATGCGAGTGACGCACTCCTGGTACGGCGAGGACTTCTGCGTCATCGAGCACCAGTGCGACGCGGCGATCACCGGGGAGTTCCTCGGCGTGCCCGGCCACGGGCGCGAGATCTCCTTCCGCATGCTCCACGTCTGGGAGTTCCGCGACGACCGCATCTCACGCGAGAACGTCTGGCTCGACGGCGGCTCGATCGTGGCCCAGCTCACCGCGCCGGGCCCCGCCCCGGTCCCGGGTTGACATGCACGTCGCCGCCGAGAGCACGCGCGCCCCCGTCGGCCCCCGCCTCGACCGCAGGGCCTGCCACCTCCGCCTCGCCCACCCCGCCTCGCACGACGACGGCCTGGCCGAGCTGACCGCGCGGCAGCGGGAGGTTCTCGCGCTCATGGCCGACGGGCTGAGCAACGCGGCGATCGCCCGTCGCCTCGTCGTGACCGAGAAGGCCGTGGTGCAGCACTGCTCGAACATCTACGCCGCGCTCGACCTCGCCCCTTGCCCGGACGACCACCGTCGCGTGCTGGCCGTCCTGCGCCACGTCGCGGACGAGCGGACGCTCAACTCTTGGCGAGAGCCGGCCTGCCCTGCCAGATGAGGTCCGCTGACGAACCCGAGCCGGTTTCTTCGAGGTTGCCGCGAACTTCGACGACCCGATCCTGCCTTTGGCAGACCGCTGACACGTCCCCGCCGGCAGCGCCTGGGCAGTGCTGGCAGCCGCTGTGACGTGGCCCTTCACGAGCCAGGCGCCTGCTCGACGCCGGGTGCGAGCGCGCCGAGGCCGATCCCCACGGCCACCCAGGCGAGGATGACGGCGCGCGCGTGCGACGCGGCGAAGCGGCCGAGCCGCCCGAGCGGCCCCACGGCGGGAGGGCGCCGGCTCGCGCGGGTGAGGTCCCGGTCGAGGGCGACGCTCATCGTCCGGCTGCCGGGCACACGCCCCCAACCTGCCGCAGGCGAGGCGGAGCACAACGGACCTAGGTCCTGTCTTCGAATCGGCGCGCGCCGCGATCAGCCCTCGGACGCGACGGGCTCCCCGAGCGCCGAGGCCAGCTCCCGGCGCGTCCGGATCCCGAGCTTGCGGTACGAGGTCGTGAGGTGGACCTCGACGGTCTTCGGGCTCACGTGCAGCTGCCGGGCGATGTCCTGGTTGCCGCGTCCCGAGGCCGCGAGCTCGGCCACGCGACGCTCGCTCGGGGTCAGGGACGGCGCCCCGAGGCCCGCCACCGGACGAGGGCGTCCGCCCGCGGCGGCGAGCTCGTCCCGCGCCGTCCTGGCGACGACGTCCGCGCCGCACGCCACCGCGAGGTCGTGAGCATCGCGGAGGATCGCGCGCGCGGCGCTCGGCCTCCGCCGGCGGCGGACGGCGCCGCCGAGCGCGAGCAGCGCGCCGGCGTGCTCGAGCCTCGCGAACGGGTCCCGCGTCGTCTCGACGGCCTCCTCGAGGAGGTCGAGGCGGTCCTCGAGGACGCCGAGCAGCGAGAGGGCGCGCCCGACCGGGCCCGGTGTCCCCCAGCGGCGGGCGAGCTCGAGCTCCTCCGAGGCGGCGGCGATCGCCTCCTCCTCCCGGCCCAGCTGGGCCAGGGCCTCGGCATGGACCGACCGCCACCGGGCCCACGCCGGGTTCACGACGGTCCTCAGCCGCGCACCGGTGACGTCGACGATCCCGAGCGCCTCCGCGTACCGGCCCTCGGTCGTGCGCAGCCGGAGCTCCGCGCACCGGCACAGCAGCACCCCCTCCGTGTCGGGGCTGACCTCCTTCGGGATCCGGTCGAGCGCCGTCCGCGCCCCGGGGAGGTCGCCCCGGTGCAGGAGCACCTCCGCGAGGAGCGAGAGCGCGTGCGCGGGCGGGGACTTGGTGCCGGGCCCCCAGGCGCGTGGACCCTCCAGCGCGGCCCGCAGTGACGCCTCGGCGTCCGCGAGCCGACCGAGGCGGAGCTGCGTCCAGCCCTGCCAGACGTGGCCGGCGATGATCGCCTGGGCCCGGCCGGCGCGCACCGCCTCGGCGTGCCAGGCGTCCCAGAAGCCCTGGGCGCGCGGGTCGTCGGCGAAGAGCAGGACGGTCGAGGCGATCATCGCCGTCAGGAGCGGGGTCCGGTCGACCACCTCCTGCGTCGCCGCCGGCTCGTCGAGGCGAAGCGCACCGGCCGCGAGCGCCACGCACTCCTCGGCGCTTCCGCCGTTGAGCGCACGGTCCCAGGCCTGCACCGCCATGAGCGTGCGGCCACCCGCGCTCCCCGGCTCCGGCGCCGGGTCCGGCGCGGCGGCGATGCCGCTGAAGCGGCCCGCGTAGCGCTCGAGCGCGAGCAGCGACGCCGGCGAGCCGCCGGCCGGGAGCTCCGCCCGCGCCTGCCGCGCGGCCGCGATCGCCGCGGGGGGGTCGGTGAAGACGAGCAGCCGTGCGACGAGCTCGCCGACCCGAGCCCGCGAGCCGGGGTCCCGAGCCGCGCGACGGGCGGCGTCGAGGTGGGCCACCGCCGCGCCGGGATCGACGGCGGCCTCGGTGAGGCCGACCCGGAGCAGCAGCTCGACGTCCGCGTCAGTCGGCCGTTCGGCGAGCGCGCGCCGCAGGAACGTCACGGCGGTCTCCACCGCGCCGCGTCGTGCTGCGTCGTCGGCTGCGGCCCGCAGCGTGTCGACCGCCCAGCGCAGCCCGCGCGGCGCCGCGAGCAGCAAGTGCGCGCCGACCTGGTCGGGCGCGGCCGCCCGTGCACGCAGCAGCTCGGCGGCGCGGGCGTGGCTCCGGTCGCGTCCGTCGGGCGCGACCTCCCGGTAGACCGCGTCGCGGACGATCGGGTGGACGAAGCCGAGCGGCGGCCGGGCGTCGATGACGTCCGCTTCGACCAGCGACGCGACGGCCTCGACGACGGCCGCCTCCTCGAGCTCGGCGAGCTCCGCGACGAGCGACGTCACGACCCCCGTGCCGAGGACGGCGATCGCGTGCGCGACCGGGAGCGCGTCGCCCGGCAGGTGACGCAGCCGGACGAGCACGATGCGGGCGACCGCAGACGGCCCGATGTGGTCGATGACGTCGACGTGCGCGTCGTCGGGGACGACCCCCTCGGCTCGCAGCGCCCGCAGCAGCTCGACGAGCAGCAGCGGGTTGCCACCCGTGGCGCGCCGGCACGACGCCGCGAAGCGCTCGCTGGGGCGGGTCTCCAGCAGCTCCCGGGTCAGCTGCACCACGGCGTCCGGCCCCAGGGGCGCCGGCCTGAGGATCGAGGTGGCGGCCTCGCCGAGCTCGTCGGCCGCCCCGGGCCGTCCGCCGAGGACGAGGAGCACGGCCAAGCCGTCCAACCGCCGGACGAGGTAGTGCAGGAAGTGCAGCGACGGCGGGTCGGCCCAGTGCAGGTCGTCGACCAGGAGGGCGAGTGGGCCCTCGGCCGCGGCGTTGGCCGTCAGCCAGCGCAGCCCTCCGAGCGTCGCGAACGGCGCTGCCTCCTGTTCCGTCTCCGGCGTGAAGACGGTCGAGGCCGCCGCGGCCGGCCCGACCAGCCACGGCGCCTGCTCCGGACCGAGCAGCGCCGCTTCGAAGAGCTGGCGGACGATGCCGTAGGGGTGCTCGTGCTCGAGCTCGACGCCGCGCGCGGAGAGCACCTGCAGGCCGGCCCGGTGGCTCAGCGCCCGCGCCTCGTCCAGCAGGCGGCTCTTGCCGGCACCCGGCCCGCCCGCGACGACGACCACGCCGCCCTGTCCGGCCGCGGCCCTGTCGGCGGCCCGCTGCAGCGCGACGAGCTCCGAGTCCCTGTCGAGCAGCGGGAACACCACGCAAGATTACCGAGCATCGACGTCGCCGCGCCAGGACCGGCGCAGAGGGCGCGGCCGCGTCGCCGCGACTGGGAGGATCGTCCCGATGCACCCGCACGCCACCGCGGCCACGCACCCGGAGCGACTCGCGATCGTCACCGACGACGGCGAGACACGCACCTACGCCGAGCTCGCGGCCTCCGCCTGGCGGATCGCGCGGCTCCTCCGGGCGCTCGGGCTCCAGGCCGGCGACCACGTCGCCCTCTGCATGGAGAACGGCCCCGAGATGCTCGAGGTCCTGTGGGGCGCGCACACTGCGGGCCTGCTCTATACGGCGTGCTCGACGCAGCTGACCCCCGACGAACTCGCCTACGTCGTGGACGACTGCGACGCGAAGGCGTTCGTCGGCTCGGCGTCGCTCGCCCGTGGTGCGGAGACGATCCGGACGACCACGCCGAAGGTTGTACACCGGTTCTGCGTCGGTGGGGGGATGGCGGGGCACGTGCCGTTGGAGGGCATGCTCGCCGGCGTGTCCGACGCGCCGCTCGAGGGCGCCGTCGCGGGCGCGGACATGCTCTACAGCTCCGGGACGACCGGGCGCCCCAAGGGGATCACGCCGAGCCCTGAGCGCCCGCCGCTCGACGCGCCGGAGATGTTCACCGGCGTCATGCAGCAGGTCCTCGGCTTCCGCCGCGGGGACGTGTACCTCTCACCGGCGCCGCTCTACCACGCCGCTCCGCTGCGCGGCTGCATGTCCGTCCACCGGCTGGGCGGGACGGTCGTGCTGATGCGCCGCTTCGACCCCGAGGCCGTGCTGGCGCTCGTCGAGCGCCACCGGGTCACGCACGCCCAGTTCGTCCCGACGATGTTCCTCCGGATGCTGCGCCTGGACGCCCGTGCACGCGAGCGGTACGACCTGTCGTCGCTGCGGTCGGTGGTGCACGCGAGCGCGCCGTGCCCGGCCGAGGTCAAGCGCCGGATGATCGACTGGTGGGGGCCGATCATCCACGAGTACTACGGCGGGACGGAGGGCTGCGGCGTGACGTGGGTGACGAGCGAGGAGTGGCTCGCGCACCCCGGCACGGTCGGGCGTGCCGTCGTCGGCGTCGTGCACGTCCTCGACGAGGACGGCGCCGAGCTGCCCGCCGGTGAGACGGGCACAATCTGGTTCTCCGACGGCCCGCCGTTCCGGTACCACAAGGACCCGGCGAAGACCGCCGACGCGCACAACGCCGCGGGCTGGGCGACGTACGGGGACATCGGGCGACTGGAAGCGGACGGGTACCTCCACCTCACCGACCGCAAGGCCGACACGATCATCACCGGCGCGGTCAACGTGTACCCTCGGGAGGCCGAGGACGTGCTCGTCACGCACCCGCTCGTCCTCGACGCGGCGGTGTTCGGGATCCCCGACGACGAGTTCGGCGAGCGGGTCCACGCCGTCGTCCAGCCCGCGGAGCTGCCGGCGGACCCCTCTGCCGCCGCCGCGCTCGAGGCGACGCTCATCGCGCACTGCCGCGCCCGCCTCGCGCGCGTGAAGTGCCCACGCGGCATCGAGTTCCGCGCGGAGCTCCCACGGCACGAGACGGGCAAGCTCCACAAGCGGCTGCTCGCCGAGGAGCACCGCGCCGCCGCGTCCGCGTAGCGCCGCCGGCGATGTCAGGGGTCGTCCCCAATGGTGCCGGTCCGCGGGGCGACGTAGCGTCGCCGCCATGGAACCGACCGTGCACCTGCACCTCGACGTCGGCTGGTCCAACGGGACGCTCACCGGGCAAGTCGGCGTCGAGGGCGCGCCGTCGCAACCCTTCACGGGCTGGATCGGCCTCAACGCGGCGATCGACAACCTGCTCGTCGGGGACCAGCGGGACGAGGCGATCGATGCGGAGCGCTGAGACGCAGCTGACGCCGCGGCAGCACCAGATCCTCGGGCTCATGGCCGAAGGGCTCAGCAACGGCGGGATCGCCCACCGCCTGCACGTCAGCGAGAAGACGGTGGTGCAGCACTGCTCGAACATCTACGCCGCGCTGGGATTGGAGCCGTCGGCCGAAGAGCACCGCCGCGTGCTGGCCGTCGTCCGCCACCTCCGGGACGCGCACCCGGAGCCGCACGCCGCGGGACGGCCGGGCTGACCACCGCGCGTCGGTGCGGAGCACGCGCCGCGAGCCGCCACCCGGGACCACTTCGCCGAGCTCGCTCCGGTCGTCGACAGTCGGCTCGTGTCGGGATCGTAAGGTGCGCCACGAACAGGATCGACATGCTCGAGCGATCCCGACACCTACCGCGAGCTCAACCGGCCAGCCGATGTTGTATGGGGCCTGTCCGCTTCCTGTCGGACGAGCCGGCGCCGGGACCGCCGGCCGAGGCGCCCTATTCCGGCGGCGGCGACCCACCGCCGGCGTCAACGGCTGAGCGCGACCACTCCTGTCGGAGGTCGAAGGGACGGGTCCGACTACTGGTCGACGATCCGGCTGCGGACTCGGTTCCTGAATCTCCGGCGGCACCTCGGCCATGCCGTGCACATCACGCGCATGCTCGTCGACAACTCGATCTGCTCCTCGGTCTCGCGTTCGACGGTCGCCCCGCCAATCGGAGACAATGCACTGAAATGCTTCATGTGCCCACTCCTATGGTCGTGCGCGTGGGCCCTCGGCAGTACGATCGCCGCGATGTGTCGAGTGCTCGCCTACCTCGGAGAGCCTCTTTCGCTGCGCCGGGTGCTGTTCGACACGGACAGCAGCCTGGTGCAGCAGTCCTACAGCCCGCGAATGATGAACACGTACCTCAACCTGGCGGGGTTCGGGATGGCGGCGTGGGAGCCGCACTCCGTGCGTCCTGAGGAGCCGTTCGTCTACCGGACCACGTCGCTTGCGGGGTTCGATCGCAACCTGCGCGGGCTCGCCGCCAAGCTCGAGCCGACGTGCCTCGTCGCGCACGTGCGCGGCGTGACGGACGGCGAGAACGAGTTCGTGGGCGGGTCGAACCTGCATCCGTTCCGCTTTCCGGGCGCACAGGTCGTGCTGGCGCACAACGGGCACCTGCGCGACTTCCGCCGCATGCGCTACGAGCTCCTCAAGCACATCCGCCCGGAGCTTGCGCAGAGGATCGAGGGGACGACCGACTCGGAGTGGATCTACGCGCTCGTGCTGTCGCAGCTCGACGACCCGATGGGTGTCCCGGAGACGGACGAGCTCGCACAGGCGATCGCGACGGCGCTGGCGGTGCTGCGAGACGTGCGGACGCGCGAGGGCATCGACGTCTCCTCGCCGGTCAACCTGTTCGTGACCACCGGCGACTCGCTCGTGGTGACGCGCTTCTCGTTCGACTACGGCTGGTACCCGCCCGAGGACACGATGCTCGAGACAGATCTGCCGTACGTGAGCCTGTGGTACACCGTCGGCGGCAAGTACGCCGAGCACGACGGTGAGACGAGCATGGTCGGTGAGGGTCCGATGCGCTCGCTGCTCATCGCCTCCGAGCCGTTGACGGTGGACACCTCGACGTGGCTGGAGGTGCCGGAGTACTCGATGATCACCGCGCGACGCACCGCCGCCGGCCTACAGCATGAGACGCTCGACCTGGATGTCTGATCCCGACAGCGTCGGATCCCTGGCCGCGGCTCCCGCGTTCGACGGACTGCAGCGCAGTGACCTCGCCGAGGTCACGCACGTCATGCGCCGTCGCTCCACGTCGGTGGGCGAGGTCTTGTGGCACCAGGGAACCGAGGCCACGGGCATGGCGCTGATCGTCGAGGGCCGGGTGTCGGTCACGCTGCGCCTGCCAGGCGGCCGCTCCTTCGCGCTCGCCGATGCCGGACCGGGCGAGTCGCTCGGCGAGCTGCCGCTCATCGACGGCGGCCCGCATTCGGCGACCGCGCGGGTGACGGAGGCGGGGAGCCTGCTGTTTCTCAGCCGGGCCGATTTCGCGGCGCTCGCGTCGCGTCAGGATCCGTCCGCGTTCGCGCTCAAGCGTCGGTTCGCGGCGCTGACCACTTCGCGCCTGCGCCGTCAGCTCGAGTCGCTCGCCGACTCCCTTGGCCCGCAGGCCGGCGGCCGCGCAGCGGGGGATCCCGCGCCGACGCCGGCCCAGCTCGAGTTCACCGGCCCTGCAGACAGCGAATACATCCGGCGGATGGCGACGTTCCGCGCCGTCGACGCGCTCGCGCTGGCGGGATTGATCGCCGCGGGCAGATACGCGCGCTGCCCGCGCGGCCAGACGCTCGAGGAGGAGGGCGCGCCGGCGGCGGCCCTCTACATGGTCATCAACGGCGCCGTCGAGAAGGTGCTCGTTCGTGGCGACCGGCGCATCCGCGTCGGGCTCGCCGGGCCGGGCCGGGCATTCGGCTATGAGGGGCTCGTCGACGGCGAGTCATCCCCCGCGCACGCGATCGCGCGCGAACGCGCGCTGCTGCTCGTGCTCCCGGCGGACACCTTCGCGCGGCTGTTCGACGGCGACAGCGAAGAGTCGCTCATGTTCCTCGACGTCATCAACCGCGACCTCGCGGCATGGCTGCGCGAGGCCATACGTCCGCAGGCACGTCTCGCGGTCAGGCCGACCACGTAGCAGCGTCGGCGTGGACGCGGTCGGAGTTCGGCTTGAATCTTCCCGCCAACGCAGCGACTTGGTAGATTCGCGCCGATCTACGGACTCGGGTATTCGACGTGGGATGGTGGGTCGTGGCGCGCGAGCCGGCCCTAGAGGTGCTCGCCGGCAGCGACCTCTTCACGGACCTCGACGACGACGAGCGCCGGGAGCTCGCGACGCTCCTGCGCCCGTTCAGCCTCGCGGCCGATGGGGTGCTGTTCCGGCAGGGCACGCCGGCCGACCGCATGTACTTCGTGACGAGCGGCAGGCTCGCGGTCCATCGAACCGGCGCCCGAGCGATCGTGCCGCTTGCGGTGAGCGAGCCCGGCGCAGTGCTCGGCGAGATGGCGCTGGCGGCCGCGACGCCGCACTCCGGCACCGCCATCGCGCTCGAGCCGTCGACGGGCTTCGCGCTTGACACCGGCGAGTTCGCCGTCTTGCGGCGGCTCGACCGGCCGCTAGCGCACAAGGTGCTCGACCGCCTCGCGCGCCACCTGTGCGCACGGGTGCGCGCGGTCACCGGCGCCGTTGCGCGCGACGGCGCCGGCGACCCGACGTCGCGCGACGGGCGCGCGTCGCCGCAGTGGCACGACCCGAGCCCCGCGCGTCTGGCGCTGCTGCGCAGCTGCGGGTTCTTCGCGGGCTTCGGCGACGAGGACCTGCCGGGCGTCCTGGAGCGGATGCGCGAACGAACGCTCACCGATCGCGAGATCGTCTTCGCCGCCGGGGCGCCAGGGGATGCACTGTACGTCGTGGCGGAGGGCACGGTCGAGGTGACGCTGCAGCGCGACGAGCTCCGCGTCAGGCTGGGGGTCCTCGGGCCGGGCAAGGTGTTCGGCGAGGTCGCGCTCGTCGACGGCGGCCCCCGCAGCGCGACGTGCGCGGCGGTGGGCGACGGCCGGGTGCTCGAGCTGGGCAAGGATGCGTTCGCGAGCCTGGCGGAGACCTACTCGCCGCTGTCGCTGCGGCTGCTCGAGGCGCTGATCGCCAACCTCGTCGCCGCGCACGATCGTCTCGACCGCGCCCGCGAGCCGCTCGCCGCCGAGTCGCGCCTGGCGACCCGCGGCGCCGGCGACGAGTCCCCCGAGCTGCTCGACCCGTTCGCCGCTCTCGCGCCCTCTGCCGAGCAGCGCGGGGCGCTCGTCGAACTGATCGGGCGTTCGGTGATCGGCGACGACCTCGTCCTGCCGGGCCCGTTCGGGTCCAAGCGCATCGTGTACGCCGACTACACCGCATCGGGTAGGTCGCTGAGCTTCATCGAGGACTTCGTCCACCGCGAGGTCCTGCCGCTCTACGCCAACACGCACACCGAGTCGTCGGCCACCGGGCGCCAGACGATGCGCCTGCGCGACGACGCGCGCCGGATCGTGCACGGTGCGGTCGGGGGCTCCGAGGACGACGTCGTCGTCTTCTGCGGGTCGGGCGCCACCAGCGCGATCGACAAGATCGTGCGGACGCTCGGCCTGCGCATCCCCGAGGCCCTCGAGGCGCGGTACGGCCTGTCGGCGCTCATCCCGCGCAACGAGCGCCCGGTCGTCTTCATCGGCCCCTACGAGCACCACTCCAACGAGCTCCCGTGGCGCGAGTCGATCGCGGAACTGCGGGTCATCCGCGAGGACGCGGACGGGCGCCTGGACCTCGACCACCTGCGCGAGGAGCTCGAGCTGCACGCCGACCGGTCGCTCAGGATCGGAAGCTTCTCGGCCGCATCCAACGTCACGGGGATCCTGACCGACGTCGATCAGGTCGCTACGTTGCTGCACCGCCACGGCGCGCTGTCGTTCTGGGACTACGCCGCGGCCGGCCCCTACATCGACATCGACATGAATCCGCAGGGCGCGCGGCCCGACGGCCATCTCGCCTACAAGGACGCCGTCTTTCTGTCGCCGCACAAGTTCATCGGGGGGCCAGGCACGCCGGGCATCCTCGTCGCCAAGCGCGCCCTGTTCTCAAACCTGGTCCCGAGCGTTCCAGGCGGCGGCACCGTCGCCTTCGTCACGGTCGGCGAGCACGCCTACCTCGGCGAGATCGAGCATCGTGAAGAGGCGGGCACCCCCGCGATCGTCGAGTCGATCCGCGCGGGGCTCGTCTTTCAGCTCAAGAACGCCGTCGGCATCGACGCGATCCGCGAGCGCGAGGAGGCGCACGTGCGGCGCGCGATCGCGTCGTGGAAGAGCAACCCCAACATCGACATCCTCGGCAGCACGGAGTTGCCGCGCCTGTCGATCGTCTCGCTGGGCCTGCGCCACCCGCGCGGAATGCTGCATCAGCACTTCGTCGTAGCCGTGCTCAACGACCTCTTCGGCATCCAGGCCCGTGGCGGCTGTTTCTGTGCCGGACCGTATCTCCAACGCCTGCACGACCTCGACGAGGACCTCGTCCAGGCGATGGAATGCGAGGTCCTGCGCGGCAACGAGGGCGTCAAGCTCGGCTGGTTCCGGGTCAACTTCAACTACTTCGTCTCGACGACGGTGGTCGACTACATCGTCGATGCCGTCCATCTCATCGCCAACGACGGCGCGAAGCTGCTGCCGCTGTACCGCTTTGACCCATTCACCGGCCTGTGGCACCACCGCGACGCCCGTGCCCGCCCGCCCGTGAGCCTGTACGACGTCTCCTACAGCGGGGCAGAGATGGAATTCGGCGCACCGCGGGCGACCGCACCGGAGCGCGTGCTGCGTGACCAGCTCGAGCAGGCGAGGAGCCTCATCGCCAGCCTCGACGACCGGTCTGCCGGCGAGACGATCGAGGACCCGGCCCTGCCGCCGTCGTTCGAGGCCATCCGCTGGTTCCCGCTACCGCAGGAGGCCTCGGCACGACCGGCCTGAGCGTTCCGGACGGTCGAGCAGGAGCGCACCGGCCCGTAGACTGCGCCCGTGCTGATCTGCGGGAGCTGCGGGGAGGAGAATTCGGAGCGCTTCCGCTTCTGCGGCGCGTGCGGCGCGGCGCTCGCGGGTCCGGCGCCCGCCGACGGCGAGGAGCGCAAGGTCGTGTCGGTGTTGTTCGTCGACCTGGTGGGGTTCACCGCGCGGTCCGATCAGGCTGATCCGGAGGATGTGCGAGCCCGCCTGCGGCCGTATCACTCGATGCTCAAGCGGGAGATCGAGCAGTTCGGGGGCACGGTGGAGAAGTTCATCGGCGATGCGGTCATGGCGGTGTTCGGTGCGCCGGTGGCGCACGAGGACGATGCCGAACGCGGCGTGCGGGCGGCGTTGCGGATCGTCGAGGCGATCGAGAACCTCAACGATGAGCATCCTGGGCTGGACCTCTCGGTCCGCGCGGCGGTGAACACGGGCGAGGCGCTGGTGTCGCTCTCCGCGCGCCCGGAGCGGGGCGAGGGGATCGTCACGGGCGATGTCGTGAACACGGCGTCGCGGTTGCAGGGGGTCGCGCCGGTGGGCGGCGTGGCGGTTGGTGAGCTGACATATCGGGCGACGCGGTCCGCGATCGAGTACGCACCGCTGGAACCCGTGATGGTGAAGGGCAAGCAGGAGCCGCTGCAGATCTGGCACGCGCTGCGGGCGCGCGGTCGGTCGACCGAGATCGAGCAGGCCACGACACCGTTCATCGGACGCGACGCGGAGCTGGGGTTGTTGCAGCAGACGTTCACGCGGGCGGTGCGGGAGTCGTCGGTGCAGCTGGTGACGGTGACCGGCGAGCCGGGCGTCGGGAAGAGCCGGTTGACAAGTGAGTTTTTCAAGTGGGTCTACGACCAGCCGGAGCTCATCTTCTGGCGGCACGGTCACTGTCCGCCCTATGGCGAGGGGATCACGTTCTGGGCGCTGGGTGAGATCGTCAAGGCGCAAGCCCAGATCCTCGAATCCGACGGGATGGCAGCTGCGGCGGACAAGCTCTCGGAGGCGGTTGATTCCGTGGTCGATGCGTCGGAGCGCGAGTGGGTGAAGACGCTGCTCGCGCCCCTGGTCGGGAGTTCGACCGCCGTGGCCTCCACGGGTCGCGCCGAGTCGTTCGCCGCTTGGCTTACGTTCATCGAGGCGATCGCGTCGACTGCGCCGCTGATCCTGGTCGTCGAGGATCTGCACTGGGCCGATGACGTGCTGGTCGAGTTCATCGAGCACTTGGTGGAGTGGGCGACCGATGTGCCGCTGCTGGTCATGTGCACCGCGCGTCCGGAGCTGTATGAACGCCACCGCGGTTGGGGCGGCGGGACACGCAACCTCACGACGATCAATCTCTGCCCGTTGAGCGGTGAGGAGACCGGGGCCCTGATATCGGCGCTGCTGTCGGAGACGATGCTGCCGGAGGCGACACAGCAGGCGCTGCTCGAGCGCTCGGGCGGGAATCCGCTGTACGCGGAGGAGTTCGTGCGGATGCTGGGTGACCACGGCGTGCTGGAGCGCCGCGGAGACGTTGTCGAGCTGGCGAGCGACGCGGTCATCTCCGTCCCGGAGACGGTTCAGGCATTGATCGCCGCGCGGCTGGACACGTTACCGCCCGATCGCAAGGCACCGATGTACGACGCCGCCGTGCTGGGCCGGGTGTTCTGGTCGGGCGGCGTGGCGGCGATGACCGGGCGGCCGGAGGTCGAAGTGCGGCAGTTGCTGCACGAGTTGGCGCGCAAGGAGCTCGTGCGACCGGCGCGGCGGCCGTCGATCGAAGGACAAGCGGAGTACGCGTTCTGGCACGTCCTCGTGCAGGACGTCGCCTACTTGCAGATCCCACGGGCGGCGCGTTCGGCAAAGCATCGCGCGGCGGCGGAGTGGCTCGAGGGGGTTGCCGGCAAGCGGGTCGGCGATCACGCCGAGATCCTCGCATTCCACTACACGCAGGCCCTGCGCTTCGCCCAAGCCACGGGGTCGACGAACGACAAGGCGCTCCTCGCGGCGCGGGCGGTCGAGTTTCTCGTGGCGTCGGGTGATCGCGCGCTCCACCTCGACCTGGAGAAGGCCGGGTCGTTCTACCGGCGCGCGCTCGAGCTGGTCGCCGAGCAAGACGCGCGCCGGGGCCGGATCCTGGTGAAGCTCGGCTGGGTGGATTCTGATCGCGGCCTCCACGACGACGCCAGGCGCGACTTCGAGAAAGCGATCGACGCGCTACGAAGCGCCGGCGACCGCGTCGGCGTGGGGGAAGCGCATGCCTTGCTCGCCCGGACCGTGTGGCGTCAGGGCGAGGGGGCTCGCGCGCGCACGCTCGCGGCGGAGGGCGTGAGCATCCTCGAAGGCGAGCCGCCAGGACCGGAGCGCGTGGACGCCTACAACGAGGTCGGCAGGCTCTGCATGGTGGCCGCAGAGTTTGACGCGGCGATCCGCCACGCCGACGACGCGATCCACAGCGCGCAAGAGCTTGCGCTGCAGCGCCCGGTCGTCCGAGCGCTGGTGAACCGAGGCGTGTCCCGCTGCCACCTCGGTGACCACGACAGCGGCATCGACGACCTTCGAAGCGCCCAGCGTCTGGCCCTGGAGCTCGGGCTCGGTCTGGAGACCATCCCGACGTACGCGAACCTCGCGTGGAGCCTGGGCGACACGGACGGGCCGGAGGAAGCGCTGAGGCTGGCCAGCGAGGGCGTCGAGTTCGCCGAGCGCCGCGGGCTCGCCTTCCCGGTGGCCATGGTCAAGACGATCAAGGCGGAGTTTTTGTTCAAGCTCGGGCGCTGGGACGAGACGCTCGAGCTGACCGACGAGCTGCTCGAATGGGAACGAACCCATCGCGCAAGCCAGATCCGGGTGCGGGCCGCCCGTGAGCGATGCAGGGTGCTCCTGCTTCGCGGGCAAGCGGAGGCTGCAGCGGCGTCGCTCGAGGAGCTGCTGTCAGATGCCCGAAGGGCCGGCGACCCGCAGACCGTGATCCCGGTCCTTGCGTTGGGCGCGTCGATCGAGCTTGCGCGGGGGCAGCCGGCCGCCGCCATCGAGCTCGCTCGCGAGATCCTCACCGTGGATGCCTCGGACTATCGGCTGCGTGAGACGGCAGTGACGGTACGTGTGCTCACACGGTGCGGGGCGTTCGACGACGCCGAGGCGCAGATGCACGGGCTCACGCCGACCGCACCCCGGCATCGCGCAGTCCTGACGTCCGCGCGCGCGGTGATGACGGAGGCACGCGGTGAGCTCGCCGGCGGCGCGACGCTCCATCGCGCGGCGGCCGAGGCCTGGTCGGGCCTCGGCGATGTCGTCGAGCGCGCCTGGGCGCTCCTCGGCGAGGGCCGATGCCTCGCGCAGCTGGGCGACGGGGATGCGGCGACGGATCGGCTCCGCGACGCGCGCGAAGCGTTCGTCGCGTTCGGCGCCGAGACGTGGATCGGGGAGGCCGACGACTGGCTCGCGCGCGCCGAGTCGCGCCGCGCCGGCCAGCGCCGCGCCTGACTCAGCAGGTCTCCATCACGCCACGCGTCGCGGCGGCGGGCTCTCGTAAGTCCGTTGTCGGCGCCGCCTGGACACTCACCCCCTTCTGCCGGTTGAAATGCACCCTTTGACGCGTCGTCGTCCTGGAGGTAGTAGTCCTTGGCCAGCGCCGGTCGCTCGTACGGGCGCTCGGGTTCGGCCCCGATGAGCGGGACGCGCCCGTCAAGCCCTCGGTGCTCAGCGTCTCGGCCGCCTTGGCGCCGCCCAGGCTGGCGCCGACGATGGCAAAGGTCGGTCGGGCGGGCATTGACGTCGGCGCGCTCGGCGCGGATCAGCCGGCTTGCGCTGATGTCGAAGCCGTCAGGCGAGCGATCGCTCATCGCAGGCGATAGCGCAAGGAAGAGGTCGCTGCCTGCCCGCATGGCCCAGACGAGGTGCCGCCCTGGCGGAACGACGAAGTGCGTGGGCTTCCATCACGCCGATCCAGTAGCAAACCGCAACTTCTTTAGACACGACTAAATAAGAGGCGGCGAACCGGTACCAGCAGCGCGGCTGCGAGCGCCGCCGCCAAGACCGCGCGTAGCGTTCGTGCCGCAGCACGAGGACCATGCCAGCGCCGCTTCGTGCCTGCGGAACGGGCAGAGTGCGGGCGTGGTAGACCTCGCCGGCGGTGGCCTCGCCGCGGCGGGACCCACCGGGGCGTCGACGCCAAGCAGACATGGTGGCCCCGCGGCAGCCGCGGGCCAACTGGTTCCTCCCAGAGGCAAGTTCGGTGCTTGACAGGTTCGTCGCGCCCCTCGAACGCCTTGCGCAACTGCCGTGATCAGGCATCTTTCATGCTTCTCTACGGCGTATGTCGCCGCGCGCGCATTGCGCGCACAAACTCTGTCGTCGAATGTCCACGTTCTGGAAACCGCCGAACTTCAAATGCCCTTTTGCAGGCACTTTCTGTGCCAGCCGGGGGAGGGTACCCCGCTTCACACGCGAGAGGTCGCAGGTTCGAAACCCGCCGCGCCCACTTCAACAAGCCCGCTCCGACGGGCTCCGTGGCCGCAAGGGTGGAACGCGCCCGGTGGTGCAGACGCCGGAGCACACGAGCAGGACACGAGCGAGTTACTTGACGAGCCAATGACGGCGGCCGGATCCGTCTCGCGCGCGTGCTTCTCTCGGGGGACGATGGCGACCATCCGCGAACTCGAGCGAGGCGTCTGGCTCGACGAGTCGGCGCTTGTCGATGACGACCGCCGCGACGTAGAGATGCTGTGCCACGGGCTCTCGAACTGCGTGGCCGACCTCGTCGTCTCGCTCTCGATGTTCGAGCAGGCACAGGTCGAGTCGCACGTCCGTATGCAGTCACGGCCAAGAGCAGGGTGCATGGAGGAGTGGGAGCGCGAAGGTCAGCGCCAACGCGCGCGAAAAGCCGAACTCGAAGCGAAGGCCGGCGTCGCGTGGGGCCAACTGGACTACTTCGAGAAATCCGAGGCGATCCGTGAGCAGGTTCGCCGCGAGATGCTGCGCGAGAAGTGGGCACGGGAAGGCGGACCGGACGCCTATCGTCACCGCGTCGAGTTCATCCACGCGCAGTCGTTCATCTCGACCCTCGCGGTCCTCCAGCGGAGCCTGCTCGCGCTCACCAAGTACCCATTCGAGCCAGCGGTAGCGTTGAAGATCAAGAAGGCGGCCGACGACTTCGCCGACGCGCTGCCAGGCCTGAAGGGTGTGCGAGACAGCGTGGCGCACGTTGAGGAGCGCGTGCGCGCCGAGGCTCACGGCAAGAAGATCAAGAAACAGCCGGTGTCGAACTCCATGATTCATGCACCTGGCGGTGGCACGATGGTCGTCAGCGCCCTGAACAACCGGCACTACGGTGGCACCATCGCGGATGGCACCTACGCGGAGGTAGAGGTCGCGGACCCGACGACAGAGGTCGCCCGCGCGGCCGTGCAGGCCGTGTACAGCGCGGTGCCATGGCGGCCGGGCCACCGGCACTTCGAGCCGAGTAGCTAGCCCCGCGTGGCTATCCGGTCAACGTGGCAAAGAACTCCGGGTTGACCTCCACGTCCTCGGATGGTCCGGAGCGTCGTGCGGACGCCAAAGCTGATGCTCCTTGAGCAGATCGCACAGCCGCTCGCCGTCGA
>CADCVR010000062.1 GCA_902806205.1 uncultured Solirubrobacteraceae bacterium | reverse complement strand
CGGAACCGTGGGCGTCGGGCGGACGGGCCGGCCGCCCGACGTGGGCGGGTCCAGCGGCGGCTCCGGAGCCCCCGCGGCCGCACGGGCGGCTGCCTCGCCGGCGGCGATGGCTCCGGCTGAGGCGCCCGCCGCGGGCGGATCGGCGGAGACCGATGCGGGGGACGGGTCGGGCTCGGCGGGCGTGGGGGCCTGCGGGTCTGAGTTCATTCGGGGGGGTCCTCGTCGAAGGCCTTGCGCCAGATCATGGCGGCGATCCTTGACACGGCAAGGCTTGCCAAGGCGCCGAGACCGGCCAGCAGGCCGGACCACATCAGTCGCTTGGAGAGGTCGTTCTGCATCGGTGCCGGACCCTACCCGTTCGCGTGCTCAGCCATTCAGGCCGCCGCAGATTGTCTCGACGATCAGGTCCTTGGCCTGATCGAACTCCTCGTCGCCGATCGGGTCGTCGGCGAAGATCCACCCGGTCAGCACCTGCTCGATGGCGCCGTAGAAGGCCATGGCTGCGAAGTGCGGCGCGACGGCGTCGCGGAACTCCCCCGTCCGTACGCCGCCCTCGACGATCTCGGCGATGCGGTCGTAGGCGCGGCGGATCTCGGGCAGGTGGGTGCGCCCGAACGAGTTGGCCGCGCGGGTCACCTCGACGATGATCACCTTCATGAGCTCGGGGTCGTGGCGGTAGGAGTCGACGATGAAGCCCGCGACGGACCGCAGCTTCTCCCGGGCGGCGATCTCCTGCCGGTCGACCTGCCCGATGACGTCGACCATGATGTTCCAGCGCTCGAGGAAGAGCGTGTCGAGCACGGCGTCCTTCGAGCGGAAGTAGTGGTAGACGAGGCCGTAGGCGACGCCCGCCTCGTCAGCGATGTCGGCGACGCGGCACTGGTTGAAGCCCTGGCGCGCGAAGACCTTGACCGCGGCGTCGAGGATGAGCCGGCGCTTGTCGGGCGGGGAGCCCTTGGCGGGGGAAGATGCCATCCAGGCGTTTACGTCTCTGCGGACACGACAGGCCAGGAGTAGGCCGCGGGACGGCGGTTGGCCAGCGACGGGAAGGTGCTGCGCACCGTTTCCTGATGGCCCAGGTCCAGGTCGGCGAGCACGACGGCGTCCCGGTCGCCACCCGCGCGCGCGAGGACGACGCCCCAGGGGTCGACGACCATCGAGTGGCCGCCCGAGCGCACGCCGGGCGCGTGCTCGGAGTGCTGGTTGGCGGCGACCACGAAGCACTGGTTCTCGATCGCGCGGGCGCGGAGGAGGACCTCCCAGTGCTGCAGGGTCGTCGCCCAGGTGAACGCCGACGGCACGATCAGGATCCTCGCCCCCTGCAGCGCGAGGATGCGGTAGAGCTCCGGGAAGCGCAGGTCGTAGCAGACGCTGAGGCCGATCGGGGTGTCGTCGGCGGCGACCGAGACGACGAGCTGGTCACCCGGTGCCTCGTGGCGGCTCTCCCGGTAGTCCGTCCCGTCGACGAGCACGTCGAACATGTGGACCTTGCGGTAGACCGCCTTGATGTCGCCGTCAGGGCCGACGTGCACGCTCGTGTTCGCGCCGCGATCCTCGCCGACGACGGGCGCCTCGGAGAGCGAGCCGGCCACGAGGTCGACGCGCAGCTCGGCGGCGATCGCCCGCGCCCACGAGATCGCGGAACCGTCGAGGGTCTGGGCCCCCGCGCGTACGTCGCCGCCCGCACCGAGGCTCGGCCACTTCTCCGGAAGGACGACGAGCTGCGCCCCGTCGCCGGCGGCCCGGCGCACGAGGCGGTCGGCCGTCTCGAGGTTCGCCGGAGGGTCAGTGGTCGAGCACATCTGCACTGCGGCAACACGCATGGGCCCTCCTCCCGTTCGCTTCCCTGACTGACCGGTCAGTCGCAGCTTAGTGCTCAGATTCGCAAGTTCCGTCGCAGGATCCGGGATGGATCGGCGCGCCGTGGCGTTCGGCGGGCGGTCGCCCCGCTGCTCGCCGGGCGGAGGTCAGGCACCATTGCGCAGCCGTGCTGTTCCCGACCGTCGAATTCGCGATCCTGTTCGCGCTGGTGCTCCCGCTCTCGTGGGCGCTCATGCCGCGACCGCACGCGTGGAAGCCCGTGATGCTGGCCATCAGCTACGCGTTCTACGCCGCGGCCGACTGGCGCTTCTGCCTGCTGCTCGCAGGAATCACCGTCGCCAATCAGATCGCGGCGCGCGGCATCGCCCGGGTGGGCGGGGGAGCGACACGTGCCGGACGGCGGATCTGCGCTGCGGCCGTCGTGGCCGACCTGGCGGTCCTCGGGGTCTTCAAGTACTACGGCTTCTTCGTCGACGAGATCAACGGCTCGCTCAGCCAGGTGGGGCTCGGCCTCCCGCTCCCGCTCGCGAGTCTCGCGCTGCCCATCGGTGTCTCGTTCTTCACCTTCCAGGCGATCTCCTACGTCGTCGACGTCAAGCGCGGCCTCCTCGGCCCCGCGCCGCTGCTCGACGTCGGCCTCTACCTGAGCTTCTTCCCGCACCTCGTCGCCGGTCCCATCGTCCGCGCCCGCGAGTTCCTGCCGCAACTCGAGCAGCCGCGCGACCCTGCAAAGGTCGCCGTGGGCGCGGGCGTCGTCCTGATCGCCATCGGCCTGATCAAGAAGGTGGCCATCGCCGACGTCCTGGCCCGCGAGGTCGTCGACCCGGTCTTCGCGGTCCCCGAGGCCTACGCCTCGGCCGACGTCCTGCTGGCGCTCTACGCCTACACCGCGCAGATCTACTGCGACTTCAGCGGCTACACCGACATCGCGATCGGCCTGGCGCTGCTCCTCGGCATCGTGTTCCCGCAGAACTTCGACCGCCCGTACCGCGCCCGCAGCCTCGGGGAGTACTGGCGGCGCTGGCACATGACCCTCTCGCGCTTCCTGCGCGACTTCGTCTACATCCCGCTCGGCGGCAACCGCGGCGGGCGCCTGCGGGTGATGCGCAACCTGGTCATCACGATGACCCTGGGCGGCTTGTGGCACGGGGCCGCCTGGGGCTTCGTCCTCTGGGGCCTGCTGCACGGCGTCTACCTCGCCGTCGAGGCCCAGTTGCGGGGCCGTGCGCCCGGCTTCCCGGCCTGGGCGCGCTGGGCGATCACGTACCACTTCATCGCGTTCGCGTTCATCTTGTTCCGCGCGCCGGACCTCGACCTGGCCCGAAGCATCGTCGTCCAGCTGGCCCAGCCGGGCGCCGCGACGCTGTGGACGCCGCTTCCCGTCCTGCTCACGCTGCTGGTCATCGGGACCATGCTGCTGCCGCCCCGGCCGCTCGACGCGCTGCGTGCGCGCGTCGAGGCCGCTTCCCCACCGGTGCTCGCCCTCTCCCTGGCTGTCACCATCCTCTTCGTCGCGGCGACGATCCCCTCCCAGGGCGTCCCGCCGTTCATCTACTTCGCGTTCTAGCCCTGGCCGTCGCCGACCCCACCCGATCCGATCCCCGCATGCGCGGCACCGCCCGCCAGGCGATCGCGCTCGTGCTCCTGACCGGCCTGGTGCTGCTGGTGTGCGCCGGGGACTCGGTGCGCAACGCCGGCGAGGAGCTCGAGGACGGCCCAGTCAAGACGATGGTCCTGACCGTCGGGCACCCCGCGGGCTGGGTGGCCGACGCGCTGCCGTTCGCGGCGATCGCCGACGGGCTGACGGGCTGGGTGTCCTCCGACGACGACCTCGGCAGCGCCGGCGGCGGCTTCGACGCACCGGCCGGAACGGGCGGCGACACGGGCGCGGGCGCCGTGCGGATCGCTCCCGAGGCGTTCGGCGGCACCCGGGAGCCGCTGCGCTCACTGCTGGTTACGGGCGACTCGATGGCCCAGCCGCTGGACGCGGTGCTGGCCCGCCGCGCCGCTCGGGCCGACGTGCGCACCCGGCGCGACGTCAAGATCGGGACCGGCATCTCGAAGACCGACATCGTCGACTGGGGGAAGCTGGCCGGGGAGCAGGTCGCCGAGCAGCCGGCCGACGCCGTCGTCGTCTTCCTGGGCGCCAACGAGGGCTTCCCGATGCCGATCGGCGGCAAGGACGTCGAGTGCTGCCCGCCCGCGTGGATCGCGGAGTACGCCACCCGGGCGCGCGCGGTCATCGACGCGTACCGCCGCGGCGGCGCCAAGCGGATCTACTGGCTGACGCTTCCCGCGCCGCGCGAGCGGGCTCGGGCGGACATCACCCGTGTGGTCAACGACGCGATCCGCGTGGCGGGTGCCGGCTTCGGGGCCCCGGTGCAGGTCGTCGACGTGGCCGAGCTCTTCACCCCGGGGTTCGCCTACCGCGACGCGCTGGAGGTCGGCGGGCGGGAGCGGCTGGTTCGCGACCCCGACGGCATCCACCTCAACGAGCGCGGCGCCGAGCTGCTGGCCGACCGCCTGCTCGAGCGGCTGCGGCGCGACTTCGTGCTCCGTTGAGCCGAACTCCAGCGCTAGGTGAACTGCGTGTACTTGTGCACGACGCGGCGGGAGCCCGACCGGCACGTCACCGCGGCGTCGAACTGCGTCGAGATGACGTTCGTCCGGCGCTCACGGCACGAGTACCCACGGACGCGCTTGCGGCAGCGGCCGTCCGCGCCGCCGTTGGCGACGCGACAGCGGTAGTACGCGCGCACGAGGCTCTTGCCGGTGGCGCAGGAGACGTTCGCCACCGTGAGCCTGGTGACGTACGTCGGGCCGAGCGCCCGCGGCTTCTTCGACACGGTGCACGTCGCCGCAGAGGACGTCGACGGGATGGCCAGAAGCACGAGCGTGAGGCCGGCGAGGGCGAAGGCGGAGCGGAGCACGGCGCGATGATGGCATGCTTGCCGCGTGCGTAGCGCCGCTTCCCTCGCCGTCGTGATCGGCTGCGCCCTGCTCGCCGCCCCTGCGGCGCAGGCGCAGGATCCGCCGCCGCTGCTCGGCATCAACTCCGAGCGCGGCCGGATCGACCTCGGCATGCTGGCGCCGGGCGGCTCGAGGGTCAGCTTCTTCGAGCGCATCGACGGCCGGACGGTCCCCATCGGGGCCGCCACAGCCGACTCGGACCGCGAGTACCCCTCGGCGAAGATCCTCCGCGCCGCCATGTGGCGCTGCGACCGGCTCGAGCGCCGCTTCACCGCCGTCGCCACCGCTCCCGACGGGCGACAGACCTCCGCCGACGCGGAGACCCGCACGCCCGACTGCCGGGACCGTCTCGAGGTCGTGGTTCCCCGCCGGGTGGCGCGCGGCGCGGTGCTGGCGGTCGCGGTGCTGGACCGCTTCACGCTCGGCGACGTCCGCGCCACGGTCTGCGCCGCCAAGCAGGGCGCCGCGAAGCGGTGCCGCAGCGTGGAGCTCGCCCGGGGAGCGCCGATCGCCACCGCCCGGTTCCGGGTGGGCGGCAACGCCGTGTGGCGCGTCAGCGTCAAGCACCAGGCCGGCACGATCCAGCGGGTCCTGACCGTGGGCCGTGCCAGACGCCCCGCCGACGCGGCGGGCCTGCCGAGACTGCTCGTGACGGGCGACTCGCTCATCCAGGGCGTCGACGCCTTCCTCGGGGACCGGCTGCAGACCGCCTTCGACGTCACCAGCGACACGCGCCCGGGCACGGGCCTCGTCAAGCCCGGCGGGCTCGGCTGGCCCGCCCTCGCGCGCTCCCAGGCCGCCAGGCTCAAGCCGGCGGTCACCGTCCTGTCGCTCGGCGTCAACGACGGCGTTCCCATCGGCGGGGTGGAGTGCTGCAGCGCTGCGTGGTCGGCCGCCTACGGGCGGCGCGTCCGCACCGTCATGAGCTCCTACGCGCGCGGGTCCAAGGGCCGCGTGCTGTGGCTCACCCTGCCGATCCCGCGCGACCCGCGCTTTGCCAAGTCCGTCCGTGCCGTCAACCTCGGCATCCGCGAGGCGGCCAGGGGCCAGGACCGCGTCACGCTCGTCGAGATCGACAAGCTGCTGACGCCGGGCGACCGGTACCGCGACGCGATGCCGATCGGCGGCCGGAGCGTCCGCGTGCGCTCCGCCGACGGTGTCCACCTCTCCGTGGCCGGCGCCCGCTACGTCGCGGGAGTCGTGGTGGCGACCCTCCGGCGCTTCCGCGCGACGGGCTGACACCGGCGCGGCACGGCGACGGACCCGGCGTTCGCGGAAGATGACGGACCTGATCGGGCACGCGGCGCTCGTGCTCGCGGTGGCGGCGCTGGCCGCCGCCGGCCTGCGCCTGGCCACGGCGGCGGGCGCCACCGGGCTCGTGCGGCCGGTCGCGGCC
>CADCVR010000061.1 GCA_902806205.1 uncultured Solirubrobacteraceae bacterium | reverse complement strand
CCGCGGGCGCCGCCCGGGCGGCGCCCGCCTGAGTGAGTGGGATACTCGCCGGATGCCGCCGGAGGACGCCCATGGCGATGGCCGGGTCGGCCGCGCCGGCGCCGGGGAGATCCTCGCCGCCCTCGAGCGCACCGTCGGTCAAGGGACCGCCCGCATCGAGCTCCGCTTCGAGTCTTCCACGGAGTACCCCACGCAACTCATCGGGCGTGCGCGAGGTTCGCAGGCGGCTCGACGACCTCCGGGAGGCTCTCCCCGGCGACGCTTGCAGGCGCGATTCTTCGAACGGCTGGTTGACGTGCTGGCGTGGTCGATGCAGCGCCTTCTCAGGCGCTGGGAACGCAAGGAGCGCCCGCGTGCCGGCGTCCTCGACTTCGTTGGGCAGCGGTGCATGTATGGCACTCCCTCGCCGTCGACGGCCGAGCTGGTGGTAGGGGACCGGATGTGGAAAGGACCGTTCCCGACGGCCGCGGAGTCCGAGGGTGGTGACCCCG
Source organism: uncultured Solirubrobacteraceae bacterium (assembly GCA_902806205.1). GTDB lineage: Bacteria > Actinomycetota > Thermoleophilia > Solirubrobacterales > Solirubrobacteraceae > Paraconexibacter. The sequence goes on along the minus strand of CADCVR010000061.1, from coordinate 22,559 downwards.
CGTCGACGCTTCAGCCGCTCTGGCTCCTGGACCTCGTTCGCGGTGTCGTCTCGGCCCGCGAGCAGGCACTAGAGACCCTCGACGGCCGCACGTGCCGGCACTTCTTGGCGCTCGCAGATCTCAACCGCGCCGCGGAGGCTGTCTCATACCCCATGGCCATCCCGACCGGCATGGAGCGACTCGATCACCTGACGCGGATCGGGGTGGAGGTGTGGGTGGACGATGGCGGCGACATCCGACGCATCCGTCACACCGGGTACTACCGTCATGCCGAAGACGGCGGCGTTCCGCTGAGCACCGTCACCGTCGACCTGATCGAGTTCGGGGTCGAGCTGCCCGCGGCCTGGGCCGGGCTGCCGAGCGTCCGCGACAGCGGATCCAGCGGTTAGACTCCGGTCGCATGGAGGGTCTGCGCGGGCCGATCGCGTTACCGTTCGAGGCGGCGGCCGCATGACGCCCGCCGGAGAATCGTCTTCCATCAAGGGAGTGGCTGTGTCGACACAAGGCGGAGGGTCGGTCGGATGAAGCTGGCGGTGGTGGGCAAGGGGGGTGTCGGCAAGACCTCGATCTCGGGGACGCTGGCGCGGGTGCTCTCGCGGCGCGGCCACGACGTGCTGGCCATCGACGGCGACCCCAACCCCAACCTGGCGCTCGCGCTCGGCGTCACGCCGGCGGCGATGGCCGCGATGCCGGGGCTGACGGCCGAGCTGCTCGAGCAGACACCGGCGGGCTTCCGGCTGACCAGGACGCTCGATCAGCTGCGCGACGAGTACTCCATTCCCGCCCCCGACGACGTGGCGCTGATGGCCGTGCGCCCGCCGCAGACGGCGGGCACCGGCTGCCTGGGCCGCGTCCACGCGACGGTCCGCAACGTCGTGCACGTCGCGGCCGAGACGCCCGGAGACATCTGCCTGCTCGACATCGAGGCCTCCCTGGAGCACTTCCGGCAGAACAAGGCGATCGAGGCCGACACCATGCTGGTCGTGGTCGAGCCCTACTTCAAGTCGCTGGAGACCGGGCGGCGCATGATCCGCCTGGGTAAGCAGCTCAAGCCAAAGCGCCTGGTCCTGGTCGCCAACAAGGTCTGGGACAAGCGATCGCGCGATGCCGTCGAGCGGCTCGCCGACGACGAAGGCGTCGAGGTCGCCGGGGCGGTACCCCACGACGTGCACATGCTCGAGGCCGACCTCGCCTGCAGCGCGCTGCTGGACCACGCTCCCGACGCCCCGTCGGTCGAGGCGATCTACGGGCTGGCCGACGACCTGCTCGCGGCCGACGGTGGGCCGACGCCGGCACCGTAGACCCCAGGACGCTCAGCGGGAGCTGGCGGCCAGCTTCACGATGACCTCTCCCTTCTTGACGAGCTGACCCGTGGCCGCGACCACGCAGCTGTCGCTGCCCTTGAACGGCTGCTTGAGCGTCATCGCGATCGGGGTCCGCACGACGCGCAACCCGTCCTTGGTTCCCGCCTGGTCGCCGTTCAGGCACGTCAGGCTCCAGCTGGCCTGCACCTTCTGCCGAGGGGTCGCCTTGATCGACATCAGGATGCGCCGGGGGTTCTTCGCGGTGCCTGCCGCCTGCGCGGTGGCAAACCGCCCGGACGCCTTCTGACGGCCGAGCGTCGTCAACCCCGACCTGGACTTGGGCTTGCCCGCCTCGGCGTTGTCCACCGCGGGCTTGTCGTCGCCGCCGTTCTTCTCCCCCGAGGCCGTCTCTTTGTCGTCCCCGCAACCAGCCATGGCGACGGCGCCGAACAGCGCGAGCAGTCCCCCGCGCACACAGCGCCCCGCGCGTCGCTTCTCGCCCATCGTTCGATCACCGTCCATGCCGACGCTCCCGCCGGCCGCACGCGCCTTGTCTTCCACGTCGATTCGCCTCCCGGTCCCGCTGCCCGCAGTAGGCGGCTCAGCGCCTGAAGCCTACGTCCCCCGGCAACCGCGACGTGTCAGTTCGAACCAACCGCGTCGCAGACGCTCACCGATCGTCGATCGTCAAGGGCGTGCGGCCGGCCAGAAGACCGCGTCGGGGAGCCCGTCGCGCACGCCGAGCCCGGGTGGGTCGCGATGGACGACGCGCAAGGGCTGCCATCATGCGGCCGCGATGGCCGCGGCGCAACAGCTCTCGCACGTGTACCCGCTCGGAGCCCATCTCGACGAGCGTGGGCGCCTGCAGGTGGGCGGCTGCGACGCGCTCGAGCTCGCCCGCGAGTTCGGCACGCCGGCCTACGTGGTCGACGAGGACGACCTGCGCGCGCGCGCCCGCGCCTTCGTCTCCGCCTTCGCCGCGCACACGGACGACTTCGAGGTCCACTTCGCCTCCAAGGCCTTCGCGTGCACCGCCGTCGGCCGTGTCCTGGCCGAGGAGGGCCTGGGCTGCGACGTCGCCGGAGGGGGGGAGCTGACGCTGGCGCTGAGGGCCGGCTTCGCCCCCGATGCGATCGAGTTGCACGGCAACGCCAAGACCGAGGACGAGCTGCGCCTCGCGCTCGACGCCGGCGTCGGCACGATCGTCGTCGACAACCTCCACGAGCTGACGCGGCTCACCCGGCTGCTCGAGGAGCGCGGGACCACCCAGCGCATCCAGCTGCGGATCGCTCCGGGGGTCTCGCCCGACACGCATCCCTCGATCTCCACGGGCGGGCCGAACACGAAGTTCGGCCTGAACCTCGAGGACGCCCGGCAGGCACTGGAGCAGGCCGCGAACAGCCCATGGGTCGACCTCGAGGGCCTGCACTTCCACATCGGCTCGCAGATCATGAGCCTCGCGCCCTTCCGTGAGGCGCTCGAGCGCGTCACCGCCGCGCTCGGCACCGACTTCCCCGTCTGGAACCTCGGCGGCGGCCTGGGCGTCGCCTACGGCCCCGGCCAGCCGCCCCCTTCCGTCGAGGACTACGCCGCGGCGAAGGTCGCCATGGTCCGTGAGCTCTGCGGCCCGGGCAAGCAGATCGTGGACGAGCCCGGCCGCGCGCTGACCGCGAACACGACCGTCACGCTCTACACCGTGCAGTCGGTCAAGCAGAACGTCGCGACCTGGGTCGGCGTCGACGGCGGCATGAGCGACAACCTGCGCCCGATGCTCTACGGCGCCCACTACGAGGTCGAGGTCGCCGATCGCTTCGGCGGCGCCACCCCGTGCACCGTCGCGGGCAAGCACTGTGAGTCCGGCGACGTGCTCGTCCGCGACGCGCTCCTGGCCGACCCGCGCCCGGGCGACGTGCTCGTGACCCCGGCCACGGGCGCCTACGGCTTCTCCCTGGCCAACACCTACAACGGCCAGCCGCGCCCGCCGGTGGTGTTCGTCTCCCGCGGCGACGCGCGCCTGGTCGTGCGCCGCGAGCGCTGTGAGGACCTCTTCTCCCGTGACGTCTGAGCAGCGCTTCCGGGTCGGGCTGCTCGGCCACGGCACGGTCGGCTCCGCCTTCGCCGACCTCCTGCCACGACGCGCCGACCAGATCACGGCCCTCACCGGCATGCGGCCCGAGCTGACGGGCGTCCTCACGACTTCGCGGGGAACCTTCGCGGAGGTGGTCGAGAACGCCGACCTCGTCGTCGAGCTCATCGGCGGCCTGGAGCCTGCGCGCGAGTACGCCCTCGCCGCGATGCGCGCCGGCAAGCACGTCGTGACCGCGAACAAGCAGCTGCTCTCCCATCACGGCGAGGCGCTGTGGGCCGCGGCGCGCGAGAACGGGGTGCAGCTGCGCTTCGAGGCGGCGGTCGCGGGCGTCGTGCCGGTCATCCGGGTGTTGCAGGAGACGCTCGCCGGCGCCCACGTGGAACGGGTCACCGGCATCGTCAACGGCACGACCAACTTCATCCTCACCCAGATGGCACAGACCGGAGCGACGTACGCCGCGGCGCTCGCGGAGGCCCAGCAGCTCGGCTACGCGGAGAGCGACCCGACCGACGACGTGACGGGCCGCGACGCCGCCGCGAAGATGGCGATCCTCGCCCGGCTGGCCTTCGACACCCCCGTGCACATCGACCAGGTCGCCTACGAGGGCATCGAGCGCATCACGCCCGAGGATCTCCAGTACGCCGACGATCTGGGCCTCGGCCTGAAGCTCATCGGCACCGCCGAGCGGGTGGGGGAGGGCATCGCCGTCGCCGTCCATCCCGCGTTCCTCTACGACGGCCATCCGCTCGCGTCGGTCAACGGCCCGTTCAACGCGGTGACGATCGAGTCACCCGACATCACCGAGATCACGCTGAGCGGCCCCGGAGCCGGCGGCCCGGAGACCGCGAGCGCCGTGCTCGGCGACCTGGTGAGCGCCATGATCCCGCCCGCCTCGACGCCGGAGCCGGCGGCGACCCTGCCGGTGTTCGCCGACGTCGAGAGCTCCTTCTACCTGCACCTCGAGGTCGCCGACCGGCCGGGCGTGCTGGCGCAGGTCGCGCAGCTGCTCGGCCTGCAGGGCGCCTCGGTGCGGTCCGTCGTGCAGAAGGGCCTGGGAGACAACGCCCGGTTGGTGATGGTCGTCCACCCGCTGCTCGAGTCGCGCTTCTACGCGGCCGTCGAGCTCATCTCGGGCCTCGACTTCGTGCGCTCCAAGCCGCGCGCGATCCGCGTGATCGAAGAGGAGTACCAGTGAGCCACGGCGCCGGACCGTTCGCGATCCGCGGCGGTCACGGCCACCCCGGCCTGATCCACCGCTTCCTCGACCACCTGCCCTTCGAGGCGACCGACCCGATCGTCTCGCTGCAAGAGGGGTCGACGCCGCTCGTGCTGGCCGAGCGCATCTCCGAGCGTGTCGGCACGGAGGTCCTCCTCAAGATCGAGGGCGCCAACCCGACGGGCTCCTTCAAGGACCGCGGCATGTGCTGCGCGGTCACCGCCGCCAAGCGCGAGGGAGCCGAGACCGTCATCTGCGCCTCGACCGGGAACACCGCCGCGAGCGCCGCCGCCTACGCCGCCCGTGGGGGCCTGCGCTGCGCGGTCCTCGTGCCCGACGGGAAGATCGCCGCCGGCAAGCTGGCCCAGGCCCTGATGCACGGCGCCCGGGTCATCGCGCTGCGCGGCAACTTCGACGAGGCGCTCGAGCTCGTCCGGGAGCTCACCAAAGCCCATCCGATCGCGCTCGTCAACTCGGTCAACCGGTACCGCCTCGAAGGGCAGAAGACCGCGGCCATGGAGCTCGTCGAGGAGCTCGGCACGCTCGACGCGCTGTGCATCCCCGTCGGCAACGCGGGGAACATCACCGCCTACTGGAAGGGCTTCGGCGAGGTGGGCCAGGCGCCGCGCATGCTCGGCTTCCAGGCGGAGGGCGCCGCGCCGCTCGTGCTCGGTCACCGCGTCGAGGCGCCCGAGACGGTCGCGAGCGCGATCCGGATCGGCAACCCCGCGCGCTGGGAGGAGGCGATGAGCGCGATGACGCAGTCGGCCGGCGCCATCGAGGCGGTCACCGACGAGGAGATCCTCGACGCATACCGGTTCCTCGCCGCCCACGAGGGCGTCTTCTGCGAGCCGGCGAGCGCCGCGTCGGTCGCGGGGCTGCTCAAGTACGGCGCACCGGACGCACGGCGCGTGGCCTGCGTGCTGACCGGCCACGGCCTCAAGGACCCGCAGACGGCGATGGAGCAGTCGGGCTCCGTCGTGCCCTGCGAGCCGCAGCTCGCGGCGGTCGAGGCGGCCGTGCTCGGTTAGCTGCGCGGGATCAGCTCCGCCGTCGTGGCTCCCACACCAGCCGGAGATCGGCGCTGGACCCCGCGCTCGAGCGGCGCGCCTCGATCTGCAGCCGCGTGCGCCCGGAGCGGGTGAGCGCTCGCCACTCCTCCACGATCTGCTCGAGCTCGCCGACCATGGCGGCGCCGCCGAAGGTGTCGATGCGCCAAGAGTCGCGCCGGGAGTGGCGCCGCGCGTCGAGGCCGCTGTCGCGGATCATGCGGCGGACGGGCACCGAGGCGACCGCGATGTCGCGGCCGTCGGGTGACATGAGCCCGAGGGCCTGTCGACCGTCCCGGTACAGCTCGATGCGACGGGTCGCGGGAACGCGCATCAGCAGGTGCAGCAACAGGCTCGGCGGTGCCGGCCAGTGCGTCACCAGGCGTCCGCCGGGCTCCCGCGACCGCGGGCCTTCGAGCACCAGGGCGAGCAGCCGCCGGCGTGCCGCCTCGGAGAGGCGCGCCGGCGCGGGGCCGGTGATCCGGACGAGCGGGTGGTACGCGCCGGTGGTCCACTCGCTGGCCTCGAGGGCCGGAGAGGGACCCTGCCCGCCGTCCCCGCCGTGCAGCGGCATGAAGCCGCCCCACGTCATGGCGACCGATTCGGCGTGATCGTCGCGCAGCTCGAGCACCGGGATCACCTGTCCAAGCGCCGCGGAGTCGAGGCGCAGCGGGAGCTGCAGGCGGCCGCCCGGGCCGAGCTGGTCGAGCCACGCGTTCGGGATCTCCTCGACGCTCGCGGTCACGATGATGCGGTCGTACGGGGCGCCGTCCGTGAAGCCGTCGCGTCCGTCGCCGACGACCACCCGCGCGCGGTATCCGCCCTGCCGCAGAGCCCGTCGCGCCCGCCGTGCCAGCTCGGGATCGATGTCGATCGTCGTCACCGTTCCGGCCGGGCCCACGAGCTGGCGCAGCAGCGCCGCGTTGTAGCCCGTTCCGGCGCCGATCTCCAGCACCCGCTGGCCCGGTGCGACCTCGAGCTGCTCGAGCATCAACGCCATGATCGACGGCTGTGAGGAGGAGCTCAGCCACCGCCCCCGGGCGTCGATCTTGGCCGGCAGCGGCTCGTTGCGGTAGACCGCCTCGAGCCCTTGGCCGGCCGCGATGTCCCCGACGAAGAGCTCGCGTGGCACGTTGCCGAGAGCACCGGCCACCCGGTCGCTGTGCAGGCAGCCGGAGTGGCGCAGGTCCGCGACCAGCCGGCGTCGCAGTCTCGCCGCGGTGCGCTCGTCGGCCACCGCTCGAGCGGGTCGGCGCTCGTTCATCACGCAGAACGTATATCCGCCCGTGCGGCTCCGCCGGCTGCTTCGTGGGTCCGGACGGATAGCTTCACCTCAGATGCCGCGCCGCCGCACCGTCCGCGTCCCCGCCTCGAGCGCGAACCTGGGCCCGGGCTTCGACGCGTTCGCCGCGGCCCTCGGGCTCCACATGGAGCTCGAGGTGGAGGAGACCGGGACCTTCGCCGTCGAGACCGACCTGGCGATCGCCACCGATCGGCGCAACCTCTGCGTGCGCGGTTTCGAGCGCCTGCATCCGCCCGACGCCTTCACGTTCCGCATCACGTCGGAGATCCCGCTGAGCGGCGGGCTCGGGACCAGCGCGGCGGCCTACGTCGCGGGCCTGGTGGCCGCCGACTCGATCTTCGAGCTCGACGCCGACCTGCTCGCGCACGCCAGTGACCTGGAGGGCCACCCGGACAACGCCGCCGCCGCGCTGCGGGGAGGCTTCGTGATCTGCGCCGACGGCGAGGCGGCGCGCTTCGAGGCGCCCGCGGGTCTCGAGGCCGTGCTCGTCGTCCCGCACACGGCGGTCCGGACCGCCGAGGCGCGGGCCGCGCTGCCCACGGAGGTCCCGATGGACGAGGCCGTCTTCAACGTCGCGCACGGCGCGCTGCTCACCCTCGGCCTCGCCACGGGGACCTGGGACCTCGTCCGGCGCGGCTTGCACGACCGCCTCCACCAGCCGCGCCGCGCCGGCCTCTTCCCCCGCTCGAGCGCCCTGCTCGACCGCGCGCGCGAGCTCGGCGCGCTCGGCGCGACGATCTCCGGCGCCGGCCCGACCGTCCTGGTCTGGAGCCACTACGAGCAGACGGGCGGCCTGGTGACGGCGCTGCGCCGGGAGACGGCCGGCTGGGCCGACGTCAGGCGCGTGGCGTTCGAGAGCGCCGGGGCGCGGGTGCGGGCGCTGTAGGGAGGCGTGAGCCGGTGCGAACGGAAGATCGGTCGAACGTTCTTGCCGCTCCCTGCGAGGAATGTCGAGCAGTTGAACGCGCGCCACGCCCGTGTCGCCCGCAGGCGCGAGGCGCTCGCGTGGGCATACTCGGGGCTCCTTGCCCGTGACGTCGCCACCAGCCTCCGGCCCGTGACAGTCCCTCTAGGAGCCTAGGCGTGTCGCGGCGACTGCTGGACGCCTACCGGCGCACGGGCGCGGACCTGCCCTTCGGCGATCCCCGGGGCGCCCACGGGGTGGAGCTGGAGGGCTACTACTGGCGGTTCACCGACGCCGCGGCCGGCCGGGTGGTCGTGGCTCTGTGCGGCGTGTCGACGGCGCCCGACGGGCCATGGGCCATGGTCGCTCTCGCCGCGCACCCCGGGGGGTTCCAGCGCGAGGCGGTGATCCGCACGGCGAGCGCCGATCCGCGCGGACTGGGCGTGCAGGCCGAGGACGTGTTCTCCGCCACGCCGGACGCCCTGCGGGTGGACCTCGGCCCCGACGCGCGGCTCGATGTCCGCCTGAGCGCCCGGCGGACGTGGCCGCGTCGGTCCTTCGGCGGCCTCGGGCCCGCGCACGCGGTTCCGGCGCTCGGGCAGTACTGGCACCCGCACCTGCTCGGGGCCACCGTGACGGGGGAGGCCCGGATCGGAGACCGGCGTGTCGACCTCGGCTCCGCCACCGCCTACGGGGAGAAGAACTGGGGCGGCGGCTTTCCGGGCGAGTGGTGGTGGGGACAGGCGCACGGCTTCGCCGACCCCGAGGTGTGCGTCGCCTTCGCCGGCGGACAGCTTCCCGGCTTGGGCCCGGTCGCCGTCAAGCCGACGGCGCTCGTGGCGACCGTCGGTTCAGAGCTCCTGCGCATCGGGCTGCCCACGGGGCACGTGAAGGCCCAGGTGGGGGCGGGGAGCTGGCGCCTCCGGGGGCGCACGCCGTTCGCGTCGATCGAGCTCGAGGGTGACGGCCACGGTCAGCTCCCGCACGCCCTGCCCTTCCCCCTGGCGGCCGAGCGGCGCGTGCAAGGGCGCGTCGCCCAGCACCTCGCCGGCCGCGTCGCGCTCACGGTCCGGCGCGGGCGACGGCTGTCCTATCGCGGCGAGTCGACCCTCGCGGGGCTCGAGTGCGGAACGGCCGCCGAACAGAAGCGGGCGGCGTGCCCGCTCAGCTCTCGGCCAGGATGACGCCCACGATCAGCAGGACGTTGAACAGCAGGTGCAGCTGGGCGGTTCGCGGCGCCAGATCGAAGAGGCGCTCGTCCCCCTCGGCGTCGGCCGTACGGGCCTGCTGGACGCGTTGGGCGGCGATCGGCAGGGTGAGCAGCACGAGCAGCAGAGGCCAGTCGAACAGGCCGCCGGCGACGAGGGCCACCACGGTGGCGTAGGTGAGCGTCAACGAGCCGAAGTACAGCCCGCGGGCCGCCCCGAAGCCGAGGCGGACGGCCAGCGTGCGCACGCCGGCCCGACGATCCCCCGGGATGTCCGAGAGGTTGTTGGCCTGCAGCACGCTGGCGATCAGCAGCCCGGGGGCCAGCCCGAGCCAGAACGCCGGTGCGTGGAACGCGTCACCGGTCACCGCGGTATAGGCGCCCTGGGTGATCAGCGGGCCCATCAAGAAGACGATCGCGACATCGCCGAGCCCGGCGTACTTGAGCGGGCGCGGTCCGAAGGAGTAGCCGGCACCGCCGGCGATGCCGGCGATGCCGATCGCGAACAGCCACGGCTGCGCCTGCACGATCGCGATGAGCGTCCCCAGCGCGAAGGCCGCCGCGAAGAAGCCCGCGCTGACCCGCCGGCCGTCGGGAATCGACATCAGTCCCGTGGTGAACACGCGCGAGTTGTCCATCTTGCTCTCGTCGTCGACCCCGCGATCGGCGTCCTCGACGTCGTTGATCACGTCGGTCCCGGCGTGCACGCAGAAGAGGGCCAGGATCGCCACGGCCAGCAGCCACCACGTCGCCTCACCCGAGCCCAGCGCGACCATCCCGCCGGCCACGCCCGGCAGCAGGGACGTCGGGATGTACTGCGGGCGCGTGGCACGGATGATCAGCGCGAGGCGGCCGGGCGCCTCGGGGGCGTCCGCTGCCGGTGAACTGCCGGGAGTTCTCGGTCTGGCTTCCACGTCGCTCGGGTGCAGCCTACGCGCGACGGCGGACGCGCGCTCGGGCGCGCTGCCCGCGGTCCTAGCGCCGCACGGTCAGCGTCGCGCCGAGCGGCACGGTCAGCAGCAGCCTGCGGAGGTCCGGGTCGCGCATCCGCAGACAGCCCGCGCTGACCTCCCGGCCGACCGAGTCCGGCGAGGGGGTGCCGTGCAGCGCCAGGCGCGTGCCGCCCGTCCAGCCCGGCGGCGGGTTGGTCTGGCGGCCGGTGAGCGCGATGGCGCAGCACCCGTAGACCCGGCTCGTGCCGTCGGCCCGGAGGCGGTCGGTCACCCCGTAGCGTCCGAGCGGCGTCTCGGAGCCCGGGCGCCCGATCCCGACCGGGGCGCGGTGGCGGATCTTGCCGTCGACGCTGACGGTCAGCTCGCGGTCGGAGAGGTCGGCCACGAGCGTCGTGCGGACCGGCCGCAGGCGCACCGCATCCGCGGGAAGCCACGCGAGCTTCCCGTTCGGCCGTTGCATGGCGCGGACGCCGACCCAGCCCGGGCGGAACTCGGCAACCGCGAACACCCGGCGCGAGCCGTACCCCGTTCGGCGGCCGACGCGGGCGACCCGCCTGCCGTCCGGTGCCGTGCGGAGCACCTCCGGCCGCAGAAGGGCCGCGCTCCAGCGACCCGCACGGGCCTCGGCGTCGGCCGGCGCGCGCCTCGTGGAGCTCCCCGGCTCGCGCGCGCGGGAACGCGAGGCCGACGCGGCCGTCGCGCCGGCGGAACGGTCCCCGGCGGCCGCGGCGCTCGTCGCGCCCTCGAGGTCGCCGGTGTCCCGCTGGTTCGCCGGGAGCCCGATGCCCGCAGCGAGGAGCACGACGAGGACGACGACGGCCGCGAGGATCAGGCGCAGGCGTCCGTTCATGGCGCCGCGGCCGCCGGGGCGGGGAGGTGAGCCTTGAGCTGCTTGCGGGCGGTCTTCAGCCCCAGGCGCCCGAGCAACTCGTCACCCAGCAGGAGGTAGTCCTCCCCGAGGTCGGGGCGGTACTGGAGGATGGAGACGGCGCGCTCGGCCGATCCGGCGTAGGCGATCGACGGCCGGATGGTCTGCTGGAAGAGCTTGTCGCCGACGTGCTCGCGCAGGGAGTCGAACGCCTCGCGGGAGTGGACCGTGCGCATGTCGGCGATGTTCAGGAACACCCCGAGCCACTCGAGGTCCGGGTTGAGCCCGTCGCGGGCGAGCTCGATGACTTCGAGCGCCTGCTCGACGCCTTGGAGGGCGAAGTACTGCGCCTCGGAGCTCAGCAGCGCGTAATCGGCGGCGACCAGTGCGTTGACGGTGAGCAGCCCGAGCGCGGGAGGACAGTCGATCATCACCACGTCGTAGGGCTCGTCGACCTTCTTGAGCGCCTTGCGCAGCGTCAGCTCGCGCCCCATCTTGCCCGCGAGGGTGAGCTCGGCCTCGGCCAGGCTGAGGTTCGCCGGCATGAGGTCGTCGTGGACGGCCTGCTTGGCCGACGCGCGGCCTGCCAGCACGTCGCCGACGGTCGGATCGGACTGCGGATCTGCGTCGAAGTAGTCCGACAAGTTCCCCTGCGGATCGAGGTCCACGGCCAGCACCCTCAGCCCGGCGAGGCGCAGGACGTCGGTCAGCGTGCGGACCGCAGTGGTCTTCCCGGTTCCGCCCTTCTGGGAGAGAACTGCGATCTTGGTCGCCACGCCGTCAGGATCGCACGCCGCGCGCTGCGAAGGGCTAGGCGCGGCCGGCGGCCACGGGCGCTCCCACCAGGAACAGCAGCCGGTGGCGGCCGACGACGACCTCGTCACCGTCGTGCAGGGTGCGCCACTCGACGCGGTGGCCGTTGACGAAGACGCCGTTGAGTGAGCGGTCGTCGACCACCCGTACGCCGTCGGCCTGCCGGACGACGAGCGCGTGCCGGCGGGAGACCGTCGGGTCGTCGAAGCGGATGTCGGCCGCCAGCGAGCGCCCGATGCGCGTCCATTCACGCGTGAGTGCCAGCGCCCGCACGGCCTCGCCGTCGCGGAAGGCGAGATGCTCGCCCGGTCGCCCTACCAGTTGGCGGGCCGCGGCCAGGAAGGCCTTCTGCTCCTCGGGAGAGGCGGCCTCCGCCGTGGTGCGCGCGAAGCGGGCAGCCGGGAACAGCGACGCAGGCACGAAGCGCTCCGCGTCGCAGCTCGGGCACCGCGGCAGTTCGGCCGCCGCGCCCAGGGTGAGCACGTAGCCGCAACCCGCGCAGCGAAACGATCCCGTCGCGGCGTAGGTTCCGGTGGTCAACTCCATGACACGAAGCTTTGCGCGGCGCGGTGCAAGGCAAACGCCAATGGGAGGAACGGGTGTGTCCGCTCTCGAACCCCAGGGGATGCTTCGTCTTCAGGGCATCTCCGAGCGGGACCTCGAGCGTCAGCTGCTGCGGCGGGGGGTCAGCGCACTGTCGGCCGGTCGCCACGCCTGCGCGGACTGCGGGCGGACACCGCTGGTGGGTGAGCGCTACCACCGTTACGCGCACGGCAAGGTCGTCTGCGAGCTCTGCCGCCCGCAGCACGCCGACGCACCGCAGGCCTCCGACGTCGTGCGCCACTCCGAGCGCGGCCACGCCGTGCGGCTGCGCGGGCATCCCGCGGCCTGAGCACCGGCCGCGAAGCAGGCGCGGCCGGCAGGAAACCGTCGGACGGGCGACCCCTCCCACGCGACGCCGGGGCCAGGGCGAGGCGCCCCGGTCCGGAAATGTAGGCTGGCGGGTGTGGATCCCGTCACCGCGGACGTGCTCATCTCCCGGCCTCAGGCGGAGGTCTTCGCCTACCTGGCCGACGTGGCCAATCACCCTGAGTTCATGGGGCACTTCACGCGGGATTGGCACGTCACGCGCGAGGACACCTACGGCCTGGGCGCCGGCGTCCGCTTCGCCTTCAAGCAGCGCCGCAACAAGTTCGCGTGGATCGACCAGACGATCGTCGAGCTCGAGCCGCCGCGGCGCATCGTGCTCACCGGCGGCACCGGGAAGTTCAACCGCATCCAGACGACGACGGTGTGGGCGCTCGAACCCGAGACGGGCGGGACGACCCGCGTGGCGGTCTCCTTCGAGAAGGTGCCCAAGCTCGCCACCGACCGCTTCGGCGAGGGTCGCGGCTTCCACAAGGCGAAGTGGACGAAGACGCTGCAAGTGCTGCGTGACGTCCTCGAGGGCAAGCAGGAGAACGGCTCGCGCGCCACGATCGCCGGCGGGGCCCGCAAGCCCGCGACGGGCTTCCGCTTCGGGGCGCCCGCCCGGGCCGGCACGAAGTAGAATACGCGGTTCATGCTCCGTCGCTGCGCCGCCCTCGGCCTTGCCCTCGCGTCCTTCGGCGTCTCCGCCTGCGGGGGCGGAGGCGGGGGCGAGCCCAAGGCGAGCGACGAGCCCGTCGGCGAGAACGTGCTCGCCGAGTCCAAGGTCGCCGAGACCGAGGCGCACTACCTCGATCTCAACGGCCTGAAGTACCAGGTGCAGGTCTCGCGCCAGCTCAACCCGCGCGACGTCGAGGACGCCGACTACTTCAAGGGCCTGACGCCTGAGCAGCTCGCCCTGCCGGACGGAAGCATCTGGTTCGGCGTCTTCATCCGTGTCGAGAACGACTCCGAAGCGCCGGTCCTGTCCGCGCGGAGCTTCGTCGTGGAGGACACGCAGGGCAACGAGTTCGAGCCCGTCGAGACCGAGAACGTCTTCGCCTACGTGTCCAAGACGATCCCCCCCGGCGGGTACATCCCGAGCCAGGAGCGTCTGCAGGCCTACGCGGGCAGTCAGGGCTCGCTGCTGTTGTTCAAGGTCCCGCTCGCCTCGCTGGACAACCGCCCGCTCGAGCTCACGGTCAAGAGCCCGAACGACTCTCGTCAGACCGCGGGCGTCGACCTCGACGTCTAGGAGCCTCCTAGCGCCCGCGCCGGAGCGCCGCCTGCAGGACCTGGCGGGCAACGGGAGCGGCGGTGTCCCCGCCGGCGCCCGCGCGCACGAGCAGCACGCCGACGGCGACGCGCGGGGCGGCGCGGCCCGCCGGGGCGAAGGCCGCGAACCACGCGTCGGTGTCCGTCGCGTCGGAGGCCGACGCGCACTCCTCCGGGGTCCCCGCGGCGGCCGGGTCGGCGGGCGCCCCCTCGCAGCGGCGGGTCGTCTCGAGCTCCGCGGTGCCCGTCTTGCCGGCGACGGGTACGCCTTCGATCGCGGCCGCCCTGCCCGTGCCCGAGGAGACGACGCCCTGCATGAGCTTCTCGACGGTCGCAGCGATCGCGGGTGTCGTGACCTTCGTGCTCGGCGCCTGGCGGGCGCCTCTCGCGACGGCGAGGTCCAGCGTCAGGCGGGGGCGCCTCCCGCGCGCGGCGATGGTCGCGGCGACCGCGGCCATCTGCAGCGCGGTGGCCTGCACGCGACCCTGGCCGATGGCCGACGAGCCGACGGCGAGGTCGTCGCCGACCTCCTCGGCTGGGGGGATCGCGGCGACGGCAGCGCCGGGCAGCAGCGGATCGCCGTTGAAGCCGAAGCGCTCGGCGACCTCGACGAGCCGCTCGGCGCCCAGCTCCGCGCCGAGCGGGGCGAACACGGAGTTGCACGACTCCGCGAAGCTCTCCGCGAGGCTGCCGCCGCACTGCTCTCCGTTCGCGTTCTCGAGCGAGACCCCTTCGAGGACCGCCTCGGTCTGCACGGGGTAACGCGACGTCTGCCCCGTGATCGCGGCCTCCAGCGCGCCGGTCAGCGTGATGATCTTGAACGTCGAGCCCGGCGGCTGCAGGCCGGAGAACGCGATGCCCGCGTACCCGAGCACCCCGCCCGATCGCGGGTCGAGGGCGACGACGCCGCCGACGCGACCGGCCAGCCCGGCCACGGCGGCGCGCACCACCGCCGGAGCGATTGTGGTGCGCACGGCTCTGGCCTGTTCCGGCTTCGTGCGCGCGAGCACGCGGCCGCCGGCGAGCAGCTCGCCGCCCGGCGTTCCGAGAAGGCGCTCGTCGAGCGCGCGCTCGAGCCCCGAGAGGCCGACCTCGGCGTCCTCGGGGAGTCCGAGCTCGCGCAGCCGCGCGACGCGCTCCCGCGGTGGCGGCCCGAGCCGGCCGACGACGTCAGGTGCCACGTCGGCGACCTCGGGTTCGGGGACACGCGTCTCACCCTCGGCGAGCACGGCGCCGTCGCGGGTCTGCAGCGTCGCCCGAGGCGGCATCTCCGTCGTCCGCGTCAGGTCCTCGCCGCGACGCAGCCCGGGGAAGGCGAGGTGCCGTCTCCAGTCGACGCCGACCGCGTCGCCGTCCTCGGCCACGGGCAGGTCGGCCGGGGCGCGGACCCGCCCGAAGACCCGCGTGCGGACCTCCAGCGGCACGCGCACGACGCCGGGCGAGAGCTCCCGCGCGGCGCCCGCGACGGCGAGCCGCTGCCCGGTCGCGACGGCGAAGTTCTCGCGATGCAGCGCGGCGAAGCGCTTGGCGGTCACGCGCCCGCGCGCGGTGGGCGTCAGCTGCGCGTACATGGCGCGGAAGTCGCCGCGGGACCAGGCCTGCGCGTAGCGGCCGGCGAGTGCGATGCGGTCGGGGCCGCCCGTGAGCGCCGCCACCGTGGCCGCCACGGCGCCGCCGGCGACGAGCAGCGCCCCGACCGACACGAGGCGCCGCCTGAGCACCTGCCGTGGCTCGGGCGTGGCCGGGGCACGAAGCAGATGCCCGGCCGGCCCGCGGACGACGGCGCTTCCGCGCGGAGACTGCCGGCGGTCGCGATCCAAGGTCAAGGCGCGCCCGAGCCTACCCCGGGCACGTCGCGCGGAAGCCACATCGCCGCCGGCGTGCATGCGTGCCCGGTCAGCGGTAGCCGGCGAGCGGTCGGCTACGTTCTGGGGCCCTTGGACACCGTCGACCTGATCATCATCGGCTTCACGCTGATCCTGGCGATCGTAGGCTTCCGCCAGGGCTTCGTGTCCGGTGCGCTCGCGCTCGCGGGGTTCCTCGGGGGCGCCTACCTCGGCACCCGCCTGGTTCCGCTGCTCCTTCCCGACGGATCGTCCTCGCCCTACGCGCCGATGTTCGGTCTCATGGGAGCGTTCCTCGGCGGCGTGATCCTCGCGATCTCCTTCGAGGGGGTGGGCAACGCGCTGCGGCGCAGCTTCGGCCGGGTGCCGGGGCTGAGCTCGGTCGACGGGCTCCTCGGCGCGGTGCTGGCCTCGGCGCTGGCCCTCGGGGTCGCCTGGGTGATCGGCGCGGTGGCGCTGCAGACGCCGGCGACCAGGGAGCTGCGCCGCGACATCCAGCGCTCGGAGATCCTCTCGCGCCTCAACGCGGTGCTTCCCCCGTCGGGAGGCCTGCTGAACTCGCTGGCGCGCATCGACCCGTTCCCGAGGCTCAGGGGCCCCGCCGCCGACGTTCCCGCGCCGCGCGCGGCGATCACGCGGGATCCCGACGTCGAAGCGGCCGCGGCAAGCGTCGTGCGGGTGCTCGGGACGGCCTGCGGCCTCGGCCAGGAGGGCTCGGGCTGGGTCGCCGGCGAAGGCCTCGTGGTGACCAACGCGCACGTCATCGCCGGTCAGGAGGACACGACGGTGCAGGTGCGCGGCGGAGGCCCGAAGTTCCGCGCGACGCCCGTCTTCTTCGACGAGAGGAACGACATCGCCGTGCTTCGCGTCGAGAACCTGCAGGGCGTCCCGGCGCTGCGGCTCGCCGACGACCCCGAGCGGGGCACCGGTGCCGCGGTGCTCGGCTTCCCGCGCAACGGCCCCTACGACGTGCGCGCCGCCCGGCTGGCCGGCACCCGGATCGCCTTGACCCAGAACGCCTACGGGCAGGGTCCGGTGCAGCGCTCGATCACGCCGTTCCGGGCGCTCGTGCGGCCCGGCAACTCGGGGGGACCGGTCGTCGACGGACGCGGCCGGGTCGTGACGACGGTCTTCGCCACCACCCGGGCGAAGGGGGTGCGCACGGGCTACGGCGTTCCCAACCGGATCGTCGCCGACGCGCTGGCGGGTCGCCTGCGGCCGGTCTCGAGCGGACCCTGCGCGCCCTGAGGGGCGCTGGGCCGTTCACCGCAGCGGGGGCGCGCGTTGCCGCTACGCTCCGCCGCTCATGGCCAAGACCCTCGTCATCGCCGAGAAGCCGTCCGTCGGGAAGGACCTCGCGCGCGTCCTCCCGGGGCCGTTTCAGAAGAACACCGGCGCCACCGACAAGACGGAGCGCTACCTCGAGGGGCCCCAGCACATCATCTCGTGGGCCGTCGGTCACCTCGTGCAGCTCGCCGACCCGGAGACCTACGACGACAAATACAAGAAGTGGCGGATGGCCGATCTTCCGATCGTCCCGAAGCAGTTCAAGCTGGTCGTCCGCGACGAGCGCTCCCAGAAGCAGATGACGGTCGTGCGCCAGCTGCTCAAGCGCGACGACGTCACCGCGGTCATCAACGCCTGCGACGCCGGCCGTGAGGGCGAGCTGATCTTCGCCTACCTCTTCGAGCAGGCCGGGGCGTCCCAGCCCGTCAAGCGCCTGTGGCTGTCGTCCATGACCAGCGACGCGATGCGCGACGCCATGGCCAACCTCCGCGACGGCGCGGAGTTCCACCAGCTCGAGGAGGCCGCCCGCTCGCGCTCGGAGGCCGACTGGGTCGTCGGCATGAACGCGACGCGCGCCGCCACCATCCGCCTGCGCTCCTCCTTCGACGGCGCCGTCTCGCTCGGGCGCGTCCAGACGCCGACCCTGGCGATCATCGCGCGCCGTGAAGAGGAGATCCGCGCCTTCGTCCCCGAGCCCTACTGGCTCGTGGACGCCGACTTCGAGGCGACGGGCGCCCGCGGCTACGAGGGCCGCTACCACGAGGGTGCGCAGCCTCGGATCGCCACCGCGGAGGCCGCCCAGGCGATCGTGGAGGCCGTTCGCGGCCGGCGCGGGGAGATCACCAAGCTCGAGAAGCGCAAGCGCACGGAGATCGTGCCGCTGCTCTACGACCTCACGTCGCTGCAGCGCGAGGCCAACACGCGTTACGGCTTCTCCGCGCGCCGCACCCTCGGCGCCGCGCAGCGCTGCTATGAGGAGCACAAGGCGCTGACCTATCCGCGCACGTCGTCGCGGTACCTGACCAGCGACATGGTGGGAGAGCTCAAGGAGATCACCGCGAAGGTCGGTCGCCGGCCCGAATACGCGAAGGCCGCGGGCTACGTCGGCGGGCTGGATCTCCTCCCGCTCAAACGCGTCGTCGACGACGCGAAGGTCGGCGACCACCACGCGATCATCCCGACCAACGCCGAGCACCGGCTCGACAAGTTCTCCGACGACGACCGCAGGATCTACGACATGGTCACGCGGCGCTTCCTCGCCGCCTTCCACCCGCCGGCCGAGTGGGAGAACACCCGGATCGAGACGACGGTGTCCGCGAACCTCTTCAGGACCCGCGGCAAGCTGCTCGTCGTCCCGGGCTGGCGCGGGGTCTACGGCGAGCTGACCGAGGACGAGCGGTCCGCCGCGGAAGAGGACGAGGGGCGCGACCAGACCCTGCCCAAGCTGGAGCAGGGCGAAGCGGTCGACGTCCGGAGATGCGAATCAGCGGCCAAGGAGACCAAGCCCCCGCGGCGCTACTCCGACGCCTCGCTGCTCGGCGCGATGGAGACCGCGGGCAAGCTCGTGGACGACGAGGAGGCCCGCGAGGCGATGAAGGAGTCCGGCATCGGCACGCCCGCCACGCGCGCGGCGATCATCGAGCGCCTCATCGACGTGGGCTACGTCGAGCGCGACGGCCGTGCGCTCGTCGCCACGGAGAAGGGCCGCAACGTCATCCGCCTCCTGGCCGACCACCCGCTCACGTCGCCGGCGCTGACCGGAGACTGGGAGCGGCGGCTCGGCAAGATCGAGCAGGGGGCGGAGACCCGCATGAAGTTCATGGCCGACATCGCCAAGTTCGCGGGGGAGACGGTCGGCGTCCTGGACACCACGCTCAAGGACGTGAAGATCCCGCGGGCCAACCTCGGCCCGTGCCCCGTCTGCGGCCACGACATCATCGAGAACCGCAAGGGCTACTCGTGCTGGAGTCGCGAGGATCCGGGCTGCGGCTTCGTCATCTGGAAGTCCAAGGCGGGCAAGACCCTGCCGCCCGTCGTCGTGCGCGAGCTCGTGCAGACCGGGCAGACCGCGAAGCAGGTGACGGGCTTCAAGGGTCGCTCCGGGCGCTCGTTCCGGGCGAAGCTCGCGCTCGTGCAGAACGAGGAGGGCCGCTGGCGCGTCGAGTTCGACGAGGCCTGGGCGAAGGAGGGCGCCAAGCCGCCCGAGGGCGAGGATGCGGGAGAGGCCGCCGCGGCGGCACCCGTGGCGGACGCCGCGAGGGCGGTCGGGGGTGGTGCGGTCGAGGCGGCGTAGGGGCGGCTGCCGCCGCCGCAGTCGCCGCCCGGCGGCTCAGGCGCGGCCGGGCGGCGGGCGAGATGACGGGGCGGGGACCCCGCCGGCCTCAGCGCGGGCGGACCTTGAGCGTGCGGGTGACCGTCCCCCGGTTGGCGCTCACATCACGGCCTTCGACGCGGACCCGGAGGGTGACGGTTCCGCGCGGCCGTCCGAAGAGCGCGGCGGAGGGCCGCAGCTTGAGCGTCCTGCTCCCGCGCGCGAGCGGCAGGACCTTCGTGGCCAGGGTGAGCGCGTAGCGCGGGCCCGCGGCGCGGGCTCTGGGCTCCGCGACCGCTCCCCGGCGAGCCGTCGCCTGCAGTTCACCACGAAGGCCGGCCGCCTCGCTGCTGGCCACCCGCACCGACAGGCCGGACTTGAGCAGCTTCGCGCGGGTGATCGACCTGGGAATGCCCGTGAGCGTCAACCTGGGGGCGGTCGTGTCCGGCGCCACGACGCCGCCGTCGACGATGGGTGGAGCGGGTCGGCCGGGCGGCAGCGGCGCGGGCGGGGGCGTGGCCGGGGGAACCGGCGTCGGCCTGGTCACCGCGCGCGACGTCCAGTCGCAGCGCTGGAACTGCTCCACGCGTGCCACCGGCCGGACGCCGCCGGCGTCACCCGTGGCCGCGCTCATCCGGTAGGCGAGGAAGTCGGTCGTCTCCGCATCGGGGCTGCTGCGCGAGGACGCGAACAGGATCTCGTTGTTGTCGGGCGACCACACCAGGGGCGCGTCGTAGTCCCTGAAGGGTTCCGGGGTGGGCGTGTCGGCGTTGACCGTCAACCGCACCGGGTTGCCGCCATCCCGGTTCATCCGCCAGACGTCGTTGTTCTGGTTGCCGAGCACCGCGCTGGCGCGGGCGCTGTTGAACGCGAGCTGCCGGCTGTCGGGTGACCAGATCACGTCACGATCGAGCCCGTCGAGGTTCTCGTTCGCGGCCGTGGCCGGGTTGTTCGGCGTCCCGGGGCTGTTGGTCAGGTTGGTGCGTTCCGTGCCGTCGGGATTGATCGTGAAGATCTCCAGGTTGTTGTTCAGCGTGGCCGGGTTGCCCGCCGGGAAGCCCTGGAAGGCGATCTTGGTCCCGTCGGGCGACCACGAGGGGATCGCGTCCTGCCCGCGGTTGGTGGTCAGGCGCGTCGCGGGCGCGGTCGACTCCCCGGTCGTGGCGCTCATCTTGTAGATCTCGAAGTCGGCGGCGGGAGTCGGTCCGCCGTCGTCGAAGTCCGCCACCCGGCCACTGTGGAAGACGATCTGCGTTCCGTCGGGCGACCAGCTCGGCGAGAAGTCGGTCGCCGCGATGCCGCTGAGCGTGCTGTTGGTGAGCCGTCCCGTGTTGAAGGTCAGGCGCTTGACGTCGGAGCCCGTGAGGTCCCCGTCGTTGTCGGCGACGTAGATCTCGGTGTTCGCCGGCTGGCCCAGCACGTTGTCGCGCTGGCTCTCGAAGGCGATCCTGCTTCCGTCCGGCGAGAAGGCGGGGCTGCCGTCGCGGAAGCCGTTGTCGGTCTGCAGGATCTCACCGGAGCCGTCGGGATTGACCTGGAAGATCTCCAGGTCGACGTCGAGGCCCCGGAGGCCGCCGCACGCGATGGCCCCGTTGGTGCCCGGGAAGGCGGCCTGCGCCGGGGTGTCTGTCAGCGTCAGCGCGGCGATGAACGCCAGGCCCGTCGTGCCCACCAACGCGGCGAGCAACCAGTCGAGCATGGGGTGATCGGTGCGTGTGAAGACCCTGCTCATATCTCGGCCCCCGTCGTGACCCGGCCGGTGGATCCGGCCAAAAAGAAGCGCCACGGTAGCGAGCCCGCCGCCCGCCGGGTAGGTGCGTCGGCCCCTTAGCGGCGTCCGCGCCAGCTTCGCCGGCGGGTGGACAGTTGATCGATTTCGGACATCGATGGGGGTTCGGTCGCGTGGGAGACGGCTACCGTTGAAGGGGTGCGTCTGCTCGCCCTCTCCGTGCTGCTCGGCCTCTCCGGGCTGCTTCCCGCCACTGCCTCGGCCGGCGCGGTCCGGACCGGCGGGCCGGTGGACCCCGCCCCTGCACCGACCACCGAGGTCATCGTGCGCTTCGCGCCTGGGACCGACGCGCGCGAGCGCGGTGAGGCGCGCTCGGACGCCGACGTGCGACGCGAGGCGGTGCTCCCGCTGCCGGGCGCCGAGGTCGTCGACCCGGAGCCCGGAGTCGGGGTCGCCGAAGCGGTCCGCGACCTCGAGCGCGACGCCGACGTGCTCTACGCCGAGCCCAACGCCCCCCGGGTGGCCTTCGCCGCGCCGAACGACGAGTTCTTCAGGGTCCAGTGGGGTCTGCAGAACACGGGCCAGCGCGCGGTCGCCTCGCCGAACGCCGCGGGAACGGCCGGCGCCGACATCCGCGCGCCGGCGGCGTGGGACGTGACGACGGGAAGCCGTGACGTGATCGTCGGCGTCATCGACTCGGGCGCCGACACCGCCCACCCGGACCTCGGGAGCAACCTCTGGCGCAACCCGGGCGAGTCGGGCGCAGGGCAGGCGACCAACGGGCTCGACGACGACAACAACGGCTTCGCCGACGACGTCAACGGCTGGGACTTCTTCTCCAGCGACGCGCAGCCGCTCGACGCCGAAGGGCACGGCACGCACGTCGCCGGTACGGTCGGCGCGCAGGGCAACAACTCCATCGGTGTCACGGGCGTCGCGCAGTCGGGGTCGCTCATGGTTCTGCGCGCGCTCGACGCCAACGGTGCCGGAAGCGTCGCCGGCGTCATCTCGGCCTACGCCTACGCCGCCCGCAACGGCGCGCGGGTCGTGAACCTGTCCTTCGGTGGCGGCGAGGGATCCCTCGCGGAGCGTGACGCGATCGCCGCCGCGAGCGGGGTGCTCTTCGTGGCGGCCGCAGGCAACGACGGCGCCGACAACGACTTCGTGGGCAGCTTTCCGTGCAACTACGATCTGGTCAACGTCGTCTGCGTGGGGGCGAGCGAACGCAACGACGCCCTCGCGGGGTTCTCGAACCGCGGGGCCCGGACGGTCGACCTCGTCGCGCCCGGCGTCGAGATTGCGAGCACCTACATCGCCGACGCGACCAGCGTCCCCAGGTACGCCTACCTGAGCGGCACGTCGATGGCCGCACCGCACGTGGCGGGTGTCGCGGCCCTCGCGCTCTCCCGCGCGCCGGGGCTGACGATCTCCCAGCTTCGTGGCGCGCTGCTGTCCTCGGTCGACGTCCGCCCCGCGCTGCAACCCGTGACGGTGACGGGCG
>CADCVR010000060.1 GCA_902806205.1 uncultured Solirubrobacteraceae bacterium | reverse complement strand
GGCCGGCGGGCGCCCGCGACGCCGGCGCCCGCCGGCTCGGCGGCGCCCAAGCCCGTGAAGGGCGCCGCGGCGCGCGTGGTCACCGTTCCCGCGCCCACGGTGCCGTCGCGGGCCATCGGGCTACCGCACCGCGGACGCCTGGCCCACGGCGTGCTGCTGCCGCCCGAGGGCCCCGACCACACCACCTGGGACCTGGTCGAGGAGGTCAGCCCCAACCGCGACTGGCGCCGGGTCGGTAGCGACCGACTCGTCAAGACGCTGCTCACCGTGGCCGCGCGCTACCGCCGGGCGCATCCCGGCGCACCGCGGGTGGTCATCAACGACCTCTCGCTGCCCCAGGGTGGGCGCTTCGGCCCCGAGTACGGCGGCCTCGGGCACGCCTCCCACCAGAACGGCCTGGACGCCGACATCTCCTACCCGCGCGCCGACGGCCAGGAGATCGGGATCGATCGGGTGGGGCAGATCGATCGTGAGCTCTCCCAGGCGCTCGTCGACGCCTTCGTCGCGGCCGGCGCCCGGTACGTGTTCGTCGGGCCGAGAACCCGCCTGCGCGGTCCGCGCTCCGTCGTCCAGGAGCTCGCCAACCACGACGACCACCTCCACCTCCGGATCCCGAACCGGGGCTGAGCGCCTCCTAGCAGAGCTCGCCGGGCAGCAGCGAGAAGAGGACGGAATCCCGACGCGACCCTTTCGCATCTCCCATGTGTGACCGCAGCACCCCCTCGCGTCGGAAGCCGACCTTCTCCGCGACCCGCTGCGAAGCGACGTCGTCGACGTCGGCGGTCAGGGCAAGGCGCTCAAGACGTAGGACGTCGAAGGCGGAGCGGCACAGGCGTCGCACCGCGCGAGTCGTGTTGCCTCCCCGGCCCGCGCCTTCGGCGTCGTCGCGGGTGTAGGGCCGCGGGAGGGCCGGCAGCCAGCGCTGTGTCTCCGGGTCCTGGCACGCCGCGTAGACCGCTTCTGCGTCGCTCTCGCGCCACGGTCTCAAGACGATCAGATCGTCGCCGAGCTCCATCTCGGAAAGCTGACTCGCCGGTCCCGCCGGGGGAAGACGGGGATGCACGCGGCGGCGCGGTCGAGATCCGCTCGAAAGGCGGTGCTCAGGCCTGGCCGGCCTGCCGCGCGAGGTGCGCGCGCCACGTGCCCTCGGTGTGCAGGAGCGCCCGGCCGTGGAAGGCGTCGACGAGCGTCCTGGCCGGGACGCCACGTCCGGCGGTGCAGGCGAGCCTGATCGCGGCGGCATCCCCACCTTCGCGGGCGAGCAGGTCGACGACGGTGCCGCCGAGCAGCACCGCGTCACGCATGCCGGGCGGAAAGGCCGGCTCGGGCCCCTCGCGCAGACGCCGGGCGATGGCGGGCCGCGCGTAGGCGGTCTGCCCGCTGAGCCACTGCGCCGCGCCCGCCGCCAGCCAGGCCCAGCGCCCGAGCCCGCCGAGCGAGCGGGGCCGCACCGGGGGCGGCAGCCGTGGGTTGACGTGGCCGATGGCAAGCTGGGCGTATAGGGTCGCGGGCGCGAGCAGCGCCATCTCGCGCGATCCCGGGACGTTCGAGGCGCGGGCCTCCAGCAGGCGGGGCGCGAGCAGGTGCAGCGTGTTGGCGCCTGCCGAGCCCGTCAGGTAGCGGCGCGCCGCGGGCGCCGTCAGTCGCGTGAGCGCCAGGAGGTGCGGTTGAGCGGCGTAGAGCTGCGCGCGGGAGGAGTGCACGACGACCTCGACCGGCCCAGGGGGAGACGACGGCAGGACAGCGGCGAGCTCCGCGCGGGTGCTCTCGAGCAGTTCCAGCACGCCGACGACGTCGTCTGCGTCCCCGTCGGCGTGCCGGGCGACGAAGCTCGGCGACTCGGTCTCGACCCAGGCCACCCGACCTGCTTCGCCGGTGGGCGCACGCGCACCTTCACCTGCACGGCCCCCGCCACGGGTGTGAGGGGGACGGGCCGGACGACAGTCCACGAGGCGGTCCCTCGAGCGGCGGTTCGGGTGGTGTCAGGTGCCAGCCGAAACGTCGAGCGGCGGCGCCGGATCCGTGGAATGACGTATCAGACGAGCTCGGGGATCCGCGAGTCGCAGATCGCGCCGATGGTCCCGGCCACCGCGGCGAACTCCGCGTCGGAGAGGACAGGGGTGCCCTCGAAGGGCAGGTCGCGGGTGATCTCCAGCCACGACTTGCAGCCGCCGAACTCGTCCCTGACCTTGACGGTCACCGGGCGCGGGATGCGGTACGTGCGCAGCAGCAGCACGTGCAGCGGATGGCGGCGCTTCCACTTCAGCCGCTTGGCGGCGTAGTCGGTCGTCCACACGTGATACGGCGAGAGCTCGTTCAGCGTCCGCGGGTCCGTGATCAGGTAGTGGGCCGCGACCTCCGCCCAGGCTCGCACCCGCACACGGTCGGGCTGCGGGATGCCGCCGTCCTGCGTGAGCGCGTCGACCGGCGGGTCGCCGTCGGGCCAGACGCCCTCCTCGAGGGCGCGACGCAGCTCCGGGGCGTGCGACGGACGCACGAGGTCGTTGCGCTGGTGGTCGAAGGTCGGGTACAGGAAGAAGCGCTCGTGCTTGAGCTCGAAGTGCTTGTCTTCCTCACGGATGCCGCCCTTGCGCAGCGTGAGCAGCTGCTCGCCCTCGGCGAGCGCACGGACGGTGACCGCCCATTCTTTGAATGCGATAGGCATGTTCTTCAGATCGGCAGGGGTTGGACAGGGGACATCCGCACACAGTCGGCCGCGAAGTGCGCAGGCTGGCCACGGTGCAGTCGGGGAGTGGATTGTGGCAAATGTGCGGCCGCATCGCCAACTCTCCCTGCAAATCCGTACTTTTGCTTGTGACAATAGCGGCTCAGAGGCGGCGTCCCGCCCAATCCTCGTAGGCCTCGAGGACGGCCGCGAAGTCGTCGGCTCCGTGCCCGCGCCGCTGGGCTGCGCTGAGCGCCTCGCGTGTCGCGGCGGCGGCGGGAAACGGTGCGCCGGCGCGGTCGGCCGCCTCCAGGCAGAGGTTCACGTCCTTGAGCATGTGCTCGAGCTTGAAGCGCGTGTCGTAGTCGTGCCGGCGCATCGGCCCGGCCTTGAGGTCGAGCATCAGCGAGGCACCCGAGCCCGCGGCCATGATCGCGACGAGCGCGTCGAGGTCGACGCCCGTCGCCGCCCCGACGAGCAGCGCCTGGGCGACCGTGCCGGCGTTGACGGCGGCCACCGCGTTGTTGATGAGCTTGACCATCTGGCCCTGTCCCGTGTCGCCCACGTGGAGCACGAGCTCACCCATGGCCTCGAACAGCGGCCGGACGCGCGCGAAGTCCTCCCGGGCGCCGCCGACCATGATCGTCAGCGTTCCGTCCTCGGCGCGCGGGGACGACCCCGTGACCGGTGCGTCGAGGAAGCGCCAGCCCTGCGGAAGCGCCGCGGCGACCTCGCGTGCGGCGGCGGGCCCGATCGTCGACATGTCCACGAGGAGCTTCGGCGTACCGGCTGCGCTCGCCAGGCCGTCGGGCCCTGCGACGATCGCCGCGACCTGCGCCCCGTCGACGACCATCGTGATGAGCACGTCGGCCTCGGCGGCGACAGCGGCGGGCGTTCCGGCGGCGCGGACCTGCCCCCGCCCGCTCTGCGCGTCGGCCCAGGCCTGCGCCTTGCCTTCCGTGCGCGTCCAGACCGTGAGCGGATGGCCGGCCGTCGCGAGGTTCGCGGCCATGCGCGAGCCCATGATGCCGAGGCCGAGGAAGCCGATGCGGTCCATCGCCCGATCCTACGAGGGGCCGGGGGGAACGGCTCGGTGCTGGTCGAGCGCCCACCCCGTGGACCACTAGCAGGGGGTCGTCGCGGCCGCCAAGGGCTCGCGGCGCCCCGTCTCCCGGCGCGTTTCGCGGCCGGGCGCTGCGCGGCAGCCTCTCGCCCCGGCGCTCAGCGCATCGCCACGCGCAGCGGGGCGACGGCTTCTGGGTCGCGGCCCGGCACGTCGGCCCAGGCGCGCAGCTCCCAGCCCACGCGTCCGTGCGGCGGGGTCTCGCCGCCGGGAAAGGCGCCGGCGGGCAGGAGGACCGAGAACGGCAGCTCGGCCACCTCGGTGAGCGGCCCGGTGGCCAGCGCGACCTCCTCGGCGACCTGGGCGACGTGGACGATGTCGGCGGTGCGCTCGACGAGGGCCAGGCGCAGCCACACCCTGCGCACCTTCGTGACGTAGGTTGCGCGGACCCGCCCGGTGACCTGGTCGCCCGGGTGCACAGCTGACAGTCCCGCGTCGAGCGTGATCTGAAGCGGCGAGCTCACGGCTCCACCCAGACCGGGACGGGGTCTGACGGCGGGCCGCCGCCGGCGGGGCGGGCGTGCACGGCCCAGGCGAACGTGACGGCGGTGCCCTCGTAGGACGGCGGGCCGTCGAGCGGGACGGTGAGCGTGACGCCGGCCGGCCCGGCCGGGGTCCAGCGCTCCCACGCGGTGGCCTTCGAGGTCACGCGGTTGGTGCTGTCGGTGGTCCTCCTGAACACGTCGTAGTGCACGCGGCAGACGAGGCCGAGCTCCGCGCTGGGGTCGCCGGCGGTCAGCTGCACGCCGAGCGGCTCGCCGCGGCGCACGCGCCGGCGGTCGACTGCCGCCGCCAGCCCGCGCGAGCGCCGTGGGTGGGTCTGGCGCCAGAAGACGAAGGCGATGGCCCAGAAGATCGCGATCCCGCCGACCGCTCCGGCCCAGAACGGCAGTGGAGAGGGCCCGGTCCCGCCGGGCACCGACGTGATGACCGCAGCGAAGAAGGCGAAGCCCAGGCCGAACAGCAGCCCGCCGATCACCAGGAAGGGCACGATGCAGCCGGACACGCCACGCGCCATCCGCAGCTGGCGCGACTGCGTGCCCGGCTCGACGCCGGGCGGCAGGTGGGGATGCTCGCCCGCGGCCACGGGGGGAGGCTACGGGCTTACGACCCCGGTGCCCCGAAGCCCCCGCCGCCGGGCGTCTCGATCCGCAGCGTCTGGCCCGCGGCGAGCTCGCCCGTCGACTTCGGCCCCACTTCGGCTCCTTCGACGACGTTGCGCCCGCGCGCCCCGTCGGCGCCACCCTTCGCCCCCGCGGGGGCGTGGCGGCGGCGCTCGGTGATCAGCGACCACGTCATGGGCTCGAGCGCCTCGAGCTCGCGCACCACGCCGTCTCCGCCGGCCCAGCGCCCGGCCCCCCCGCTGCCGCGGCGGATCGCGTACTCGACGACCCGCACGGGCAGCTCGAGCTCCAGCGCCTCCACGGGCGTGTTGCGCGTGTTGCTCATCGCGACGTGCACCCCGCTCGGGCCGGGCACGCCGTCCGCCGCGCCTTGCCCGCCACCGAGCGTCTCGTAGTAGGAGAAGCTCTCGTTGCCCAGCGTGAGGTTGTTCATCGTCCCCTGGCCGAGCGCACAACCGAACGCGCGCAGCACGAGGTCGGCGACGCGCGAGGACGTCTCGACGTTCCCCGCCGCCACCGCGGCCGGGAAGCGCGCGTCGAGCAGCGTGCCGGGCTCCGTGACGACGGTGACGGGGCGGTGCGCGCCCGCACTCGGCGGCACCTCGGGATCGGTGAGCACCCGCACCGCGAAGACGCACGCGCTGTAGGTGACCGCCCGCGGGCAGTTGAGGTTCCCGGGGTCCTGGCCGGCCGAGCCCGTGAAGTCGAGCGTGATCGCGTCGCCGCGAACCGTCGCCGCCAGCCGCAGCGTGAGGTCGCCGTCGCGCGCCTCCAGGACGTCCTCGGCGACGCGCACGCCGTCGTCCAGCGCGGCCAGCGCGGCGCGCGTGCGGCGCTCGGTGTAGTCGAGCACCGCTGCGGTCGCCTCACGCAGCCCGGCGGGACCGAGCCGCGCCCTCAGTTCCTGCAGGCGCCCGACGCCCACGCGCGTGGCCGCGAGCTGAGCGCGGAGGTCGGCGCGGCGCTCGGCGGGCTGGCGCATGCGCTCCGAGAGCCCCTGCACCGCCGCCGCGTCGAGCACCCGCGGGCCGATCACGACCCCTTCCTGCCGCAGGCTCGTCGAGTCGGCGGGCATCGAGCCCGGCACGCGCCCCCCGACGTCGGCGTGGTGTGCGCGCGCGGCGGCGAAGCCGACCAGCTCGGATCGCGGGCCGAACGCCGGGGTGATGACCGTGATGTCGGGCAGGTGCGTCCCGCCCGCGAACGGGTCGTTGAGCACCCAGGACACGCCCTCGGCGTGCTCCTCGGCGAGCACGGCGGCCACCGCCGCGGGCATCGAGCCGAGGTGGACCGGGATGTGCTCGGCCTGCATGACGCACTCCCCGGCCGGGTCGAAGAGCGCGGTGGAGCAGTCGTGGCGCTCCTTGATGTTCGCCGAGTGCGCGGCGCGGACGAGCGTCGCGCCCATCTCCTCGCAGGCGGAGCGCAGCGCGCCCGTCGCGACCTGCAGCGCGATCGGATCCATCAGGCCTCACGCTCGAGCCGCAGGGTCCCTGCGGCGTCGTGGCCGCCCGCCCAGCCGGCGGGGACGAGCGCGGTGAACTCGGGACCGGGGAGTCGCGCCGGCCCTCGAACGGTGCGGTCGGGTTCGCCCGCCTCGCGGAAGACCTCGGCTCCCGCGGTCCGCCATGTACGGCGCACCGTCACGAGCTCCCAGGCGGCGTCGGGTTCCGCGTAGCCGTAGCGCTCCTCGTGCGCGGTGGTCAGGCCGGCCCGCAGCGCCTCCGGGGTTCGCGCGCCGTCGCGCAGCGTCAGCTCGTGCGCCTGGCCGCGGTAGCGGACCTCCCAGGCCACGGCGTCCGCGTCGCCGGCCAGCCCGGCGAGCTCCTCACCCGTCAGCTCGTCGCCGGGACGCAGGACGGTCTGCGCCTCGTCACGCCGCCGTTCGGCCGCCGCGAGGCCGAGCGCGGAGAGCACCGAGCCCGCTCGCGGCACGACGATCCGTCGGATCCCGAGCTCCTCCGCGAGCGCCGCGGCGTGCAGCGGGCCGGCGCCGCCGAACGCCAGCAGGGCGAAGTCGCGCGGGTCCAGGCCCCGCTCGACCGTCATCACCCGCAGGGCCCGGACCATCTCCGCGTCGGCGACCCTGAGGATCCCGCGCGCGGTCTCCTCGAGCGCGAGGCCGAGCGCGTCGGCCAGGGTCCTCACCGCGGCGCGCGCCGCGCGAGCGTCGAGGCCGACGCCGCCGGCGAGGTCGCCTTCGAGATGGCCGAGCACGACGTGCGCGTCGGTGACCGTGGGCTCGGTCCCGCCGTGCCCGTAGGCGGCGGGGCCCGGCCGGGCGCCGGCGCTCCGCGGCCCGACGCGCAGCGCGCCGCCGGCGTCGCGCCAGCCGATCGAGCCGCCGCCGGCCCCGACGGTGTGCACGTCGACCATTCCGAGCGCGAGCGGCCGGCCGCCCACCTCGCGGCCCGTCGTCTCGCGCACGGAGCCGTCCTGCACGACGCAGACGTCGCACGACGTACCGCCCATGTCGAAGCAGAGCAGGTTCGGCTCGCCCGTGGCCCGCGCCACGAGTGCCGCGGCCGCCGCGCCGCCCGCGGGGCCGGAGAGCACCGTGAACGCGGCGTGGGCGGCGGCCGTAGCGACGCCGGTCAGCCCGCCGGAGCTCTGCATGATCTGCGGCTCTGGGAGCTCGCGCTCGGAGGCCGCCGCGGCCAGGCGCTCCAGGTACGCGGCGAGGAGGGGCGAGAGCGCCGCGTCGACCTCCGTGGTGGCCGCGCGCTCGAACTCCCGGAAGGTCCCGACGACCTCATGGGACAGCGAGACGTGGGCATCGGGAAGACGCGCGCGGAGGGCAGCGCCGAGCGCGCGCTCGTGCGCGGGGAAGCGGTCGGCGTGCAGCAGGCAGACCGCGACGGCCTCGACTCCCAGCGCGGCGACGGCCTCCGCGACCGCGGCGGGATCCTCCAGCTCCCGCAGCACCTCGCCGTGCGCGCCCGTGCGCTCCGGCACCGCGATGCGACGCTCCGGCGGCACGAGCGGCGCGGGGTGGGCGGCCTGCAGGCGGTAGAGGTCAGCGCGCGCCTGGCGCCCCAGCTCAACGATGTCGACGAAGCCCTCCGTGGCCAGGAAGGCCGTGCGCGCCCCCTTACCCTCCAGGAGCGCGTTGGTCGCGACGGTCATGCCGTGCGCGAAGGCGGTGACGTCGGCCTGGGTTACCCCGGCCGCAGCGAGCACCGCGTCGATCGCCGCCAGGACACCTGCGGACTGGTCGGCCGGCGTCGTGGCCGCCTTCGCCGTCGTGGTGCGGATGCCGTCCACCAGGACGGCATCCGTGAAGGTCCCGCCGACGTCGACCCCGAGCAGCACGGGTTGCTCCTACGTCATGGGCGCCTCCAGGTCAAGGGCGTGTCGATCGACGGCGACCCTCATCCGGTGATGCTCCTTCGTCGGGCAGGGCGGGCAGGCGCGTCCGGGTGGGAGATCCGTCGACCCGTCACGAGGCTACCGCCCAGGCAAGCAGCGTGCCGGCGTGGAACCTGGCCCCGCCATCGATCCCTTGTGAGCAGGTGACGTTCACGTAGTACGTACCCGGGGTGACGGCAGCCGATCCGACCACCGAGAGCGCTTCAAACGACCCGGTCAGGGGCGTAAAGGCCGCCTGAGCGTCCATTGGTGTCAACGGGTCTCCGACGCGCGCGATCTTCGGCCGGCATGCGACGAACGCGCCGGCGGCCCCGGCGTCGTAGAAGTTGAGGGATGCAGAGACGAAGACACGCCCGGTGAACGGCACCACGATGTCACCGCCGGACTTCCCGAGTTCGCCGTCTCGCAGCGAGATGACTTGGGGTTCTCCGTTGCCGATCGGGACGTCGTTGAGCGGGTTGTGGGAGGCGAAGCTGGATGCGGTGGGACCCGGAGGCCCGCCCGCTCCGGCGTCGCCTCTGGCTCCGGCGGCTCCGGTCTCGCCTTTGGCTCCGGGGGCTCCGGTGTCCCCTGTCGCCCCGGCCGCTCCGGTGTCGCCCTTGGGTCCTTGACAGAGCGGGTCGCTCGGGGGGCAGGGGACGCCCTTGGATCCCTGCGGACCGGCGGGACCGGCGGGACCGGGAGCACCCCTAGCGCCAGGCGCGCCCGGTTCACCCTGCGCGCCGGTGGCTCCGGTCGGAAGTTGCCCGGCTTTGAAGTCAGCCGCGAGCAGCGAGCGGTTCTTCACCTCGGAAGAGCGCACGGCGGCCTTCTTGATCTGCTTTGCGCCGATGCTGTCGGCGGGCAGCTTGACCGCGGCGTAGGAGGTGCCGCCGAGCGCGACGAAAAGCGCGCAATACGCCACGGCGTCTTCGCGGATATGGGCCAGCAGCGACCTTGAAGCCGCCGGGATGATGCCTTTTCGTGTGCGGTTGCCGTTCATCGTTCCTCCTGTTTTGTGCGCGATCAGGCCAACTGCGCTGATCCGGGGTTCTCGAGCACCGGTCAGGTTCGGGTTGGCGGTGAGACCCGGAAGCGGATGCGCTGTGCGGCGAAACGGATTCCGTTCGCGTCCACCGTGGTCAGCGAGAGGCGGTAGATGCCCGGTCGCAGCGCGCGGCCGTCGATGCGGCCCGAGAAGCCGATGCTGTTGACGCCGACCGTTGCCGCGCGGCTGAAGCTCCCCGCTTCGGCGTAGTAGCCGCAGCGCTGACTGCCGCGGTTTCGTCGTGTCGTCCGCCGGCAGCGTCCTGCCACGCGACGACCCGTCAGGCGCCTGTCGACGAGGAACTCGGCCCGGGCCGGCACGGAAGACCCGAAGCGCAGCACCGTCCCGCGGCGAGACGGCGGGCAGCGCCCACCCACGCAGAACGTGCTGCGGGTCATCGAGAACCCGAAGACCGCCACCGGCACGCCCGGCGGTGCGCTGCCGTTACCTGGCACCTGTGTAGCGCCACCACCCGGCGGACGGGCTGTGCCAGCACCCGGCGCCGGTGGCGGAGAAGGCGGCACCGGAGTTGTCGCGAGCGGACGGGCCAGGGGCTGCCAGTCGGGCGCGAAGTCGAGCCCCTCGTTGTTCGTGAGGCGGATCTGCCCTGAGCCGTCGGGCGCCATCGTGGAGATCTCGGTGCCCTGCTCGAAGACGATTCGCGCGCCGTCCGGCGACCAGGCGGGCGCCTCGCCGTCGAGCGTGCGGCGGGTCTGGCCCGAGCCGTCGGGGGCCATCGTGTAGATCCCGGAGTAGATGTTGGCGGCAAAGTCGAAGTCGCGGTCGCTCGTGAAAACGATCTCTCTGCCGCCCGGCGCCCAGGAGGGCTGGAGGTCGCTCGCGCCGTTGTTCGTGCGGCGGACCTGCCCCGAGCCGTCAGGAGCGATCGTGTAGATCTGGTCCTTCCCGTCGAACGGCCGGCTGCTGAAGGCGATCTGCGTGCCGTCCGGCGACCAGACGGGATTGCGGTCGAACGCGTCGTTGGTCGTCAGACGCCTCTGTCCCGAGCCGTCGGCTGCCATCGCGTAGACCTCGAAGGTGAACCGGTCGCGCTGGCTCAAGAAGACGATCCGCGTGCCGTCCGGCGACCAGGCGGGCTGGATGTCGTTCGCGTCGTTGGTCGTCAGCCGCGTCAGCCCTGAGCCGTCGGCCGCCATCGTGTAGATGTCGGAGGTGTCGCCCTCGCGGTCGCTCGTGAAGGCGATCCGCTGTCCGTCGGGCGACCAGGCGGGGTCGAGGTCTTGCCGGGGGTTGCTCGTGAGGCGGGTCTGGCCCGAGCCGTCGGGCGCCATCGTGTAGATCTCGGTGTTGCTGCGGTTGTCGAGGGTCCTCGTGAACGCGATCAACCCGTTGAAGCCCGGGAAGGCAGCGCTCGCAGACGATGCTCCCCCGGCCAGGCTCGCGAGCGTGAGCGCCGCCACGAGCACGACGCGGAGACCGAAGGTGCGCATCCCCGCCTCCCGCTCCCCGCCCCGATCGACCGCCAGCTGCTCGAGTCGCGGTTCGGCCACCTGGACTTTCATCGATTCTCCTGTCTCTTCGGGCCGGATCTGACGGCCCTGTTCGCTTGAAGATCGCTGCGGTCGCACTCACGCTCACCGACGCGTCTGCCGGGCATCATCGGGTGCCGCGAACTGCCACTGTGCGGCGCACGGTCGCCAGGCCGGCCGCCTCGTCGAGGAGCGTCGTCGTGACCCTCAGACGGACTCCGCGTGGCAGCCTGCCGACCGCGATCGGCACCGAGAACCGTCCGGCCTTCACCGCGGCGCCGCGCAGGGTGCCCGAACGGCGACGCACGACGCGGCCACGGCGCACGAGCTCGGCCGCCGCGACGAGCACCGGGGCGCTGCCGCGCTTGGTGATCCGTCCGGTGACCGTGACCTTCGTCCCGCGCCTGCGTGCCCTGAGCCCGGCGATCGCGACGGCCTTGGTGGTGACCAGGCGCACCTCGCCGCGGCGCAGGACCCGGCCGGAGGCGTTGCGCGCCGTCAGCCGGACCCCGTCGGCGAGCGAGCGCCACGAGCGCGGCCGGAGCTCCAGCCGCTCGCCGCGGCCGAGCTTCAACGGCGCCGTGACGACGCTGCCGGGGAGGCCCTCGCCGACCGAGCCCAGCGTGATCCTCGCGGTCGCAGACGCGCCGTCGTGCTTCAGGCGCAGCGTCCCGCCGCCGAGCTCGGCCTCGTCCGCGGCCCCCTTCGTCGCGGTGGTCTGCACGAGGGCCGTCCGCGTGGCCTTGCCGGCCTCGTCGGCCAGCTCGTAGGTCACCGGAGCCCGCGCCGCGCCCGTGGTGAAGTTGAGGTGCGCGGTCCCCGGACGGACCCTCAGCCGATCCTCCTGCCCCGCGACGGTCGCCGCGCCGCGTACCGTCGCCGCCGCGCCGCGTCCGAGCAGCCCGTTGTCGTAGCGGCCGGCGCGGTTTCCGCGCACCGTCATGACGTATTCGCGCCCCGGCGTCAGCTGGTAGTTCGGCTGGGCGGCGACGCCGGTCGGGTCAGGCTCGACGTCGACGCCGGAGCCGGGACGCCCGGTTCCGTCGGCCGCCAGGGCCTCCTTGCCTCCCGCGGTGATCGACGTAACCGACGCAGTCGGGCCGGGGCCGCTCGAGGTGATGCTGGCCACCGAGAAGGAGAACGGCAGCTTGGCGTTCTCCGGCGGCAGGAGGGGCAGGACGCGCAGCGTGCTGTTCGGACCCGCCCATCCCAGGCTGGATCCCGACCAGCTCCCGTCGGCGTCGAGAATGATCGCGCTGCGCTCCAGGTTCGACTTGCGCGCGTCGGCCGACGTCTCCTCGGCCGGATCGTGGGGGATGTTCGGGTCGTAGATCGAGAGCCGGAGACCACCGATCGTCGTCGGCTCGGCGGCGTAGGCGACGACGGCGTGTCCCGCGTCGCCCTGGGAGATCGTCAGGAGCGCCCCGCCGGCGCGGTTGATCGTCTCGGTGATCTGGCGGCGCTCGTCGGCGGCGGGGAGGTCGCGCTGGGCCGCGCGGAGCTCCTGGTTCTTCTTGTCGTGCTGGGCGACCTGCCAGCGGACGAGCTCTCGCTTGATCGCGGTGCCGTCGGTCAGCGGCGCGATCTGGAACGCTCGGCGGGCGGTCGGGGAGAACGCGGCAAGCGGCTCGGAGATGCCGGTGTATCCCCGGAATCGCAGGGCCATGACCGACCAGCCGAAGCAGAGGCCGCGGTAGGCTCTGATGGCGTCGCGGTAGCGGATGTAGTGCGCCAACGCGACCGGGTCGCGGATGCACGCGATGAAGCATGCGTCGGTGTCGTCGGTACCGAAGGTGCGCTCGAACTCACCCCATGTGTAGTCCGGCGCACCGGCGCCGGGTCCGGAGTTGGCTCCCGACAGCGCGAACGTGTTGCGGAAGTCGGTCACGTCGATGGGCGCCGTGCGCGCGAGCTCTACCCCTGTGGGCGAGAGCACCCGAAGCGGACCGGAGACCGCCGTGGTCGGCAGGTCGAGGACGACACGGTCCCGCGGGCGGCCGTCGACGTCGACCCCCTCCCGCCGGCGCGCCGGCCAGGTCTGGCCCGCGCCGTCCTGGAAGGTGACGGCGCAGCCCGAAGGGAATCTGCCGATCACGCCGATCGTGCTGCCTCCAGGCCGCAGCGGACGTCGCACGGACATCGGCTCGGACCGTTCGACCCGCAGGCGGTCCGTCCGCCAGTCCATGCGCAGCGAGACGTCGGTGGCACTGAACGGGCTGACGGTGAGGTCGAACTGCCCGCCGCCGTCGGCGCTGCCGGGGTCCAAGGTCAGCTTCAGGGGGTAGAAGCCGTCCCCGGTGCTCCCGAACCCGCGCGGAGCGACGTCCGCCTTGAGCCCGCCCGTCGCTCCGCCGGTGGACACGAAGACCGAACGGGTGTAGCCGCCGCGCACGGTGAACCCATCGTCGACGGTCTGAGGGCCGCAACCCGGCACGAGTGAGATCGCGCTGCGGCCACCGGTGGCGAACTGCACGGCTGGGACCGCCCTCACCGTCTGAACGAGCTGTGCGCCGGCCGCGGTCCCCGCCGAGCCGCCGCCCGCGGCGGTGACCGGGAGCTGTCGCTGCCCGCTCAGCGGGCTGTCGAGCGTGACGCGCAAGGTGGAGGGAGTGCGCCCGGTGACGGGGTTCGGGGTGAGCTCGGCGGCCCGGATCCCCGGCGGCAGCGCGCCGACGCTGAGGTTCACGGGCCCGGTCGAGCCGTTGTAGCGCCGCACGCTGACGGCGGCCTCACCCGTCGAGCCCTCGACCACCTCGATGCTCGGCGTGGAAAGCGCGAGCGCGAACTTCGGGGGCGGCGGGCTGTCGTCCACCGTCGCGGCGAGGTCGTCGAGCAGCACGGTCGGGTGGGCGCTCAGGCTGAGCGCCCCGGAGATCGAGATGCCCACGATCTGGGAGCTCGGCCGCGTGAAGGCGACGTCGACGACCGCGCCGCGCGCCAGCGCGACCGTCCTCTGCTCGAGCAGGCCACCGCCGGCGGAGTAGGCCGCCACGACGGCGTTCAAGTCCCCGTCCATGGCCCGCTGCGAGAGCTTGAAGCGTACGGCGCGGCGCTCGGCGGCGAACTCGATGGCGGTCCCGAAGGCCCGCTGAGAGAACTCCTTGCCGCCGGTGCACCCGATGTCGATCGAAGTCCCGGTGATCCCCCCCGCGAACGCGTGCGCCCGTGGGCAGCTCTGCGCGGGGGCGGGGAACCCGAAGTCCTGCGCGACGCCGAAGAGCACGCCGGCGCCCGAGTACTCGTCGTCGATGAGCGTCCCTGCCGGCTGGCCCTCGAAGTCGACGACGGTGTCCGGTGCGCCCACGGCGACGGCGGGCATCAGCAGCAGTGCCGCCAGGGCGACTGCGAGGGCGGGGCGGATCATCTTGAGGACCTCGGGCGGATGATGGTCAGCAACAGGGTTCGCCTGGCGGAGCGGCGGCCGTCGGCGCTGCGCGCCACGACGCCGAGGCGGTGGCTCCCGGCTCGGAGGGTGGTGGTGCCGAGGCGCCCGGTGAGCAGGACCGTCCGGGTGCCGGCGCCCAGCGCGCGCCGCAGCGTCCCGGCCGTGACCCAGCGCGTGCACCGGCTGCCGCGCCGGCGCCGCGCCACGCAGCGGCTCCCGGAGCGGCGGCCGGCCGACGCGCGCTCGAAGCGCAGCTCCACCGTCGCGGGCTCGCTGAGGCGCAGCGTCAGCTGCGACCCGCGGCTGCCACCCGGCTTCGCGCCACGCCGGACGGCCATGAAGCGGCGGCGCGACAGGCCCACCCGGTCGAGCACGAGCTCCGGCAGCTCCAGGGCAGGTGCCACCGCGACGGGCGGGCGCGCGGGCACGACGCCCGCGGGCGGTGCGGCTGGTGGCGCCGGCGGAGTTGAGACCGTGACGGGCAGCGACTTGGTGGACGTCATGTCGTCGGCGTCGGTGACGATCACCGTCACCGTGTAGCTCCCGGACCTCGGGTAGTCGTGGACGGCTCGCAGGCCGGTGACCTCCGGGCCCCCGTCGCCGAAGGAGATCCGGCCGGTGACGGCCGGCCCGTCCACGTCGCTGGAGGCCGTCGCGTCGGCCGTGACGCGGGATCCCTCCTGTGCGAGCACGAGCTCGGCCTGCGGCTTGCGGTTGGTCGCGCGGTCACGCACGAAGACGTCGGCTTGGCCGTTGGTGTCGCCGGGCACGAGGTTCGAGGCGATGCCGCTGAAGGCGACGTAGCGTCCCGTCGCGCTGACGACCGGATCGAAGGCCAGGCCGTTGCCGGGATCTCCCGTCGTGGCGACGTCCACGCGCGACGTGACCCCGGCGCAGCGATCGCGCAGGGCGACCCCGCTGGTGCCCGGTGTCGGCGCGGGGCTGAGGATCGCGCCGGCGACGAACGTGACGAAGCATCCGTCGGCCGAGATGTCGGGCGGGGAGCTTGCGAAGCCCTGCGTGCCGCCGTTGGACACGCTGACGGCCTCGGTCTCGGGCTGGCAGCGATTACGGACGAACGCCTTGGCCTGCCTGACGCCGTCGTCGCCGGCGACGAGGTTCCCGGCGTTCGAGAGGAACGCGACCAGGCAGCCGTCGAAGCTCGCCGACGGATAGAACGAGCTCTGATTGGCTTCGCTTCCGGCCGAGCCGACGCTGACGCGCTCGTGCCGGCCCGTCTGCAGATCGGTCGCGATGACGTCCCGCACGCCGTTGGTGTCCGGCGTCACGAGGTTCGTTGCGTCTGTCGCGAACGTCGCGAGGCGTCCGTCATCCGAGAGGTCGGGGTCGCCGGACTGGGCGTCGGCGGGAGCACCCGCGGTGGTCTGCGTGATACGGCGCACCACGCCGGTGGCGGTCTCGGCGACCAGGATGTCGGCGCGCGTCACCTCACCCGTCCGGCTTCGCTCCACGCCGCGGAACAGGACACGGGCGCCGTCGGCGCTGAGGCTCGGCTCCGACGGGTCCAGGACGCCGGGCGGGAGCGCCGCGGCGGGGCGCAGGGTCCGAGCCGTCCGGTCGTAGAGGAAGAGCTGGCGGCCGGTAGTGCCGCCCGCCACGAGGTTCGTCGCCCGCGACGAGAAGGCGACGTAGCGCCCGTCGGGCGTCATGACCGGCGCGTCGGAGGCGTCGTTGGCCTCGGCGCCGCCCGGGCCGTCGGAGATCCGGCGCGTCTCGCCCGTCAGGCGGTCGCGGAGGAAGACGTCGAGGCGCTGGTTCGTGTCCGGTGTGACGAGGCCGGCCTCGGCGATGAAGGCGACCCAGCGCCCGTCCGCGCTCAACTGCGGGGCTGTGCTGCTGCTGCCGCTCTGGGCGCCGCTCGAGCTCAGGCTCGCGCGGGTCGTGGTCGGCGGCAGGGCGGCGGCCGTGGGCGCCCCCCAGCCCACGACCGCTGCCAGCACCACCGCCAGCGAACCCACGCGTCGCACGGGCCCGGATTTCGACGGTGCGCCTTCACCGCGATCGAGCTCGAACCACGGTCGGCGGGGGCCTTCTGTCGGCACGGGGTCATGCTGAGCGGACGATGCCCTCGGCGCGACGGGGAAGCACCCTGCTCTTTGGAGACGGAGCTCCAAGCTGTCGGGGCGTCCGCCCGGCCGCTTCGACCAGTTCGTCAGCGAGGCGCGGCGCCTGGTCGAGGTCTCCCGCCGCGAACGTTTCATACAGAATGAGCGCCCAGACGTACCGCCGATCGCATCCCAGTGCTCGCTCTGGAGCAGAGCGAGCTAGTGGACCCGCTCTTTCAGCGATCTTGTGGCGCTTCGGTCAGCAGCACCGGCAGGTCGGTTCGGGAGTGGATGCTCAGCTTGCGATAGGTGCGGGAAAGGTGCATTTCGACGGTCTTGCGGCTGATGAACAATGCCTGCGCGATCTCCTTGTCTGTGGCACCCCTCGCGGCCATACCAGCGATGCGCCGCTCGCTCGGAGTCAGCGACGCGATGCCCTCGAGTCGGCGGCGGCGTGGCCGGCCGCCGGCGGCCGCAAGCTCGGCCAGTGCTTGCGTCACGAGGCCCTCGGCGCCCAAGCGGTCGGCGAGGTCGAGCGATTGGCGCAGCGGGTCCCGCGCGGCGGCTCGCCGGCCGCATCGGCGTAGTGCGGCTCCGAGATGAAACAGGGTGCGGGCGTACTCAAGCCGCGCGGGGGACGGCTCCAGCACCGCCGCCGCCTCACGCAGCGTGTCGCAACCGGCGTCGGGAGCCTGGAGGAGACCTAGGGCGCGGAGGGCAACGCCGATTGCGCGCGGGTATCTGAGTTGGCGCGCCCGCTCCAGCTCGACGTCGACGAGTGTGCGGGCTTCGAGTAAGTCTCTTCTGAGTGCGAGCGCAAGGCTGGACCGCCAGTGAAGAAGGTTCGGATTGTAGGTCGCAATCGATTCATGAACCGCGCCCGCCCTGCGCAGGTCTGCGACGCCTTCGTCATAGCGGCCTTGGGCGATTCGCAGGCGTCCACGTGCGTCGAGCGCTATGCCCGCAAGCGGCGCCACGTATTGCGCCGCGTGCGCATCGGCCAATCCTGCGGCAGCTTCGAGCTGTCCACGCTCGATGAGCGCGCTGGTCCAGAAGGCGGACGCCCACGGCAGCACGAGGCGCAGCCCGTGCTGCTTCGCGAGGTCGACTGCAGCTCGCTCGTCGCTTTCCGCTGCGGGTATCAGTCCACGTCGCAGTGCAATCCAGCCGCGCCATAGGAGTGCTCCTGCATACGCGTGCACTGAGCCTCGTGCGCGGGCGTCCGCGATGACCGCTTCGAGAAGGTCGTCTGCCGCGTCGAGCTCGTCGACGATGATTAGCGAGATGATCGCCCACGCCGGGATGGTGGAGTCGGCGACCTCCTCGGACATCGCCCCGTGCTGCAGGCCGCGCGTGACCAGGGGCCCGACTTGACGGGCGCTGTCGCCTTCCGTTGCAGCGGCCAGAGCACCGACGATGAGGATGGAGTGCCCTGCTCGGCCGCTCCGACGAGCACGCTCGAGCAATGCGGGTAGGCCCGCTTGGACCTCGCCCGTGAACTCGGGGTCGGCTGCGGCCATTTGCAGGCGAATGCTCTCGAGGCGCATGCGGTCCTGCTCGGTCGTCGTGCTGTCGAGCCGGTCCAGTGTTCGCTGCATCAGGTCAAGGGCGTCCCTCTGGCGATTGGCGAACTGCAGGGCGCTGCCGGCCAACGCCACCGCCTCGACGAGAACGCCGTTGCCTGGCTCGGCGTCGATCACCTCCATCAGATAGGTCACCGCGCTCGGATCGCCAGCCGTCAACATCGCTCGGCCCAGCTCGATGAGCACCTCGACGCGCGTCTGCGAGTCGTTGGTCTCCGCCAGCGCGCGGCGCAGGTAACCGACGGCGGTGGCGGGTGCGCCGCGCAGCAGCGCGTCACTGGCGGCAGACCGAAGTTGCTTCAGCACGCCCGCGTCGGTGGCCGGCTCGACCAGGAGGAGATGCGCGCCGACGCGGGCAGGATCGGCGCCGTTCTCCGTGAGGATCTCGGCGGCTCGGGCGTGTGCCTGTGAACGCGCTCCAGGCAGCAGGTCGGCATACGTGGCCGTGCCGATGACGGGGTGCTTGAAGTTCAGCGGCCGGGCGGGCCGCAGAACGCCGGCGCCGGCAAGCAAGTCGGCGGCTCCCTGCGCCGTCTCGATCGGAATTCCGGCGAGGGCCGCGGCATCACGCAGCTCGACATCCAGACCGAGCACGGCAATCGCGTAGGCGAGGGCCGCGCATGACTCGGGCAGGTGCGCGAGACGAAGCCGCATGGCGTGCGCGACCGTCTGCGGCCCCAGCCGGGCGATGCGCGGCGCTGCCCTCGCAACCGGCTCGATCGCCTGGTGCTCACTCTCGAGCGACAGTTCGCGAAGGTAGAACGGGTTGCCGCCCGCCGCGGCATGGCACGCCCGGCAGAACTCGTCATCGGTGTCACGGCCGCGTATACCGCGGACCAGGCGCGCCGACGAGCGCTCGCTCAACGGCGCCAAGCGCAGCAACTCGGCCTCGGGCGCAGACGCGATCGCCGCCAGCGCAGCCGCGTCGGCTGGTGCCTGTGCCTCACTCGGCCGTGCGGCGACGAGCAACGCCAACGGCAGACCGCCGACGCGGTTGGCCATGTAGCTCAGCCAGCGGAGCGACTCGCTGTCAGACCACTGCGCATCATCGATCGCCAGCAGCGTCGCGGCGCGTTCGGTGAAATTCGCGCATAGCCAGTACAGACCATGCAACACCCGTGCCAGGTCCGGGGGTGATGCGTTCTGCGCCGGCGTATCGTTGAGCAGCACGGTGTTCGCGCTGGCCGCCGCACCTCCCAACAGTGCGCTGCGCTCATCTGGCTCGGCCCGCCTGAGCGCCGACTCAAAAAGCTGTCGCGTCACTCCGAAGGGGAGTTGCCGCTCGAGTGGCGCGCCGCGTGCCCGGAGAACCTGGATGGCCGAGCTGTGTGCGCGCACACACGCGAGGTCGACAAGCCGGCTCTTGCCGATGCCCGCCTCACCCTCTAGCAGCACGACCGCGCCCAGTCCGGTCAGCGCCGCGTCGAGGGCGACCTCGATCGCGGACACCTCATGGCCGCGCTCCAGGAGATCAGCGCTGACTGCGACGATCACGGTACTCTACGCGGGAACCCAAACCGCATGTGGCTCCTGTCGCAAGACGCCCAGACTGCACCAGCGTCGCCGGCCTGGGCACGGGCTCAGGGGGCGGAGCGGCCTCAGGCTCCAGCAATCCGCCCGAGGCGCTCACCGGCGTCGTCGGGCGCGGTCCGCCCGAACGGATGGTGAAGCCGCTCAAGCCGCGACCGCGAGCTCGGACTCCTCGGTCTCGGCGAGGTGCTGGTGCGACGGGCAGTAGCCGTTGTGCGGCAGCGGCTCGCGCTGGCAGGGACGTGCGCGTCGGTGACCGTGGGCCCGGTCCCGCCGTGCCCGCAGGCGGCGGAGCCCGGTCGGGCGCGATCCGCGGCCCGTCACGAGGCGCGCATCGCCTTGAGCGCTTTGAGCTTGACGAGCGCGCGGGCGTGCTCGGGCTGCTGAAGGTCGCCGGCGGCGCACCGGCGGCTTGGGCGCAGCGCTGCTCGGGCTGTGACACCCATGTCGACGTGGGGCGCCGGGCGACTAGGCGACGTCGCGGCGCGTTGACGGCAGCTGGTAGCCCGCGCCGGGCGCCAGCGGCGCAAAGCCCGCGGCGGCAATCGCGGCGTTCCACGTCCCGAAATGCTTACGCACGGCCGTCACGCTCGGCCAGGGCCGCTGGGTCTCCTCATAACGAAGCGCTTTCCAGGCTGCGTTCTCCTGAGCGCCTGCGCGAGATTCCAGTCGGCGGCGGTCGGCTGCTCGCCGTGCAAGGCCTCCCACTGGCCCATCGAGTCGAGGATGTACGCGCACGTCGCGCAGTGCACGGCGTTGTCGGTGGTGTGCGTGGCCAAGGCGTGCCAGGCACCCGAGCCGGACGGGCGCCGCAGGTGGCTGGCAGTCTTCGCGCTCGCGGCGGCGGTTTCGGCGCTCATCAGGGCCCCGGGCCATCCGGCGGCTCGGTGAGCCAGTTGGCTGAGAGTTCGTGCAGGACGTGGCGTCGGGTTTCCCAGATCATGAAGTGCGAGGCGCATGGCACGGTGACCAGCGCCTTCTCGGCGGTTCCCAGGTCGTCGTGGAGCTGGGTCAGCGTCGTGTGGGAGATGACGGTGTCAAGGGCGCCGCGGACGATCAGCGTCGCGGCCGTAACTTGGGCGGCGGTCGTCGCGTTCCACCCCCATTGGGTCGTGGTCGGAAAGCGCATGACGCCGTCTTCAGGGCCCCACGATGCGCCCACCGGGTCGTTGTCGAGGACGCTTTGCCAGAGCGGGTCGCGCACGGCGGGGTCGACTTGGCCTTCGCAGCTGACGCCGGGCCAGTTGACTTGCGCGGTTTTTCTACGGATCAGGGTCGGGAATCCGGGCTGCGGCAGTGTGGCGGGCGGGCCTGACGGGCTGGTGCGGTTGTAGTTGGGGGCGTAGAGGACGAGTCGCTCGACCCTGTCGGGGTGCAGCGCCGCGTAGAGGCCGGCGCGGTGGCCGCCCAGCGACCATCCCACGAGGCTGACCCGTTCGACCCCGCGCAGTTCCCTGATGTAGTTGACGGCAGTGTCGATCTCGTCGAGGTCTGACTGCGTGGTGCCCAGACGAAACGGGTAGCTGGCAGGACACGTGCTTCTCAGCGGGTTGGGAACCAGCAGCGCTTGCTGTGCCGGTGGGCCGACGTTGCAGGCATCGTCCATCCGCGGCCGCGGCGAGCGGCCATAGCCCGTCAGGTCGAGCGCGAACGCGTCAAGGCCGCGCCGGGCAAGAAAGGCCATCCAGCTGTAGTCCTCAAAGGGCAGGTCGAAGGCCGGGACCGAAGCGGTCGCCGAGCCCGGAATGAACAGCACCGCCCGCGGCTGCTTATGGCGCGCTCGACCCTGAAAGCCCGGGCGCACGCGCTCGCGCAGATACAGCTGCACCTTGTCACCGGCGTTGGCCGGCACGGTGGAGACGTGCGGGACGAAGTGATCGAAGGCTTTGACCCTGCCCTGGTACGGCCAACCCCGATCGCTGCCGGCCCTGGCTGAGCTGACGGCAGCCCCTGCGTGGGCGGGGCCGACAATCGGCGCCAGGGCGCCCAGCCCGATCGCCGCAACGACCATCAACAACCTGAGTTTCCGGGCCGCCAGGTCAAGCCCCGAGCGGGTGGGGAGCGTGGTTCTCATGCGCTGACGTTCGCGGCCGGCGAAGCTGGTGTCATCCGTGCCGATACTGATCTGGAGCCGTGCCGACCCCGAACGCTGGGCGTCAGCGTGCGCGAGCACCAACCGTGAAGCCGCCACGGTCATCGCGGAACCTCCGCGCAGGTCGCCCATGTCGTGAGCGACCATTTATCGGCGGTCGGTTCCTCCTCGTACGCCGTCACCACCGCCCCAGTGCGGTCCCCTTGGTAGGTGGGCTC
Source organism: uncultured Solirubrobacteraceae bacterium (assembly GCA_902806205.1). Classification (GTDB taxonomy): domain Bacteria; phylum Actinomycetota; class Thermoleophilia; order Solirubrobacterales; family Solirubrobacteraceae; genus Paraconexibacter. The sequence goes on along the minus strand of CADCVR010000060.1, from coordinate 1,494 downwards.
GCTTGAGTCGACGTTGATGTCGCTCACCGCGTTCGGGGGGTTGTACGTCTTGCCCCCGATGATGTCGAAGCCCGCGCTGACCGCCTGCTTGCCGTAGGGGCAGTACACGACCACGGTCTTGGGCGAATCGGAGTTTGACTCGCTGGTCTCGTGGACCCGCTCGATGCCGCTGATCCCGGGCGGTCCCTGTTCCCCCTGTGGGCCGGTGTCACCCGTCGCCCCGGTCGCTCCGGGCACCCCGGTCGCGCCTTCGGGTCCCGCTGGCCCCTCCCGGTTGAAGCTGATGGCGATCTCACCGGTGCGACAGCCCTGGCCGGCGTCGGCGTCGATCACCCGCAGGTTGCCGGCGGTCCCCTGGTAGCAGCCGTGGATGACCCCGTCCGCGCTCGGGATCGCGGCGTAGCCGATCCCGGCCGCGGCGAAGACTCCCAGCAGCGCCAGCGGCGGGACGCTGCGTTTACGTGCGAGCCTGCCCGTCATCGTTCCTCCTGATCGTCGGCCCGAGCTGACGGGCCCTGTTGGTCTCGGGCCGCGGATACAGCCGCGGGTGACCCGGCGCGCGTCTGCTCGATCAGCGCGACGAGCTCGAGCCAGCACCCGAACGAGCGCCTCGGCTCGTCGCCGACGTGCATGTGCCCTGCGATCGGGTCGCGGTCGGAGTCGACCTCGAACCACAGTCGCGGGGTGCCGTCTGCCGCCATGGGGCCATGCTCGGGGAGCGATAGCCCGGGCGCGACGGGGAGGCACCCTGCTCTTTTGCGACGGCGACGCTTCGGACGCCTGCACGGCCGTGCCCGGCGTCAGCCGTGCCCGCCGGGCGACAGGGCAGCCGCCAGGTCGCCGCGGGAGGTGATGTCGAGCTTGCGGTAGGCGCGACTGAGGTGCATCTCGACGGTCTTCGGCGAGACGTAGAGCGTTTGGGCGAGCTGTCGGTTCGTCAGGCCCTCAGCGGCGAGATCGGCGACACGTCGCTCGCTCGCCGTCAGCGAAGCGAGTCCTGAGAGGTCGCTTCGGCGCGGGCGAGCGCCGGCTGCGATCAGCTCGTGGTGGGCGAAGTCCGCGAGTGGGGTGGCGCCGCAGCGGCGGGCGCCGTCGAGCCCCTGTCGCAGCGGCCCACGAGCGGCAACGCGCTGCCCACGCCGACGCAAGGCGGCGCCGAGAGCGATGCTCGCGCGTGCGCGCTCGAGCTTTGCAGGGGAACCTTGCAGCACCTCTACGGACTCCTGCAGCAGCGACAGCGCCTCGTCCCCTGCTGGGGCGACCGTGCCCGCGACGCGCAGGGCGATCCCCGTCGCACGCTGCGTGCCAAACGCCTGGGCCGCTTCGACCTCCTCGGCACCGAGGCGCCGCGCCTCTTCGAGGTCTCCCATGCGGTGTAGGACCAGCGCGGCGCTCGAGCGCCAATGGCTCGGAGCTGGGCCGTCGAGCGGGAAGCTCGGCCACGCGCGGTATTGACGGCCGACAGCGAGGAGGTCTGGAAGTGCGTCGTCGGGG
>CADCVR010000059.1 GCA_902806205.1 uncultured Solirubrobacteraceae bacterium | reverse complement strand
CGCCGACCAACAGCGCGAGGAGCCCGGCCCCGAGCGCGGCGGCGCGGCGGCGCGCGGAGGCAAGTGGCCGAGCCGCCGCGGAGGGCCGAGCCACCCCCGGACGCTCGGCCCGCGTCGCTTTCGCGACTGCGGGCGGAGATCTTCGCGCCGGCGCGGGGGGTGCGAGCGTGCGCGCTGGGCGGCGGCCGTCCTTGAGCCGTAGCACCGGCGCCTCGACGAAGTGGTAGGTGACCGCCGCCAGCACGCTTGTCAGTCCTGCGGTCAGCGCCAGGTTCAGCGCGAAGCCAGCGGTGCCGTCGATGGTGGCGCCGTGCAAGCGCAGCCAGCGCAGCAGCGGCTCGTGCCACAGGAACACCGAGTAGGAGATCGCGCCCATGCCGGCGATGGCCGGCCGTTCGAGGAGCCGTGCGAGCCGGCGCCGCGAGCCCGGGGCCGGCAGCGTCACGAGCGCGATCAGCAGCGCACATGCCGCCCCGACGGCCGTGGTGAACACCAGCGTGGAGGCCATCCCAGGCTCCAGGTTGGTCGGCTCCAGCGTCAGTCCGATCGCGACGACGGCGACGATGCACCCGACGGCGGCGCGGCGCCAGTGTCGCGGCAGCCCCCGCCGGCCGTCCTCGACGTCGATCGAGACTACCGCGACGAGCATCCCGAAGGCGAGCAGGTCGGCGAGCCCCCAGATCGAGCGCACCACACCGAGGTCCCACTCGACGCCGGTCAGCACCGCGACCTTGCCGGAGACGCCGACGGCGAGCAGGAGCCCGACGGGAGCCAGTGCGGTCGCGTGTCGTCCGGCCCCGCGGGTGCGCAGCGTCAGCGCGATCGCCGCGAGCAGCGGCAGCAGCGCGTAGAACGCGGCCTCGACGGCCAGGCTCCACGCCGGGCCGATGCCGGTGAAGATCGTCTCCGGCGTCAGGTTCTGCAGCAGAAGCGCGTTGATCACGAGCAGCTCAAGGTCCGGGACGCCCTCGCTGCGCGGGCCCGCGTCGTCGGCGACCAACGCCGTCTGCAGCACGAACGCGGTGATGAGCAGGACCAGCCAGTAGGCCGGCAGAACCCGCAGGGCGCGATGCCGGACGTAGCGGACGAGGCCGGGGCGCGGCGTGCCGCGCATCGCCGCGGCGGCGAACGGGCGGTACAGGAGGAAGCCGGAGAGGACGAAGAAGAGCGTCACGCCGTGCCAGAGATGCGGCAGCGCCGCCGTGAGGACGCCGCCGTCCGCAGTGCCGCCGTCCGGGTCACCGAACCGGTACACGTGGTAGACCACGACCGTGCCGGCGGCAAGCGCGCGGAGTCCGCTGATCCCGGCCAGACGGACCGGGGCTTGCCCGGCTGCGCCCGGCCCCGTCGGATCCGCAGGGACGCGCCCGCGCGGCGCGCGTCCGGCCGCGCTCCCGGCCCGCCGTGATCTCGGTGTCACGCCTCTGTCTTCCGGTGTGAAGGCGCTCAGGGTTGGACGCCCGCCACGGGAGTCCGCGGGCTGCGCGGCGGTGAGTGCAGGAAGGCGAGCGCCGGGCAGTTGATGACGACGCCTGACGAACCGAGCGGTACGCCGCCCGGGGAGGTGATGAGCCCTCTGGCCGCGAGGCGTCGCACGACGTTCGCGTCCTGTTTGAGGCCGTTCATGCCCCGGGCGACCGCCGTCGGGCTGTAGACCCCGACCTGGAGGTCCCAGGCCGGGCTGTACTCGCGCCGGTCTCGCGCGCGGGAGCCGACCGGGAACACGTCGAAGATGTTGCTGACGTCGGCGCCCTTGCGGAAGCCCTCCAGCACCTCGGGGTTCGCCACCGCGGCGTCGCGATTGGTCAGGCCGTCGGCCATCGCGTGCGTGAGGCCCTGGGCGCGCCCCGGCCCGTCGGAGGCCCCCGCCGCGGGCGCGGAGCGCTCCAGTCCCCGCTTCGCGTTGACGAAGGTGAAGATCGAGGCGCGAGCCGACCTGGCGTGACCGCCGCCGTTGGCGAACGCGAGATCGGCCAGGGCGGGGACGAAGGTGCTGCGCTCGAGCGCCGCGGTGAAGGCGTCGGAGGAGTCGAAGCTCAAGTAGAGGATCGGCTGCCCGTTGGAGAACCCCCGGATGAACAGGTGGTCGGTGGTCATCTTTCGCGTGTCGATGCCCAACGTGCGGTCATGGGTGTTCTCGTGCGTCGTGACGTCGAAGGGGCCGTCGCCGGTGGCGACGATCGGGGCGTTGTAGGTGACGTCGGTCCCGCCGATCCTCACGTACGGGCTGTAGCCTCGGCCGGCCCGCGCCCCGTCGGTGAACGACCGTGCCGGAAAGGGCGTGCGGCCGGGCAGCAGCGACCGGTTCGGGCTGAAGTCCGGAGCTCCCTCGAAATCGGCGGGCGTGCTGCCCAGGATCCGGCTCGTCGACTTGACGGTCTGCGCGCAGTGCGGACAGCCCCGGCGCACGTTCCGCAGCTTGGGGGAGTGGTTGATGCCCAGCTGCCGGGCGATACGCGCGTCGGAGGTGTCGGTGATGACGTACCAGACGGTCTGCCCGCGGGCAGTGCCCTTGTGCAGCGGAAGCGTCGCGAAGTTCCGGGTGAGGTCGACGCGCTTGGCGCTCTTGATGGTCTGCTTGTCCCGGTCGAGGGTCAGGCCGACCGGAGCGTTCTGGCTGAAGCCCTGCTCTCCCTGCGAGGAGGCGATGTCGACGGGAAGCAGCAACGCCGCCGAGGTGGCCACCGCCATACCCCATCCGATCCTGTTGGCAAGTCTGATGCTCACGGTCGTCTCCTGGTCGGTCCGCTGCGGGCGGACATGGCTCGCGCGAGGCGGCGAGATGCGGGAGCGAGGGGCCGTGGGCCCCGGTGCTCGGCGCGTTCTGTTGCTACCCGCCGAGCGGCGTTCATCAGCGTGCAGCTCGCTAACCGAGGGGGTTAAGCAGCCGAGGCCAGCACGCCGCCGCTCCGGGTCGGTGCCGCCGGCTCGAACGGTCGGGGATCGTGATCGGCGGTACAATGCCTACTAACGGCATCGGATTTCGGATGCCGGGTTCAAGATGGCTTCCCTCATCGACATCTGCCCCGTCTCAGAGCTGCCGCCCGGCGCGTCGCGGCGCGTGGAGACGGAGGAGTTCGACGTCGGGATCTTCAACTGCAACGGGCAGTTGCTGGCCATGGAGGACCGGTGCTCGCACGACGACAGCGTCCTGCTCGAGGGGGGGCCGTTCGATCCCGCGGCCTGCACGATCGAATGCCCGCGGCACGGCTCGGTGTTCGACCTGCGCTCTGGACGCCCGACGACCCTTCCCGCGTACGAAGCCGTAGAGACCTTTCCCGTCCTCGTCGAGGACGGCGTCATCAAGCTCGAATTGGAGTAGGCACCACATGGCCACACCCCAGAAGATCCTGACCCCCGACGAGGCCTCGCTGAAGGACCTGGGCTCGGACTACACCGAGCGCTACGGGTTCCACGACGCCGAGAACTACCTGTACAAGGCCCCGAAGGGCCTCACGCGCGAGGTGGTCGAGAAGATCTCCGAGCTCAAGGACGAGCCGCAGTGGATGCGGGAGTTCCGCCTCAAGGCGCTGGACTACTTCGAGGCCCGGCCCATGCCCACGTGGGGCTCGCCCATGCTCGCCGAAGTCGACTTCGACGACATCCACTACTTCGTGCGCGCCTCCGAGAAGGCCGAGCGCTCGTGGGACGACGTCCCCGAGGACGTGAAGAAGACGTTCGACCGGCTGGGCATCCCGGAGGCCGAGCGCAAGTTCCTCGCCGGCGTCGGCGCCCAGTACGAGTCCGAGGTCGTCTACCACCAGGTCAACGAGGAGCTCGAAAAGCTCGGCGTGATCTTCATGGACATGGACACCGCCCTGCGCGAGCACGGCGACCTGGTCAAGGAGTACCTGGGGACGATCATCCCGCCCAACGACAACAAGCTCGCCGCACTGAACTCCGCGGTCTGGTCGGGCGGCTCGTTCGTCTACGTCCCGCCGGGCGTGAAGGTCGATCAGCCCCTGCAGGCCTACTTCCGCATCAACACGGAGAACATGGGCCAGTTCGAGCGGACGATCATCATCGCCGACGAGGGCTCCTACGTGCACTACGTCGAGGGCTGCACGGCGCCGACGTACTCAGGGGACTCGCTGCACTCCGCGGTGGTCGAGCTGATCGCCAAGCCCGGCGCCCGCATCCGCTACACGACCGTGCAGAACTGGTCGAACAACGTCTTCAACCTCGTCACCAAGCGGGCCGTCGCCGAGCGTGACGCGACCGTCGAGTGGGTCGACTGCAACCTCGGCTCCAAGCTGACGATGAAGTACCCGGCCGTCTACCTCACGGGCGAGCGCGCCCACGGCGAGATCCTCTCCATCGCCTTCGCCGGCGAGGGCCAGCACCAGGACGCGGGCGGCAAGATCATCCACGCGGCACCGAACACGACCTCGAACATCTTCGCGAAGTCGATCTCGAAGAACGGCGGGCGCTCGAGCTACCGCGGCCTGCTCGAAGTGGCCAAGGGGGCGCACGGCTCCAAGTCGAAGGTGGTCTGCGACGCGCTGCTGCTCGACGAGGGCTCCCGCTCGGACACGTACCCGACGATCCGCATCGGCGAGGACGACGTGGACGTCGGCCACGAGGCGACCGTCTCCAAGGTCGGCGACGAGCAGCTCTTCTACCTCATGTCCCACGGGCTGAGCGAGGAGGAGGCCGGCAAGCTGATCGTCAACGGATTCATCGAGCCGATCGTCAAGGAGCTCCCGATGGAGTACGCCATCGAGATGAACCGCCTCATCGAGTTGCAGATGGAAGGGTCGATCGGCTAGATGACCGGCACGTTGACCCTCGACGCGCGGAGGCAGGCTGCCGCCGCGCGGATTGCGATCGTTCCAGTGCCCGCGTTCAAGGGCAAGGCCGGCTGGGAGTTCACCCCGCTCGGAAAGCTCGACCTCGACGCGCTGGTTCCGGCCCCCTCGGGGACCGCCGACGCGGTGGACCTCCTCCTCGACCCGGAGGGCGCCGTCGGGATCTCCGCCGAGAGCGCGGGAGGCGAGGGCCCCCTCGTGCTCCGCCTGGCCGACGCGATCGAGCAGCACCCAGAGCTCGTCGGCGCGCATCTCGGCACCGTCGTCGAGGCGGAGTCCGCGCTGGTGGTGCGCAACGACGCCCACTGGACCGACGGCGCGTTCGTCTACGTGCCGCGCAACGTCGCCCTCGACGCGCCGATCCTGATCACCAACGTCCACGAGCAGACGGGCACCGCGCTCTACACGCGCACGCTCGTCGTCCTCGAAGAGGGTGCGGAGGCCGAGGTCTGGGATCAGACCCTGTCGGCGGACGCGGAGACCGAGGGCCTCGTGAACGGCGTCGTGGAGCTCGTCGTGGGCCCCAACGCGCGGCTGCGCTACGTCGGCGCGCAGGAGGTCAACGAGCAGACCTGGGTCTTCGGCACCCAGCGCGCGGTCGTGGAGCGCGACGGCCACCTCGACTGGGTGACGCTCGGCTTCGGCGGCAAGGACGGCAAGGTCTTCCTCGAGACCAAGCTCGCCGGTCCCGGCGCCCACGCGGCCGTCACGGGCGCCTACGCGACCCGGGGCCGTCAGCACGTCGACTTCGACACGCTGCAGGAGCACGCGGCGGTCAACACGACGAGCGACCTCGCGTTCCGCGGAATTCTCCACGGCCGCTCGACGGCGGTCTGGCGCGGGATGATCCAGGTCGACCGGGGCGCCCAGCAGACCGACGCGTTCCAGGAGTGCCGCAACCTGCTGCTCTCCAAGAAGGCGCACGCGGACGCGATCCCCGGCCTGGAGATCCTCGCCGACGACGTGCGCTGCACCCACGCCGCGGCGATCGCCCAGATCGACCCGGAGCAGCTGTTCTATTTGAAGTCCCACGGCCTGCCGGAGGCGGGCGCGCACCGGCTGGTCGTCGAGGGTTTCCTCGGTGCGCTGCTCGAGCGCTTCGCCGAGGGCCCGGTCCGGGAGGCGGTCGCCGTCGCGCTGGACCGTCGTCTGGCCGAGGTGCTCGGCTAGCACCACCCCAGCGGGCTCCGGCCGTCGGTGGACGCATCTCCGGTCTTGCCGTGCCGGGCTCCCGGCGCACCGGGAGCCAGCCGATACGGGGAGGGTGCCCTTCGTCGTCCGCTGCCTCCTCCCCTCGCTGCTGGCCCTCGGGCTCGCCGCCCCGGCCGGCGCCCAAGTGCCGCTCCCGGTGCTTCCTGAGCTGCTCCCGCCGGTCACCGTGCCCGGCCTCCCGGTCCTGCCGGCCGGGGTCGTCCCGGGCCCCGGCGTTCCGGACCTCACCGCGCCGGCGCCCGTGGCCGGGCTGCCGACGTCCCCCGCGGCGCTGCGCCCGCTGCCCGCCCCGGTCGGCGGCGAGCGGCTCGGCCGCCCCGGGCCGGACCGCCTGCGC
>CADCVR010000058.1 GCA_902806205.1 uncultured Solirubrobacteraceae bacterium | reverse complement strand
CGCGGCGGCTCCCGGGGCAGCGGCGGGAGCGCGCGCGGAGCACGCCCCTCGCGTGCGGCGCGGCGGGCCTCGCGCTCCTGCTGTGCGCGCTCGCGCTCCTCCGCGGAGCGCTCGCGCTGCTCACGCCCCCGGTTCTCGCCGCCTCCGCCGAAGCGCGGGCTCATCCGTGCATCTCGTGGCCGTGGCGGGCGAGATAGTCCTCGAGCAGCACGGCGGCCGCCCGGGAGTCCTCGGCGGTGTCGGCCGAGCCCGAACGTGCGGCGATCGCGGTGGTGAAGCGCTCGTCGTACACGTCGACCACGATCCGGTCACCCAGGCCTGCACGGAGGCGTTCGGCGAAGTCGCGGCACTCGCGGGTCTGGTCGGTGTCGTGGCCCGAGAGTCCCACCGGCAGGCCGACGACCACGCGCTTGACCCCGCGCTCGCGCACGAGCCCGAGGAGCCGGTTGAAGCCCTTGCGAGTGGCCGGCCGGAGGACCGGCTCGATCGGGGTGGCCAAGGTGCCGGTCGGATCGCTGACCGCGCAGCCACAGCGCGCGGAGCCGTAGTCGAGCGCCAAGATGCGCATGAATCTAGTGGTTCCTCCCCAGGAGCTGCTCCGTCATCAGGGCACCGACGACCGAAGGTCGCTGGTCTGGGCGCCCGGCACGGGCGATGCGGCTCTTGAGCGACCCACGGCCACACATCCAGAGCCTCTCAGCTCAGGAGGGCGGATTCGATCGCCGACCGCCCGGCCGCGACGGCCTCCTCGAGCCTGGCGACGTCGCGCCCGCCCGCCGAGGCGAGGGTGTCGCGTCCGCCGCCGCCGCCGCCCGCGACGGAGGCGGCCGCCTTGACGACCGCGCCCGCCTTCACCCCGCGCGAGACGAGCGACGGCGACACCGCCGCGACCAGCGCGACCTTTCCCTCGAAGGAGGATCCGACGATGACCGCAGTGGACTCGCCGTGCCGGCCCTTGAGGCGATCGGCGATGTCCGGCAGCTCCTTCGGGGAGACGCCGGCGAAGGACTGGGAGACCACGGTCGCGCCGTCGTGCTCGGAGACCGCCGCCGCCCCGCCCGCCGCGCTGGCCGCCGGGCCGCCGCTCCTGCGCAGGCGCTTGACCTCCTCCTGGAGCTTGACGACGGCGTCCGGGACACCCTCGGGCGGCGTGCGCAGCGCGGTCGCCGCGGCCCGCAGGAGGGCGTCCTCCCCACGCAGCAGCTCGAGCGCCACGGGGCCCGTGACCGCCTCGATGCGGCGCACGTTCGACGCGCTCGAGCCCTCGCTCGTGATCTTGAAGACGCCGATCTCGGCGGTGGAGCGCACGTGGGTGCCGCCGCAGAGCTCGCGCGAGAAGTCGCCGTCGCCGATCTCGACCATGCGCACGACGTCGCCGTACTTCTCCCCGAAGAGTGCCATCGCCCCGAGCTCCCTGGCCTCGGCGAGGGTCGTGGACAGGGCGCGGACCGGCTGGTTGGCGACGATCCACGCGTTGACCTCGCGCTCGAGCTCGACGCGTTCGTCCTCGCCGAGCTTCGACGTGTGCGTGAAGTCGAAGCGCAGCTTGTCCGGGCCGACGTAGGAGCCCGCCTGGCGCACGTGCTCGCCGAGGGCGCGGCGCAGCGCCGCCTGCAGGAGATGGGTCGCGGTGTGGTTGCAGGCGGTGGCGTGACGCGCGGCGCGGTCGACCTTCGCGACGACCCTCGCACCCTCCTCGAGAACCTCACCGGCCGGCCCCACCTCGAGCGCCTGGTCGTCGCCCGCCCGCAGGACATCGAGGACGTCGACCGTCCCCCCGTCGGCCAGCTCGAGCACGCCCGTGTCGGACACCTGCCCGCCGCCCTGCGCGTAGAACGGCGAGGCGTCGAGCTTCACGAGCGTCCGCCCGTCGCCGGACCCTTCGGGTGCCCTGGCCACGTGGGCGACCGTGTGCTCCTCGAGGTGCTCATAGCCCGTGAACTGCGACGGCGCTCCCAGATCGCGGAGGATCTCCAGCGACCTCCCACCCTTCGCACCCGCCCGGCCGCCGCCGGAGCGCGAGCGCTGCTCGTCCATGAGCGTCTCGAAGCCCGCCTCGCTGACCGTGACCCCGTGCTCGGCGGCGATCTCCAGGGTCATCTCGAACGGGAACCCGTACGTGTCGTGGAGCTGGAAGGCCGCGGCCTCGTCCAGGCTCCCGGCCGCCAGGCGCTCCTCCAGGAGCTTCAGGCCCGACTCGAGCGTGCGCCCGAAGCCCTCCTCCTCGGCCCGGACCCACTTCAGGATGTTCTCGCGCTCGGCGACGAGCTCCGGATAGCCCGCGCCCATCTGCTCGATGACGACCTCCACGTACCGCGGGAGGAACCGTCCCTCGATGCCCAGAGCGCGCCCGTGCTGGACGGCGCGGCGCATCACCCTGCGCAGGATGTAGCCCCGGTCCTCGTTGGACGGCACGACCCCGTCGGCGACGAGGAACGTCATCGCGCGGGCGTGGTCGGCGAGGATCCGCAGGGAGCGGGGGCTCGGCTCGCCCGTCGCGAGATCGCGCCCGAGGTCGACGAGCGGCACGAACTGGTCGGTCTCGAAGATCGTCTCGACGTCCTGGAGGATCGTCGCCATGCGGTTGAGGCCCATGCCCGTGTCGATGTTCTGGCTCGGCAGCGCGGTGAGCGTCCCGATGGGGTCCTGGTCGAACTGCATGAAGACGAGGTTCCAGAACTCCAGGAAGCGCGCGTTCTCCCCGCCCGGGAGATCGTGCGGGGCGCCGAAGTCCGCGCCGCGATCGAGGTAGAGCTCCGAGCACGGGCCGCAGGGGCCGGTCGGGCCGGACTGCCAGAAGTTCTCCGAGCGCGGGAGCGCGACGATGCGGCTGGACGGGACGCCGATCGCCTCCCACGCGGCGATGGCCTCCTCGTCGGGTCCGAGTCCGAGCTCCTCGTCTCCCTCGAAGACCGTGACCCAGATGTCGTCGCCGTCGAAGCCGAAGCCGTTGAGCGTGAGGTCCCAGGCAAGCTCGACCGCCCCCGCCTTGAAGTAGTCGCCCAGCGAGAAGTTGCCGAGCATCTCGAAGAACGTCAGGTGCCGCGCGGTGTTGCCGACGTTCTCGATGTCGGTCGTGCGAAAGCACTTCTGCGCCGAGGTCATGCGCGGCGCCGGAGGCGGCTCCTGGCCGGCGAAGTAGGCCTTCAGCGGGTGCATCCCCGCGGTGGTCAGCAGCACGGAGGCGTCGAACGCCGCGGGGACCAGCGAGGCCGAGGGCAGGCGCTTGTGGCCCTTTCCCTCGAAGAAGGACAGGAACGTCTCGCGGATCTCGTCGGTCGTCACCGGGTGATTGTGGCGTACCCCACCACGACGTCGCCTTCCAGCAGGCACGCGAGCTGGCCGGGAGCGGCGCCGGCGACGGGCGCTTCGAGCTCGAGGAGGTCGCGGTGCAAACCGGCGGCCAGCGCGCGACCGTGGGACCGCAGCCGCACGTGGTCGACGCGCCCGGCGGGGCGGTGGAGCACCGTGCCGGTGACCCGGACCGTCGTCGTGGCCAGCTGCTCCCGCGGGCCGACCGTGACGGTGTTCGCGTTCACGTCGGTCTCGAGGACGTAGAGCGGTTCGCCCGCGCCGCCGACGCCGAGGCCACGGCGCTGGCCGACGGTGTAGGCGTGGGCGCCGCGGTGGCGCCCGAGGGGGCGGCCCGCGCGGTCGACGACGTCGCCCGGGAGCTCGCGCTGGGCGCCGTGACGGGCGAGGAACCGCTCCTTGCCCGTGCCCGCGAGGAAGCAGAGGTCCTGCGAGTCGGGCTTCCGGGCGACGGAGATGCGCGCGCGCTCGGCCTCCGCGCGCACCTCGGGCTTCGTGCGGTCGCCGAGGGGGAAGCGCAGTCGCCGCGTGGTGGCCGGGTCCAGGCGGGCGAGCATGTAGCTCTGGTCCTTGGCCGGGTCGGCGGCCTGACGGACGAGGCCGTCCTCGGTCGTGCGCGCGTAGTGGCCGGTGGCCAGCACCGGCGCTCCGAGGCGATCGGCGAAGGCGAGCATCGCGTCGAGGCGGACGTGGCCGTTGCAGCGCACGCACGGGTTCGGGGTCAGCCCGCGCGCGTGGTCGGCCAGCCACGGATCGACGACGCCGGCGCGGAACTCCTCCCGCAGGTCGAGTGTGAAGTGGGCCAAGCCCATGTCGTGTGCGACCCGCCGGGCCGCCCGGACCGCCGAGGCGCTGCAGCAGGAGCGCTCGGCGTCGTTCTCGGCGTCGCGCCAGAGCTCCAGCGTGACGGCGACCGCCCGCGGGCCGCAGTGCAGCGCGGCAACCGCCGAGTCGACGCCTCCACTCATCGCGACGAGGATGCGCTCCGGGTCCGGCACGAGCTGCGCGTGGGCGCGGGCGGCCCGGCCGAGCGCCTGGTGCATGGCGTCCGCGGCGAGGTCGGCGGCGTGGAGCTTGCCCGTGGAGAGGCCCCCGAGCGCGGCGCTGACTTCCGGCGTGCCGATGCGCGCGGCCTCCAGCAGCTCAGCGCCCTCGACCAGCTCGACCACCGCACTGCCCGCGGCGATGCTGGCGCCGCAGCCGCTCGCGGTGAAGCCGGCCTCGGTGACGGTCTGGCCCTCGACCACGAGCGCGATCGTGATCAGGTCGCCGCAGAGCGCGCCGCCCGCGACGCCGTGGGAGGCACCCGCCGGTTCGTGATCCTGCGCGCGCGGGAAGCTGAGGTGGTCGGCGAAGCGCTCGTCGGGCACGGCGCCCGCAGTGTAGGTGCGCCGTATCCTTCGCCTGAGCGATGAGCACCGCCGAGCCGCACGCCTCCTCGAGCTCGAGCCGTCGGCCGTGGGTGTCCTTCGCGCTCGGAGCCGCGATCGTCGTCGCGGTCGTCGGACTCTTCCTGCTCCTCCGCGGCGGCGATGACGACCCCGGCTCCGTCGTGGCGGGGGCCACCGGCACCACCACCGCACGCGCACAGCCCGTCGCCGTCAGCCCGGAGCGCCTGACGGCCCTCGCCCAGGAGCGCAAGCGCCCGATCTACTGGGTCGGCCCCGCGCGCGGCCAGACCTACGAGCTGACCGAGACGCCGGACGGCTCGCTGTACCTGCGCTACCTCGACGCAGGCTCCGGGATCGGTGATCCGCGGCCGAACTTCCTCACCGTCGGCACCTACCCGCAGGCCGGCGCGTTCAAGACCGCCACGCAGGCGTCCAAGCGCCCTGGCGCCCAGGTCGAGCAGCTCGAGGACGAGGGGCTTGCCTTCGCGAGCCGGTCGCGCCCGAACTCCTGGTATGTCGCCTACCCGGGCTCCGAGGAACTCGTCGAGGTGTTCTCCCCCCGGCCCGGGCGCGCACGCGAACTGGTCCGGGCCGGACGCGTCGTGCCCGTCCCCGACTGAAGATGCGTCGTTCCACGGATTCGCTGCCGCACCGCCGCGTGGAACAACCGTTCTAGCCCGTGGTCGTCCCCTGGATGGTCCTCCCGGTCGTGATGCTCGCGCTCAGCGCGGGCTGCGGCCTCGCGGTCGCGCGCGCCGGCGGCGGAGCGCTGGCCCGCCCGCTGGTGCTTCCCGTCGGCTTCGCGGCCATGATCGTCGTCGCCTCGTCGGCGACGGCGTCGAAGGCCACCGCCGGGCTCGCGGCGCCGCTCGTGCTCGCGCTCGCGACGACGGGCTTCCTCGTCGCCTCCGACCGCCGCGCCTGGGTGCCGGACCGCTGGGCGGCTGCGGCGTTGGTCGGGGTCTACGCCGTCTACGCGGCGCCCGTGGTGCTCTCGGGCTCCGCGACGTTCACGGGGTACATCCAGCTGGACGACATCGCCACCTGGCTGGCGATGACCGACCTGGCCATGGAGAGCGGGCGCGACTTCAGCGCACTGCCGCCCTCCTCCTATCAGGCGACGCTCCAGAGCTACCTGCCGCAGGGGTACCCGATCGGTGCGTTCCTGCCGCTCGGCCTCGGCCACGAGTTCACGCTCGGGCACGACATCGCCTGGCTGTTCGCCCCGACCATGGCCCTGACGGCCGGGCTGCTCGCGCTGACCTTGACGAGCGTCGTGTCCCCCCTGCTCTCGCGGCCGTGGGCGCGCGGGCTCGTCGCGTTCGTGGCGGCGCAGTCCGCACTGCTGGTGGCCTACGCGGAGTGGGGCGCGATCAAGGAGGTGACCGCGGCGCTGCTCGTCGCGCTCGTGGCGGCCCTGGCTCCGACGCTCGGCGGTCCGGTACGCCAAGTGCTGCCGCTCGCGGTCGCGATCGCCGCGCTCGTCGCGGCGCTGAGCCTCGGCGGCGGCGTCTGGGTCGCCCCCGTGGTGCTCGCCGCGATCCTGGCCGCCCGGGTGCGGCCCCGGGCGCTGCTGAGGTCCGTGCCGGCGCTCACCGTCGCGTTCGCGCTCATGTCGATCCCGTCGCTGATCCTCGCGAAGGGCTTCATCGCGCCGCAGGTGAAGTCGGGCAGCGTGCTCACCGCGGTCACCGAGCTCGGCAACCTCAAGGCCCCCCTGCCGTTCAGCCACGTCCTCGGCATCTGGCCCGCGGGCGACTTCCGCGTCACGCCGGACCAGGAGACGCTGACCCGTCTCCTGCTGCTCGTGCTCGCCGTCGCGGCCGCCGCCGGCCTCGGCCTTGCCGTCGAGCGCCGCGCGGGCGCCCTCGCGGGCTACGTCGTCGGCGGGCTGGCGGGCTGCGGCCTGCTCATCTCCCGCGGCTCGCCGTGGGTCGACGGGAAGGCGATGGCCACGGCAGCCCCCGTCGTCCTGACGGCGGGCCTCGCCGCCCTGGCCTGGGTGGCGACGGAGTACGCCGGCACCGCGGCCCGTCGCCTGGCCTTCGCCGGCCTCGCGGCCCTGACCGCCGGCGTGCTGTGGAGCAACGTGCTGGGCTACGCGAACAGCTACGTCGCGCCGGCGCAGCAGCTTTCCGAGCTGCAGGAGGCCGGTGAGGTGCTCGACGGACAGGGCCCGACGCTGATGACGGAGTACGAGCCGTACGGCGCGCGTCACTTCCTGCGCCGAGCGGACGGCGAGAGCGCCTCGGAGTTGCGCATCCGGCCGATCCCGCTGCGCAACGGCACCCAGCTGCCGAAGTCCGCCGCCGCCGATATCACCGCCTTCGACCCGACCGCTCTGCGCGAGTACCGCAGCCTCGTCCTCCGCACGGGCCCGCTGGCCAGCCGTCCGCCGTCCGTCTACGAGCGGATCCGTGCGGGGACCAGCTACGACATCTGGCAGCGTCCCCGAGCTCCCGCTCCGCAGCCCGTGGCCGACCTGCCGCTCGGGGGGGACACGGACCCCGGCGCCGTGCCCTCGTGCGCCTCGGTCCGCGCGCTCGCCGGGAAGGCCGGGCCGAACGGCCGCCTCGTCGCGGTGCAGCGTGCGGCGCCCACGGTCCTCCCCCTGTCGAAGGCCCGGCTCTCCCCCGGCCTCGAGCCCGACCCGGCCGACCCGCGGTTCGTCGTCCCGATGAACGACGGAACGCTGACGGCCAGCGTGTCGGTCCCGGCCGACGGCCGGTACGCCGTGTGGGTCGGCGGCTCGACGCGCGGCACGACGTCCGTCCGGGTCGACGGCAGGCCGACCGGCGCGGTCCAGGGACGGCTGAACAACCAGGGCGGGATGATGCGCTTCGGCCGCGTCCGCCTGACCAGGGGCAGCCACCGCGTCGAGCTCGCCTACGACGACGACGGGCTCACCCCGGGCCAGCGCGGTCAGGCGTCGCTCGGTCTGCCGCTCGGGCCGCTCGTGCTCACGCCACCGGAGCCTGAGCTCAGGCCGTTCTCCGTCCCGGCCGCCCGCGCCGGCGACCTCTGTGGGCGACGCCTGGACTGGGTCGAGGCGCACACGGGCTGAGCGGTCCACAGCTCCCTGCGACTGCCACCGCGGGGGTACTCTGCCCGGTCGGCCCGGGATCCGAGGCGTGCCTCAGCGGGCCATGTCGGCGACGACTTGGTCGATCGCGCGGGTGTCGGTGTAGCCGACGAGCGCACGGGCGCGGTTGCCCTTGCCGATGACCAGGAGGGTCGGGGCCTGCAGCACGTCGATGCCCTGGGTGATGGCGGCGTACTCCGCGACGCGGGCGATCGGCACGGTGCGCACGAGAACGCGGCCGTCGTCGCGGTCGGCGGCCCGAAGCGCGCGGCGCACGGCCCGGTCGTCGGCCCCCCGGGAGCTCGAGAAGAGGAGGACCGCGACCTTGCCGCGGGCCACGGCGCGGAGGATCGGCGCGGAGGGGTCGGCCGACGGTGGTGCAGCGCCCTGGGCGGACCGCGACGGCGTGCGCGCCGTCGCCGCGGCGGGCGCGGCCGGGGACGCGGCGGCCGGCGCGACGGGTGACGCTGTGGGGGGAGCTTGGCCGGCGGCGGCGGTGGCGCCCGAGGCGGCTGCGGCGCCGTTGGCCTTGGCGACCGCGTTCCCGAGGCCCGCGGCACCCGGAGCGGCCGGGGCGGCGCTCTGCGCCGGGGGAGGCGTGACCTCGTCCGCGGCGGCGGAGGGCTTCAGCACGGTGAACCACGCCAGGGCGAAGACGAGCAAGGCGCCCAAGGCGATCTGGTAGGGACGCGACAGCTGTTCCATCCCCCGTCTCATCGACCGCGCCGCGGCGCGGCTTGAGTCAGCCCGTGGCGGGCTCGACCAGCGATTCGACGCCGAGCTCGCGCAGCTGCGGCGCGTCGACGGGGGCCGGGGCCCCCGTCAGCGGGTCACCGCCCGATGCCGTCTTCGGGAAGGCGATGACGTCACGGATGGAGTCGCGCCCGGCGAGGATCGCGACGATCCGGTCGATGCCCATCGCGATCCCGCCGTGCGGCGGCGCGCCGTAGCGCAGCGCGTCGAGCAGGAAGCCGAAGCGCGCCTCGGCTTCCTCGGCGTCCAGCCCGATCACGTCGAAGACCTGCCGCTGCACCTCGGGGGTATGGATCCGGATCGAGCCGCCGCCGATCTCGATGCCGTCGAGGACGAGGTCGTAGTTGCGCGAGCGCAGCGCCGCCGGGTCGTCCCAGGAGCCGGTCGGCGCGCTGAACGGATGGTGGATCGCGGTGAGTGCGCCGCCCTCGACGGCCTCGAACATCGGCCAGTCGTCGATCCACAGCACGTCGTGCGCACCCTCGGGCACGAGGCCGAAGCGCTCCGCGAGCGCCAGGCGCAGCGCGCCGAGCACCCCGGCCGCGACGGGCGCCTGGTCGGCCGCGAAGAGCAGCAGATCGCCCTCGGTCGCGCCCAGGACCGCCGAGGCGGCCGCGAGCTGCTCCGCGGAGAAGAACTTCGCGATCGGCGAGCGCCAGGCGCCGCCGGCCTCGACGAAGGCCCAGGCGACCGCCTTGCCGCCGTGGCGCTGGACGACCTCGTTGAGGCCGTCGAGATCCTTGCGGCTCATCTCCCGGGCTCCGGCGTTGATCGCGCGCACGACGCCGCCCGCGTCCAGGACGCCCTGGAAGACCTTGAAGCCCGAGCCGGCCAGGGCCTCGGAGAGATCCTCGATCTCCAGCCCGAACCGGGTGTCGGGCTTGTCGGAGCCGAAGCGCCGCAGCGCCTCGTCGTAGCCCATCCTCGGCCACGGCGGCGGCGGGACGTCGAGGTCGCCCACGGAGAAGACCGTCGCCATGACGTCCTCCATGACCTCGATGACGTCCTCCTCCTCGACGAAGGCCATCTCGAGGTCGAGCTGGGTGAACTCGGGCTGGCGGAACCCACGCAGATCCTCGTCGCGGAAGCAGCGCGCGATCTGGAAGTACCGCTCGTATCCGGCCATCATGAGCAGCTGCTTGAACAGCTGCGGGGACTGCGGCAGCGCGTACCAGGAGCCGGGCTGCAGGCGGCTCGGGACGAGGAAGTCGCGCGCGCCCTCCGGGGTCGAGCGCGTGAGGATCGGCGTCTCGATCTCGAGGAAGTCACGCTCGTCGAGCACGTCGCGCATCGCCTTGACGATCCGGTGGCGCAACACCAGGGTCTCCTGCATCACCGCGCGGCGCAGGTCGAGCGCGCGGTGCTTGAGGCGCAGCGTCTCGTCGAGGCCCTCGACGTCCTCGTCGATCGGGAAGGGCGGGGTCGCGGAGCCGCTGAGCACCTCCATCTCCTTCACGTCGAGCTCGACGGCGCCCGTCGGCAGGGTCGGGTTGACGTTGCCCTCCTCGCGGGCGACGACGTCACCGGCGACGCTGACGACGTGCTCGGAACGCAGCTGCTCCGCGGCGGCGAAGGCCGCGCCGCTGGAGTCCGGGTGGAAGACGAGCTGGACGAGGCCGGAGCGGTCGCGCAGGTCGATGAAGATGAGCCCGCCGTGGTCGCGGCGGCGGTGCACCCAGCCCGCGACCCGCGCGGGTGAGCCGGCGCGCTCGGCGCTCAGGTGCCCGCACCAGGCGTCGCGGAACGGGTTGGCACGGGGTGGCTGCTTCACAGGTGGCGTCCCTTCAGGATGTGGGCGACGGCGGCGCTGGCGCCGGGCGCTGCCTCGGACTCACCGTTGACGACGTCCTCGAGCACGATGCTGCCGTCATCCTCGACGACGGCGACGAAGCCGGCGCCGACCCGGTCGGCCTGCTTGCGCTGGCCCTTGCGCGACCGTCCGGCGAGCTCGACCTGCACGTTGAGACCGGCCTGGCGCGCCTCGGCGGCCAGGGCGAAGGCGGGGACCCCCGTCCCGGCGACGTAGAGGTCGCAGACCGCCCGGGGCAGCGGGCGCTGCTCGGCCGAGAGCAGGATGCGCTCGACGCCGGCCGCCCACCCGCAGCCCGGGGTGTGCGGGCCGCCGAGCTGCTCGACCAGGCCGTCGTAGCGCCCGCCGCCGCCGACCGCCGACTGCGCGCCGAGCACGTCGGAGGTGAACTCGAAGACCGTGCGGGCGTAGTAGTCCAGTCCGCGCACGAGCGTCGGATCGAGGCGGTAGGCGATCCCCGCGGCGTCCAGGCGCTTGCGCACCTCCTCGAAGTGCTCGCGGTCCTCGGCGGCGAGGGCGTCCATGAGGACCGGCGCGTCGGCCATGACCTCGCGGGTGCCCGGATGGTCGGCGTCGAAGGCGCGCAGCGGGTTGAGGTCGATCCGGGCGACCACCTCGGGGCTCAGCCGCTGCTGGTGCGCGCGCAGGTACGCCGCGAGCTCCTCGCGGTAGGAGGCGCGGGTCGCCGAGGTGCCGAGTGAGCCGAGCCGCAGCTCGATCCCCCCGACGCCGAGCTCGGCGAGGATCGCCCACAGCAGGGCGATCGACTCGGCGTCGACGGCCGGGTCGTCGGTTCCGATCGTCTCCGCTCCGATCTGCCAGAACTGGCGAAAGCGGCCGGCCTGCGCGCGCTCGTGGCGGAAGAACGGGGAGAGGTACCAGAGCTTCACGGGCTGGGAGCGGACCTGCATCCCGTGCTCGACGTAGGCGCGGCAGATCGGCGCGGTGCCCTCCGGGCGCAGCGTGAGCGAGCGCCCTCCGGCGTCGGTGAAGGTGTACATCTCCTTCTGCACGATGTCGGTGGAGGCGCCGACCCCGCGGGAGAAGAGCTCGGTCGCCTCGAAGACGGGCGTCTCGATGCGCTCGTACCCGGCGCCCTCCAGCACGCGACGGGCGATCGACTCCAGCGCCAGCCGTGCCGGAGCGACCTCGGGCAGCACGTCGTAGGTCCCGCGCGGGGCCTGCAGCTTCGGCGCCGCCATCCCGAGCCCCTCCTACGCGTAGGACTGCAGGAACGGGTTCGTCGCCCGCTCCCGGCCGAGCGTCGTCGTGCCCATGTGGCCCGGGAGCACGGTCGTTCCCGGCGGATAGGCGTCGAGCAGCATCCCGATGGAGGCCATGAGCACGCCATGATCGCCCCCGGGAAGGTCGGTGCGGCCGACGGAGCTCTCGAAGAGCACGTCGCCGGAGGCCAGCACGCCATGGTCGGGGAAGGCGTAGGTGACGTGGCCCGGCGAGTGGCCCGGGGTGAAGTGCACGTCGATCTCGAGGCCCGCGAGGCTCAGGTGCTCCCCTCCCTTGACGGTGTGCTCCGCGTCCCAGCTCTGAAACGGGCCGAAGCCCGCGTAGGGGACGAAGGCCATGATGTCGGCCAGCACGTGACGCTCCAGTTCGGGGCAGTAGACGGGAGCGCCCGTGGCCTTCGCGATCGGTGCGACGGCGCCGACGTGGTCGAAATGCGTGTGCGTCAGCAGGATCGCCTCCAGGGTGACTCCCATCGTCTGGATGCCGTCCAGGAGCTTCTCGGGCTCCTCCCCGGGATCGACGATGACCGCCGTGGGAGCGTCGGAGCCCGTGCGCAGGAGGTAGCAGTTCTCCTGCACGGGTCCGACGGTGAACATCGCGACGTCCATCAGGCCTTTCCCCGCTTGGCCTGCGCGCGCTTGTAGATCATCGCGTCGGTGAAGTAGCTCAGCGGCACGTAGACGACGAACGTGAACAGGGCCAGGACGAGCGAGCCGACCAGCGGCCGCTGGAAGAGCAGCGTGACCGCGACGGCGAAGACGGCGGCGGCGAGCGCCGCCTTGTTGACCGCGCTGCGCCAGGTCGGCGGACGGTTGAGCCGCTCGGCGCGGCGGGCGGCGGCATCCTTCTTGACGTCGGCCTTGCGCTCGGCCTCGGTGGGCTTGCGTCCCGTGCGGCCGCGCGTCTCGATCATGCCGGCGGCGTTGCCGCGGTGCTTCGTGCTCCGGCGCTTGCGCTTGGTCTGGGCCATGGGTGCCGAGCACTCTAGAGGGCCGATTCCAGCGTGCGGCGACCGCGGGTCGGCAGATCGTCCGGGTAGCCCGCGAACGCGGCCGCGGGCGGGAGGCCGACCACCTCTGCGGCGGCGACGGGCGCCAGGCGGTCCACCGCCGCGACCACCGCCGCGAGAGGGAGCCTCAGGTGGTCCTCGACGTTCATGGAGACCTGAGCGACGCCGCCGGTCGACCGCAGCTCCAGGCCGATGGCCCGCAGCCCGGGCAGCCCGTCGGGACCGCCCTCGCGCACGCGGGCGGCGACCCGGCGCGCGTCGTCCACCGACGCGGGCGGGGCGAGCTCGAGGTTGAAGGCGACCAGGGGCGGCCGCGCCGCGACGAGCACGGCGCCGCGACGGGGATCGACGCGCGGCGGGCCGAAATCGGGCACGAGCGTGCCCGCGGCGACACGCCGCGCCAGCTCGGTGACGCCGCCCCGACGCAGCTCCGCGCGCGTGCGGCCCTGCGCCAGCACGCCGTACAGGAGCACGGGGAGGCCCACTTCGGCGATCTCCGCGGCGGCCGCGAGCGCCTCGGCCAGCGCGGCGGGACGCTGTGCGGCCTCCAGGAACACGACGGGGGCGACGTCGAGCGCCCCGACGTGCGGGTGAACGCCCGCGTGCGCGGAGAGGTCGATGTGCCGTGCGGCCGTGGCGGCGCCGCGGCCGAGCGCCCGAGCCAGACGGCCCGGGGCACCCGCGAGGGTGAAGACCGTCCGGCCGTGATCGGCGTCGGAGTGCACGTCGAGCACGCGAGCGTCCGCGTTCTCGGTGAACGCGGAGGTGATCGCGTCGAGGACCGCGGGGTCCGCGCCTTCGGAGACGTTCGGGACGGCGATCAGCATCACGTGCTCCTACGTCACCCGGGGCCGTACGGGCAAGCGCGTGGGTCGATGACCGCGTCGCTCACCGCTCGGGTCGCGTCCGCCGGACGGCCAGGGCGCCGACGGCAAGGCCGACCACGCTGGTGATCCCCAGCGTCACCAGGCCGATGATCGCGATCGTTCGCGAGCCCGCGCCGAGGCCGTCGCCGATCGCGGTGTAGGAGAACGCCCGTGGCGCCGCCCCGATCAAGGTGCCGAGGGCGACCTGCCAGACCCGCAGTCCGGCCAGGCCGAACAAGTAGGAGCACGGCGCGTCGGGCACGCCGGGCAGGAGTCGCTGGACGATGACCGCCCCGACGCCGTAGCGCTGCAGCAGCCGCTCGATGACCTTCACCCGCGGACTCTCGAGGTCCTCGACGCCCTCACGGCCGACCACGCGCGCGGCGAGAACCGCGATGGTGCTCGACACGAGCGTGGCGGTGAGGGTCACGAGGAAGCCGGTGGTGGTCCCGAACAGCAGGCCGCTGCCACCCGCGAGGATCGGCCCGGGGACGAAGAGGCTGCCCAGCAGGGCCGAGATCACGACGTAGGCCAGCGGCGCGGCGACGCCGAATGGCCGGATCGTGTCGCGCAGCGCGTTCTCGGAGATCGGTGCGAGGAGGAGCACCGCGACGGCCAGCACGCTGAGCAGCGCGACGAACGCCCCGAGACGGGCCTTGGCGCTGGGCACGGAGCGAACCGTAGCGGCGAAGCCTGGGTCTCATGGCCCGCGGGAGCCGGCCGTTCGCGCGCCGTCCGCCGGGAATCGGTCCGTTGCGGCCGACATGCGACAATCAATCACCCGCGGCTGGGTAGCTCAGCTGGTCAGAGCGCACGACTCATAATCGTGAGGTCGGGAGTTCGAGTCTCCCCCCAGCTATCGTCGCAAGGCTCCTCGCAGAGTTGCAGTCCCGGGCTCTTGGGCCCCCGTGCTCGCCACCTGCCCCGTTCGGCAGCAGCGAAAAGCTGGCACCCGTTCTCAGCGCCCTGGTGGCCCCGGCCGGGTCTTTGCCCTCGCCGGCCACATCGGCGGCGCGGGCGAGTAGCAGCGCGCCCCGGAACCCCATCACGGGCCGCTGGCGCCGCCGCCGTTCTCCTGGACGATCATCGCCGAGGTGCGCGCCGCGTACGGCGAGGAGAAGGACTCCACCGACAGGGCGACGACTTGATTGTCCTCGGTCTTCGCGCGCCAGCGGTAGATGCCCTCGAAGTTGCCGTAGACCTCGTAGTTCCACGAGGAGCACCGCGACTTGAACCTCGAGGCGGCCATCGTGGCCTTCGACTGGGTGAAGAACCACTCCGCCGACGTGGCGATCCTCCGGCCGTTGGGGCCGAGAAGCCGCCACTGGTAGAAGTCATCCCCCGAGTTGGCGGCGACCACGTAACGCATCGGTCTTCCTCCAGGGTCGTGGACTCAAAGACGATCCCACATCTCTGCCAGCGGAGATCCCGGTCGATCGTGCCGCCACGAGCCGGCAACGCGGCCCTGAGCGCCTAGGCGCCGTGAACGCCGGCAGGTAGGTCGGGCCGAGTCCACCCGACGGGATGCTCCCTGACGATCGTCATGCGGCGGGTGAGGTGCTCAGCACAGGCGGCGCCGGGGGCTCACCAGACGGCGACGTCGAGAAAGCCGAAGGGCTCCTGGCGCCCGGCCAGGCCGGGACGGCCAGGCGCAGGCTGCAGACCTAGTGGTCTTGTTCGAGTCTCCCCCCAGCTATCGAGTGAAGCCCGTTCACGGGGCCGTTCGTCGTTCAGGTCTCGGCGGACGATGGTCGGTTCCCTCGGAGCGATCCACAGAGGCCACGCTGGCCACCTTCTTGTTCGTCGTTTCCCTTGCACGCAAAGCGCGGATGAACCGGTGGCGGTTCGAGGGCCGGGTCAGTTGGGCGAGACCACCGCCACCATGGGTGGTGTAGGGCGGTTGGACGAACTGCTTGTGGATCCGGGACCGGCCGGGAGTGGTTCAGGGCCCGAGTCGTACGCGCCCGCGTGTGAGGACGACGGTGAGGGTGCTGCGCGTGCGGCCGAGGTAGCCGGGGCCGGTGAGCGCGCCGCCCTGGGTGAGCGGGACGGTGAGGCGCGGGTTGCGCAGGGCGGTGAGCGGGACGGTGCCGGTGGCGAGCAGCGGGGTGCGCTGCTGGCTCGGGGAGTTGAGGTCGATGGCCAGCGGGCCGGGGCACCGCGATACGCCAAGTCCCGAGCCGAACAGGCTGACGCGCAGTCGGCGTGAGGCGCGATCGACGCGCAAGTCCAGCGCACCGCCGCTGAGTGGGTCGGCGGAAGTGATGCAGCCGGCGATCCCGTCTCGGGTCAGGACGGTGCTCGCGCGTCCTCGATCGACGGTCCAGCTCGCGCCGCCGCCGCCGCCGTTGATCGGCGCGGCGCGGCCCCTGCCGCGGCCGACGGCGGCCAGCGCGGCGGGCGCAGACCGCGAGCCGGCCGACAAGAAGAAGAATGCACGGGCTGACGCGGGACGCGGCGTGATCGTCGTGGTACCGGTCAGGCCGCAAGAGTCCAGCCGCCGGCAGGTGGCCGGGTCGCCCGCGAAGTTCAAGGTGGCGGCCCCGTCGATGCGGACCAGGCGCATCGGGATGCTGATCTGCCGCGTGCGTCGAACGCGACGCGGCGCAGGGCGACGACGCACGGTGCGTCGCCGGATGACTTGGCGGCGGGCAGGGCTCAGGACGATCCGCGCCGAGGAGCGCACCGTGCCGGCCAGGCCGCCGGCCGAGAAGGGGGCGTCGGCCGCGAAGCTGATCGTCTGCCCGTCGGCGAGGCTCTTGCGGCTGACGCGCCGGGTGCCGATCGCGGCGAGCACGTCAGCGGCCCGCGGTCCGGCGCAGCGCGTGCGCAGCTGGTCCCCGCTGCCGAAGCCGAACTGCCGCGCGGGGACCAAGCCGAGCCGGACGTCTGCGCCGATCGCCTTGACGTCGAAGGGACCGCCATCGGAGGCGCGGACGTCGACGCACTGCCGATCGCCGCGGCGCGTGATACCCACCGTCTGCCCCGCGGTAGGTCCGAAGCCGAAGCTGAAGGCCATCGCGTCGCGGCGCACACTGCCGTCCCGGCGCCGGAAGGAGGTGAACACCAGCTGTCCCTGACCCCCGGGGACGTAGCTGACCGTCCCCGACACGTCGCACATCCCCGTCGCAGCGCAGCCCGCCTCCGGCGCTCCCCGGAACTCCACCTCGACGGCGCCCTGAAAGCTCAGCGCCTGCGACGAGCGCTCAACCAGGCGCCCCTGAGCAGCTGCATCGCCGGCTGATCCCAACAGGAAGGTGACCAGCAGGAAACCGAACCAGCGCATAGGGTGCACGCTCCCGGGCCCGGTCCCCGAAGTGAAGGTCCCCAGCAACTCACGGTGCCGACCGCCGCGGCGACCGCAAGCGCGGGCCGAAGCTCGCCGACCAGCGCCTGGTGCCGTCGGCGGCCAGCGCGACCGCCGTGATCGGTCGTGCCGCGTCGGGAAGCTCGGCGGCGTAGTAGGTGAAGCGGCGAGCACCGACCAACGCCGCGGCCCGACTCGAGACGGGCAGCAACAGCGCAGAAGTGCGCGCCCGTCGTCCGTGCCGCCGGTAGCTGACCGTCACCTTCGTGATCTGGCTGCGCGTGGCTCCAACGGCGACGCTGCCGACCGGACGCCCTGCGGCGTCGGTGGTCCCGAGAAGGCCGTTGGCGCGGCCCGGCAACTTGGAATCGCAGCCTCCGCCGCGGCTTCCACCGGAAACAGAGAGATCCAGGCACAGCAACTCGCCTCGTCCGGCGTAGCCGCGCATGCGATAGCCGACCAGCTGCGCGGTGGCACCATCGGACAATCTGGTCGTCGCCAGCACCACCGGCGCGCGCTCACGACGCATCCCCGCCTGCTCTTCGGCCGCAACCGGGCGATACGGAGCCGAAGGCCGCTGACCGACGGCGCCGGTCGTGACGACGACCGCCGCTGCCGTGCCCGCCGTAGCCACGCAGGCCGCCGTCGTCGCCAGCAGCACCCACGAGCGACTCCGAGGCCTCGGAGGCTTGCGGTGATCGCCGCGGCCGCGGCGGGCTGCGGCCACGAGCTCGTCGCGAAGGCCCGGCAGTCGCGTCATGTTCTCTCCTCAAGCTGCGTTCGTAGGCCCTGCAGGCCGCGGCTGACTCGCTTGCGCACCACCGACTGCGAGCAGCGCAGTTCGCGCGCGATGTCGACGTACTCGCGCTCCTCGACGACGCGGGCCCACACCGCGTGACGCTGACCCTGCGGCAACAAGGAGACCAACCCCATCAGCGAGGCCTCCGAGCCCGCATCGACGACGCGTTGGAGGTCGCCATCGTCGAGAACGACCGGCTGCATCCCAGCTGCCGACGCGCGCGGTCCTCCACGCGGCCCCGCCGCCAGCTGGCCAGCAACACGTGGCGTGCGATTCCGATCAGCCACGCCGCCGCCGGCGCCGCCCCCACCGTGAAGCGGTGCGCCGAGCCCAGAGCCTGCGCGAAGGTCTCAGCCGTCAAGTCTGCCGCGAGCTCGGCGCTGCTTGTGCGCTTGAGCAGATCGACGAGCACGAGGTCCTCGTGACGCTCATAGAAGACCCCGAACGCCGCCGGCTCATCGCCGACCGCGGACAAGAGCTGCTCATCAGTCCTGGCGTCGATCACGTCACCAAGCTTCTTGCACGGCCCGATCGAATTGTGACCGACAAGCCGGGCGCAGGCGATCTCGCAACCGTGTCCGGGTCGTCGGCGCGGGGCTTTCCTGCGCGGACGATCAGTCGGGGACGGTCCGTCCAGACAGTTGCTCAGTAAACTCCCGACAGGCCTCCCGGGGTGGAAACCGGTTGCTTGCCAGGTACTCGGGCGGCCGGCGGCGGCGTCACCCCCCGCGCCGGCCGGCGATGCGCGCCTTGGGGAGAAACGCGGCCAGCGCGAACCAGAACTGCTGGTCGTGCACGATCGGGCGCAGCGTTGCGCCGGCCAGTTCGCCGGTAAGGGAGCGGCCGGTGATGTCCCACGTCGAGCCGGTCTGGCGATCGCGGAAGCGCCCGCCGCCGAGCGCCTCGAAGGCGAGCGTCCTGCCGTCCACGCGGCGATCGAAGGCGCCCGCGGTGCCGACGTCACGGGAGCGCTGGATGGCCGCGGCGTCGAGGGCGGACACGACTCCCTCCTTGAACAGCACGACGACCGGACGGCCGCTCACTCGGACGTGGGCGACGGGGTTGCGGTCCAGGCGCGAGAACGGCACGACGACTCCGCCGTCCTGCTTGAAGGCGACGACCCGCTCCATGGGGGGAAGGCGAGCGTCGGCCTTGCCGTCGAAGAGGAACGGCTCGGCGTCGCGGGCGTCGTAGCCCTCGTAGGGATTTGCGCCGTAGTCGCGGTCGTAGCCGGTCTGGCGCGAGAGAACGTCGCTTCGCGGATGTGCGGCCTTGAAGTCCGCCCAGCTCAGCGTCTGCGACGGTACCGCCTCCAGCCGCGTGCCGGTGAGCTCTCCGACGACCGCCTCACCGGTGAGCTGCTGCCACCACGACTCCGTGCGGCGGTCCCACATCACGAGGTCGCTGTTGCGCAGGTTGCCGGTCGTCCCGAAGCGCAGCGTCTCGCCCTTGACGCGCCGGTGGAAGACCAGCGACGAGTTGCACAACGGGCAGTACGTGACCGCGATCGGGCGGCTGCCGAGGACGTCGTTGACGATCTCGTGCCAGATGAGGATCTGGTGCGGGTAGGCGCGCACTCGACCACCGACCTCGGTCACGAGCACCGGTTCGCGGTCGTCGAGCCATCGGTCGGCGGCGGCGATCGTCACGGTCTTCGGGTCGTCGAGCGGCGGGATGCCGTCCCGCGGGGGTCCGCCGGACGCGAACTCCGACAGCGGCACGGAATGCTTCTCGAAGTCCGTCTTCCACCCGGCGGTGGAGACGCGGAGATCGTCGCCGGCCGATGCCTCGTCGCCTCCCGGCCTCTCCTCGCCGGCCGGCCCCGTGCCACAGCCCGCGAGGACCCAGATCACGACCAGCAGCCCGAGCAGCGGCCAGGAGACGCGGGCGGCTTTGGCGCGGCGCGGGGCACAGTCCAGGTCCGGCACTTGAGCTCGAAGCCGGCGCGCCATCGTCGCTCAGAACGGCCAGCCCCGCGGGCGCCGCAGCCCGCGGCCGGCGAAGCGGCGGTCGAGGCCCCAGACGCGGCCGGCGGGGACCAGCGCGAGGATCAGCAGCGGGACCCACTCGTGGGGCTGCTCGAAGGCCCACCGGTTGCTGGAGAGGTAGACGAGCTGCAGGAAGAGCTGCTGGCCCAAGCCGACGAGCGCGGCGCCGCGGCTGGCGAGGCCGAGGATGAGCAGGGCGCCGACGCCGAGTTCGACGAACGTGACGATCCACTCGAAGACGCCCCAGTTGGCGAGGACGACGTCGTTGACCAGGGTCCTCAGGAGGGGGACGTCGGTGCCGCCGTTGCGCTGGTTGACCTCGAACTCGAGGATCGAGCGTGCCTCGTCGCGGGTGATGAGAAAGCTCTTGTACGGGCCGGCGGAGATCTCGCGGAAGCTCAGGAGCTTGGCCAGCCCGTTGGAGAAGAGGATGAGCCCGAAGAAGATCCGCAGGGCGGCGAGCCCGCGACCGAGCGATCGGGCGTCGAGGGCGTCGGGCATGTCGGCTTGAACGGACTCCGCGGCCGAGCGGTTCACTCAGAAGCCCTCCTCGGTCAGCCGCGCGAGGGTGGCCGCGGAGACCGGCAGGTCCAGTGCGGTGCAGTAGCGGTTGAGCATGAGCGTCGCGGTGACGGTCAGCGTCAGCTCGACGAGCTCGTGGTCGGCCAGCGCCTCGGCGGCACGGGATTGCAGACCGGGGTCGACCGTACCGCGTCCTGCGGCGACCGCGTCGATCCAGGCGAGCATCGTGCGCTCGCGCTCAGCGGTGAACGCCGCGTCGAGCTCCAGCTCGCCGCGCAGCACCCGGACCTCCTCGGCGCTCAAGCCGCAGTCGAGCGCGACGGCGGTGTGGGTCTGCACGCAGTAGCGGCACTCCAGCAGCGCGGAGGTCCGCAGGATCGCCAGCTCCTTTGCGCGCGCGTCGAGCGCGCCGGGGCCCAGCGCCGCGCCGATGAACGGCAGGGCGACCTCCAGCAGCTCCGGTACCTGGGCCAGCGAAGCGGTGATCGGGCTCGGCGGGCCGTCGCCGAAGAAGCGCCGGGCCAGCAGCGGCGCCTGGTCGCGCATGACAAGCTCGACCAGCGGAGCGGCGGTGCTCACGGCGTCTTCGTTCGCGTGCTGCTCGACCGAGCGGCGATGCTTCACGTTCACCTGATGCCGATGCTGGCGTCGTGGCCGTCGGGAAGCTGGTCGGCGATGCGCAGCAGCGCGTCGACGGGGCGCTGCAGCGGGGCGGTGGCCCGTGAGACCAGCAGGTCGCTGTCCAGGCGCCCACCGCGCACCGTCGGGCCGAAGGGGCTGTAGAAGGCGCCGTCGACGGTCACGGTCAGCTCGGGCTCGAGCTGCTCGAAGCCGGCCAGGAGCCCGAGGTCGTTCGTCGCGGCGCGGCCGCGGTTGACGATCGGCCGCACGACGTGGTCCTCGTCGGGGATGCCCATCGAGCGGTGCAGCTCGCAGAGTCGCTCGCGCTGCTCGGGGTCGACCGCGTCAGGGTCCTCGAGGGTGGTCGCGATCCGCACGCCGATCCCGCGCTCGACGAGCTTGGGGATCGCCTCCATGACCTTGCGGAAGTTCTCCGGCCCGCGCATCTCGTCGTTGGCGACCGGATCGGGGTGGTCGAGCGAGATCTGCACGTGCACCGGCAGGTCGGCGACCGGCTCGAGCTCACGCAGGCGCCGCTCGTTCAACAGCGTCGCGTTGGACAGGACGACGGTCGGCCGGCGACGCCCCAGCTCGGCGACCAGCGCCGGCATGTCGTCACGGATGAACGGCTCGCCGCCCGTCACGCCGAAGGCCGTGAAGCCGAGCGCCTCCGCCTCGGCGGCGCGATCGAGGATCACCTCGCCCGGCAGCTCACGCCGCAGCACGCGCGGGCCCGACTCCGTCAAGCAGTAGGAGCACTGCAGGTTGCAGTGGTAGTTGCTGTAGAACCACACCCGGCCGTTCAAGGCCCCGGAGGCGATGGCGTCGGCGGCGGCGCTCACGAGAGGATCAGACCTTCTGCACCGGCCGACGGTTCCCGTCCGCGGCGGTGTGGCGCGCAGCCACTGACCAGGGCTACCCGAGCGCGCTCTTCGCGGTTTCAGGTGAACCGTCAAGCGGTCAGCCGGGGTCCAAGCTGGGTGGACCCGCGAGCGCTTGCATGACCTCGACGCTCGCGCCGCCGCGCGTGCGGCAGGATGCCTACGTGGGCGTGATCGAGGACCAAGAGCTGGTGGCCGGCGCGCAGGCCGGTGACGAGGCGGCCTTCGAGGAGCTCGTCCGCCGACACGCCGACCGGCTGCACGCCGTCGTCCGCCGCCTGGTCGACACCCGCCACGAAGCCGAGGACGTCACCCAAGAGGCGTTCCTGCGTGCCTGGCGCGCCATCGGCCGCTTCAAGGGCGACGCCACCTTCTCGACGTGGCTGTACCGCATCGGCGTCAACGAGGCCCACCGCCGCCGCGAGCGCCGTCCCGGACCCCAGCGCGAGACATCGCTGGAGGAGCAGCTCGTCGAGCCTCGCGAGCCGCGCCCCGGCCCGGCGCTGGTCGCCCAACAGCGAGCCCTGCACGCGGCGTTGGAGCGCGCGATCGCCGAACTGCGTCCGGACCTGCGCACTCCGCTCGTGCTCCGCGACATCCAAGGGCTGACCACCGCGCAGGCGGCCGCCGTCATGGAGCTCGGCGAAGCCGCCTTCAAGAGCCGTCTGCACCGCGCCCGCCTCACGGTCAGAGCCGCGGTCGCCGGCTACCTGCCCGAAGCCCCGGACGTGTGATGCACCCCATGCTGCGACATCCCCTGCGCTTCGGGCGCGAGCACCGCTTCACGTTCGAGCACGCCTCGCAGTACCTCGACGACGATCTCGACGAGGCCGGACGCGAACGCGTCGAGCACCACGCCCGCTTGTGCCCCAAGTGCCATGAGCTGCTCGCCGCCCTGCACCGCACCATCAGCGCACTGCGCGAGCTCGGCACCGGTCCTGGCGAGCCGGGCGACTCGGACGTCGCTGACGGGGTCATCGCCCGGCTGCGCGCCGGGCGCTGAACCTCAGCCGGCCAGACGTTCCGACAGCACGAAGGACCGGACCGTGATCGGGTGCCGAGCCTCGTCGGCTCAGGCCGCTGGGACAATCTGCAACTGAGGCACGGGCACAGCTCAGCGCCCGGTGACGTAGACCAGGCGGCCATCGGCCAGCCGGAACACGGAGCCCAGGCGCGAGCCCGTCCCGGACGCCTCTGCATCAGAGAGCTTGAGCGTGCGCACCTGGTCGCCGCGCTTGACGACGATCGTCTGGCCCGCGGCGGTCTTGCGCACCACGGTGACGTCCTTCTCGGTCAGCAGCTCGGTCAGGTCGGCCGACTTGAGCGCGGCGAGCAGGAATGCGACCGCGAGCACGAGGCCGATGTCGAACATGTTCACCAGCCCGTCGAGCGGGTCGCCCGAGCGGTCGGAGTGCAGCTGTGCGCGGGGAGTGACCCTCATGCCGCGGCCTCCTCGTCGGTCAGGGTGACCACGACGAACTCGAGGTCCGAGAGGTCCTGGGCGTACAGGCGGTCGCGCACGAGCGAGATGCCGAAGGCGATCGCACCGACCATCAGGCCGAGCACGGTGATGCTGAACGCGGTGCGCAGGTTGTCGCTGAGGC
Organism: uncultured Solirubrobacteraceae bacterium; assembly: GCA_902806205.1. GTDB lineage: Bacteria > Actinomycetota > Thermoleophilia > Solirubrobacterales > Solirubrobacteraceae > Paraconexibacter. Next base: position 114,286 of record CADCVR010000058.1, on the reverse strand, counting down.
TCTGGGTGTCGCCGCGGGCCAGCCCGTCGAGCGCCGGGGTGAGCGGGATGAGCGTCCCCATCAGCCCGAGCGCCGGGCCGGCGCGGACGAGCATGCGAGTGCGCTCGAGCCGGCGGATGGAGCCGAGGTCGAAGTCGGCCAGGCGCTTGGAGATCTGGTTCTCCGAGCGGGGTCCGCCGAGCGCGTTGACGATCGCGACGAGGGCGTCCTCGATGCGCCGGCTCGCCGCCGTCGCCCGCAGCGCGACCGCGGCCCCGGGACGGTCTTGCGCGGCGACGGCCTGTCGCGCGGTGGTCGCGGCGCGCTCCAGGCTGGTCGCATTGCGCCGGCGCCGGCGCACGAGCTCGGCCGTCAGGGAGCCGAGCTCGAGGACGACGACGGCCAGCGCGAGCAGGGCCGCGATCAGCACGGGCACGCGGAGCGCGGCGACCACGTCGAAGACGACGTTCTCGATGGAGGTGGCGGCAGAAATCATGACGGCAGGAGCAGGCGCCGAGATGGTCGCAGACCTTCGCGCATGGCGCCCGCCACCAGCAGCCCGAGCAGCAACGCCCCGCCCGCGGCCTGGCTGAGCAGAGAGCTGTCGCTGCCGGCCGCCGCCCGGGCCGCGGTGCGGCTGCGGTCGGGCAGGCGCGCGAGCGCCTCGGCGGCGGCCAGCGCCTCCGACGGAACCGAGCTCGAGTCGGCGACCAGCCGGCCGCGCACGGTCGAGGTCCCTGCCTGCGCGGGCTGCAGCGGGCGCTCGACGCGATCCTGGGACCCGGGGGTCCTCGGGCGTTCCGCCCGGCGCGCGGCGGCCTCCTCCCGCGCGCGGGAGGCCGACGCCTCCTCGGACCCCGGCTCACCCTCCGCCGGACCGCTGCTGGGGGCACCGGGTCCGCCGGTGCCGCCGCCGCTGTTCTGCTGGCCGCCTCCCGTTCCCGAGCCGCCGGATCCACCGCCCGCCGACGAGTCGGTCTCTCGCGGCGTCGTGGCCACCCCGCCCGTCCTGGCCTTGCCGACCCGGATGCGCAGGGGCCCGGCCACGCCGCTGGAGCCGTTCGGGGTCGTGACGGTGACGGTGACGTCGTAGGTGCCCGGCGCGGCGAACGCGTGCACCGGATCCCGCTCGCTGCCGACCGTTCCGTCGCCGAAGTCCCAGAAGTAGAAGCGGCGAGTGTTGCCGTCCGCCCGGGCGCGGAAGCGGACGTCGCTCCCCGCGGAGGGTGTCATCCTCGCGGCGCTGGCGGTGACGTTCAGCGCTCGGCCGTTCGTGAAGAGGTTGACGTCGAGATCCTTGCCGGCCGGCGCGTTGATGCGGTCGCGGTTGTTGGAATCGTCGTCGTCGCGCAGCGGGCGGAAGAAGGAGACGCGGTTGCCGGAGCTCGAGTCGAAGGTCGCGAACCGGGTGCCCTTCGGGTCGCCGTCGAAGCCCTTGACGATCTCGTCGGAGTCGAGCACGACGCTGCCGCTGGGTCCGAGCACGTCGAGCTGCTCGACCGACGACGGATTGATGCCCACGAGCTGCACGAGCGTGGCGGCAGGGGTGCCGCCGACGCTGGCCGTGCTCCTTCCGCCGCTGCTGTCGCGGATCGTGGTGACCTGCCGCGGACCCTGGTTCTCCGAGAGCGTCTGTGCCGACACACGCGGCCCCGGCTGCCCGTTGATCGTGATCTGGACGCCACCGCCGGCGCCGGACGCCCCGGCCGGCACGCCCGCGAACAGACCCGCAGCCAGGAGGATCACGAGGCTCGTGCGCCGGTGTCGCATCACGCGGTCCGCTCAGCTCAGCGCGCTGAGGCGGGCGGAAGGTTCTTCGCGACGATCTTGAGTCTGGTCATCGTCTGGGAGTTGACGCGCTTTCTCGGACGTGCCGAGATCGGGGCATCGTACAGCAGCCCGCGGGGTCGGCGCCGGGGGCGCCGGGGGCGTGCCGTGTCGGCGCTCGGCGCGGTGGGTATGCGACGCGCCATGTCCCTGCGCGGCTCGGAGAGCATCTGGCTGGCGACCGCCGACGGTGCAGGGTTCACGGCGCTCGACCGCGACGTGAAGGTCGACGTGGCGATCGTCGGCGGCGGCATCGCCGGCATCACGACCGCGCTGCTGCTCAAGCGCCTGGGCGCGACGGTCGCGGTCGTGGAGCGCGAGACCATCGCCGGGGGCGCCACGGGATACACCACCGCGAAGATCACGGCGCTGCAGAGCACGCGCCTGTCGGACATCCGCTCCAAGAACGGTGCGGACGGCGCTGCGGCCTACGCCCACGCCACCCTGGACGCGATCACGCGCATCGCCGCGCTGGTGCAGGAAGAGGGCATCGAGTGCGAGTTGGAGCAACGCGACGCGTTCACCTACGCCGGCGACGAGCAGCAGGTCGCAAGCGTCGAGCAGGAGGCCGAGGCGGCGCGCGAGGCCGGCCTGCCCGTCGCACTGACCACCGACACCGGTCTGCCGTGGGAGGTCCCCGCGGCGGTCAGGCTCGCGGGGCAGGCGCAGTTTCAGCCCGTGCTGTACACGCGCGGCCTGGCCAGGCGCGTCGACGGCGACGGGTCGCACGTCTTCGAGCGGACGCACGTGACCGGCATCGCCGAGGGGCCGTCCTGCCAGGTGGAGACCGCCGGCGGCGGGACGATCACCGCCGAGCGCGTCGTGGTCGCGACGAACTACCCGCTGCTGGACCGGGGCCTGTTCTTCGCGCGCCTGGAAGCCACGCGCTCGTACTGCGTCGCGCTTCCCGTGCGCGGCGAGGTGCCGCAGGGGATGCTCATCACCGCGGGCCAGCCGACGCGCTCGCTCAGAACCTTCCGCGACTATCTCATCGTCGGTGGCGAGGGTCACCAGACGGGTGCGCCCGACGCACGACCCGAGCGTTACGAGGCGCTTGTCGAGTTCGCGAACCGCCACTTCCCCGTGGGTCCCGAGGCTCCGTACCGGTGGTCGACCCAGGACGGCATGCCCGTCGACTCGCTGCCCTACATCGGCCCGTACACCCCCAGATCCAAGCGCCTGTACGTCGCAGCGGGGTTCATGAAGTGGGGCATGACGAACGCGACCATCGCCGCGACGGTGCTCACCGACCTCCTGTCCGACCGTGAGAACCCCTACGCCGCCCGGTTCGATCCCAACCGGGCCTCGCTGCGCGCCCTGCCAATGACGGCGAAGCTGAACCTCCACGCCGGACGCGAGTTCTTCGGCGAGCGCGCGACGCCGGCCGACGCCGCCTCGGCCGGCGAGGTGCCGGCCGGCGCGGCACGCGTCGTTCGCTCGGGCGCCGGGAAGATCGGCGTCTTCCGCGACGAGCACGGCGGCGTGCACGGCGTCTCGCTGCGCTGCACGCACCTCGGCTGCCTCGTGCGCTTCAACGACGCCGAGCGCTCCTGGGACTGCCCGTGCCATGGCTCGCGTTTCGACGTGGACGGCGCCGTGCTCGCCGGGCCGGCGACGAAGCCGCTCGAGCCGCGGGACCCGGAGCGGTGACCCGACCGGGCGCCGGTGCCGGCGCCCGGAGGAGACGGGGCGGTCCAGCGAGCTTCGCGCCGCCGCAGGCGGCCAGGCCGTGAGGAAGGCCCGGCGCCGCCCGACCTGCGTCACCGGCACCACGAGCTCGGGATAAGCGCCGTGCAGGACGACGCGAGCGGTGACGGCCGCGTCGGCCGGGCGCGCGCAGGCGCGAGCTCGAACTGCCGGTGGGTCCAGGCTGCGGGTGCCTGACGTCAGGCACCCGCAGCTCCCCGGTGGGGCCGGTCACGATGTGCGACGGCGTTAGCCTGAGGTCATGAGCGTCGCTGCCCGGCCGCTGTTCGCGTTCGACAACTCCTACGTCCGTGACTTGCGCGGCCTGTACGAGCCTTGGCAGGCGGCGCCGGCGCCGGCGCCCCGGCTGCTCGCCCTCAACGAGGATCTGGCCACAGAGCTCGGTGTCGATGCCGAAGCGCTGAGCGCCCCCGACGGTGTGGCCGTCCTCGTCGGCAACGTCACGCCCGAGGGGGCGTCTCCCGTCGCCCAGGCCTACGCGGGCCATCAGTTCGGTGGGTTCGCGCCGCGCCTCGGCGATGGCCGGGCGCTCCTGCTCGGGGAGGTGCTCGACGTCCACGGACGCCGTCGCGACCTGCACCAGAAGGGCTCGGGTCGCACGCCGTTCGCCCGAGCTGGTGACGGGAAGGCAGCCGTCGGCCCGATGCTGCGCGAGTACGTGATCGGCGAGGCGATGCACGCGCTCGGCATCCCCACCACCCGGGCCCTGGCCGTGGTGGCGACGGGCGATCAAGTTCTCCGGGAGACGATGCTGCCCGGTGCGGTACTGACCCGCGTCGCAGCGAGTCACCTCCGCGTCGGCACGTTCCAGTACGCAGCCGCGCAGGGGGATCCGGCGCTCGTGCGGCGCCTCGCCGACCACGCGATCGCACGTCACCACCCTCACGCGGTCGAGGCCGAGAACCCGTACCTCGCGCTCTTCGAGGCGGTCCTCGACGCCCAGGCGTCGCTGGTCGCTCGCTGGATGCTGGTCGGGTTCGTCCACGGCGTCATGAACACCGACAACATGGCGATCTCCGGCGAGACGATCGACTTCGGGCCCTGCGCGTTCATGGACGCCTTCGACCCCGCCACCGTGTTCAGTTCGATCGACCACGGTGGCCGCTACGCCTACGGCAACCAGCCGCAGGTCGCGCAGTGGAACCTGGCACGGTTGGCCGAGACGATGCTGCCCCTGTTCCACGTGGAGGCGGAGACGGCAGTTGCCGCGGCCACCGACCTGCTGCATGCGTTCCCCGACCGCTATGACGCGTACTGGGGCCGCGGGATGCGTGCCAAGCTGGGCCTGGCCGATGGCCGACCAGAGAACGGCGCGCTGATCGACGACCTGCTCTCCTCGATGCTTGCCCAGGGGGTGGATTTCAGCTCATGCTTCCGGGCGCTGTCCTCGTCGGTGCTCGGAGAGGCGTCGCGTGCCCGATCGCTCTTCGCCGAGCCCGCCGCCTTCGACGCGTGGTCGGACCGCTGGCGGGCACAGCTGTCGTCCCAGGCGTGTGACCCACAGGCGATCGCGGCAGCGATGGACCGGGTCAACCCTGTCTACATCCCGCGCAACCACCAGGTGGAAGAAGCGCTGACCGCGGCGACCGCCGGCGACCTGGAACCGTTTCGACGCCTACTCGACGTGCTCGCCGAGCCGTTCGACGAACGACCCGGCCTGGAGGCATACGCCGCGCCCGCCCCACCGAGCTGCGGCCCGTACCGGACGTTCTGCGGGACGTGACCCGCGCGCGTCGGGCGCCTGACGCCCTCCGGGACGATCAACTACCGCCGCCACCACCGCCATCGCCGCCCGAGCCGCCGGAGTAGTGCCCTCCATCACCGGAACCGCCGCTCCACGGCCACACGCCGCCGCTGTTCTCGGTGACCTGGCGCTTCCAGCCCGCCGGCGGCTTGCCCGCCAGCCCGGAGCGACTGGACCGCTTCGTCTTCGGGAGCACGACGTCGTCCGGAGCGGCATCGGGACCGTGCACGTGGCCGTCGCGCACCTCCGGCTCGGTGGGTGAGGGCTTCGTCGCCGGACCGAACAACCGCTCGAGGAGACCCATAGGACGCCGGATACCCGATCTCGTAGCCGGCGGAGCACGACCGCTACCCGCTGGGTCGGCGTGGGAAGCTTCCGGCCATGGCCCCCGACTCCCGCACGTACGACCTCGTCCTCTGCGGTGCCACCGGCTTCACCGGCGGCCTGACGGCGGAGTATCTCGCCGCGAACGTCCCCGCGGGAACGCGCTGGGCGCTCGCGGGACGCAACCGCGCGAAGCTCGACGCCGTGCGCGACCGCCTCGCGCGGATCACGCCGCGGTCCGCCGAGCTCGCACTCCTGGAGGCAGACGTGACCGACGCCGCCTCGATGCGGGCCGTGGCCGAGGCCACCCGCGTCGTCGCGACGACCGTCGGGCCGTACATCGTTCACGGCGAGCCGCTCGTCGCCGCGTGCGCCGCATCCGGGACGGATTACCTCGACCTGACCGGCGAGCCCGAGTTCGTCGACCTCATGTGGATCCGCCACCACGCGGCGGCGCAGGCCAGCGGCGCGCGCCTCGTGCACTGCTGCGGCTTCGACTCGATCCCGCACGACCTGGGGACCCAGTTCACCGTCGCTCAGCTGCCGACGGACGGTCCTGTCGCGATCAAGGGCTTCGTGCAGGCGGGCGGCACGATCTCCGCGGGCACGTTCCACTCGACGGTGACCGCGTTCGGCCGCGCGCGCGAGTACGCGAGGGTCGCCGCGCAGCGCAAGCAGCTCGAGCCGCTTCCCGAGGGGCGCCGCGTGCGGGCGGTCACGGGCCGCCCCTACCTCGAGCCCGCGCTGGACGCCTGGGCGATCCCGCTGCCGACGATCGATCCTGCCGTCGTCGTACGCTCGGCCCGCGCGCTGCCGGCCTACGGCCCCGACTTCAGCTACGCCCACCACGTCGCGGTGAAGCGGCTGGCCCTCGCCGCCGGAGGCGCCGCCGGGGTCGCGGGCCTCTTCGCCGCCGCGCAGGTGCCGCCGGCGCGCAAGCTCCTGCTTGACCGCATGACCTCGGGCGACGGGCCGGACGAGGCCAAGCGCGCCCGGGGCTGGTTCAAGGTGACGTTCGTGGGCGAGGCCGGCGGCCGGCGCGTCGTGACCGCCGTCCGGGGCGGCGACCCGGGGTACACCGAGACGGCCAAGATGCTGGCCGAGGCCGCGCTCTGCCTCGCCCACGACGAGCTGCCGCAGACCGCGGGTCAGGTCACGCCCGCCGTGGCGATGGGTCCGGCGCTCCGCGAGCGGCTCCGGCGCAACGGCATCTCCTTCGAGGCGGTCGAGAGCACCGCTTGACCCGAGCGCGCGGGGGGTAGAGCCCTCGAAAATCATCGCGTCGCAGAGGAGCACCGTGGTCGGAGTCGAGGGGATCGCAGACTGGATCGGCCGGGACGTCGTCGACCGGGAAGGCGAGAAGGTCGGAAAGCTCGCCGACGTCTACTACGACACCGCCGACTCCGAGGCCGCCTTCGTCTCGGTCAAGAGCGGCACGTTCGGCCGCTCGCAGTCCGTCGCGCCGCTCGACGGGGCGACGCTCGCGCGCGACTACGTGCGCCTCGACGCGCCGAAGGAGCTGATCAAGGACGGCCCGTCGGAGGACGCGGGCGGGCGGCTCACGGGCGTCGACGCGCTCGCGGTGCTCGCGCACTACGGGCTGCCGCCCGAGCCGGACCTCGAGGGCGAGGACCGCGTCTGCTTCCAGACCGCCGGAGCGGCCGCGGAGACCGAGCGCAAGCGCGCCGAGCTCGAAGCCGAGCGGGCGCGCGAGGCGGCGGCGCGCCCCGGCTCCGACGTGGCCCGGGAAGACCCCGACGCGGGCCCCGCTCCCGACCGCGATCTCCCCGCCGACGGCCGACGGCCGGCAACCGTCCCGGTGACGACGCCGTCGGCCGAAGACGACGAGGATCCGCTCAGGCGCCTGGAGCTCCTCGAGCGCCGCGTCGCTGCGCTGGAGGCGCGGCTGGGGTAAGCAAGGGCTACAGCCGCAGAGACGCGCCGAGCAGCGGCGCGACCACGCTCGGATCGTCGGGGTCCGCGCACATCAGGAGGTCGACCGTGCCGTCGCCGCGCGGCGCGGCGACGACGCCCTCGACCTTCCAGGCGCGCGCGAACGGATGCACCCGCTGCACGCGACCATCAGGGTGCAGGACCGCCACCGCCGCCGCCGTGCAGGCGCCGTCCAGGTAGGTGCTGCCGCCCTGCTCGGCGACCGCGGTGGCGATCAGCCGCCCGTCGGGGAGCGGGGTGAGATCGGTGAGTGCCAGCGGCGTGCCGTCCTGCGCCGCGCCGAGGCCGTCGACCGCATGCACCTCGAGGAGGACCGTGGACTCGACAGGCTCCCCGGCGCGCACGGACTCGACGAACGGTCCGAGAGCACAGACCGCGAGCGCGTCGGCGCCGTCAGCGCCGTTGCCGCGCTGGGCGAGGATCAGGTGGTCCCCGGCGATGCAGGCGCCCTCGAGGTTGAGGTCGCCGAGCTGCGCGTCGAGCGCGGCGTGCAGCGGCCCGAGGTCGACGGCGCGCGCCGCGACGTCCTGCTCCGGCGCGGTCCAGAGGACGCCCGCGCGGCGCGCCGGCGTCGAGCCCGAGCCCAGTGCGAGCAGCCCGCCGCCCGGAAGGGCCACGAGCGCCTCCAGGTCGGCCTTCCACGCCTTCCGCGCCGAGCTGTCCTGCGGCGGACCGCCGCGGGACACGCCGGCCAGCAGGCGGCCGGGGCCATCTCCCTGGCGGGGGAAGACCCCGAGCGCGTCGCCGTCGTCGGCCACGACGTAGAGCCACCGCCCGAGGACGACCAGCCCGCTCGCGGCGCTCAGGGGCGCGAGGGTGCGCAGGACGCGCGGGGAGAGCACCGCTCCACGCTATCTCGCTGCGCCCCGCGGACGGTGTCCCGGTTCGCGACCGCCCACACGCCGCGCTCGAGGGGCCAGAGCCGCAGCGTGGGGTCTGGTGATCCGAGGAGTGCCATCAGACCCCACGCAGACCGAGGCGGCGCGCGAGCCGCGCGCGCCGATCCCCACGCGGTGCAACGGGGTCGCGGGCACCGTGCGCGCGGACGGGCTCGGCCAGCCACTCGACCAGCGCGTTCACGTCCTCGAAGAAGCGCTCGCGCGCGCTGAAGGCACCGTCCCACCACAGCGTGCTGACCCGCTCACGCTCGCTCAGCGCCTCAGCGAACCGCGCGGAGAACGCCCACCCCGTCGGCCCCGGATGGTGCAGGGCGTGCAGCTTGAAGACGAAGTCGATGTGCTCGGCGGCCTGATCGACGTCGATGAGCCAGTGGTGGTGGCTCCAGCCGACGTAGGGGCCGTTGACCCCCCAGGACTGCTCCTGCAGGCGCGAGGGCACCTCCACGTACCCGGCGCGGCCGATCCGGCTGAGCTCACCCGCCACCCAGACGGGATCGCGGACGTCCTCCAGCGTGTGCGAGCACACGACGATGTCGAACGCGTCGTCGTCGAAGGGGAACGGCTCGCGCGCGCAGATGTCGTGACAGACCCACGTGTCGGCGGTGAAGCGCTCCTCGGCCGGGTCGCCGTTGCAGCCGTAGAGCCCGCGCGTCTCGTAGGGCATCTGGTCGAGCACCGTGGTGGCCCGCACCAGCGGACACGCCCAGCCGCCGACGTCGAGGACGGTCGCGTCGGCGGGCAGCGCCTCGATGCGGGCGATGCTTTCCGGGAGCACCCGGGGCAGCATGACAGCCCACGTCCGCACGACTGGCCGGGGCCGACGGGTTGTGCCCGGCCCGGCACCCGCCGCGACCGCCATGGCGTTCAGCCCAGCCGGAGCGCCGCCAGGAACGTCGTCGCCTCCGTCGCGGTCCGCCCGCCGTGGTGGCCGCGGAAGGTGACTCCCGCCCCGAGGGTCGACCACCACGTCATCCGGCCGTCGGCGGGGAGAACGCACACCTCCGCGAGCCGCTCGCGCAGCCGCGGGCCGACCCGCGGGCCGAACCACCCGGCGGCGAGCATCTCCGTGGTCGCGTGCACGGTCCCGCGGGGGCCGAGGCGCTCCTGCAGCTCTGCGACGACCCGGCCGACGTGCTCCGGCGCGACGTGCAGGAAGAGGTCGCGCCCGGAGCCCGCCGCCGCCAGCGGACGGCCGCCGGCGCCGGCGCGCAGCAGGCCCGCGAGGTCCGGCCAGAGGAGGTCGACGAAGTCGGTGCGCTCCGGGTGGACGTCGACCTGGCCGTGGTCTGCGGTCAGCAGGAGCAGGGTGCCCGGCGCGAACGTCGGCGCGTCCGGCCCGAAGAGCGCGCGCTCGAGGCCGTCGAGCGTCGCCCGGCCGGCGGCGGCGAACTCCGGCGCAGAGGGCCCGAAGGCGTGGCCCGCGGCGTCGACCTCGTCGGCGTAGGCGAAGACGTAGCGCGGTCGGTCACCCGGCGCCACGAGCGCGGCGGCGAGCCGGGCGGCGGCGTCCCGGACGCCCGCGTGCGGCTGCACCCGCGCGCCGCGCAGCGCGATCTCGTCGTAGGTCGAGGGGCAGAACGCGGCGGGTTCGATGGCGACGCTCTCGACGCCCCGGTCCGCCAGGCGCTCGTAGAACGACGGGCGCGGCACGTAGCGCTCGGGCCCGACGCCCGCCGCCCGCAGACCGTCGGGCGGCCCCTCGTCGGCCCACGAGCTCGTGAGGGGGATGATCGTGCGGCCCGCGGAGGGCTCGAGCACGCGCCACTCGTAGAGCCCGTGCTCGCCCACGGGCAGCCCGGAGTGCATCGTGGTCACGTGGGCCGTGGTCGTGGAGGGGAACTGTGCCGCCATCGGCCCGAGCAGGCCGTCCGCGACGCAGCGGCGCAGCAGCGGGTGGTCGAGGTGGCGCTCCACGAACGCCCAGCCGAACGCGTCGATCAATACGACGCCGACGCGCTCGGCCTCACCCGTGACGAGCAGGCGCTCGACCTCCCCGGGAAGCTCGGCGAAGCCCGCGAGGGCGATCACGGGGCGAGGCGCTCGACGACCCACCCGGGGCCGACCGCACGGAAGCGCAGGCGGTCGTGCAGCCGGTTCGGGCGGCCCTGCCAGAACTCCACGCCGTCCGGCGCCACCCGCAGCCCGCCCCACTGCGGCGGCCTCGGCACCGCGGTGCCCTCCGGCCAGCGCCGGCCGAGCTCCTCGAAACGCTGCTCGAGCTCTGTGCGAGAGGCGACCACGGAGGACTGCGGCGAGGCGTGTGCGCCGAGCTGCGCGCCCCGGGAACGCGAGGCGAAGTAGGTGTCGGCCTCCGCGCCGGCGACGGGCTCGACGCGGCCGGTGACGCACACCTGGCGTTGCTGCTCGAGCCATGGGAAGGTCAGCGCCGCCCGTGGGTTGGCCGTGGCCTGCGCGCCCTTGCGCGAGCCGAGGTTCGTGAAGAAGACGAAGCCCGTCGCCCCCACGCCCTTGAGCAGGACGGTGCGCGCGCTCGGGGCGCCCCCGGCGTCCGCGGTGGCGAGCACCATCGCGTTCGGCTCGGGGATCCCCGCGGCGACCGCGTCGGCCAGCCAGCGCTCGAACTGCTCCAGCCAGGTGGCGGCCAGCGCGGTCTCGTCGAGCCCGCCGAGGTCGTATGAGCGGCGCATGCCGGCGAGGCGCCCGGTCATCTTGAGTTCCTGCTCAGGCAGGTCACCGCGAGCCACCGGCCCGGGGCCGGGGTGCGCGCCAGGGGGAACGCGAGGTCGTCCGCGACCGCCCAGAGCTCGGCGGAGCGATCGGAGATCGCCCAGCCCGGTGGCCAGCGCGTGACGTCGGCGTCGCGCAGGACTTCGAGGAGGAGCCCCGCCGGCGCGGTCCCGCCCGGGGCGCGAACCGGCGTCCGCTCGCGGAAGCGCAGGAGGCAGTGGGTGGACGGGACGATCTCCCGCGCCTCGGGGTGCTCGGTGTGGGCGACGCCGACCAACATCGTTCGTCCATTCAAGCGGTCAGGAGGGTTCGCGCCGCGCAGCGCTCGGGCACCCTCGAAGCATGAACCGCAAGCAGCTTCCCGCCGGCGCCGCCGCCGGCGTTCTCGGACTCGTCGTCGCACTCGCCGGCTCGTTCTCCGACGACCTGCTCGGTGGCGCGGCCGTGGTCGTCGTCCTGCAGCTGGTGCTGTGGATCGCCGGCGGCATCCTCATCCTCGCGGGCGCCGCGTCGCTGCTCACACTGCGCTCGGGGCAGCCGGCCCGGGGCAGCCGCCGCGGCGGCAGTCTGCGCGCCACCAGGGGTTAGTCCAGGTCCTCGGCAGCGAGCTCCTCGGCCAGCCCCAGCAGCTCGTCGGCGCGCGTCGTCATCCGCCGCAGGCCGTACGCGTCGAGGGTCGCCCGCCGCAGCTCGCCGGCTCCCGCGGCGCGGAGCCGGCGCATGAGCTCGGCGATCTCCTCGAGCGGCACCTCGTCGAGCGTCCGCGGGCCCAGCTCGCGCACCCGCACCGCGGGGCTGCCGGAGATCCGCAGCACCTCGTCGCCCTGGCCCGGCGTCGCGTCCGCCGGCACGACCTCGATCGCGCCCTGCTGGCGCAGGCGATACGCGCCGGCGCTGATCGGGGTGCGGACCATCGAAGTGAGCTTCTTGCCGCCCGCGGCCTTGTTGAGCAGCCCGAAGGCGCGCGCGGCGAGCACCGGACCCTCGGCCCGGACGATCTCCTCGAGCGCCTCGCCGATGGCCTCGCGGCCCGCCGTGCGCGGGTCGGGCGTCGGGCGGGGCACCCAGCCGCCGTAGGGAGTCAGCGCGACCCCGACCGAGGATGCGATCGCGGGCTCCGCGGCGAGCCACTCCTCCAGCGGCCAGTCGGCGACCCTGCCCATCGGCGCCTGCGGGTCGGGCAGCTCGACGACTTGGGTCATCGCGTGGGCGCGCAGCGTCTCGCGCTGGGCGGCGCCGCCCGGGCCCGCGACGACCACCGCGGCCACCGGCAGTCGGGCCTCGCGCGCCGCGGCGACGGTCAGAAGCGCGTGGTTGGCGAGGTCCGGCCCGCCCGGGGCGAGCACGAGGACCGTCGCGCCCCGCGCCCGCGCCCCGTCGACCACGAGCCCCTCACCCGGCTCACCCTCCGCCAGCAGTCCCGGAGCGGCCCGCACGCGCGTCCTGTCGCCCACCGCGCGCTCCAGGGCGCGGACGAGGTCACGGGCGTCCAGGGCGGCGGAAGTGGCGACGACGAGCAGCTCGGGCACGATCCGGAAGCCTAGGCTGTACCCATGCGAGGGATTCTCGACTTCTACCGTCGCAACCCCGTCGTCCTCGTCGTCGCGGTGATCCTGGGCCTGGCCGTGTCGCTCCTGGCCGCTGCCGGTGAGAGCGGCTCCATCGTCACCGAGGTCCTCGCCGTCGGCGTCCTCGGCCTCGCGCTCGGGCTCGCCATCGCCTGGAACCGCGGGCGCCGCGACCAGGACTGACCCATCAGGCCTCGGGGAGCGGCGGCGGGTCGAGGAGCTGCAGGCGGTCCTCGCCGACGACGCGCACGCGATGGGTCTCGGGGTCGACGGCCACCGCGTTGGGCTGGCGCACCGTCGGGAAACGCCGCAGCTCTCGCGGGCGGCCGTGGCCAGGCAGCTCGGCGAGCTCGTTGGTGCCCGTGAACGTCACCCAGAGGCGCCCCTTCTCCGGGTCCAGCGCGATCGCGTAGGGCCCGCCCGGAAGGAAGAGGCGGCGCACGAGCTCGAGCTTCGGGCGCGTGCGGAAGATGAGCAGCGCGTCGCCCTGGGTGTCGGTCACCCACAGCCAGGGACCGTTCGCGACGCCGTAGGTCGGCCCGACGCCCGCGTCGGCGCGGGCAAGGCGGCGGTTGGTGCCCGCGTCGAAGAGCTCGACGACCCGTTCGCGCGGGCGCACGACGGCGAACTTCGCCCCGTCGTCGATGCGGATGCGACGCGCGGGAGCGCGAACGGACGCGGAACCCAGGCTGCTGCGAGCCGCGGCGCCGAGATCGGGGACGGACGCCGGCCCCAGCGGCACGACGCGCCCGGCGGGAGCGGTCGTCAGCGGTGGGGCGTCGCGCGGCCCGGCGGGCGGGGGGAGCTCTGCGAGGGTGGCCGATCCGCAGCCCGAGGCGCCGGCAAGAGCCAGGAGCGCGGCGGCGCCGCAGCGGCGGAGCGAGCGGGACGCGCGGTCGGGCATGCCGTCAGGATGGCAGCGTGCCCCCGGCCGCCGCGCGCCTGCTCCTGCCCGTCGCGGGCGTCGTGGTCGTCGCGACCGTCGTCACCGGCACGGTCATCCGCCAGACCCTGGGAGGCCTCGGGACCGAGACGCCGCCGTTCGTCATGGCCTACGAGCCCGACGCCGAGCTGCTCTGGGCGCTTCTGGCGGTCGGGTCCGCGGCCCTGGCCTCCTGGGCGGCGCCGCGGCTGGCGCGGCCGGGGCTCGGGTTGTCGCCCGCCGCGTGGCTCACCGCCCTGACGGGGCTGACGCTCGCCCCGGGCCTGGCGCTCGGCGCGGCGCGGAACGGGCCCCTGGGTTGGCGTGAGATCTTCCTGCTCACGGAGGACGGCTCGTTCGAGGCCAAGAACGAGTACCTCGCCGGGCTGCCCGCCCTGAGCTACGGGCCGGGATACTTCGTCGACCGCTTCGCGGAGCTCGTGCCGAGCCTGGCGGTGAACGTCGCGGGCCACCCCCCTGCGCTGATGCTCGTCATCGACGCGCTCGGGATCACGACCGCGGGTGAGCTGGCGGCGCTGTGCATCGCCGCGGCGGTCTTGACCCCCGCCCTGACCTACGCGCTCGCGCGGTCGCTCGCGATGCCGGTCGGGCAGGCTCGCATCGCCGGAGTCCTCGCCGCGCTGAGCCCGATGCTGCTGCTGTTCGGCATCACCTCGGCCGACGCGATCTTCATGGCGGTCGGCGCGGCGGCGGCGATCCTCCTGGTGTCGCGGCGCCCGGTGCTGCGGGTGGCGGGTTGGGTGGGACTCGCGGTCGCGTCGTTCTTCTCCTGGGCGCTGCTGGCCCTCGGCGCCTGGGCTGCGGTGCTGGTCCTCGTCCGCGACGGGCCGCGGCGCGCCCTCGTGCTCGCGGCGGGTTGCGGCGCGGCGGTCCTCGCCCTGAACGGCGGCCTCGCCCTCCTCGCGGGCTACGACCCGATCGGCGCGCTGCGTGCGACGGAGGCCTACTACCGCAACTCGGTGGCCTCCCGGCGGCCCTACAAGTTCTGGCTGTTCGGCTCCCCCGTCGCCTTCGCCGTCGCGCTCGGGCTGCCGACGGCGGCAGGCGCGCTGATCGCCGCCCGGCGCCGGGTGCCCGCCGGGGTGGGGCTCGCGGTGGTGATCGGCGTCGCTTCGGTCGCGGGTTTCACCAAAGCCGAGACCGAGCGCATCTGGCTGCCGTTCGTCCCGCTGGCCTGCGTGGCGGCCGCCGCGGTGATCCCGCCCGGGCACGTACGGCTCGTCGCGCCGCTGCTCGCCGCCCAGGCCGTGGTCTTCGTCCTGCTCTTCCAGACGATCTGGTGACTGCTCGTTCAGGCGCGCCGGGCTCCCGCCGGCGCCACGGCGCCGCACCTCGTCCTCGGGCCTCCCCGGGGCGCTGAACGGCCGGGCGCGAGGCCCTGTGGCGGCATCACGGCCACCCGACCTCAGCCCCTCGACGCCCTGTCAGCCGGGCCGCGCCCGCGGCTCGTGGCCCGAGCAGCTGACCACCGGCAGCCGTGGGTACTTCGGCCAGGGCGGATCCGCGAGTCCGCGCTCGCACATCGAGAAGGTCGAACCGCGCCCGGAGCGCACGATGCGCTGGTGGCGGCACGAGCCGCAGAGCCCGGTCGGCGTGGAGGCCATCGCACGAGAAGCATCGCATGCCCGCCGCACCGGGCCGCCCCTCGACGGCGTTGATGTCAGCCTGGAGCGGTGATGTCGTCTGCCGGTGAGGCCGCGCCCACCCCCGAACCCTCGGACGACGCGTCGCGCGGAGACGCGGCGATCTCGTCCTTCGCCGCGCTCGGCCTCCGCCCCGAGCTCGTGCGAGCCCTCGCCGGCCTGGGCTATGAGGAGCCGACGCCCATCCAGCGCGAGGCGATCGGCCCCGTGCTCGCCGGCCGCGACCTGCTCGGGCAGGCCGCGACGGGCACGGGCAAGACCGCAGCGTTCGCCCTGCCGATCCTCGAGCGCCTCACCCACGCCGGCCGCGGCGGCGATCCGATGGCCCTCGTCCTGGTCCCCACGCGCGAGCTTGCCATGCAGGTCTCCGAGGCCGTGCACCGCTACGGGCGGGACCTCGGCGCCCGCGTCCTGCCGATCTACGGCGGGCAGCCCGTCGGCCGTCAGCTCGGTGCGCTCAAGCGCGGCGTCGACATCGTGGTCGCCACCCCGGGCCGTGCGCTCGACCACATCGCCCGCGGGACCCTGAAGCTGGACGGTCTGCTGCTCACGGTCCTCGACGAGGCCGACGAGATGCTCGACATGGGCTTCGCGGACGACATCGAGTCGATCCTCGAGGGCACCCCGGATGGCGTCCAGACGGTCCTCTTCTCCGCGACGATGCCACCACGGCTGAACAAGCTGACCCGGCGCTATCTCGCCGATCCCGTGCGCATCGAGATCGAGCGCGAGACCGTCGCCGCAGGCGACGCGCCCCGGGTGCGCCAGACCGCCTACGTCGTGCAGCGTGCGCACAAGCCCGCCGCGCTCGGCCGTGTCCTCGACGTCGAGGCGCCGGCGGCTGCGCTCGTGTTCTGCCGCACCCGGGCGGAGGTCGATTCGCTCTCCGAGACGCTCAACGGCCGCGGCTATCGCGCCGAAGCGCTCCACGGCGGGCTCACCCAGGAGCAGCGCGACCGCGTGATGGCCCGCGTGCGGGGCGGCACCTCCGACCTCCTGGTCGCCACGGACGTCGCCGCCCGGGGGCTGGACATCGACCAGCTCACGCACGTGATCAACTACGACGTCCCGGCCGCGCCCGACTCCTACGTCCACCGCATCGGCCGGGTCGGCCGCGCGGGCCGCGAGGGGATCGCGATCACGCTGGCCGAGCCCCGCGAGCACCGCCAGCTCAAGACGATCGAGCGCGTCACGAAGCAGAAGATCACGATGGAGAAGGTCCCGTCCGTCGCCGACCTTCACGCCCGGCGCCTGGAGGCCACGCGGGCGGCGCTCCACGAGAGCCTGCTCGAAGACGAGCTCGGGCGCTTCCGGGTGGTGGTGGAGACGCTCACCGACGAGTTCGACCTGATGGAGGTCGCTCTGGCCGCGGTCAAGCTCGCCCACGAGTCACGCGGCGGCGCCGACGACGAGGAACAGGACATCCCGGAGGCCGCCGTTCGTCCCGACTGGAAGACCAAGGACAAGTCCGGGCCGTACGGCAAGCCGGCCAGAGGCGGCCCACGACGCGGTCCGCAGGGAGCCGTGACCCGGGTGTTCATCGGCGCGGGGCGGGCGACCGGCATCCGCCCGCAGGACCTGGTCGGCGCCATCACCGGCGAGTCACGCCTCGGCGGCAAGGACATCGGCGCGATCCAGATCGCCGACCGCTTCTCGCTCGTCGAGCTTCCCGCCGACGCCGCCGACGAGGTCATCGCCGCACTGCGCGGCAGCACGATCAAGGGCAAGAAGACCACGGTGCGACGCGAGCGGTTCGGCGGGAAGTAGGCCGCGCTGTCCGGGGGCGAACGCCCGTGTTTACGGGTCGTCTCTGCGGGGACGCATAGCTTTCGCCCACGAGCCGAACGGAGAATCCTATGCGCAGATTGCTGGCAGGAACCCTGAGCGGAGCCGCGATGTTGATCGTCGGCGTGTCGCCCGCCGCCGCGGCGCCGTCCCAGAAGGCGTGCGGACACGGTCCGCACGGAACGTCGCACGGCTCGGTGCACGCCCACCACACGGTGCCCCACAAGAACCACCAGGCGCATTCGAGCATCCCGAAGAACTGCGACTACCCCAACTAGTTTTCCTGTCCTTCGGACATCCGCGGGTGGATGAAATGGGTGATGATCTGGTGGTCGCCCGTTGACGCCGCTTTGTTCTTGGTGCCTGCGGGCCCGTCACTAGTTTGGTGCAGGGGCCTTCCCCGGGATCCCGGACTGTTGCTTCGAGCACGACCATCAGACTCGTCTGTTTCGAAGGCCCCGCCGGGCGACACGACCACGTGTTCAACCTGGGAGGTGTCATGGAGACGATCTTCGAGCGCGTCGCCGCACTCGACGTCCAAAGGCGCAGGTGACCGCTTGCGTACGAGTTGCGGGCCGGGCCGGGGGCCGTGAGCCGCATCTGGCGGAGTTCTCGACCACGGTCCGGGGCCTGATGGGCCTGCGAGACTGGCTGGCCGCGCACCGTGTCACGCATGTCGCGATGGAGGCCACCGGCGTCTACTGACAGCCGCCGCTTGGCAGATCCTCGAAGACGACTTTGAGCTGACGTCCTCAATCTGGGGTCAGCCGGAGCCGTTCTCCGGCCAGACAAGCCCCCGCGAGGAGCGTCCGGCCACCAGCCCCGGCAGTCAACCCGCCAGGGCGACCGCCACATAGGGTCTAGGCATCCGCCTGCCCCGCCCGTCCAGCGCGGGCGGGGCTCGCGGCGGCGCCGACGTCGCCGTTCGAATCTCGTTGCCCAAGCAACTAGTGTGCAGGGTCGATGGTGACCTTCAAGCGACTGCTCGGCTTTCTCGCCCCGTACCGGGCGGGCGTCTGGTGGTCGTTGGGGCTGGCGGCCGCCGCCATGGTGATGACCGTCTCGATCCCGTTCCTCGTCGGCAAGGGCATCGACGCGATCAACGAGGGCCGCCGCGAAGACCTGCTCCTCCTGGGCGGGCTGATCGCCGGCGCAGGCCTCGGCCGGCTCGGGCTGACGTTCGTCCGCCGGCTGATCGCCGGCCGCGTGTCGCTCGGAGTCGAGTACGACCTGCGCAAGCGCATCTACGGGCACCTGCTGTCGCTCGAGCTTGCGTTCTTCGACCGCCAGCAGACCGGGCAGCTCATGTCGCGCGCGACGCTCGACCTGCAGGCCGTGCGCTTCTTCCTGGGCTACGGCCTCGTGTTCATCATGCAGTCCGCGCTGACCCTGGTGCTCGCCGCGATCGCGATGCTGTTCGTCGACCCGGTCCTGGCCGCCCTGTCGTTGCTGCCCGTTCCGTTCGTGATCGTCGTTGCGACGCGCTACGGCAAGCGGTCGCGGCCGGCGATCCAGGAGGTCCAGCAGCGCCTGGCCGAGTTGACCGCCGACGTCGAGGAGTCGATCGGCGGCGTGCGGGTGATCAAGGCCTTCGCGGCGGAGGGCCGCCAGAACCGCCGCATCCGCCACTCGTCGGAGCGCATCTTCACCCAGGCGATGGTCTCGACGCGCCTGCAGGCGTACTACAACCCGTTCATCGCCTTCCTGCCGCAGCTCGGCCTGGCCGCGATCCTCTTCTTCGGCGGCCGCCGCGTCATCGACGGCACGCTGACCATCGGCGACTTCACCGCGTTCTACGCCTACCTGCTGATGCTCCTCGGGCCCATGCGCACCCTGGGCGTGTCGCTCGGGCAGGCGCAGCGCGCGACGGCCTCCGGAGCCCGGCTCTTCGAGATCCTCGACCGGCAGCCCGCCATCCTGGCGCCCGACGAGGCGCGCACCCTCCCGGAAGGCGACGGCCACGTGCAGTTCGAGGGCGTCTGGCTGCGCTACGAGGGGTCGCCGGAGCCCGCGCTGAAGGAGATCGATCTGGTGGTGCCCGCCGGCACGACGGTCGCGCTCGTCGGCGCGACGGGCTCGGGCAAGACGACGTTGGTCCAGTTGCTCGCCCGGCTCTACGACGTCACCGACGGCGCGGTCAAGATCGACGGTGCCGACGTCCGCACCCTCGACCCCGACGGGCTGCGCGCGGAGATCGCGGTGGTCACCGACGACCCGTTCCTCTTCTCGGCGACGGTCGCAGAGAACATCGCCTACGCGCGCCCCGACGCCTCGCGTGAGGCCATCGAACAGGCGGCGGAGCGCGCGCAGGCCGCGGGCTTCATCGCGCGGCTGCCCGACGGCTACGAGACGCGGGTCGGCGAGCGCGGCCTCACGCTCAGCGGCGGCCAGCGCCAGCGCATCGCGCTGGCGCGCGCGCTGGTCGCCGACCCGCGGATCCTCGTACTCGACGACGCGACCTCCGCGGTCGACGCGACGACGGAAGCCGCGATCAAGGAGGCCCTGGGCGACGTCGGCGCCCGGCGACGCCGGAAGGGCGGTACGGGGCGCACGACGTTCGTCATCGCCCACCGGCTCTCGACGATCGCGCTCGCCGACGAGATCGTCGTGCTCGAAGCAGGCCGCATCGCCGCGCGCGGCACCCACGAGGAGCTGCTCGAGGTCAACGCGCACTATCGCGCGATCGTCGAGAAGGGCCTCCCGGACTCCGTCTTTCTCACCCGCAAGCCGCGCGAGCCGCAGACGGCCGGCCTGTGAGCCGCCGCCTGACCGCCGACGAGCTGCGGCGGCGCCTGAAGGGGACGAGCGGGCGCGGGCGCAAGCTGCGCGGGCTCGTGGTCCTGCTCGCCCCGTACAAGTGGCGGGTGGCCGCGATGTTCGCGGCGCTGATCGTCGGCACGGCGGCCGCGCTCGCTCCCGCTCCGCTGGCCAAGAAGGCGATCGACGACGGGATCCTGGCGGGCGACGTCGGCGTGCTCAACCTCGTCGTCCTCGCGTTCCTCGCCTCCGCGCTGCTCGTCTGGCTGGGCACCTTCCTGCAGACCTACCTGACGGGCTGGGTCGGTCAGCGCTCCCTTCAGGACCTGCGGGTGGAGATCTTCGGCCACCTGCAGCGTCAGCCCGTCGCCTTCTACGAGCGCCGCTCCGCCGGGGTGCTCATCTCACGGATGACCAACGACGTCCAGGCGCTCAGCTCGCTCGTCACCGACTCGGTCACGATGCTCTTCACCGCCGGCCTGACGCTGATCGGCTCGATCGTGATCCTGCTGGCGCTCGACGCCACGCTGGCAGGGCTCGTGTTCCTGATCTTCCCGCTCCTGTTCGCCGGCTCGCTGCTCTTCCGGATCGTCAGCGCCGACGCCTACCGGACCACGCGCGAGACGATCGGCCAGATCACGGCCTACCTGCAGGAGTCGTTGTCGGGCATCCGCGTGATGCGGTCCTTCGCGCAGGAGCCGCGCCACAACGCGCGCTTCGCGGCGCTCAACCAGCTCAACCGCGACGCCAACCTCGCGACGGTGCGCCTGAACGCCTCCTACTTCCCCACGATCGAGTTCGTCTCGGCCCTGGGCACCGTGCTCGTGATCGTCTACGGCGGCTACCAGGCGATCGATGCGGGTGACGCGGTCCAGATCGGCACGCTCACCGCGTTCATCGTCGCCCTCAACGGCTTCTTCGACCCGATTGGCCAGCTGTCGCAGGTGTACACCACTTATCTGTCCGGGATGGCCGCGCTGGACAAGATCTTCGAGCTGCTCGACGAGGCGCCCACGCTCGAGGACCGTCCGGACGCGCGGGACCTGCCCGACCCGTTACGCGGCGAGCTGCGCTTCGAGGGGGTCTCGTTCGCCTACGACACGTCCGCGGGCGCCCCGAACGCCCTCAGTGACATCGACCTCGTCGTCCCGCCGGGACAGACCGTCGCGCTCGTCGGCGCCACGGGGGCAGGCAAGTCGACCCTGGCCAAGCTCGTCGCCCGCTTCTACGACCCGACGAGCGGCCGGATCCTCGTCGACGGCCTCGACTTGCGCGAGGCGCGCATCGGCTCCCTGCGCCGCCAGCTCGGCATCGTGCCCCAGGAGGCGTTCCTGTTCAGCGGGACGGTGGCGGAGAACATCGCCTTCGGCCGCGAGGACGCGACGCGGGAGCAGGTCGAGCGGGCCGCGGCGACCGTCGGCGCGACCCAGCTCATCTCCCGCCTCGAGCACGGGATCGACACCGAAGTGGGCGAGCGCGGCGCGCAGCTGTCCGCGGGCGAGCGCCAGCTCGTGGCCTTCGCTCGTGCCCTGGTGGCCGACCCCCGCATGCTGATCCTCGACGAGGCCACCGCCCACGTCGACCTGCACACCGAGGCGAAGATCGAGGTCGGGCTGCGGCGCCTGCTCCAAGGCCGCACCGCCCTGGTCATCGCCCACCGGCTCTCCACGATCCGCCAGGCCGGCCGGATCGTCGTGCTCGACGGTGGGCGGATCGTCGAGCAGGGCACGCACGCCGAGCTGCTGGAGTCCCAGGGTGCCTACTGGCGCCTGTACCGCGACTGGGCCGAGCAGGCGGCGGCCTGACCGGCCGCGCTATCCTGCCTCCGGCCGCCCAGCCTGGCGGCCACCACGCTCCGGGATGGTGTAATTGGCAACACGCCAGTCTCTGGATCTGGAATTTGGGGTTCGAGTCCCTGTCCCGGAGCCTCAACGCGCACGCGCGCCGCCGGCGGGAAGCCAAGCGGCCCGTCACACCGCCGGGGCGAACTGCGCGGTGATGGCCTCCTCGAGCCCCGGGTCGAGGACGAGCAGCACCTCGTCGCCCGCCTCGATCACGGTCTCGGCCTGGGGGACGAAGCCCGTCCCGCCGCGCAGCACAGAGATGATCAGCGATCCCTCAGGCAGTACCACCTCGGAGACCATGCGCCCCGCCGCCGGGGCCGTGTCGACGACCTCGACCTCGATGATCTCGAGCTGCTCGTCGCGCAGGTCGAGCAGGTGCACCAGGCCGTAGGAGGGAACCTCGTGCTCGATGAGGCGCAGGATGAGGTCCGTGGCGCTCACGGACGGATGGACGTCGAGCAGCTCGAACCACTGCCGGTTGCGCGGGTTGTTGACCCGGGCGATGATTCGCTCGCAGAGGTACTTCTCCTTGGCCATCTGGCAGATGAGGATGTTGTCCTCGTCGTCGCCGGTCACGGCGATGACGAGGTCGGCACGCTGGACGCCGGCCCGCTCGAGGACCCAGAGCTCGGCGGCGTCCCCGTACTGCACGGCGTGCTCGAGCTCCTGCTCGATCGTGAGGTACCGCGAGCGCCGGTTCTCCAGCAGCGTGACCTCGTTGCCCTTGGCGATCAGCTCGCGCGCCAGGTTCCAGCCGACCTTGCCGCCCCCCGCGATGATGACGTACATCAGCGGGCCGCCGTCGAGCCGAGAGCTTCCTTGAACATCTCGATGGCGACCTTGGTCGGGGAGATCGTCTCGAGTCCCTGCTCGGCGTACCAGGTCGCCCGCGCCGGGTCCATCACCCGGGTGATGACCCGCGGGACGTTGAAGTGCGCCTGGGCGATCTGCGCGATGACGAGGTTCGTGTTGTCCCCGTCGGTCGAGGCGATGAAGAGATCGGCCTCGCCGAGGCCCGCCTCGACCAGCGCCTCGATCTCGATCGCGGTGCCGACGGTGAAGCGGCCGCCCGCGTCTTCCCACGAGGTGGACTGCCCGGCGTCGAGGCGCTCGTGGGAGAGCGGGTCCTCGTCGAGCACGGAGACCTCGTGGCCGGCGGCGAGGGCGAAGCGCGCGACCGCCGAGCCGACCCGTCCCGCGCCCGCGACGACGACGAACATCAGCTGCCCCTCAGTGCGGCGTGCATATAGCGCAGCCTACCGGCGGATCCTTCTCGGGCGTCCGTTGCCGACGGCTCCGAGGTCGCCACCGGGCGTCTCGGGCGCCGGCGGGGCCTGTGTTGCGGGTTGACTGGCCGCGGGAGCGGTGAGGATCACCTGGCAGGTCGCCTTGGCCAGCACGTACTTGGTCACCGCGCCGACGAAGCTCTCGTTCGCGCCTCCGCGCCCGCCAAGCAGCGCGCCGCCGCGGATGCGCGTCGGCTCCTCGGCGGCCATCACGATCGCCTCGACGCCGCGCCGCTGGGCCTCGTCGACGATCGCGCGCCCGGCACTGCGGGCCCGCACGGTGGCCGTCGCCACTTCGACGTTCTCGTACTCCTCCCCCACCGCCTTGGCCCGCGCGAGAGCGGTGCGCGCGCGCTTGAGCTGGCCGTCGGGCAGCCGCGCGTCGATCGGCAGCGACATGGGCACCTCGAACACCCACAGCGCCTCGATCAGCGCGCCGCGCTCGTCGTCGAAGTCGTCGTGCTCGTCCCCGGCCAGCCGGCCCGCGGTCTGCATGATGTCGTCGTCGAGCTCGTTGTCGAAGATGGGAACGAGGATCGAGCCGAACTCCCCGAGCTCGTCGGTCTGCTCGCGGTCGCGGCGCAGCGCGGACTCGCGCACCGTCACCCGCTTGACCAGCGAGTTGTCCTGGCTTCCGCGATACACGACGTACAGCGCGATACCCGCTGCCATCCACGCCACCCCGACGTACCGGGCCCCCTCGTGGAGGACGAGCACGCTGACGAAGGCGACCGCCGCCAGCGCCGCTCCGAGCACGGCGGGCAGCGGGAGCCGGCCGCCGCGGAAGGTGACCGAGCACGGCACGGTGTAGGGCCGGGGGCGGTCGGGCTCGCGGTAGCGCAGCGCGATCACGCTCAAGTGCGCGAGCAGCAGCCCGATCAGGGCCCCGAACGCGTAGAGGCCGACGAGGAAGTCGAGGTCCTGGGGAATCACGAGCGCGCCGGCGACGACCGCCGCGGCGACGATGACGACGTACGGGGTGCCGCGCGTGGGGTGCAGCCGCCCCAGACCTCTCGGTATCTGGCGGTTGAGCGAGAGCGAGTACGCCAGCCGCGACAGCCCGAGCATCGCCGATGCGGCCGCCTCCACGAGCGTCAGGACCGCCGCGACGGCGAACACGTAGGTCAGCCCGTCGGCCAGCCATGCTTGGCGGAAGGCGCCCGTGATGGCCAGCACGGGCGCTTCGAGTGCCTCCTCGCCGAGGGGCGTCTGGCCGCCGACCACCGGCACTGCGGTGAGCGCCACGAGCGAGATGCCGACGTAGACCACCGCGACGCTGACCGTCGCGGTGGTGACCAGGCGCCGCAGGCCCCGGCGATTGGTCCCGACTTCCCCGGACAGCCCCGCGGCAGACTCCAACCCGATGAGCACGACGGTGGCCACTCCGAGCGCGAAGACGACCTCCTCCCACCGGGGGGTTCGCCCGAGTTCGATCGGGGCGGTGAGCACCTCCCACGAGAAGAACGTCGCCAGCCCGAGCACCACCAGACCGGCCTGCAGCACGAGATCGACGATCACCAGGATGGCCAGGCGTCGCACGCGCCCGGTGGAGAAGCCCCGGATCGTCCCGATGGCGACGCCTGAGATGATCGCGACGGACAGGATCAGCTCCGGGAGCCCGTCGCCAAGCGGTGCGTAGAAGACGGCGGCGTAGTTCGTCGCGGTCAGGGCGCAGACCGCGAGGAGCAGGATGTAGTCCAGCAGGACCGCCCAGCCCGCGACGAAGCTCCACAGCTCGTTGAAGGCGTAGCGCGCGAAGACCGTCGAGCCGCCGCGGTCGGGATGCAGGGAGGCGCCCTCGACGTAGGTCATCGCCGCGAGTCCGAAGAGCAGGGCGGCGATCAGGAAGATGAGCGGGGTCAGGCCGAGCGCATGGTCGGCGACGACGCCGAGCGAGAAGTAGACGCCCGCCGCCAGCGCGGCGTAGACCACGGCGAAGAGCACGGGGGATCCGAGCGTGCGGTGGCCGATGTCGTCCGCGCGGCGGGGAGAGGGCGCTTCGGCCACCTCTACCTCCGCGTGGCGAGGAAGAGGCGCCCGCCGCCCGCGAGCACGAAGAGCACGCCGAGGAGCAGGCCGACGGAGACCGGGCTGCCGCCGGCCGCGACGGTCCGCACGATGATTGCCACGCCGAGCACGACCATGAGCCCGGACAGGACCGTGGTGGCGCTGCGCTGGATCTGCGGAGGCTCGGCCACTCAGGCCACCCTGACCCCGGAGCCGGTGACGACCGGCACTTGGGTCGGATCGTGCTGGATGATGACCCGGCAGGGCCGCTCGGCCAGCACCGTCTCGACGGTCTTGCCGAAGACCGCGCCTCCCGAGCGCGGCGGCAACGCGATGACGATGACCTTCGCGGACATCTCCTTCGCCTCGGTGACGATGAGCCGCCCGGCCTGGCCCGCGCGCACCTTCTGGTGGTGGCCGGTCACGCGCCGGCCGCCCTGCAGCTTGGCCTGCTCGATGATCTCCTGCGCGGCGAGCTCCTGCTCGGGCAGGTCGGCGTCCAGCGGCGAGGAGCTCGGCACCACGATGGGCACGATGACGTGGATGCCCCTGCGGCGCCGCGTGGCAACCTTGACCGCGGTGGCCATCGCTCCCGGGGAGAACGTGCTGCCGTCCAGCGCCAGCAGCACGGACTCGTACTCGGCCTCGTGGTCGACGACGGGCTTGGGCACCGCGATCTTCGTCGTCGTGGTCAGGTCCAGACCCTGCCGACGGCGATAGAGCGGGTAGACGACCAGTCCGAGGAGCAACCAGCCGAAGCCGGCGACGGCCACGTCGAGGTAGATGACGGTGACCGTGAGGAAGGCGAGGCTGGTGCCGACGGCGCCGACGATCGCGAAGAGCGGGAGGTCGTGGCCGCGGAGGCGCACGTTGCCGGGGCCGCGGTAGGGCCGGTCGAACCCGGGTTGCCTGATGCGCAGGGCGATGACCGCGAGGTGGGCGACCGTGAACGAGAGCATCGCACCGAACGCGTAGAGGTTCCCGAGGAAGGCCGCCTTGCCGGGAAGCATCGCGACGCAGGCGACCGCGCCGAAGACCAGGATCCCGATCCATGGCGTGCCGTACTTCGGATGCAGCTGGCGCAGGCGGTCAGGCACCTGGCGGTAGAGGCCCATGGAGTACACCAGCCGCGACACGCCGATGATCCCGGCGTTGGTCGCGATGAAGAGGATCGTCGCCGCGAGCAGCCCGACGTAGATCTCCGTCGGGGCCTGCAGCACCCCGAGCTCGTCCATGGCCCGCACGACGCCGAGCACGGGATCGCCCGCGAAGCCGCCCTCCTCCTCGGTGAGGCCGAGCTGCGTCGTGTACTCCCCGGTCGCCGGGTCCCGGGTGACCGGCAGGGCGCTGAGCGCGACGATCGGCAGCAGCGCGTAGATCGCGAAGACGGCGATGACCACGCGGTTGATCGCCGCGGGAATCGTCGTTCGCTCGTCCCTGGCCTCCTCGGCCATGTTCGAGATGGTCTCGATGCCGGTGTAGGCGATCATCCCCACCGGGATCGCGACGAGGAAGTCCTTCCAGCTCGGGGCGATCCCGAAGTCGACGTTGGCGATGAGCACGTCGACGTCGAGCACGAGGTAGATGCCGACGGCCACGAGCAGCAGCTGCGTGGCGAAGTCGACCACGGCGAGGAGGACGTTGACTCCCGCGGACTCCTTGACGCCCCGCACGTTGACCAGCGAGAGCACGATCACCACGCCGATGCCGAAGACGATGTCCCCCGGCGACGTCTTGAGCGCCTCGACGCCGATGACGCTGCCGAAGTAGTGCGGCACGAAGAAGGCCGAGATCGCGATCGTGATCGTGTAGTTGAGCATCTGCGCCCAGGCGGCGAAGAAGCTCGCGAACTCGTTGAACGCCCGGCGCGCGAACGAGCTCGAGCCGCCCGCCTCGGGATACATCGAGGTGGCCTCGGCGTAGGTGGCGGCCGTCAGGTAGAAGATGAAGCCGGTGATGATGAACACCACCGGCGTGAGGCCCAGCGCGTAGCTGGCGACCAGACCGAGCGCGTAGTAGATCGACGAGCCGACGTTGCCGTAGGCGGTCGAGGAGAGCGCGTTGACGCCGAGGACGCGCTGCAGTCCGTGGAGACGGCGTTCGGCCATAGGGCGTCGCGCAGTGTACGCGCCGCCGCGCGCACTGCGGGCGCCTGACCCCTTCGGGCCGCGGGGCTAAAGAACCTGTTTCTGAGATGAGGCGCCGTCGTGAGGGAGCCGGACCGTGGATGACCGGCGTCGCGCGGTTGCCGCGTGACGGTTCCTCACGGCCGCGCCTTCTCGAAACAGGTTCTAACCCCGGCGCGCGCGCTCGAGCGTGTCGATCTGCTCCTGCTTGCGCATGATCAGGTGCTCCAGGCGGTGCTCCAGCGCCTCCGACGGACCCGTCTGCCCCGTCGCGGGGATGACGTCCTGCAGCTTCTCGACCACCTCGCTCTCCACCTCGACCAGCCACGCGATCGTCTCGGCCGGCTCCGGGTGATGGACGACCGCGGCGACCAGCGTCGACGGCGTCCCGCCCAGGGCGACGATCTTCTCCACCAGGCGCCGCGCGTCCTCGAGCTCGGCCTCGGCGAACGTCCAGAGCTGCGGGCCCAGCGGCGTGTAGGCGAACCCCGTCACCGAGCCCGCCGCCACGGTGTAGGCGACGGCGCTGCGGAACTGCAGCGGCAGTGCTTCGTTGAGCCGCTCGACGACCGTCTGGACGTCGAGCGGTTCCTTGTCCTCTCCGGTTCCCATTCGCGATGCCTACCCGCGGAGCGCCGCACGGATACCGTCGGCGACTTGGGCAATCGCCGCGTCGCCGGCGTACCGGGTCCTGGGCCAGAAGAACCCGCGGAGGCCGTCCTTGCGCCGGCGCGGCACGACGTGGACATGGAGGTGCGCCACGGACTGCGACACGACGTTGTTCATCGCCACGAAGGAGCCCTGCGCCTCCTGCGCGGCCTCGACGGCGCGGCAGAGCCGCTGCGCGGTCGTGAACAGCGGGGCGACCAGGCGCTCGGGCAGCTCCGCCAGGGTCACGTGGTGCTCGCGCGGCACGAGCAGCACGTGTCCCTCGAACAGCGGGCGGGCGTCGAGGAAGGCGACGCAGTGCTCCTCCTCGAGAACCCGCGCCGCGGGCTCGGTGCCCGCGACGATCGCGCAGAAGAGGCAGGACGCGGGAGCGGCCAAAGCGGTCGGAACGCAGCGCGCGCAGCCTGAGTGCTACGAGCCCGGCGTCCAGATCCGCGGCGGCGGCGGCGCGGCGGGCGGCGCCGGGGCGGCAGGCTCGCCGACCGCGCCCTCCGAGCCGGTGCCGCCGAGGCGCACGTAGGCCATCTGAAGCTGGGCGAGCGCGTCGCGCAGCTGCGTGGCGTCCGGACCCAGCACCTCCTCCACGAAGGGCAGCAGGCGCCGGACGCTCTCCACGGCCAGCGCGAGCTGGTCGAGGTCGCGCTCGTCCTCGGTCCCGGGCGCGAGGCCGGCCTTGCGGCCGCCGAGGTTCAGCAGGGAGACGATCGTCTGGATCACGACGTCCTCGACGCGCAACTGCTTGAGCTCCGCCTCGTAGGCCGCGCGCAGCTCCTCCTCGGTGGGCGGGGGGCCCTCGGGCCCACCCGGGATGTCTTGCTGGCTCACGAGTTCTCGGCTTCCTGTCGGTCGGAGTACGTGGAGTGGGTCTCCTGGACGGCCGCGGAGTACACCTCGACGAGCGGAGCGCCCGCATCGATCATCCGGCGCTGGCGCTGCGCGCCGTTCAGGGCGGGGAAGCTGGGTTCGGCCAGGCGGTGGGCGGCGCGTGCCGGTGCCGTCCAAGCCAGCAGGCGATCGACGATCGTCTCGGCGCGGAACTCCGCCGCCGCGTCGAGGTCGATGAACTTGCCGTCCAGGCCGTAGCGGATCGCGCGCCAGAGGTTCTCCTCGATCAGGCGGCGCGAGAGCTCCGCCCGCGGGACTCCCGTGTCGTCGTCGTGAGCGGCCTGGAGGATGCAGGCGACGATGAGCGCACAGAGCGCGTCGGACTCTCCGGCCGTCGTCTGGACGTCGCAGATGCGCACCTCGACGGTGCCGAAGGTGAGGTGGGGGCGCACCGACCACCACACCTGCGTGTACTCGACGATCGAGTTGGTGTGCTGCAGGAAGGCGATGTAGTCCGCGAAGGCCCGCCAGGAGCCGTAGGCGTCCGGGATCCCGCAGCGCGGGAAGCTCTTCGTGAACGACTGCGTGCGCGCGGAGTGCAGGCCGGCGTCACGAGCGTCGAGGTACGGCGAGCTCGCGCTCACGGCCAGCAGCTCCGGCAGCACGTCGCGCAGTCGATCGCAGACCCGGACAGCCCGGTCGGCGCCCCGGACGCCGACGTGGACGTGCAGCGAGAACGTGTTGTTGCGCCGTGCGACGTACTGCAGCCCGTCGACGACGCGGCGGTAGTGCTCCGTGTCGATGTTGAGCTGCTCGCGATAGTCCGCCCACGGGTGGGTGCCCGTCGCGCCGAGCTTCGCGTCCTGGGTGTCCACCAGCCGGAAGAGCGCGGTGCGCGCCGCGCCCTGGCGCTCCAGGGCATCGGCCAGGTGCTCCCCGCGGCCCGAGCGGATCTCGATCTCGCTCGAGATGAGCTCGCCGGCGACCGCCTCGCGCAGGACGGGGTCGGCCTGGGCGGCGGCGTGCAGCTCCTCATAGCGCGGGGTCAGGTCCAGGGTGCGGGGGTCGAGGATCGCGAACTCCTCCTCGATCCCGACGGTCGCGTCGACGGACGCCTCGAAGGTGGCCACGGCCTGCTCGAGCGGGACGATCACGTCAGGTGGAAGTAGAGGGCGTAGAGCAGGTCGACGGCCGGGCTGGAGGTGTGCACGGCGACCTCGGGCGGCACGTCGAGCAGCGCCTCGGAGTAGTTGAAGATGATCTTGACGCCCGCGGCGACGAGGTCGTCGGCCAGGCCCTGCGCGTCGGCGGTCGGCACCGCCAGCACCCCGACGACGACGTCCTCCTCCTCGACCACGGCGTGCAGGTCGTCGAGGTGTCGCACCCGCTGCGCGCCGACGACCAGCCCGACCTTGTCGGGGTCCACGTCGAAGATCGCCACCACCCGGAAGCCGTGGTCGGCGAAGATGTCCGACCCGGCGATCGCCCGGCCGAGGTGGCCCGCGCCGAACAGCGCGATGTTGTGCTGACCGGCGGTGCGCAGGATCTTGCGGATCTGCGAGACGAGCGACTCGACGTTGTAGCCGACGCCGCGCTTGCCGAACTTGCCGAACCCGCTCAGGTCCCGGCGGATCTGCGTCGAGTTGACGTGCGTGTAGTCCGAGAGCTCCTGGGAGGAGATCGTCTCCTTGCCCATCTTCTTGGCCTGGGTGAGCACCTGCAGGTAGCGCGACAGGCGTGCGGCGACGCCGAGTGACAGGCGCTCGGAAGCTCCTCCGGCCGACGGGGCCGGGCGAACCATCGGCGGATTCAGCGGGTCGAGCGTCATCGGATCGGTCGGAACCCTACTCAGGGTGCCAGGCGATCAGCCGCCCGCGCAGGTCGTCGGCGTCGACGAAGAAGTCGTAGAGCTCGCGGCCGTCGAGCGCCACGACCGGGATGCGCTCCAGGTAGGCCTTGAACGTCGCGTCGTCGTCCTCGATGTCGCGCTCCTCGAGGAGGAACGGGTGATCGGCCCGGACGCTCTCCAGCGCCAGGCGCGCGTCGTCGCAGAGGTGGCAGCCGGGGCGGGAGAACAGCATCACGGTCGGCAGGGTCTGCAAGGTCTCTCAGAGGTCGCGGCGGCCGGTGGGGTAGGCGTCGAGATCGTCGTACTCGCCGGGCTCAAGAGCACTGACGTGACGGGCGGCCGCACCGATCATCGCGGCGTTGTCCGTGCACAGCGCGCGCGGCGGGATATGGAGGTGCCCGGCCACGCCGGCCAGCCGGGCGCGCAGCGCGCCGTTGGCGGCCACGCCGCCGCCGATGCTCACCCGCTCGGCACCCGTCGTCAGGACGGCGCGCTCGACGCGGCGCGCCAGCGCCTCGACGATGGCCCGCTGAAAGCTCGCGGCCAGGTCGGCGCGGCGCGCTCCCGCCTCCGCGTCTGAGAGATCGCGCAGCTTGTAGAGCAGCGCGGTCTTCAACCCGGAGAACGAGAAGTCGTAGCCCGCGAGCTGATCGGAGACGGGGAACCCGAAGGCTTCGGGATCGCCGTCGGCGGCGAGGCGCTCCAGGTGAGGGCCGCCGGGGTACGGCAGGCCGAGCAGGCGCGCCCCCTTGTCGAAGGCCTCCCCCGCCGCGTCGTCCAGGGTGCGCCCGAGGACGTCGAAGGAGGCGTGATCTCCGACGTGGGCGAGGAACGTGTGACCGCCGGAAGCCACGAGGCAGGTGAACGGCGGCTCCAGGGGCGGGGTGTGACCGGTTCCCTCCGCGTCCACGCCGGGCAAGAAGCTCGCGGCGACGTGGCCCTGGAGATGATCGACGGGCGCCAGCGGCAGGCCGCGGACGCTCGCGATCGCCTTGGCGGTGGCCACCCCGACCAGCAGCGCGCCCACGAGCCCCGGGCCCTGGGTGACCGCCACGAGCGTGAGGTCGTCCAGCGTCGTCTGCGCCGTCGTCAAGGCGTCGTCGACGACGGCGTTGACCAGTTGCAGATGCTGGCGGCTCGCGACCTCGGGTACGACGCCGCCGAACTGGTCATGGACCCCCTGGGAGGAGATGACGTTCGAGCGGATCACGCCCTCGGGAGTCAGCACGGCCGCGCACGTGTCGTCGCAACTCGTCTCGAGCGCGAGGATCATGAGGGCGACGGCGTGACGGGTCCGGCGTGGGGGACGTCCTCGAGACTGCCGCGGAGCGTCATGGGCGTGCGCCACATGATCAGGGCGTCCTCCTGGTTGTCTGCGTAGTAGCGGCGCCGGAGGCCGGCCGTCAGGAAGCCGAAGCGTTCGTACAGGCGGATCGCCGGGACGTTCGACACGCGGACCTCCAGCGTGAACGGCGCCTCCGGGTCGTCGATCCGCTCGATCAGCGACTCCAGCAGCGCGGTGGCGATTCCCGCGCGGCGCTCCGCCGGATCGACCGAGACGTTCATGACGTGCCAGACCGTGTCGTAGCGCGAGCAGATGAGGTAGCCGCACAACTGGTCCTCGCCCGCGCCGCCTGCGCGGGTGCGCCATGCGGCCAGGCAGATCCCGCTGGGCTTGGAGAGCTCGAGGACGAACATCGCCAGCGACCAGGGGGTAGGGAACGCGCGGCGCTCGACGGCGATGACCCGGGGCAGGTCTGCGTAGGTCAAGCGACGGATCTCGGCCGGCGGGTTCATCGTAAGTGCTTGGGGACGGCGTCCGGGGCCCGGACGTACTCCGGCTCGAGCGTGTCGTGGCCCGCCGGCGAGGCTTCCAGCGCGAGCTCGCAGAGCCGTGCGCCGCTGACGTGGTGCAGCGCCGAGTCGTCGGGCGGGACGTGCGCACCGGCGGCTTCGAGCTGCGCTCGGAAGCGTACCGACCCGTCGCCCGCCGCCCGCCACGCGCCGCGGCCCGCCAACAGCCCGGCGAGGGCCTCGGGGACCACGGCTCGCGGGGGGAACACGAGCGCGTCCCCACGCCAGGCGCCGACGAACGCCTCCCCGCGACGCGCGTCCAAGCAGGCGAGCACGGTGGGATCGACGCCGCGCCCGGGCGCCGCGGCCACGTCGGGCGCCGACGCGACCCCGCGCGCGAGCGCCTCGAGCGTCGAGACCCCGACGAGCTCCTGCCCGCCGGCCTGCGCCAGCGCCCGCGCCGTCGCCACGCCGATCCGCAGGCCCGTGAAGCTCCCCGGGCCCGTGCCGACGCCGAGGCGCTCGACCTCGGCCCACCCGATGCCCGCCTCGGCGAGCAGCCCGCGGGCGAGGCCGAGCAGCTGGGCGACGTGGCCGGGGCGCTCGCCCGACGCGGGCGTGTGGCGGGCCGTACGCGCCGCTGCGCCGCCGGTCGCCAGGCCGACCGCCGTGTCCGCGGTGGCGGTGTCGAAGGCGAGGACGATCACGTGCAGGTGATCCGCCGCGCGTCGGCGCCGGCGTGTTCGAGCTCGACCCGCGCGGCGATGCGCCCGAGAACGTCCAGGCGTCCGCCGGCGACCCGCGGCCACTCGACGAACGCGATCCGGCCCGGCCCGACGTAGTCCTCCAGAAGCGCCGGGTCCTCGTCGTCGAGGCCGGCGAGGCGGTGGAGGTCGAGGTGGCTGGCGGGCGGCGTGGCCTCGTCGTAGCGCTGGCCGAGGGTGAACGTCGGGCTCGTGACGGGCCGGGTGACGCCGAGCGCACGCAGCGCCCCGCGGACGAACGTCGTCTTTCCCGTGCCCATCTCGCCCGTCAGCAGGACGACGTCGCCGGGGCGCAGGCGCCCGGCCAGGCGGGCACCGAGCGCCTCCGTCTCGGCGGCCGAGCGCGTGAGGGCCGACGGCTCACCGGCGGACATCGGCGATGCGCAGGCGCAGGCCGATGCCGAGCAGCATGAGCGCCACGCCGAGGAGCCCGATGACGTCGGCGTCGGCGCCGGTGTCCGGCAGTCCGGTCCGGGTGACGTTCGTCGCGCTCGGACGCCCCGGTCCGGGGCTCGCGTCGCGCGGCGGAGGCTCTTCGCGGCGGGAGCGCGACCCGCGGGAGCCGGTATCGCCCCCGCCCGGCGTTCCCGGTTGCGACGTCTGCGGCTCCGGAGTCAGCGGGGGCAGCGTGCCCGCGGGGCCCGCGTCCTGCGCCTGAGCCGAAGGCCCGGCGTCGGGCTGATCGCCCGGGCTCTGAGCCGCGGCGGGCGCGACGGCAACCAGGGTCAGCAGGCCGGAGGTGAGCAGTCCGACGAGGCGGCGCGGCGCGTGCACGACCGCGATACTAGGGGCCGTACCCCGTTCGGGCAGGACCGGTGCCCACGGCCCGTAGACTCGCCGACGTGCCCGCTGCCCTGCAGGTCGAGGGACTCGTCAAGCGCTACGGCGCTCACACCGCCCTCCATGGCGTCGATCTCCAGGTCGACTCCGGCGAGCTCGTCGGCCTGCTCGGTCCCAACGGGGCGGGGAAGAGCACGCTGACGAAGATCGCCTGCGGCCTCGTCCGCCCGACGCAGGGGCGGGCCACCGTGGCCGGCCACGCCGCGGGCTCGACGCAAGCGCGCACGTCGCAGGGCTACCTCGCCGAGCTCTTCCGCTTCCCGGGCTGGGCGACCGCGGACGAGGTGATGCTCCTGCACCAGCGGCTCGCCGGCTCCACCCAGGGGGCGGCGGAGCGCGCGGACCTGCTCGCCCTGGTCGGGCTGGACGACGCGCGCGGGCGCCGCGTGGAGGCGATGAGCAAGGGAATGCAGCAGCGCCTCGGGATCGCCCAGGCGCTTGTCGGCGAGCCGCGGCTGCTCCTGCTCGACGAGCCGACGAGCGCCCTCGACCCTGCGGGCCGCCGCACGGTCCGCGACCTGCTCGTCGAGGTGCAGCGCCGTGGCGTGGCGGTGCTCCTGAACACCCATCTGCTCTCCGAGGTCGAGCTCGTCTGCGACCGGGTCGTGATCATCGACCACGGACGCGTCGTGACCGCGGGGCGCCCCGACGAGCTCGTGCGGCCGCGCGGCGTCGAGGTCGAGACGGCCGGCGGCAGGCGGATCGTGGCGGGCGCGGGGCGAGCCGACGCACCGCGGATCGTCGCCGAGCTGGTCGCGGCGGGCGAGCAGGTCTACGGGGTGCAGGTGCTCTCCTCCACGCTGGAGGACGTCTACCTCGACGCGGTCGGGGACAGCGAAGCCGTGCGCACGGGCGGCGCGGCGTGAGCGCGCTCTTCGCGGGCGCCCGGGTCGTCGCGGCACACGCTCTGCGCGAGTCGCTGCGGCGGCGCGTCTTCGTGGTCGTGCTGGGGCTGACGCTTGCGTTCGGAGCGTTGTACGCCTGGGGCGTCAACGAGCTCTTCCAGGACGTCGACGAGTTCGGTGGCAGCCGGTTCCTGGACGCCAAGACGCTCGCCGGCGCGACGATCCTCGGCCTCGCGATGTTCGGCACGCTCTTCCTCGGCGTGGTGCTGGCGGTCTTCCTGACGCTCAACGCGGTGCGCGGCGACGCGGAGCGCGGCCTGCTGCAGCCCATGGTGGTGCGTCCCCTCGGGCGCGGCGCCTACCTGCTCGGGCGCTGGGCGGCGGCGGCGACCGTGAGCGGGACCTACGTCGTGGTGGTCTTCCTCGGCGGCGTGGTGCTCACGAAGCTCGTCGGGGGCTACGCGCCCGACCGGATCGTCACTCCGGCACTGGAGCTCGCGGGCGCGGTGGCCCTGATCTCCGCCCTGGCGCTGCTCGGCTCGATCGTGCTCGGGACCACCGCGAACGGCATCGGCGTCCTCATGGTCTTCGGCGCGGGCCTGCTCGTCGGCCTGCTCGGCTCGATCGGCGACGCGCTCGGCTCGGGAACGCTCACCGATGTCGCCAACGTCGCCTCCTGGGCCCTCCCCTTCGAGGGTCTCTACCGCGACGCGCTCTTCCAGCTCGTCGCCGACGCGAGCAGCCGCGGCGGCGTCACGGGCGCCCTCGTGCAGCTGGGCCCGCTCGGCGGCTCGCACGACAACCCCGCACTGTTCCCCGTGTTCTGCGTGGCCTACGCGGCCGTGGTGGGCGCGGTGGCGCTGCTGGCGTTCCGCCGGCGGGACTTGTAGGCATCAGAACAGCCCGAGCTGCCCGCTTTCCGTCACCGGCGCCCGGGGCGCCGACGGCGACGCCTCCGGCCGGCCGCGCGCGACGAGCTCCGGCAGCCGCGCGAGGTCCGCGCGCAACTGCTCGACGAGGGCCGGTGCGTAGAGCGCCGCAGCCGGGTGGAAGGCGGGCAGCAGCCAGAACGTGACGGTCCCGAGCGTCCGCGGCTCCTCCCTCCCGCGGCGCGCCCGGATCGACGCGACGTCGCCGCGCAGCACCTTCGTCACGAAGCCGCCGAGCGCGACGACCACCAGCGGCCGGACGAGCTCCACCTCGGCGACGAGGTGCTCGGAGCAGTGCGCGACCTCCGGCGGCGACGGGTCCCGGTTGCCCGGCGCCAGGCACTTCACGAGCGGGGTGACGAAGACGCCGACGCGCGGGAAGCCCGCCTCCCCGAGCAGCCGGTCGACCAGTTGCCCCGCCTGCCCGACCAGGGGCAGGCCGAGCGCGTCCTCGTCGGCTCCGGGCGCACCCGAGACCAGCAGCACGTCGGCCGGCGCAGCATCCGCGCCGACCACCACCCCGGAGCGGGAGGCGACGAGCGCCGGGCAGCGCGTGCAGGTCCGTGCACGGGTTCGCGCCACTTCAAACGCGGCGTCGCGGGCTTGTTCGTCTGCCACGGTGGCGATGGTACGCCGCCGCACTTGGGCTACATTCCTCGTTGCAGGTCGTCACCCACGGGGACGAACCTTTCACCCGCAGGACCCACACCCCCAGCGCGACCGGCATCCCTCGGGAGCTGGACCGATATTGACCCTCACATCGCCGTCTGTCCCCGACCGCATCGCGGTCATCGGCGCGGGCCGCCTCGGCTCGGCGCTCTCCGCCGCCCTGCAACCGTTCTCGGAAGTCCGAGTCGAGGGCCGCGGCGCCGACGGCATGGGCGCGGAGCTCGTGCTGCTCTGCGTCCCCGACGCGGAGATCGCCCCGGCAGCGGCGGCCGTCGCGCCCGGCCCGCTCGTCGGCCACTGCTCGGGCAGCACGGGCCTCGACGTGCTCGCGCCGCACGAGGCGCTCGGCCTGCACCCGCTCATGACCGTCACGGACGCGGCCCCGCCGTTCGGCGGAGCGGGAGCCGCCGTGGCCGGCACGACGCCGCGCGCCCTCGCCGTCGCCCACGCGCTCGCGGCCGCGATCGGGCTGAACGCCTTCGAGCTCCGCGACGCCGACCGTCCCGCCTACCACGCGGCGGCGAGCGTCGCCTCGAACTTCCTCGTCACCCTCGAGGCCTGGGCGGAGGCCCTCCTGCCCGGGGATCGCGGGCTGCTGGCGCCGCTCGTGCGCGCCACGGTGGAGAACTGGGCCGCCCATGGTCCCGAGCGCGCCCTCACGGGCCCGATCGCCCGGGGCGACACGGCGACCGTCGCCCGCCAGCGCGCCGCCGTCGCTGCCCGCACCCCCGAGCGCCTCGCACTCTGGGACCACCTGGCCGGCGCGACGAGCGAGCTCGCGGGAGCCGCCCGATGAGGATCCTGCGGACCGTCGCCGAGGTGCGCACCGCGCTGCGGCCGGCCCGCCGCGCCGAGCGGACGATCGCGCTCGTCCCGACGATGGGCGCACTGCACGCCGGGCACCTCTCGCTGATCGAGCGCGCCCGTCACCAGTGCGACGAGGTCGTCGTCTCGGTCTTCGTGAACCCGACGCAGTTCGACGATCCGGGCGACCTCGCGGCTTACCCGCGCGACGAGGGGCACGACGCCATCCTGGCGGCTCAGGCCGGCACCGACCTGCTGTTCGCGCCGAGCGCCGCCGAGCTCTATCCCCCGCGCTTCGCCACTCGCGTCGCGCTCGAGGGTCCCCTCGTGGAGGCGCTCGAAGGCGCCCACCGCGGCCCGGAGCACTTCGCGGGCGTCGCGACCGTCGTGACCAAGCTCCTGAACGTCGTCCAGCCCGATCAGGCGTTCTTCGGCCAGAAGGACGCCCAGCAGGCGCTCGTGATCTCCCGCCTGGTCGCGGACCTGAACCTCCCTGTCCGCATCGACGTCGCGCCGACGGTCCGCGAGCCCGACGGCCTCGCCCTCTCGAGCCGCAACACGCACCTCTCCCCCGCCGACCGCCCGCGCGCCCTCGCCCTGCAGGCGGCGCTGTCCGCCGCCGCGCGCGCTCACGCCGCAGGCGAGGACGACACCGCCACGCTCGCCGCCGAGGCCCGCGCCGCCCTCGTGCCCTTCGACGTCGAGCCCGAGTACCTCGCCCTCGTCGACCCGCAGACCCTCGCTCCCGTCGCGACCGTCGAGGACGCGGTGCTCGTGGCCGTCGCGGCAACCGTCGGCGGAGTGCGCCTCATCGACAACCAGCTCATCGGAACCCCCCGAGACCAGAAGGGCAGACCGCCCATGCACCGCACCATGCTCAAGTCCAAGATCCATCGCGCCACGGTGACCGACTGCGATCTGCATTACGTCGGCTCGATCACCATCGACCCCGACCTGCTCGAGGCAGCCGACATCTACGAGCACGAGCAGGTCGCGATCGTCGATGTCGACAACGGCCAGCGCTTCGAGACCTACACGATCGCCGGGGACCGCGGTTCGGGCGAGATCAAGGTCAACGGCGCGGCGGCCCGCCTGGTCCACCGCGGCGACACGATCATCGTCATCTCCTACGCGCAGTACGACACCGCCGAGATGGAGCACTACGAGCCGCGGGTCGTCCACGTGCAGCCCCAGACGAACCGGATCGTCACCGTCGACGACGCCGTCGCGACCCTCCTGAGGGGCACATGAGCTCCATGCCCGCCAACATGCAGGCGCCCGTCGACGCCTCGCGCCTGCCCGTGACCCTCCCGACGCTCGTCGAGAAGCAGCGCCTGGGCGAGCCGCTCGTCATGGTCACCGCCTACGACTTCCCGAGCGCCCGCGCGGCCGAGGCGGCCGGAGTCGACCTCGTGCTCGTCGGCGACTCGGGCGCCATGACCGTCCTGGGCTACCCCTCCACCGTCGCGGTGACCGCCGACGAGCTGCTCATGCTGGCGCGTGCGGTCCGGCGCGGCCTGCGCACGCCGTTCCTCGTCGGCGACCTGCCCTTCGGCTCCTACGAGATCTCCGGCGAGCAGGCCGTCGCCACGGCGTTCCGCTTCGTCAAGGAGGCCGGCTGCGACGCGGTCAAGCTCGAGGGCGGCGGCGCGAGCTCGGTCGCCCGCGCCCGCGCGATCGTCGCCGCCGGCATTCCCGTCATGGGCCACGTCGGCCTGACGCCGCAGACCGCGACGGCGCTCGGCGGCTACAAGGCGCAGGGCCGCAGCGCCGTCGCGGCGGCGAGAATCGCCGAGGAGGCGCTCGCGCTGCAGGAGGCCGGCTGCTTCTCGCTCGTCTTCGAGGCGATCCCGAGCGCGGTGGCCGAAGTGGTCATGGAGCGCATGGAGATCCCCGTCATCGGCATCGGCGCCGGCCCGGCCACCGACGGGCAGGTGCTCGTCTTCCACGACCTGCTCGGCATACGCGAGGGCCGCGGCGCACGCTTCGTGCAGCGCTACGCCGAGCTTCAGCCCCAGATGAACGCGGGATTGGCCGCCTTCGCGGCCGACGTCCGCTCGGGAGCCTACCCGGCGCCGGAGCACGGCTACGCGATCGACGCCGCGGAGCTCGCGACCTTCAAGAAGATGGTCTCCAGGTGAGCGCGCTCGAAGTCGTCGAGAAGGGCCGAGCGCTCTCGTTCTCCTTCGAGGACCTGATGCGCTACCACGGGCCGGGCTCACCGGGCGGGGTGGCGCACGCCTTCAAGGTCATGGAGCGCGCGTTCGGGCTGCTCGCCGCCGACGGTCCGCTCGAACGACGCGAGATCACGGTGGCGACCGCCTTCGGTGGCCCGGGCGCACGCGACGGCTTCGAGCTGGTCACCCGGGCCGTGACGGGCGAGCGCTACGTGCTCGACCCCGAGCTCGCCCGCTCGGAGCGCGGCACGACGCTCGAGCGCTTCGTGTTCCGGGTCGGTTACCGCGGGCGCAGCGTGACCCTGGCGGTCCGCGAGGGCTTCGTCACCGACGAGTTCATCGCGCTGGCACGCATGGAGCGCGACGCCGAGGAGGAGGCGCGCTTAGACCTCCTCAAGCAGGAGATGGCCGAGCGCGTGATGGCCGGCCCGGCGGCCGCCGTCTACGACGCAACCCTCGACTGCTGAGCGGAGGGCTCGATCTGAATCGGAGCACGAAGCTTCTCAGTCCGGCTCGGCCGGCGGCGCTTGCTCCGCGGGAGGTGCGTGGGGCGTGTCGCTGAGGATCCGCACGACTTGGGCGGCGATCGCGGTCGCCGCGGCGTCGAGATCGGGCTGCTCGGCACGGCTCTTGGCCTGGACGGCGGTCAGCTGGGTGCGCGCCGCGAGCGTACGGTGCGCCGTGCTGACCTCGTTGTCGAGCTGGCGGCCGAGCTCGCGCACGCGGTCGACGACCTCCTTCAGGCCGCCGGCCAGTGCCTTTCCCTCTTGGAGGGCCGCGTCGGCCTCCCCGCGAGCGGCGGCCAGCAGGGCAGTGGCCTGGTCGCGGGCGGCGCGAGCCTGCTCCCGGGCGTCGATGCGAGCGGCCGCGAGCTCCGCCTCCGCGCGGTGCCTGGCGTCAGCGACCTGCGCCTGAGCGCCCGCGACGACCTCGCGCGCCTGCGCCTCGGCCCGGCGGAGCTCCTGGGCCGCCGCCTGCCTGGCCTCGGCCTCCCGTTGCGCGAGCAGCTCGTCGACCTGGCGGCCTGTCTCGTCGCGGAGCCTCGTCGCCTCCTCGCGCAGGCGCTCCGCGTCCTGCTCGGCCGCGGCCTTGAGGCGGATGGACTCGTGGGCGGCGGTCGCCTTGGCCTGGGTGGCGGCCTCGCGCTCGCGCGCCGCGAGCGCCTGAGCCTGCGCGACCTCTGCCTCCGCCTGCTCGCGGGCAGCAGCGGTCTCGGCCACGGCGCGACCGCGAGCGACGACGATGTCGTCCTCGGCCTGCTGGCGAGCGGCCGCGATCTCGGCGTCGGCTCGCTCGTGAGCGGCGGCGATCTCGCGCTGAGCGGTCTCCTGGCTCGCGGTCACGCGCTCCTCCGCCTCGGCCAGCGCAGCCGCGCGCATCTGGGTGGCCTGCTCGGTCAGGGTCCGGCGCTCGGATTCGAGCTGCTCGCTGACCGCCGACACCTCGGCCGCAGCCCGCTCGCGGATCGCCGCCGCGTCAGCCTGGGCCTGCCGGACCATCGCCGCCCGCTCCGTCTCGAGCTGGGCCATGAGCGCCTCGCGCTCGACCGCGAGCTCTTTGCGGGCCTCGGCGACCTCGAGCTGGGCGGAAGCGTGGGCGGCCAGAGCCTGCGCGTCGGCTTCCTCCCGCACCGCGGCCCGCGCCCGCTCGGCTTCGCGCTCCGTGTCGGCCTGAACCGCGTCGAGCTGCGCTGCGAGTCGCGCGCGCTCGGCCTCGGCGTCGGCACGACGCTCCTGCTCGCCGGTCTGCAGCGCGAAGACCTGGGTGCGGGCCGCCTCCGCCTCGTCCTGGGCCAGTCCGAGCTGTTCTCGGGCGGCCTCGGCCTCCGCGCGGGCCGCCTGCGCGGACTGGCTTGCCGCCGAGGCCTCGGCGCGCAGCGCCTCGGTCTGGGACCGCAACGCGTCGGCCTCGCCGCGGGCGGCAACGGCTTCGGCGCGAGCTCTCTCCCCCGCGGCTCTGGCGGCCTCGGCGTCGGCGCGGGCGGCGTCGGCCTCGGCACGGGCCGCTCCTGCCGCATCGTGCAGGGCGGCCGTCTCGGCGTCGGACACCGGCGGCGCGGGAACCGGCCCTGCGGCCGGAGCCACCGCGCCGTTTCGCAGGAGGCTCGTGAAGGACTCGTGGCGGACCGTGAGCTCCCAGCCCGTGCCGCCGTCGGCCAGGGTCACCTGGCGCTCGCCCACCACCTCGACGCGCCCGAAGCGAACTGTGAGGTTCGCGAGCAGGCCCGAGCGATCGGGCCCCGTGACGGTGACGGTGTTCGCGGGCGCGGTCATCGAAGATCGCAACGTACCGAGATGGCGGGCGTCGTGGCGATGAGCTCGCCCGCGCAGCGCCTCACGCGGCGAGCTCTCCTGCCCTTGGATGGAGGCGCCGACCCCGTCCTCGGGTGATGCAACCGCTCCTGCGAGGGCACGTAACGCTGCCGGTTTCGCGAGGTTTGCGGGCTTTTCGGCCACAGTGCCTTCCCATGACGCGTTCCCCTCGCCTACTCGTGCTCGCGGCCGCCGTCGTGCTCGCCACCCCCGCCGCCGCATCGGCCGGTGTCACGCATGTGGTCGCACCGGGTGAGTCGCTGTGGGGGTTGGCCGCCGCCCAGAACATGACGACGCGGGCCTTCGCGGCCGCCAACGGCCTTCCCGAGGACGCCCGGGTCGCCGCGGGCACCACCGTGCATCTGCCGACGGTCAGCGAGGCCGCCGGGGCGCTGAGCAGGGCGGCCGGTTCCGCGCCGCCTGCCGCTGCGCCGGGCGCGAGCACCGGCGCGGCCGCGCCGCCCGTCCAGGGGGCCTACACCGTCCGCCCGGGTGACACGCTCTCCGGGCTGGCCGCCTCGAGCCGCATCCCGCTCGCCCAGTTCGCGCAGATGAACGGCCTCGACCCGACCGCGGCGCTGCTCATCGGCACCGTCGTCAAGCTCCCCATGGGCGCACCCGCCCCCGCCCGCTCCACGCAGGCGGCGCCCGCCGCCCGCGTCGTCCCCGCCGCCGCTCCGGCCGCCGCGCCCGGGCGCGTGTCGGCCTCCGAGATCACCCACGAGGCTGCGCATCAAGGCGTCCCGGGTGCGCTCGCGGCCGCGATCGCCTGGCAGGAGTCGGGCTTCAACAACGCGATGGTCTCCTCGGCCAACGCCCGCGGCGTCATGCAAGTCATGCCGGGCACCTGGGACTGGGTCGAGTCGAACCTCGCGAAGAGCCGCCTCGATCCCGACTCAGC
The DNA here is from genome assembly GCA_902806205.1 of uncultured Solirubrobacteraceae bacterium. Taxonomy (GTDB): domain Bacteria; phylum Actinomycetota; class Thermoleophilia; order Solirubrobacterales; family Solirubrobacteraceae; genus Paraconexibacter. Next base: position 71,828 of record CADCVR010000058.1, on the reverse strand, counting down.
CCGGGACAACGTCCGCGCCGGAGTGCTCTACCTGGGCTCGCTGCTGCGCGCGTCCGGGGGCGACCCGGCCACCGCGGCGGCGGGCTACTACCAGGGTCCCGCGTCGGTCGCGCGCATCGGGATGCTTCCCGAGACCCGCCGCTACGTCGACAACGTCCTGGCGCTGCGCAGCCGCTTCGGCGGCTGACCGCCAGGGGTTCACACCGCTTTCACATAGCCTGGGCGGCCATGGGCCGCCTCGCGCAGTTGTTCGTGCCGAAGGACCGCGAGTTCTTCGACCTCTTCGAGGCCGCCGCGAACACGGCGCTCCAGGCCGCCGAGCTGCTCGACCGCATGCTCGCCGAGCATCCGGACCACCCCGAGCTCCCTTCCGAGATCCGGGAACTCGAGCACATCGGGGACCGCATCACGCACGACCTCATCCACCGGCTCAACACGACCTTCGTCACGCCGATCGAGCGCGAGGACATCCTGAACCTCGCCTCGGCGCTGGACGACATCACCGACCTGGTCGAGGAGGTCGCCGACCTCTTCGTGCTGTACAAGATCGAGGCGCCCATGGAGCAGGCGCAGGAGCTCGCCCATCTGCTCGCCCTCGCCTGCGCCGAGCTCGCCGCCGCGATGCCGCTGCTGCGCTCCTTCGCCGACTTCAGCGTGCACATCGTCGAAGTCAACCGCCTGGAGAACGAGGGCGACCGGGTCTCCCGCGAGGCCGTCGCGTCGTTGTTCGACGCGGGCATCGACCCCATGGTCGTGATCCGCTGGAAGGACGTGTTCGAGCGCCTCGAAGAGGGCATCGACGCGACCGAGCGCACCGCGAACGTCCTCGAGGGCATCCGGATCAAGAACGCCTGAACGTGAGCGGCGACCTGCTTCTGTTCATCGTCGTCGCGACCGCGCTGGCGTTCGACTTCACCAACGGCTTTCACGACACCGCGAACGTCGTGGCCACCGCGATCTCCACCCGGGCGGTCGGCCCGCGAACGGCCGTGGCCTTCGCCGCCGTCTTGAACTTCGCCGGCGCGTTCGTCTCGCTCGAAGTGGCGGCCACGGTCGCAAGCGACATCGTCGTCCCGGGCCTGGTGACGGAGACGATCGTCTTCGCGGGGCTCGTGGGCGCGATCGCCTGGAACCTCGCCACCTGGTACTACGGGCTGCCCTCGAGCTCCTCCCACGCGTTGATCGGCGGCCTGGTCGGCGCCGCGTTCGCCGCCCAGGGGGCCGACGCGATCCTCGGGGAAGGGCTCCTGGGCCGCGTGATGGTCCCGGCGGTCATCGCCCCGATCCTCGCCTTCGGCGTGGCCGGCCTGGGGATCCTGCTCGCCTACCGGATCGTCGCCCGCGCCCACCCGGGCCCGGTCAATCGCGGGTTCCGCATCGGTCAGCTCGCGACGGGAGGCATCCTGGCGCTCTCCCACGGCACGAACGACGCGCAGAAGACGATGGGCATCATCACGCTCGCGCTGATCGCGAACGGCAACCTGCCGGCTTCGGGCTTCGACGTGCCGCTCTGGGTGGTGGTCTCCGCGGCGACCGCGATCGCGCTCGGCACGTACTCCGGCGGCTGGCGGATCATCCGCACCATGGGCACGCGCATCATCAAGATGGACCCCGCCCAGGGGTTCGCCGCCCAGGGCGCGGGCGCGGCGGTCATCCTCGCCGCGTCGCAGGCCGGCTACCCCCTGTCGACGACGCATACGATCTCCGGCGCCGTGATGGGCTCGGGCGCGGCGCGACGCCTGAGCGCGGTGCGCTGGGGCGTGGCCGGCAACATCGTCGTCGCCTGGGTCCTGACCCTGCCGGCGGCGGCCGCGGGCGGGGCGCTCGTCTACGGCCTCTGCAGCATCCCGGGCGATGACACGGTCGGTCCCTTCGTCCTGGCGCTCGCGATGCTCCTGGCGGCACTCTCCTTCGTCGCGGGGCGGCTGCGCCGCGGCTCGACCTTGACGGCGGCCGAGGCGTGATCGCGAGCATCGTCGACGTCGGCGCGCTGTGGCAGACCGTCTGGTCGGCTGCACTCGCGGGAATCCTGGTGATCGTCTGCTGCTCGGTGGCGGTGCTCGGGGCTGCCCGCGCACACGAGCACCGCTCCGCGGGCCGGGGCGCCGCGGCCGCGGGTCCCTGGATGCTCCTCGGTCTCTTCGGTGGCGCCTCGATGACGGCCGTCGTGGTCTATGGCCTCGTGCTCGTGGTGAGCTGACGGAGCACTGAGGCTGAGAACGGGTGCTCAGGCGTAGCTGATCGTGCGCAGCACCTTCGCGGGAGCACCCGCAGCGATGGAGAACGGCGGCAGGTCCGTCGTGACGACGGAGTTCGCGCCGATCACACAGCGTTCTCCGACGGTCACGCCGCTCGTGATCGCCACGTTCGCCCCGCACCAGACGTTGTCACCGATCCGCGTGGGGCCCTTGGACGTGAAGCCCTGCCACGGCACAGGCCGGCGCGGATCGTCGAAGCGGTGGTTGGCGTCGGTGACGAAGCAGCCGTTGGCGAACATGCAGTGCCTCCCGATCTCCACGAGCTCGGCTGCCGCGACCTGCACCCCGAGGTTGAGGAGGGTGCCGCCGCCGATGCGGATCCTCGCCTCTCCCGGACAGGTGAGCCACACCCCGGGCTCGAGCAGGACCTGCGGCCCGAGCTCGAGACGCCCCTCCCGCAGCGCCTCGAGAACGTTGCCGTGGATCGGCCAGCGGCAGAACGCCTCGCGTTCGGCAAACGCGAGGTGGATCCGCAACCGGTTGTGCGGGAACGAGTTCTGCTCATACCAGCGCCACTTCTGCCACCACTGCCGCGCCTTCGCCGCCTCCACCCCGGCCAGCTTGCCAGACGCCGCGGTCAGATCCGCCCGAATCCCCGCAGGTCGGCGAGCAGCGCCGCGAGCCGCCCACCGTCCAGTGCGGCGAAGGACCGCGGGCCGAGCGCCACGACCTGCGGCGCCACGGCTGCGGCCAGCACGAGCGCCCAGAGCCTGCGCGACGGATCCAACCGCAGAACGGCGGCCGTAGTCGCGGGTTCGCCGAGGATCCGCAGGCGATGCGGGCTCGCGCGGCCGGGAAGCTCGTACCCGATCGGCCCGCGCTCCCAGAACCGCGGCTCTTCGAGCACCGTGACCCCGACCAGCCAGCCGTCGCGGTCGAGGTCGAGCGTGGCCTGCCCGGCCACCAGGCCGCTGGACGGGTCCTGCGCGCGCCGCCTCGCCGGCGCGATCCACAGGCTGCCGTCCAGGCGCGGGATCAGGTCGGCGAGCGGGTCGCGCTCCAGCGTCACCCCGAGGCCAGCCATCAGCTCGCGTTCCGCGCTGCGTGGGGTCGATACGCTGAACTCACGGCCTGAGTCCATCATGGCCGGGGCGAATCGGCGCTTCGCCCCGCGCGCCGGCAGCAGAGCGCCGGCCCTCAGACGACCAGCGTCAGGCTCCTAGATGATTGATTCCACGAGGTGGTCCCGTCGATCGGCGGTTCGGGTGGATGGCTGACGCCGCACGATCCCGCAGCCGATCCTGTACGGATCGGCAAGGGATCGGGTGGCGTCTGGTGCCAGCCGAAACGTCGAGCGGGCGGCACCGGATCCGTGGAATCAACCATCTAGGGCTTGGTGGCGGTGACCGTGAGCGGATCGACCGACGCCACGAGCTCCGCCGCCGCGGAGGCTCCGAGCTTGCTCTCCAGCAGGTCCGTCAGCCCCCCGCTGGCCCTGTCGAGGTGGCCGTTGAGCGAGGCGACGACCTCCGCGACCGGTTCGGTCTTGGAGACGATGGTCCCGACCGCCGCGATGACGGTTCCGAGCGCCCTCTGGACGCCGACCAGCACGCGCGCGATCGCGACGAGGAACGCGACCAGCGTGAGCACGACCACGACGGCGATGAGAATCGTGACTTCGGCGGCGAGCGGCATCAGAGGATCCTGTCCAGCGCCGCGCCGTAGCGCGCGAGCCCGGCGGTCGTCTCGTCCGCGAGACCCACCGTGGTCACGAGCTGAGGGACGGGCTCGAGGTCGGCGACCATGGCCTCACCCACCCCCGCGATGTCTTCGAGCGAGTTGCGCACGTTCACCCCGGCTTTGAGCACGCCGAGCAGCAGGAAGATGACCACCGGGGTGATCACCGCGATTAAGACAAAGTTCCCGATCCACCAGAGGGTCATGGTGTTCTGCTCCTAACCTCGGGCCACGATCTCGGCCTTCCGGGCGATGCTCGGAAGCGCTGCGACGATGGCCGAAAGTGGGTCGTTTATGGGTGGAACGGCGACGCCGATCAGCTGCAGGTCCTTCTCCACGCCGCCCAGCGCCGAGCCGAGCGTGCCCAGGTCGGCGGCGATCGCGTCCAGGCGCCGGCGGATCTCGATGAGCGCGACGGCGAGCACGACGACCAGCAGGACCGCTTCGACGACGCTGAGGAGGATGTAGACGTCGGTGCTCATCGCAGCTGGGATTCCAGGTAGCCGTCGTGGATCAGCGCCTCCGCCTTGATCATCTCGAGCACGGGGCCGGTGTCGGCGAGCTGTTTGATCTTCGCGGTGTTCGCCCCCACCTCTGCGCCCACTTCCAGCAGGCGCGTCACGCTGTCGGCGATGTCCTTCAAGAAGCTCAGCAGCAGCGACATGAGCACGACCACCACCGCCAGCACCACCGCGCCGATCCCCAGGGCGACCGCCCAGAAGGTGTGCGTCTCGGCAAGGGCCGGAACCGTCATGATCCCGTCAGCGCCTTGCGGGCGGCTCGGGTCGAGCGCAGGATCGAGATCGCCGACTCGTTGACGCGCGCGACATCCTGCAGCGCGTTGGTCTGGTCGCGGACCAGCGGCAGGGCGGCAGTCGCCGCGTGCGCGCTGTCGGCGATGCGCGAGGCGATCGTGAGGATGACGCCGACGACCACGACGAGGATCACGACGGCGGCGAACCCCAGCGACAGGCCGAGCCACCAGTCGGAGTATTGCGCGGCCCAGACCGTCATGTCGCGCACCATCGGCACGCCGCCATCGACGTTGCTGTAGTCACTGACATCCTCCTACCGACCCGCAGAAACGGGTCCGTCGAGCTGCGGATAACTTGTTGAATCCCGTTGCCCGTTTAGGTGAGCACCGGTCCGTCGCCTTCACCGTAGTGCAGCGACAACCGCTTGCCTAGGTGAAATTTGCATCGAGCGGCTAAGAGTGATATATCGCTCTGCGGCTCTTCGGCCGGGGCGGCGACTGCGCGCTGGGAGTGTTCATGTCTCTAGGCGGCGGCCTTGATCTTCTTCGGCGCAGCCGGTGCGCGCGGAGGCCTGGCTGCACGTGCCCGCGGCGCGGCGGGCGTCAGGAGCCCGGCGAGGAACTGGCCCGTGTAGGAGCCCGGAACGCCGGCGACCTCCTCCGGCGTGCCCTGGGCGACGACGTCACCGCCCTCCTCCCCACCCTCCGGGCCCATGTCGATGACGCGGTCGGCCGTCTTGATGACGTCGAGGTTGTGCTCGATGACCACGATGGAGTTGCCGGTCTCCACCAGGCGGTGCAGCACCTCGAGCAGCTTCTGCACGTCTGCGAAGTGCAGGCCCGTGGTGGGCTCGTCCAGGATGTAGAGCGTCCGGCCGGTCGCGACCTTCGACAGCTCCGTCGCGAGCTTCACGCGCTGCGCCTCGCCGCCCGAGAGCGTGGTCGCGGGCTGCCCGAGGCGGATGTAGCCCAGGCCGACGTCGTTGAGCGTCTCGAGGCGGCGGCGGATCTTCGGGATGTTCTCGAAGAACCCCACAGCCTCCTCGACGGGCATGTCGAGCACGTCGGCGATCGACTTGCCCTTAAAGCGGATGTCGAGCGTCTCGCGGTTGTAGCGCTTGCCGTGGCACTGCTCGCACGGGACGTAGACGTCGGGCAGGAAGTGCATCTCGATCTTGATCTGACCGTCGCCGCGGCAGACCTCGCAGCGCCCGCCCTTCACGTTGAACGAGAACCGGCCCGGCTTGTAGCCGCGGACCCGCGACTCCTGCGTCTTGGTGAACAGGTCGCGGATGACGTCGAAGAGCCCCGTGTACGTCGCCGGGTTCGAGCGCGGCGTGCGGCCGATAGGCGACTGGTCGACCTGGATGATCTTGTCGAGCTGATCGAGCCCCAGCACCGCGGTGTGCGATCCGGGCCGCTGGCGCGCGCGGTGCAGCCGATTGGCGACCGCCTTGTAGAGCACCTCGTTGACCAGGGTCGACTTGCCCGAGCCCGAGACGCCCGTCACGCACGTCAGCGCCCCCAGCGGCACCCGGACGTCGATCCCGCGCAGGTTGTTCTGCTTGGCGCCGCGGATCTCGAGATGGCCCGTCGGCGTGCGCCGCGTGGCCGGCACCTCGACCACGGCGGTCCCGGCGAGGAACTGCCCGGTGAGGGACTGCTTGACCTTCGCGACCTGCGCCGCCGTGCCCGCCGCGACCACGTGCCCGCCGTGCTCGCCCGCGCCCGGTCCCATGTCGATGATGTGATCTGCGGCCTGCATCGTCTGCTCGTCGTGCTCGACGACCAGCACGGTGTTGCCGAGGTCCCGCAGGCGCTGGAGCGTTCCGATGAGCTTGGAGTTGTCGCGCTGGTGCAGGCCGATCGACGGCTCGTCGAGCACGTAGAGGACCCCCACGAGCGCCGAGCCGATCTGCGTCGCGAGGCGGATGCGCTGCGCTTCGCCGCCCGACAGGGTTGCCGCCGCCCGATCCATCGAGAGGTAGCCGATGCCGACGTTCTCCAAAAACCGCAGCCGCTCCTCGATCTCCTTGAAGATGAGCCGCGCGATGTGCCGGTCGGTCTCGCCCAGGTCCACCGCCTCGAGCCAGGCCATCGCACGGCGCACCGACAACGAGCAGAACTCGTGGATCGCCGTGCCCCCGACGAGCACCGCGCGCGACTCGGGGCGCAGCCGGGAGCCCTTGCACAGCGGGCACGGCCGGACCGACATGAACTCCTCGATCTTCTCCCGCGTGGACTCGGAGTCCGTCTCGCGGTAGCGCCGCTCCAGGTTCGTGACGATCCCTTCGAAGCGCGCTGCGTACGCCCGCTCGCGCCCGAAGCGGTTCTTGTAGGAGATCCCGACGCGCCCGCCGTCGAGTCCGTGCAGGAAGAGGCCGCGGTGGTCGGCCGGCAGCTCGTTCCACGGTTGGTCGAGGTCGACGCCGTAGGCGTCGGCGATCCCCTGGGTGATCTGCTCGTAGTACTGCGAGGCCGAGCCCGCCCACGGCGCGATGGCTCCCTCGCCGAGCGACAAGTTGCCGTCCGGGACGATGAGGTCCGGGTCGATCTCCATCTGCGAGCCGAGGCCCGTGCAGCGTTCGCACGCCCCGTGCGGTGAGTTGAAGGAGAAGATCCGCGGCTCGAGCTCCGGCATCGACGTGCCGCACTTCAGGCAGGCGAACTTCTCGGAGAACTGCAGGGTCCGCGAGGGCTCGCCGGAGCCCGACGCGGGCACGAGCTCCACTTCGAGGACCCCGTCGGCGAGCGCGACGGCGACCTCCACGGAGTCCGCGAGGCGCTTGCGCACGTCCCCGCGCATGATCAGGCGGTCGACGACGATCGAGATGTCGTGCTTGAACTTCTTGTCGAGCTCGACCGGCTCCTCGAGCAGCTTGAGCTCGCCGTCGACCTTCGCGCGCGCGAAGCCCTCCGTGCGCGCGTGCTCGAGCAGATCGCGGAACTCGCCCTTGCGGCCGCGCACGACCGGCGCGAGGACCATGAAGCGCGTGCCCTCCGGGAGCTCCATGACCTGGTCGATTATCTGCTCGGCCGACTGCCCGGCGATCGGCGCGCCGCACTTGGGACAGTGCGGCTTGCCCACGCGCGACCACAGCAGACGCAGGTAGTCGTAGATCTCCGTGACCGTGCCGACGGTCGAGCGCGGGTTCTTCGACGTCGTCTTCTGGTCGATCGAGATCGCGGGCGACAGGCCCTCGATGGAGTCGACGTCCGGCTTGTCCATCTGCCCGAGGAACTGGCGCGCGTACGCGGACAGCGACTCGACGTAGCGACGCTGCCCCTCCGCGTAGACCGTGTCGAAGGCCAGGGAGCTCTTTCCCGAGCCCGAGAGGCCGGTGATGACCGTCAGCGCGTCTCGCGGAATCGTCACGGAGACGTTCTTGAGGTTGTGCTCACGGGCGCCGGAGACGACGATGTCGGTCGAACGGGTCACGAGGGGTCCATAAGCCTAGCCGAGCGAACAGACGTTCGCAGGCCGTGGGTACCCCCGCATCCGCACGTTGCGAACAGAACTCGAGGAGACCACGATGTCCACCACGGAACCACTTGCAGTAGGGCCCGGAGAAGGCCGGACGATCCAGGGCCCGGCGGGCGGGCCGCTGACCTTCAAGGTGCGCGGCGAGCAGACCGGCGGGTCGCTCACCGCGCTGGAGAACGTCGTCGCTCCGGGTGACGGCCCGCCCCTGCACGTCCATGCGGAAGCGGACGAGGCCTGGTACGTGCTCGAGGGCGAGCTCCGCTTCCGCCTGGATGCGGAGATCGCGAGCGCGCCCGCCGGCTCCTTCGTGTTCGTACCGCGCGGCACGCCGCACAGCTTCCGGAACGTCGGCGCGCAGCCGGCCAAGATCCTGGTCCTCTTCACCCCCTCGGGAATGGAGCAGTTCTTCGACCGCTTCGCCGCGCTCCCCGCCGGACCGGTCGACCCCTCGGCGTTCGGCGACCTCGGACGTGACGCGGGGATGGAGGTCGTCGGCCCACCGCTGTCCTGAGTACCGTCAAGGGGTGCTCCGCCCCGCCACCGTGATCGTCGCCGCTGCCACGCTCGCCCTCGCCGCCTGCGGCTCGAAGGCCGAGCAGCCCGCACCGAAGTCCGCGGGTCCCGTCCCGCAACTCGACCCGCCGCAGGCCGCCGAGCCCGTGGCCGGGCCGCCCGTCGAGGGCACGCCACCCGGCCAGATCGTCCGGGTGGGGAAGGATCCGCAGGGCGTCGCGATCGACCCGGAGAGCCACATCGCCGCCGTCGCCGTCGACGGCCCGCCCCGGCTCGTGCTCGTGGACGACCGCTCGGGCAGGAAGCTCCGCGAGGTCCCCCTGCCGAGCAGGGCGCGGCACGTCTCCCTGGCGGCGCCCGGCGGCCCGTTCCTGGTGCCCTGCGAGGACACCGACCAGCTCGTGGAAGTTGACCCGCGCAACGGCAAGACGCGCACGACGAAGGTCGGCGACAATCCCCACGACGCCACCGCGATCGGCTCCAGACGCTACACCGCCGACGAGTTCGGGTCGACGATGACCGTGGTCCGCGACGGCCGCGTCCGCGGCACCGTGCCCGTCGACGCGCAGCCCGGCGGAATCGCGAGCGTCGACGGCAAGCTCTTCGTCAACGCCGTGCGCTCCTACACGATCGAGCAGTACTCGGAGGGCGACCGCCCTGCCGGCGGCGGCTCGCAGAGCGCCGGGCTCGGGCCGTCGCACGTCGTGGTGGGCCCCGCGGGCCGCATCGCGATCAGCGACACACGCGGCCAGGCGCTCGTGGTCTACGACACGCGCCCGCGCCTGCGCTTCCGTGCGCGCCTGCCACTCGGCGGGACGGCCGAGGGCCTGGCCGGCGACCCGGGCCGCGGAAGGGTGTGGGTGACGCTCAGCGAGCGGGCGAAGGTCGTGCCGGTCGACCTGCGCCCGGCGAAGCCGGTCGCGGGAAAGGCCGTGGCAACCGCCCGGAACCCGCTCTCGGTCGCCGTGGACACCGCCACGGGCCGCCTCGCCGTCGCGTCGAAGGCCGACGGGACGCTGCAGCTCGTCGATCCGTAGCGCCTTGGAGCTGCCGGTACGGTCATGACGTCTCTCGGCACGGCGCCGCTTCGCGCGACGTAGGCTCGACTGAGTGGGTGGGTCTCGCGTCGACTACGAGCAGCACGGCCGCACCTACGGACGCCACCGGCGCTCGGACCCGCGGATCGCGAGCCGCATCCACGCCGCGCTCGGTGACGCACGCACCGTGCTGAACGTCGGCGCGGGCACGGGCTCCTACGAACCGCGGGATCGCTGGGTCCTGGCCGTGGAGCCCAGCGCGACGATGCGCGCCCAGCGCCCGGAGGGTTCGGCACCGGCCCTCGCCGGCCGGGCCGAGGCGCTGCCCTTCGACGACGACTCCTTCGGTGCAGGGATGGCCTGCACGACGATCCACCACTGGCAGCCGCCTGCGGCCGGCCTGACCGAGCTGCGCCGGGTGGTCCGCGGCCCGGTCGTGATCTTCACCTTCGACCTCGACCACCTGCCGCCCTGGCAGCAGGTGTTCCTTCACGAGGGGCTCCTCGTCGAGCGACCACGCTTCCCCGCCATCGCCGAGGTGGCCGCCGTCCTGGGGGGCCGCACGCGTGTCGAGGAGATCCCCACACCGGGCGACTGCGCCGACGGATTCGTCGAGGCGTTCTGGCGGCGCCCGGAGGCACTGCTCGACGCGGCGGTCCGTGCCTCCCAGTCCATGTGGGCGGTTCTCGGCCCCGGTGAGGAGGCCCGCCTCGTCGAGCGGCTCGCGGACGCGCTGAAGTCCGGGGCCTGGGACGCCGAGCACGGGCACCTGCGCCGGCAGTCCACGTTCGAAGGCTCCCTGCGCCTGGTGATCTCGGAAGCGCCGGCGCCCGCAGGCACGGACCGCCTGTCGTTCGCGGGGCCGCCACCGCATCGCGTGCCGGAGTAGCCCTGTCCGGCCGGCCGCACGTGCCGCGCCGCGGTACGTCGCCGTTCTCCCCCGTCAGCCCTCGACGGTGGCGTAGACCTGATCGAGCAGCGCGGCACGGTCGTCGAGGTCGAAGTTGTCGCGGAGGTACGCGTCGGTCTCCTCACGCGACTGGCCGTTGAGGGCCATGTTCAGCGCGATGAGCCGCGCGCCCTCCACGTCGGCGTTGCCCTGGGGGCGGTCGGGCGCCTCGGCGGGCTCGGGGACGGTCACGGGCGGCACGGACTCCGGCTCCGGCTCCGGCACCGCGGGGTCCGGAGCCGCCGGGGCCGCGAAGGGCTCGTCGTCGGCGAGCTCCGGATCGGCCACGAGGACGTCGAGCACCTCGGGCTCGATCTCGTGCCGGGTCACGGGTTTGGGCGTGATCGCCGGCATCTCGGGCGGGGGCTCCAGGCGCTCCGGTTCCTGCGGGCGCGGTGGCGCCGGCGCCTGGGTGCTGCCCGCCGCGCCGTAGAGGTCTCCGAGGTTGCCCTGCAGGAGCGACAGATCCGCCGCCAGACGGTTGGTGCCGGTCCGCAGGCTCTCGAGCAGCGCCTCGAGCTCGTTCTCCATGGCGTCGACCCGCTGGAGCATGGACGACGTCGCCGTGCCGACGCTGCCGACGTGGTCCTGCGAGCGGGCAACCGCCTCGTCGCGGGTGCGGCGGGCCTCGGAGTCGGCGTCGGCGCGGATCCGGGCGGCCTCCTCCTCGGCCGACCGCTCGATGTCGGCGGCGGAGGTCTCGGCGGCCTCGACGATCAGGCGCACCTGCTCCGACGCGGCCAGCGCCAGCGACTGCGTGCCCCCTGAGCGGGTCGATCGGGGCGCGGTGCCGCCGGTCGCGGCGCCGCGCTGGGCGCGGTCCAGCTCGCGTTGCAGGCGCTCCACCTCGCCCGCGAGGGTCTCGAGGTGGAGATCCACCGCCTCGGGTTCGTAGCCCCGGCGGCCGATGGGGAAGTCCTTCTTCTCGATGGCCTGACGGTCGAGAGCCAGAGCACTCACTCCTTCGCGGAGACGTTGGACCACCCGGCGGGCGGCGAGCGCGTCAGCCTAGCGAAAGCCCCCGTCGGTGACGTGTCACCTGCCCCTCGCGGACGAGCTCGTCGAGCGCCGGCGCCAGGCGCTCCGGCGGGATCTCGCGCGGCAGCTCGTCGCCCGCCGCGAGCGCCGCGACGATCCGGCCGCGGACCCACCGGTTGGTCTCCTCGAAGCGCGGGCGGCCGGCGCCGGAGGGTGCCCGGGCGGGCACCTCCACCCGCCCGGCCGAGGCACACCACGCCTCGAGCGGACAGTCCGCGCAGGCGGCGCTGCGGGCGCGGCACGTGGTCGCGCCGAGCTCCATCATCGCCTGGTTGAAGTCCGCGGCGGCCCCGGCCGGGAGGAGCTCCTGGGGCGTCCCGGCACCCAGCCGTGCGGCGACCCGCGCGACGTTCACGTCGACCGCCGCCACCGCCTCGCCGAACGCGAACGACGCGACGGCCGCGGCGGTGTAGGGGCCGACGCCCGGCAGCGCGCCCAACCCCGCGACCGTCGTCGGCCACCCCTCCCGCGCGACGAGCGCGCACGCCGCGTGAAGGCGCAGCGCCCGCGCGTTGTACCCCAGGCCGACCCACGCGCCCAGCACCGCCCCGCGCGGGGCCGCCGCGAGCGACGCGACCGTCGGCCAGCGCTCGAGCCACGCTTCGAAGCGCGGTACCACCCGCGCCACCTGCGTCTGCTGCAGCATGACCTCGGAGACGAGGATCGCGTAGGGATCGGAGGTCCGCCGCCAGGGCAGGTCGCGCCGGTTCGCGGCGTACCAGTCCGACAGGGCCGCCCTGAGCTCGTCCAGGGCCGTCGGCGAGCCGGGCATCCGCTTGGGGAGCTCGCCGCCGGGGACGGCGGTGACGCTCAGACCGGCTCGATCGTCACGCCCGTGGTGGACTGGATCGCCTTGAGCTCACGGCCGAGGTCGCGGATCTCGTCTCTCAGCCGGGCGGCGTACTCGAAGCGCAGCTCGTCGGCGGCGGCGAGCATCTCCTCCTCGAGCTCGATGATCGTCTTCTCGAGCTCAGGGAGGGCCATGCCGTCGGTCTTGACCTTCTTGCGGTCGCTTCGCCGCTTGCCGCGCGGCGTCTTGCCCTCGGCCTGCAGGAACTCCGCGATGTCCGAGATGCCCTTGACGATGGACGCGGCCGTGATGCCGTGCTCCTCGTTGTAGGCGAGCTGGATCGCGCGGCGCCGGTCGGTCTCCGAGAGGGCGACGCGCATCGCCTCGGTCTCCTTGTCGGCGTACATGATCACGCGGGAGTCGATGTTGCGCGCGGCGCGACCGATGGTCTGGATGAGCGAGGTCTCCCCGCGCAGGAAGCCCTCCTTGTCGGCGTCGAGGATCGCCACGAGCCCGACCTCGGGGATGTCGAGGCCCTCGCGCAGGAGGTTGACCCCGACGAGCACGTCGTACTCGCCCAGGCGCAGGTCTCGGATGATCTGGATGCGCTCGAGCGTGTCGATCTCCGAATGGAGGTAGCGGACCTTGAAGCCCATCTCGAGCAGGTAGTCCGTCAGGTCCTCGCTCATCTTCTTCGTCAGGGTGGTGATGAGCACCCGCTGGGCCTTTTCGACGATCCCCCGGCACTCGTTCATCAGGTCGTCGATCTGGTTGCGGGTCGGGCGCACGTCGACGGGCGGGTCGACGATCCCCGTCGGGCGGACGATCTGCTCGACGATCGCCTTGGAGTGCGCGCGCTCGTACTTGCCGGGAGTCGCGGAGACGAACACGATCTGCGGCGTGATCTGCAGGAACTCGTCGAACTTCTGCGGGCGGTTGTCCATCGCGCTCGGCAGCCGGAAGCCGTAGTCGACGAGGGTCTGCTTGCGCGAGCGGTCCCCCTCGAACATGCCGCCGATCTGCGGGACGGTCTGGTGCGACTCGTCCAGGAAGCAGACGAAGTCGTCGGGGAAGTAGTCGATCAGGCAGTACGGACGTGCGCCGGGCGGCCGGCCATCGAGGATCCGCGAGTAGTTCTCGATCCCGTTGCAGAAGCCCATCTCCTTGAGCATCTCCATGTCGTATTGGGTGCGCTGGCGCAGACGGTGACTCTCGAGCAGCTTGCCCTCCGCCTCGAGCTCCGTGCACCGCGCGTTGAGCTCGCGACCGATCTCGGTCACCGCCGCCTCGACCGTCCCCTCACGCACGTTGTAGTGCGAGGCGGGCCAGATCGCGATGTGCTCGAGATCGTCGGCCACGAGCTCGCCCGTGAGCGGGTCGAACTCCTGCAGGCGCTCGATCTCGTCGCCGAACAGCGTCGCCCGGTAGGCCGTCGAGTCCGAGTAGGCGGGGAAGATCTCCAGCGACTCACCGCGGACGCGGAAGTTGCCGCGGCCGAGGGCGACGTCGTTGCGGCTGTACTGGATCGAGACGAGCTTGCGCAGCAGCCCGTCGCGGTCGATCGTCTCGCCCTTGACGAGGTTCTGCAGGTTGTCGTCGTAGGTCTCGGGCGAGCCGAGGCCGAAGATCGCCGACACGGAGGCGACGATGATGACGTCGCGGCGGGCGAAGAGGGCGGCCGTCGCGGCGTGGCGCAGCCGGTCGACCTCCTGGTTGATCGCCGAGTCCTTCTCGATGTAGAGGTCCTTGCTCGGGACGTAGGCCTCGGGCTGGTAGTAGTCGTAGTAGGAGACGAAGTACTCGACGGCGTTCTCGGGGAAGAACGTGCGGAACTCGTTGCACAGCTGGGCGGCCAGCGTCTTGTTGTGCGCGAGCACCAGGGCGGGCTTCTGCAGCTCGGCGATCGTCGCCGCCATCGTCATCGTCTTGCCCGTGCCCGTGGCGCCCAGGAGCGTCGTGTAGCGGTTTGCCTCCCGGACCGACGCGGAGATCTCGCGGATCGCCTTGGGCTGGTCGGCGGCGGGGGTGAAGAGGGGGTCCAGGCGGAACTCGGGCATCGGCAGGAACGATAGAGGCCGTCCAGGTCAGCCCTTGTCCGCCGTTCGCGGGGTTGTTGTAGGCCCGGCGGCCCGCGAGGGGGCGGATCCGGGTGCCAGACCCCCGCATCGACCCCTGGCGGTCACCCGTCCCCGGCGGCCACTCCGGTCAGAGCCCCAGCTCGCGCGGGTACCGCGCGCGGTACTGCCGCTCGGCCTCGCGTACGCGGCCGACGTACTCCCGCGTCTCCGGGAACGGGATGCGCGAGACCCGGAAGCGCTCACCGCGTTGCGTCGCCGCCTTCACCCAGCGGTCCACGTTGCCCTCGCCGCCGTTGTAGGCCGCGAGCGCGAGGGCCTCGTCGCCGCCGAAGCGGTTGAGCAGGTAGCGCAGGTAGTACGCGCCGTAGGCGATGTTGACCTGCGCGGTGGCGAGATCGTCGATCTCGAAGAGGGTGCCGCCCGACTTGCGGGCGATGTCCCGTGCGGTGGCCGGCGTGATCTGCATCAGCCCGAGGGCCCCCGCGCTCGAGACCTGACCGTCCCGGAAGCGCGACTCCGTGTAGATGACCCCGGCGATCAGCGCCGCGTCGATGCCCTTGCCGGCGGCCTGCTGGCGGATGATGTCCTCGTGGCGCAGGGGGAACGCGATCTCGCGCACGGCGGTGTCGAAGACCCCGGAGGCCAGCGCGAGGCCTCCCGCCCCGAGCACCGCGACGACCAGGAGCGCCAGCACCCGGGCGCGCCGGCGACCGATGGCCCGGCGCCGGCGCTGATCGGCGGTCAGGCGCGGGGAGCGGCCCGCCCGTCCCGGCGACGGCTTGCGGCCCGCACCCCCCGACCGGGCGGTCGGCGCGCGCGGTACCCGCGGGGTGCGAGCGGCGGTCGGCGTGCGGGAGCTCATGGGGTCAGTGAAGCAAGGACGGCGGCCAGGGCCGACTCGAGCTCCTCGAGGGTCCCGCCGTTCGCGACCACGTACGACGCACGAGCCGCCTTCTCCTCCTGGGTGAGCTGCCGCTTGGCGCGCTCGTCGACGGCCGCGTGCCCGCGGGCGGCCGCGCGGGCGGCGCGGACGTCCTCCGGGGCGATGACGGCGATCGTGGCGTCGTAGATCGCGTTCATGCCCGACTCGAAGAGCAGTGGTGTCTCGACGACGGCCGCCCGCGGCGGCGGCGTCGCGGCGTCCGCCGCGGCGCGGAACTCGACGACGCGCCGACCGACGAGGGGCCAGATGAGTCCCTCGAGCCACGAGCGCTCCCCGGGGGAGGCGAACGCCTGCCGGGCGATCGCGTCACGGTCGACGGCGCCGCCGGGCGCCACTCCGGGCCCCCAGCGCTCCACCACCGCGTCGCGGACCGCGTCGCCCGCGTAGAGCTCGTGGACGACCGCGTCCGTGGACAGCGTCACCGCCCCCAGCCGCCCCAGAGCGGCCAGGGCGGTCGACTTGCCGGCGCCGAGTCCCCCGGTCAGGCCGACGAAGGGGACCGGCACGGGCGCCGGCTCACTGCTCGGTCGGCGCCTCGGCCTCGGCCTCGGGCGCGCCGGCGGCCTCGGCGGCTGCGGCCGCGGCGGCGTCGTCGCCGGCGGCCGCACGGGTGCCGTCCTCGTCGGCGCCAGCGGCCGTAGGCGCGCCGGCCTCGTCGGTTCCAGGCGCGTCGGCCGCCGCTGCGGCCTCGGGCACGGCGGAGGCGACGTCCTCCTCGGCGGTCTGCGGCTCCTGGGCCGGGGTGGCGGTGTCCGGCTCGGCCACGGACGCACCCGGGGTGGCCGGGGCGGTGGTACCCGCCTCGGGCGCCTCGGCGGGGATCTCCGCCTCGGGCGCCTCTCCGGCGCCGGCAGCGTCGACCGCGTCGGCGTCGCCGACTCCGGCGTCCGCCGGGCTCACCAGCGCACCGTCACCGAACGTCGCGGCCGCCGCGGCCTGACCCTCGGTGAAGATGTCCTCGCTGAGCCCGAGCGACGGTACGTCGTCGAGGTTGCCGAGGTCCTCGGCGGAGAGGTCGCGGATCGGGAGCACCTGGCCCTCCACGCGCTTGACCGACAGCGACAGGCGGCGGCGCTCGGAGTCGATCTCGAGGATCTTCACGCGAACGGGGTCGCCGGGCGAGACGACCTCGCGCGGGTTCTCGACGTGGTGGTTGGCCAGCTCGGAGATGTGCACGAGCCCCTCGACCCCGTCGAGGATCTCGACGAACGCGCCGAAGGTGACGACCTTCGTCACGTTGCCCTCGAGCTCGTCGCTCACCCGGTAGGTGTCGACGACGCGCTGCCACGGGTCCTCCTGGGTCTGCTTGAGCCCCAGGGAGATCCGCTGGCGGTCGCGGTCGATGTCGAGCACCTTGACCGCGACGGTGTCGCCGATGTTCAGGATCTCCGACGGGTGGTTGACGTGCGACCAGGACAGCTCGGAGATGTGGATCAGGCCGTCGATGCCGTTGAGATCCACGAACGCGCCGAAGTCGACGATGTTCGAGATCTGCCCCTCGACGACGAGCCCGGGCTGCAGGCGGTCCAGGATCTCCTGGCGCTGCTCCTTGCGCTCCTCCTCGAGCACCGCGCGGCGTGAGAGGACGACGTTGTTGCGCGAGCGGTTGAGCTCGATGACCTTGCACTCGATCTTCGTGCTCATGTACTGGTCGAGGTCCGGCACCCGGCGGATGTCGACCAGCGACGCGGGCAGGAAGCCGCGCACGCCCAGGTCGATGATCAGGCCGCCCTTGACGACCTCGATGACGGTGCCCTCGACGGGCTCGCCGCTCTCGGCGGCCGCCTCGATGCGGCGCCATGCCTTCTCGAAGCGCGCGCGCTTCTTCGACATGATCAGGCGGCCGTCCTGGTCCTCCTTGATGAGGACCAGCGCGTCGACCTCCTCGCCGAGCTCGACCTCCTCGGAGGGGTCGATGCCCTTGCGGATCGAAAGCTCGTTGGAGGGGATGACCCCCTCGCTCTTGTAGCCGATGTCGACGAGGACCTCGTCCTTGTCGATGCGAACCACGAGGCCCGAGACGACTTCCCCCTCCTCGAAGAGGGAGAACGTGGCGTCGTAGTTCGGGACGATCTGCCCGTCGATCTCGAGCAGCAGGCCGTCGGAACCCTCGACGACCTTGGCTTCGGAAGTAGGTGAGATGGTGGTCATCAGTCCGAGGATGCTAGCGCGTCCAGGGTGGCCGGTGCGGGCTCCCCGCCCCCCGTAGACTCCCATCCCATGCCGGTTCGAGCCACCAAGCGCGGGGACGACCGGACCCCCCTGAGCGGCGAGTACGACGTCCTGATCTGCGGGGCCTCCTTCGCGGGCCTCAGCGTCGCCCGGGAGCTGCAGGGCAGCGGTCGGCGCGTGCTCATGATCGACCGCTACGAGATCGGCGAGCGCCAGACGTCGGCCTGCGCCGCGCCGACGCAGTGGCTGACGAACCTCAACTTGGAGGGCTCGATCCGCCAGACCTTCACCCACCTCCTGGTGCACCGCCCGAAGAAGTCCTACTCGTGGCGCCTGCCGTTCACGTTCTCCACCTTCGACTACCGCGAGCTGTGCGCGCTGCTGCGCGACCAGGGCGACGAGACCACGTTCGAGACCGCGAAGGTCGACGGGCGCACGGGCGACGTCGTCCACACCGACCGTGGTGACCTCACCGCGCCGCTGATCGTCGACGCGCTGGGCTGGCGCCGGACGCTCTCCAACGCCCCGGAGGCGATCCAGCCACCCGACGCACGGCTGTCGCGCGGCCTCGAGGTCCACCCGCCGGCCACCGGCGAGGACCTCGAGCTCTGGTTCGACCCGAAGTACGTCCCGGCGGGCTACGGCTGGGCGTTCCCCGCCACCGACGAGGTTCGTATCGGCGTCGGCTCGTTCGACCCGCGCAAGCACGTCAAGGAGGAGACGGTCCAGCTCACGCGCGATCTCTCCATGGAGCCCAACGAGTACCACGGCAACTGGATCCCGCACGAGCTGCGCGCGGCCACCGAGGACGGCGTCTTCTTCGTCGGCGACTCGGCCGGCCACTGCCTTCCGCTCTCCGCGGAAGGCATCCGCACCGCGTTCTACTTCGGCCTCGCCGCGGGTCGCGAGCTCCGCGCCGTGCTCGACGGGCGCCTCTCGCGCGCGGAGGCACTGAAACGGTACGCCGCGTTCTCCGACCGGCACGCCTGGAAGTTCCGCTGGCTGCTGCGCACCCAAGACCTCTTCGGGCGCGTCAACCCCTCCCCGGTCCTGGACAGGGTGCTCGACGTCGTGAGCCGCCCGAAGCTCATCGAATGGAGCTTCACCCGGTACTTCGAGATCGCCGATCCGCAGTTCGCGCTCGAGCGCTCCGCGCGAACTGTCCCTACCGCCACCCGCGAAGGCGCTCCGGCTCTGGGCTGACCGGGACGGACCGGTCACCGGGCGCGCGCAGGCGCCGGGTCCAGCGCCTCGTCGCCCGTGGCGATCCGGGCGTGCATGTTGAGTTCCATGAGGCGCAGTGCCGCCTCGGCGAGATCGCGGTGGATCGACGCGCAGGCGTCGTGGGCGACGGTCACCGCGAACTGGCGGATGTGGGCGTCCAGCGCGGAGTACAGGATGCACTGCTCGGTCACCTGCCCGCAGAGGACGAGGCGTTCGACCCCGTGCTGGCGCAGCAGGAACTCCAGCGACGTCTCCCAGAAGATCGAGTGTCTGCCCTTGAGCACGAACGCGACGTCGTCGCGGGGAGCCAGGGGCTCGACGAGCCTGCGGTGCGGGCCGGCCGTCACCCGCTCCAGGAGCGTGCGGCGGTCGAGCGTCCAGTCCTGGAAGTTGTCGTTGACGTAGACGGTCAGGACGTCACGCTCCCGCGCGGCCTCGACGAGCGAGGCGATCCTGGGAACGGCCTCCTCGCTGCTCTCCACGAGCCGGTCGGCGTCAGGGTGCTCGTAGTCGCTCAGGACGTCGACGACGATGAGCGCGAGCTGCTCCGGCTTCTCCACGGCCCTCCGATACCCGGCCCCGGGCAGCCTTATCGTCCGCTCTTTGAGTGGCGAGCACGCCGCGGACGCCGCGCGCCGCTACTCACGCACGATCAGGAAGACCCCGAGCGCCAGCAGCACCACCCCGATGATCTGGCCGGCGGTGATCGGGTCGCGCGCCACGCCGAGCCACCCGAACTGGTCGACGACGAGCGACACCGAGAGCTGCGCGGCGATCGTGGCTGCCACCACCGGCCCGGCGCCCAGCGTGCCGACCGTCACGAGCACGGTGGTGACGTAGACCGCGCCGAGGATCCCGCCCGTCAGATACCACCACGGGACGTTCACCGCCTCACCGATGCGGGCGACCTCGCCGCGGACGGCGACGAGCGCCAGCAGGACGGCCAGCCCGAACGCGAAGGAGACGCTCGCGGCCGGCAGCGAGCCGATCTCGCGGCCGAAGCGCCCGTTGATCGGTGCCTGCAGGGCGATCAGGCCTCCCGCCGCGGCGGTGGCGAGGACCGCGGTCGTGCGGTCCACTACTTCGCGTCCATCCAGTTGCGCCCGACGCCGACGTCGACCGCGAGCGGTGGGAGGTGCGGCCAGGGCGCGGTCATCTCGCGCTGGGCCAGGGACCGGACGCGATCCATCTCGGCCTCGGGGCCCTCGAAGAGCAGCTCGTCGTGGATCGTCAGGATCAGCCGGGTGGCCAGTCCCTCGCGCTCGAGCGCCTGGTGGGAGCCGATCATCGCGAGCTTCATCACGTCGGCCGCGGTGCCCTGGATGATCGTGTTGACCGCGAGGCGCTCGCCCAGCGTGCGGACCTGCCAATTGCGCGCCTTGAGCTCGGGAATCTGCCGGCGGCGTCCGTAGAGGGTCGTGACGTGGCCCTCCTCGGTCGCCCGCTCGATCGTCTGGGTCATGAACGCGTGCACGTGGGCGAAGCGCTCCAGGTAGGCGTCGATGAACGCCTTGGCCTCCTCGCGGGCGATGTTCAGCCGGTCGGCCAGGCCGTAGTCGCTCAAGCCGTAGACGATGCCGTAGTTGATCATCTTCGCCTTGGAGCGGTCCATCGGCGTCAGGTCGCCCGGCTCCTTGCCGAACACCTGGGCCGCCGTGGCGGTGTGCACGTCCTCCCCGCGCAGGAAGATCTCCTCGAGGACGGGCTCGCCGGCGACGTGGGCGAGCACCCGCAGCTCGACCTGCGAGTAGTCCGCGGAGAGCAGGAGGTTGCCGGGCGCCGCCTCGAAGCAGCCGCGGATCTCCCGCCCGAGCTCGGTGCGCACGGGGACGTTCTGCATGTTCGGGTCCGTGCTCGCCAGCCGGCCGGTCTGCGCGGCGGCCTGCATGAACGTCGTGTGGATGCGGTCCTCGGAGTCCGTGAGCTGCGGCAAGACGTCGAGGTAGGTCTTCGAGAGCTGGTTGAGCTCACGCCACCGCTCGATCTTCGCCACGACCGGGTGCTCGCCCCGGATCGCCTGGAGCACGCGCGCGTCGGTGGAGAAGCCGGTCTTGCCCTTGCGCTTCTTCGTCAGGCCCAGCTTCTCGAAGAGGACCTGGCCGAGCTGCTGGGGGGAGCCGAGCACGAACTCCTCGCCGGCGAGATCCCAGACCTCGCGCTCGAGCGTGGCGATCTCGTCGTCGACCTTGCGCTTGATGACCGCGAACTGCTGCTTCTCGAGGCGCACGCCGGCCTGCTCCATCGCGCGCAGCACGACGACGAGCGGGAGCTCGATCCCGGCCATGACCGGCTCCAGGCCGCGCTCGGCGATCTGCCCGCGCTGCCAGCCCGCCAGCGCGGCGGTCAGCAGCGCGTCGGCGGCCGTCGGGTCGTCCACCTGCGCGGCGAAGCCTCGCTCCTCGACGAGCTCGCGGAACGGGTACCCGCGCCGCGCCGGCTCCAGGAGGTAGGCGCCGAGCAGCGTGTCGTGGACCAGGAGCGGCGGGACGACCCCGAGCCGCTTTGCGTCGTGCGCGATCACCGGCCGGTCGGCCAGGGCAGCGACGAGGTCCTCGGGTCGCTCGCACGTGCCCGCGAGCAGCAGGGGCGGGCTCGCGTCCGTGCAGACCGCCCAGCGCCACGTCGGCTCGGCGGCGAAGAGCTCGCCTTCCGGCGCCGCGGGCGCCTTGACCGCCACGGAGATCTCCGCGCCCGCGGGCAGCGCACCGGCCAGCGAGGCCAGCGGCGCCTCGCGGACCGTCGCGGCCATGGTCGTCTCGGCCACGGGAGCGGGGGCGGCGGCGTCGGCATCGCCGAGCGCCTCCTCCAGGCGGCGCAGCGGGTCGCGCAGCTCGAAGTGGCGGAAGACCTCGCGCAACTTGGAGCGGTCGGGCGCGCGCGTGAGCTCCGCGGTCGGATCGATCGGCACGGGGATGTCACGCTGGATCGTCGCCAGGCGCTTGGAGACGCGGGCGTCGTCGGCGTGGTTGGCCAGGTTGTCCTTGCGCTTCGCGCCGGAGATCTTGTCGATCGAGGCCAGGACGGTCTCGAGGTCGCCGAACTTCTGCAGAAGGTCCGACGCGGTCTTGTCGCCGATCCCGGGCACTCCCGGGATGTTGTCCGAGGTGTCGCCCTTGAGGCCGTAGAAGTCGGGGACGAGCTCGGGCGCGATGCCGTAGCGGTCGATGACCGCCTGGCGGTCGTAGAGCTTGGTGTCGGTGATCCCGCGCGCCGTGGCCATGACCTTCACGAGGCCGTCGTCGCCGATGAGCTGGAAGGCGTCGCGGTCACCCGTGACGATCACCGTCGGCACGCCGACCTCGCGGGCGCGCTCCGCGATCGAGGCGATGACGTCGTCGGCCTCGTACCCCTCGACGGAGACGCTGGGGTAGCCGAAGGCCTCGCAGAGCTCGACGATGTGCGGCCACTGCTGTTTGAGCAGGTCGGGTCGCGAGGTCCGCTGCGCCTTGTAGTCCGCGTAGACGTCCTTGCGCCCCGAGTGGCCCTTGTCCCACACCACGAGGGTCGGCTTGGAGCCGTGCTCGGTCAGCAGCTTCACCAGCATGCTGGCGAAGCCGAAGATCGCGTTGGTCGGAAAGCCCGTGGAGGTCGCGATCGACTCCGGGAGGGCGAAGAACGCCCGGTAGGCCAGCGAGTTGCCGTCGATCAGGTAGAGCTCGTCGGGCGACTCGGCCATGGAGCGTTGACCCTAGCGACGGCCCGCGGGGGTCAGGCCACCGCGCCGCCGAAGTCGAATCTCACGCCGGTGAGCTCCTCGCTCACCGACCAGAGCGCCGCGGCGGTCTGTGCGTCCTTGGCCGCCGAAGCGGCGTCGACGAGTTGCGGGGCCCCGCGCATCTCACCGGGACCATCCGGCCCGATGTAGACCGCGCCCGGCAGCGGCTCGACGGCGGCGAACAGCGTCGGGAGGGCGCCGGCGTGCGCCGACTGGGCGATGACCTTGTTGGCCGCGCCCATGAGCAGGTCCTGGAGCCGGCTCGAGGTGCCGGTCTGCAGGTTCGTCGCGGCGTACCCCGGGTGGGCGGCCACGCTGGTGAGGCTCGCCCCGGCGCGGTCGGAACGCCGCTGCAGCTCGAAGCAGAACAGCAGGTTGGCGAGCTTGGACTGGCCGTAGGCCGGCCACGGCCGGTAGTTCCGCTCGCTCTGCAGGTCGTCGAAGCGGATCCTGCCCATGCGGTGGGCGACCGAGGACACGGTGACCACGCGCGGGCGCTCGGTCTTCAGCAGCGCGCCGAGCAGGAGCCCCGTGAGCGCGAAGTGCCCCAGGTGGTTCGTCCCGAACTGCGACTCGAAGCCCTGCGCGGTGCGCCGCAGCGGCGGTGCCATGAGTCCCGCGTTGTTGATCAGGAGGTCGAGCGGGCCGTCCCAGGCGGCGGCGAACGCGCGGACGGAGTCGAGGTCGGCGAGGTCGAGACGGTGCACCTCCACCTCGGCGGGAATCTCGCGCGCAGCCTCGACCCCCTTGGACTCGTCGCGCACCGCGAGCACGACCCGCGCACCGTGCTGCGCCAGCTCGCGCGCGGCGTGAAAGCCGATCCCCGAGTTCGCGCCGGTGACGACGACGCGCCTGCCGGTCTGGTCGGGTATCCGCGCCTCGCTCCAGCCGCTCATGCTTCGGACGGTAGACGACCGCGGTGCGCCTGCGGCCGTGCCCCGGAGCTCCTCAGCGCACGAAGTAGTGCTGCCCGGGCATCCAGGAGCCGAGCGGGAGGGGCTCGGCACCCGCCGCGAGAACCGCCGGCTCGAGCGGGTCGCCGCGGTGGAAGGCGAGCAGCAGCGCGGGCGCGCCGAACCACTCGCGCTCCAGGACCAGGGCCTGCGCGGCCTGCGTGCTCTCGTTCAGCGCCCAGGTGGAGACGAACAGGTCGGCCCGGACGGCGAGTGCCGCGACGAGCCCGAGCGGCACGACGTTGACGCGCCCGGCGACGACCGGCGCTCCCGGCTCCTGGTGCAGCACCACCGCGTCGGCGCCCAGCACCGCGGAGAGGTGCAGATGCTGCAGCGCCGAGAAGACCGGCGTGTCGATCAGCACGAGCGTCGGCGCTCCGCCGTGCCGCGCGCGCAGCAGGCGCCCGAGGTTGCCGTAGCCCGCGCCCCACTCCACGACGACGTCGTGCTCGGCCGGCGCGCGCGCCGTCGCCTGCTCGTAGCGCAGCAGGTGGAAGACGTGGTGGACGGTGTTCGACGACGTCACGGTGCCGTCGTCGAGCACCATGGTCGGCGGGTCGCCCGCCGCCGGCTCGGCCAGCAGCGCCCGATCGCCGCCCAGCCGATCGGTCACGTACGGCAGCTCCCGCACGGCGTGGTGCTCGCCGACGAACATCTGGAAGGCGACCGACGGGTGGCGCAGGTAGTCGCGCGGTGGTCCGTCGCGCAGCACCGCCTCGAGCTCGGCGTTGCGCCGCGCCCAGTCGTCGCGCACGAGCGCGGCCGGCGCGGGCAGGTCCAGCGCGCGTCTCCAGACGGCGGTCGCGGCCATGACCCGGTAGGGCCTGCCCGGGAGATCGCCTGGCCAGTCGTCGCGCCGGCCGCCCGTGCGTCCTCCGCCGAAACTTAAAGGAGCCGTGGGGCGCTGCCGGGTCGTGACCTGATCCCATCCTTCCCGGTGGCGCGTAGCCCCCATGATGAACATCACGATCACGGGCGCCACCGGACTCATCGGAACGAAGCTCGTCGCGGCCCTCGACGCCCGCGGGGACACCGTCACCGTGCTTTCGCGCAACCCCGCCAAGGCCAAGGCGGCGCTGGGAGTCGATGCCGTCGCCTGGGACTCGACCGCGGGCCCCGCGCCCGCGGGCGCCCTGTCGGGGCGCGACGCGGTCGTCCACCTCGCCGGCGAGCCGGTGGCGCAACGCTGGAGCGCCAAGGCGAAGGAGACGATCCTCGCCTCGCGCGAGCAGGGCACGCGCAACCTGGTGGCCGGCATCGCCGCGGCCGAGCCCAAGCCGGGCGTGCTCGTCTCCTCGTCCGCGGTCGGCTACTACGGCCCGCACGGCGACGAACGCGTGCCCGAGTCGGCTCCGGCCGGCAACGACTTCCTCGCCGGCGTCTGCGTCCGCTGGGAGCGCGAGGCCGACCTCGCCGCGGGGCTCGGCCTGCGGGTCGTGAAGATCCGCACCGGCGTCGTGCTCGACGCGGCGGGCGGCGCGCTGAAGACGATGCTGCCGGCGTTCAAGGCGGGG
This sequence comes from uncultured Solirubrobacteraceae bacterium, assembly GCA_902806205.1. Taxonomy (GTDB): domain Bacteria; phylum Actinomycetota; class Thermoleophilia; order Solirubrobacterales; family Solirubrobacteraceae; genus Paraconexibacter. Next base: position 46,729 of record CADCVR010000058.1, on the reverse strand, counting down.
ATCGGCGGACCCGTCGCCGGGGGTGGGCAGTACATGCCGTGGATTCACGTCGACGACATCGTCGGCCTGTACCTCAAGGCCCTCGACGATCCGCGCTGGAGCGGCGCCTACAACGGCGCGGCGCCCGAGCCGGTCACGAACAAGGAGTTCTCCACGGCACTCGGCAAGGCGCTGCACCGCCCGAGCGTCGCCCCCGTCCCGGCCTTCGCGGTCAAGCTGCTCTTCGGCGAGATGGCCGAGGTCGTCACCCGAGGGCAGCGCGCGGTGCCCGAGCGCCCGCTCGCCGGGGGTTACGCGTTCACGCGGCCGGACTTGCATCCCGCGCTCCAGAGCGCACTGGGCTAGACGGTCGCAAGGACACGCGGGTCGAGCAGCGCCTCGACCACCTTACGGTGTGCCCGTCCCACGTGAGGCGCTTGAGGTCGACGCCGACGCCTGCGATCACCGTTCGCGATCGGAGCTCAGCTGCGGCTTCTCCGGAAGCTCGAGCCCGGCCGGCCCGTCGAAGCGCGTCGGCTCGGGGATCGCCCGGGTGTCGTCTCCGATGCCCGGCCGCGGTGCGATCTCGAGCCCGGGGCGCTCCTCCTCGGGCACCGTGCCGCCGCCGTCGGGGTGGTCGCCCTCCGGGGTGCTGGAAGCGCCCGGGCCCAACGCGGCGCGGGCCGAGTCCCGCTCGTCGCGGATCGCCTGGCGCTCGGCCGGAGTGGGATGCGGGACGCGCGCGGCGGCGTAGGACTGGTCCTCGTCGAGCGTCTCGTCCTCCAGCAGGGTCCGCGTCAGCGACTCGAGCTGGTCGCGGTGCTCGGTCAGGAGCATCGTCACGTCGTGGTGGGCCTCGTCGACGATCCGGCGGACCTCGTGGTCGATGAGCTCCTGCGTCGCCTGCGACGTCTCCGCCGCACCCGGCAGGAGCATGCCGTTCGGGCTCTGCCCGTCGACGGCGATCGGCCCGATCGCCTCGCTCATGCCCCAGCGCGTGACCATGCCGCGGGCGATGCCCGTGAGCTGCTGGATGTCCGACTCGGCGCCCGTGGTGATGTTCCCGTAGACGACCTCCTCGGCCACGCGCCCCCCGAGCGCGACGAGGATCTTCGAGCGCAGGTACCCCTGGTCGTAGTTGAAGCGGTCGGCCTCCGGCGCGCTCATGGTCACGCCCAGGGCCATGCCACGCGGGATGATCGAGACCTTGCGCACGGGGTCCGCGCCCGGGGTGAGCATGCCGACCAGCGCGTGGCCGGCCTCGTGATAGGCCGTGCGCTCCCGCTCCTCCTCGCTCATCACGACCTTGCGCTCGGCGCCGAGGACCACCCGCTCGAGGGCGTCGCCCAGATCCTGGCGGTCGACGCGCTTGTGCCCACGCCGGGCGGCCAGCAGTGCGGCCTCGTTGATGAGGTTCGCGAGGTCCGCACCGACCATGCCGGGAGTCGAGGACGCGATGCCGGACAGATCGACCTCACCCTCGAGTGGCACCGAGCGCGTGTGGACCTTGAGGATCGCCTCGCGGCCGACCTTGTCCGGCGGCTGCACGGTGACGCGCCGATCGAAGCGGCCCGGACGCAGCAGGGCGGAATCGAGGACTTCAGGACGGTTCGTGGCCGCCAGGACGATGACACCGATCGACGGGTCGAAGCCGTCCATCTCGGTGAGGATCTGGTTGAGCGTCTGCTCGCGCTCGTCGTGACCGCCCATCGCGTTGCCGCCGCCGCGGGAGCGGCCGATCGCATCGAGCTCGTCGATGAAGATGATCGCGGGCGCGGCCTTCTTGGCCTGCTCGAACAGGTCACGCACGCGCGATGCCCCGACGCCGACGATCATCTCGATGAACTCCGCCGCGCTGGCGGTGAAGAACGCCGCGTCGGCCTCGCCGGCCATGGCGCGCGCCAGCAGCGTCTTGCCCGTCCCGGGCGGGCCCGACAGCAGGACCCCCTTCGGGATGCGCGCTCCGAGTGCCTTGTACTTCTCCGGGTTCTTGAGGAAGTCGACGATCTCCTTCAGCTCGTCCTCGGCCTCATCGATGCCCGCGACGTCGTCGAAGGTCGTGCGCAGCTGGTTGGCGTCCTGGTCGACGCGCTTGGCCTTGGAGCGCCCGAAGCCCCCCATGCCCGCCGCGCCTCCCGCGGACGCCTTCCGGATGATGTAGACGAGGACGCCGATGATCAGCAGCGTCGGGAGCAGCGAGATGAGAAAGCTCGCCAGCAGCGAGCGGCCGGCCGTCGGGGGCTCGGCGTTGATCTCGACCTTGTTCTCCTGCAGGATCCGCGAGAGCTGGTCGGCGTTGGCGAACGTCGGGACCTCGGTCGTGAACTCGATGTTCGGCTTGGCCTCGCCCGGCGGGTCGACCTCGCGCTTGAACTCGCCGGAGATCGTCTCCCCACGTGAGGAGATCTCCTTGACGTTGCCGTTCTCCACCTGCTCGACGAAGGTCGGGTTGTAGGAGATGCGGGTGGGGCGGTCGCCGCCCGGCAGCAGCGTCGACAACCAGAAGTTCAGGGCCAGGACCAGCACGACGGCGACCAGGAGAGGGCGCCACTTCATGCCGCCCATCGGCCCCTTGGGCGCGTCGGGCTTCCCGCGCCCGTCGGCGGCGGGGTCGACGCGCCAGGGGGTGCGCGTCGGCTCCTTCTTGCGGTCGGGGGACTGGCTGCGCCCGTCGTCCGCGGCAAGCCGCTGGTGGTCGGAGGCGTGGCGCTGATCGTCGGAGGGTCGACGAGGGTCTTCTGCCATCCGTACAGGGTACCCGGGCAGATGAACCCGGCTTCAAGCCGGCAAGAAGGCACCCGGCCGCTCAGCCCGGGCCGAAGGACGCCGTCCCCAGCCGTACGAGCCGGCCGTCGCGGACCCCGAGACGCGAGTAGGCGGTGCGCGTGGAGTTCCCGTCGGAACCGATGCGGTACGGCCCGAGCGGGCTCTGGCGCTCGCCCAGCTCGAACAGCGCACCGATCACCGCGGCACGGTCGTTGCCCAGCGGGCCGGCGCGCTCGATCGCCGCGAGCACGAGACGCATGGCCTCGTAGCCGTAGATGGCGCCGGTGCGCGCCGGCATCCCGAACGTCTCGCGATAGCCCCGGACGAACGCCTGGACACCGGGAAGCGGCTCCAGGACGCCCGGCGGCGCGGTCAGGTGCGTCCGCGCCTGCGTGCCCGCCGAGAGCGCGCGGGCGAAGGAGTCGGTGGCCAGGTCGTCGCCTCCGAAGAGCTCGAGCCGGGGATCGGCGGCGTGGAGCGCGTCGAAGAGCGCCGGGACCCCGTCGGCGAGTGCACCGGCGAAGAGCACGCAGTCCGCGCCGCGCTCGACGACGGTCGCTGCCGGCTCGGAAGCGTCGCCTGCCTCGGGCAGCCCTTCGCGGCTGAGGACCTCGATGCCGGCGGCGGTCGCCAGTCGCTCGACCGCGGCGGCCAGGCCGCGCCCGCCCACGCCGCGATCGTCGAGCACCTGCAAGCGGCGGCACCGCTCGCCGTCGAGGCCCGCGAGCAGCGCCCTGGCCTGCACCGCATCGCTGGGCACCGGACGCGCGAAGGTCCGGACCCCCGAGGGGTAGAACCTCTCGGGCTCGCCCCGCTCGGCGTCCCGGCCGCCCGTCAGCCCCTGGTAGCCGCTCGTGGGGCTGACCTGCAGCACCCCGGCCGCGTTGAGGATGGGCAGCGAGATGGCGGTCGCACCGGACGGGCCATCGCCGAGGTAGGCGATCGCCGTGCGGTCGCGGACGACCGCCCGCGCGTTCTCGGCTGTCTGCTCGCGGTCCCATCCGTCGGCTCTCGGGGTCGAATCGTCCAGTACCGCCAACTTGACGATCAGGCCGCCGACCTTGCCGCCGGCTTCGCGCAGCGCGAGGCGCGCGCCGTTGGCCACCGCCTCGGACTCCGGTCCGGTGGGGCCCTGGAGCGGCAGGCTCGCGTACACCGTCAGGGTCGTCGACCCCGTGTCTCCCGCCCGCTCGGCGGCGCGCTCGCACGCCGGCAGGCCGAGGACCAGCATGGTGGCCACCGTCGCGGCCAGGCGCGGGCGCATCGCGGGCGGTGGCGCCGGCCGGTTCAGGCTTTCCGGTTGCCCGGGAGCGACGGCGCGACCATGCGGGCCGCGACGCCGATCATCACGATCACGACCGTGATCATGAACGAGTCGATCGCCTTGGTCCCGAGGGCCCAGAGGACGATCCAGATGACCAGGCCGACGGTGGTGGCTGCGACGAGACCCATGAGGCGGCGAGTCTACAAGAGCAATGCGGCCCGACTGCCGCTCACCGCCGGATCGTGAACGTCCGCCGAACGGCGGCGGCGCGGTTGCCGGCGCGGTCGGAGGCGACCAAGGCGACCCGGTAACGCCCGGGCGCGACCCGCCGCGCGCGATCGGCGAGGCGGGCGGTGAAGGTCAGCCCGTTGCGTCCGCGCTGCCGGTCGAGGACGAGTGCCCCGGGGATACGGACGAGGCGCTCGCGGCCGCGTACGCGCGCCACGCCGGAGAACGTCACCCGGACCTCGGCGGCCTCGGAGAGGGTGAAGGTCAGCCGGGTCGATCCGCGGCTGCGGCGAAACGACGGGCGTGCGAGCCGGACGGACGTCAGCCGCGGCTTGCTGATGTCGGGCGCGGGCGGGGGCTGCGGGGGCGGAAGCGGACGGCCCAGGCGGCTGGCGAAGAAGGTTCCGGCATCGAACTTGTTGTTCGTGCGGGCGGGGTCGACGGTGGCGCTGTCGACCGTGCCGAGGAACGAATAGCGGCCCCCTGACTCGACCGCGAACCGGAAGCGCACCTGCGCCTCGCCGCCGGCCGGCAGGTCTCCGAGCGCGCAGGCGATCCGGGCCGTCAGCGCGCAGCTGCCCTGCGTCGTGGTGAGCGACGAGACGGTCGCTCCCGCGGGGATCGAGGAATCGAGGGTCACCGCCCTGGCGCCCTTCGGACCGCGGTTGTGGATGAAGAACAGACCGCTGTCCGAACCGGGCGCGGTGTAGAGGATCGCCGGCCTCGGAAAGGATCTGAAGCCCAGATCCGCGCGGTCGTCGCCGGCGAGCCGGGCGACGAAGCCCACGCCCGTCCCCCCGGAGAGGATCGGCTGATCGTCGGCGTCGGTCCTGACCGAGACGGCCGGTGCGTCCTCGCCGGCGACGACGACCTGGCCGTGGTTGCCGAACGTCGGGTCGACGGCGCCCGCGGTCGTGTAGCGGACGGCGAGGATGCCCCTCTCCTGGCCGTCGTGGCCGACGAGCACGGCCTTGCCGTCGGATTGGAGCGCCAGGCCGCGGGCGACGCCGGCGCTTGTGGAGCCGACGCCCGTACGCGCGACTCCCCCCGCGCCGAAACCCGGGTCGAGCGCGCCCCCGGAGTCCAGCCGCGCCACGGCGAAGGACGACACGGTGCTCGACGGCCCGCTCTGGCCGGCGATCAGCACCTTGCCGTCGCGCTGGAGCGCCACGCCTGCTCGCCCGTCGTCCCGCCGCTCGCCGCCGAGCTCGATGCCGACGGTCGCGATCCCGTCGTCGGAGTACGTGAGGTCGCGCTGGCCGCCCGGGGAGAGCTGCGTCACCGCGAAGTCCTCGTCGACGGGGCCGCCGGCGTCGATCCGGGTGTCGGCCGTGCCCCCAAGGACGACGCCTCCGTCGGGACGCACCGCCACGCCGTTGGCCTGGTCGCCGCGATCGCCCGCGCCGACGACGACCGTGACCCTGCCGTCTCTGTCGAAGCTGGGATCGAGCGCGCCGTCCGCGGTGTAGCGGGCCACCGCGGTGTCCGAGCTCGCGCTGGATCCGGGCGCACCACAGGAGGCCATCGGGCTCGTGCACCCGGCCACCACGAGCTTGCCGTCAGGCGCGACGGCCACCGCCAAGGCACGATCAGCGCCGCCGGAGGCCGCGATCGGGGTGGCCACGGCTCCGTCGGTCCCGAAGCCGGCGTCCCGGGTTCCGTCGGGAAGATAGCGCCGCACCAGGAAGTTCGTGTCTGATCCGTCGGTGCGATCGCCAACGGCGACGATCCGGCCGTCGGGCTGGACGATGATCGCATCCCCGTTGCCGCCGGGCGCGGTGACGACGCCGCCCGTGCCGAACGTCGGATCGAGCCTCCCGTCGACGGTGTAGCGCGCGATCTCGAACTCCCGGGTGAGCCGGACGACCTTGCCGTCGGCCTGGACGGCCGCGTCGACGCCGGAGCCCGAGCGCTTGACGATGCCGGTCCCGCCGAAGCTCGCGTCCAGGTCGCCGGGCGCCGCCATGGCCGCCGGGACCGCCGACAGCAGGAGCGCCGTCACCGCCAGCAGCGCGCAGAGGCAGACGGGGCGGTCCGTCGTGCGCATCACACGGAGTGCAACACACGGTCGGGCGGATGGATTCGGCTCATGCGTGGAGGCCCGCGGCCAAGCCGGCGACGATGTCGCGCACCGCTCCGGCCGGGTCGTCGGCGTGCTCGGCGGCGGCGCGCACGAGGCGCGAGCCGACGATCACGCCGTCGGCGCCGGCGTCTGCGGCCGCACGCGCCTGCTCCGGCGTGGCGATGCCGAAGCCCAAGGCGACGGGGACGTGCGTGTGCGCCTTGGCCCGCGTGACGATCGGGCCGAAGGCGTCCTCGAGCGCGACGCGCTCCCCCGTGGTCCCCGTCACCGAGACGGTGTAGAGGAAGCCGCGGGCGCGAGCGCCGATGCGGCCCATGCGCTCGTCGGGAGAGGTCGGCGCGACCAGCGGCACCAGCGCCAGGCCGGAGGCGTCACAGGCCTCGAGCACGAGCGGCGCCTCTTCCAGCGGCAGGTCGGGCACGATCAGCCCGCTGGCGCCTGCGTCGCGCAGGGCCGCGGTGAACGCCTGCACCCCGCGCGCGTAGACGACGTTCGCGTAGACCATGAGCACCACCGGCAGCCGCGGCGCGAGCGCCTCGCACACGCCGAGCACGCCGTCGAGCGTCGCGCCGGAGCGCAGGGCGCGCGTGCCGGCGGCCTGGATGACGGGACCGTCGGCAAGCGGATCGGAGTACGGGACGCCGAGCTCGACGAGGTCGGCGCCGCCGTCGGCGTAGGCCTCCCCGATCCCACGGGAGCGGTCGAGGTCCGGGAAGCCGCCCATGAGGTAGGGCATCAGCGCTGCGCGGCGCCCGGGCTTGCCGAACGCGGCGGCGATGCGCTGCTCCCCACCAGCCGCCGAGTGCTGATGAGTGCCCGAGGGGTGGGTTCCGAACGGCACTCGCCGGGCTTCCGGCGCGCTCACAGCTCCTCCGCGCCGAGTTTGTCCAGCACCTGCCCAAGGTCCTTGTCACCGCGTCCCGAGAGGCAGAGCAGATCCATGGTGCTCTCCGACGGCTCCTCGAGGACATGATGGAACGCGTGCGCGGTCTCCAGCGCCGGGAGCAATCCCTCCAGGCGGGTGACCAGCGCGAACGCCCGCAGAGCATCGGCGTCGGAGACCGCGACGTAGGTCGCACGACCCGAGTCGCGCAGCCACGCGTGCTCGGGCCCCGCCCCGGGATAGTCCAGGCCGGCGGAGATCGAGTGCGCCTCGACGATCTGGCCGTCGGCATCCTGCATGATCGCCGACATCGAGCCGTGCAGGATGCCCGCACGGTTGCCCGCCGTCAGCGGCGCCCCGTGGCGCCCCGTGAGGATCCCCTCGCCGGCGGCCTCCACGCCGATCAGCTGCACGTCGGGGTCGTCGACGAAGGCGGCGAAGATCCCCATCGCGTTGGAGCCGCCGCCCACGCAGGCCACGACCCGGTCGGGCAGGCGCCCCTCGCGCTCGAGCAGCTGGGCGCGGGCCTCGTCGCCGATGACGCGCTGGAGCTCGCGCACGAGCGCCGGGTACGGGGCCGGGCCGACGACCGAGCCGATGATGTAGTGGGTGTCCCCCACGTTCGTGACCCAGTCGCGGATCGCCTCCGACGTCGCGTCCTTCAGCGTCCCGGATCCCGCTTCCACGGACGACACGCGCGCGCCGAGCAGCTCCATCCGCTGCACGTTGGGCATCTGGCGGCGCGTGTCCTCCACTCCCATGTAGACGATGCACTCCAGGCCGAGCAGCGCGCACGCCGTGGCGGTCGCGACGCCGTGCTGGCCCGCGCCGGTCTCGGCGATGATGCGCGTCTTGCCCATGCGCCTGGCCAGCAGCGCCTGTCCCAGGGCGTTGTTGATCTTGTGCGAGCCCGTGTGGTTGAGGTCCTCGCGCTTCAAGAAGATCGGCCGCCCTGCATGGTCGGAGAGCCGGCGCGCGCGGTACAGCGTCGAGGGGCGCCCGGCGAAGTCGCGCAGGAGCTCGGCGAGCTCCGCCGTCCAGGCCGGGTCGGCGAGGGCGCCGGCCCAGGCGAGCTCGAGCTCGGCCAGCGCCGGCATCAGCGTCTCGGGGACGTACTGGCCGCCGTAGGGGCCGAAGCGGTGCTCGATCGCGCTCACGGCGCGGACTCCACCGGCTCCGGGGCGGTGGCCCGCACCGCCGCGACGAAGGCCTCGACCCTGCCGGGATCCTTGACCCCCGGAGCGGCCTCCACGCCCGAGGAGACGTCGACCGCCCACGGCCGCGTCCGGGCGATGCCCGCCGCGACGTTCCCCGGGGTGAGCCCGCCCGCCAGCATGAGCGGCAGGGCGGAGCGCCGCTCGCCGGCCAATCCCCACTCGAACGTCTCGCCGGTGCCGCCGGGCTCGCCGGGGCGGAACGCGTCCAGGAGGTGCGCGTCGACGTTGCGGAAGACGTCGATGGCCTGGACGTCGGACTTCGCCCGCACGCGCGCGGCCTTGAGGACCTTCACCCCGGCGCGCCGTGCCGCGGCCTCGCAGAACGCCGGCCCCTCGTCCCCGTGCAGCTGGATCCACGTCAGCCCGACGGCCTCCGCGGTCCCGACGACCTCGTCGAGGGTCGCGTTGACGAAGACGCCGACCAGCTCCGCGCGGCGGCGCAGCGGCGCCGCGATGTGCGCGGCGGTGTCGACCGTGACGGCCCGGGGCGAACCAGGCCAGAAGACCATGCCGATCGCCCAGGCCCCCGCCTCGACTGCGTGCTCCCCGTCTCCGGGGCTCGTGATGCCACAGATCTTGATGCGGGGCGCGCGGGACACACCTCGCATCGTAGAGCGGGTGAGGCGGAGCTCAGCCTCCGCGGGAGGCGTTCGGGCGTGAGCTGAGCTTGACCTTCACCGAACGGCGCTCCTTGCCGCGGAGGAGCTCGACCGTCACGACGCTGCCGGGCTTCTGGGCCGCGACGATCCTGGCGAGCTCGTCGGAGGTCCGGATCGGGCTGCCCGCGACGCGCTTGATGATGTCGCCCCCGAGCTCGATGGTCGTGCCGTCGGGCAGCTGTCCCGACAGGCCCCCGGCACGGATGCCGGCCTTCTCGGCCGGGCTGCCCTGCTGGACGGTCTGCACGAGCACCCCCCGCTCGGTCGGGAGGCTCGCGGCCGCGACGGAGCCGTCGATGGTCAGCGAGGTGATGCCGAGGTAGGCCCGCTCGACCGTGCCGTCCTGCTTGAGCGCGGGGAGGATCTGCTTGGCGGTGTCGATCGGAACCGCGAAGCCGATGCCGACGTTGCCACCCCCGGAGCCGGCCTCGATCTGCGAGTTGATGCCGATGACGCGGCCCGCGGCGTCGATCAGCGGGCCGCCCGAGTTGCCCGGGTTGATCGCCGCGTCGGTCTGGATGACGTCGGTGATCGTGAACCCGTTGGGCGCGGTGATCTGGCGCTGGAGCGCGGAGACGACTCCCGTGGTGAGCGTGCGATCGAGGCCGAACGGGTTGCCGATCGCGATGACCGGGTCGCCGACCTGGGTGTCCTTGGCCGAGCCGAGCTCGAGCGGCCGCAGGGCCAGGCCGTCCGGGTCGATCTTCAGCAGCGCGAGATCGGAGGAGGTGTCGCGGCCGACGACCCGCGCCTCGACCGTCTTCTGGTCGGCGAGCTGCACCATGACCTTGACGGCGCCGTCGACGACGTGGGCGTTGGTGAGGATGTTGCCCGAGCGGTCGATGACGAACCCCGAGCCCGTCGCGTCTCCGGGCTCGGCCCGCGGAGAGCCGAGGTCGAACGGCGAGGAGTCCTCGGCACCCTGGACGACGTCGGCCTTGACGAAGACGACTCCGGGGGAGTCGCGCTTGTAGAGGTCGCGGGCGGTGAGCCCGCCCTCGGAGCGGACGGTGCTCCGGCTCATCGCCATGGGTGCCTGCTGCACGATCGTGGTGGTCTCCGAGGTGGCGCCGAGGCCGAGGACGGCCACCGCGATCGCGACGACGCCGCCGCCGAGCACCGCCGAGGTGACGGCCACAGGGATGAGGGTCCGCGTCTCCATGCGCCTCAAGGGTGGGCGGCGGACGTGAAGCTGAGCTTGGCGGCGATTGAAGCCAGGCTAAAGCGGTTCGCTGTCGTGATGGTCGGTGAGGTCGCGAAGGGCGTCCGCGGGGTCGGGCGCGCGCATCAGGCTCTCACCGATCAACACCGCGTCGACGCCGACACGTTCGAGGTCCTCGAGCTGCGCTCGGTCGTGAAAACCCGATTCGGACACGACGGTCTTGCCCGCCGGCACGTCGCTGAGCAGGTCGTAGGTGCGCTGCACGTCGACGGAGAAGTCGGTGAGGTCGCGGTTGTTGATGCCGATGACGTCGGCGTCGAGCCCCTCCAACGCCCGGGAGAGCTCCTCCTCGTCGTGGACTTCCACCAGGACGTCGAGGTCCAGCGTGAGTGCCTCGCGATGCAGGAGCGTGAGCTCGTCGTCGTCCAGGGCGGCGACGATGAGCAGGATCGCGTCCGCGCCCCAGGCCGCCGACTCGTACACCTGATAGACGTCGACGAGGAAGTCCTTGCGCAGGATCGGCAGCCGGCAGGAATCCTGCGCGGCACGCAGATCGTCCAGGGAGCCGGCGAAGTGCGGGCCCTCCGTGAGGATCGACAGCGCGGCCGCGCCCCCGCGCTCGTAGGCGGCGACGATCTCCTCGACCGTGGAGCCCTTGCGGATCTCGCCCGCCGAGGGCGAGCGTCGCTTGTGCTCGGCGATGACCGAGATGCCCGGGCGGGTGAGCGCCTCGGAGAACGGCCGGTCGTCGCCGCGGACGGCGAGGTGCGCCTCAAGCTCGGACAGCGGAACCTCCTCGCGGCGGCGCCGGACCTCCTTGTGGGTGGCCTCGACGATGCGCTCGAGCACGTTCATGCGGGAGCCAGCTCGTGTGAGAGGGCGACGTAGCGCTCCAGCACGCCTGCGGCCCGGCCGGCGTCGACGGCCTGCTGGGCGGCGGCGACGCCGCCCGCCAGGTCGGCGGCGCGCCCCGCGGCGTAGATCGCCGCGCCCGCGTTGAGCACGGCGATGTCGCGCTGCGGGCCGGGCTCGCCCTCGAGGATCTGGCGGGTGACGCGCGCGTTCTCGGCCGGGCTGCCGCCGGTGAGCGATCCCGCCTCGGCCGAGGGCAGGCCCACGTCGCCGGCCGTCACCGTGTAGCGCCGGACGTCGGTGCCGTTGACCTCGACCACCCGGGTGGCGGCGGACGTGCTCATCTCGTCCAGACCATCGTCGCTCGACACTACCAGCGCCCGGTCGCAGCCCAGTCGCGCCAGCGCCTGGGCCATGACGTCGAGCATCCGCGGATCCGAGACGCCGATCAGCTGGCGCCGTGCTCCCGCCGGATTGGTGAGCGGGCCGAGGAAGTTGAAGATCGTGCGGACCGCCAGCTCCCGGCGCACGGGCATCACCCAGCGCATCGCGGCGTGGTGGGCGGGAGCGAACATGAAGCCGAAGCCGGTGGCCTCGACGCACCGCGCCACCGCCTCCGCCGCGAGGTCGATGCGCGCGCCGAGCGCCTCGAGGACGTCGGCGGACCCGGAGGAGCTCGTGGCGGAGCGGTTGCCGTGCTTGGCCACCGCGCAGCCCGCGCCCGCGGCGATCAGCGCCGCGGTGGTCGAGACGTTGAACGTGAGACGCCCGCCGCCGGTTCCGGCGGTGTCAACCAGGTCCTCGCGCGCGCACGGCACCCGGGTGGCGAGCTTGCGCATCGTGCGCGCGAGGCCCGCGAGCTCGCCTGGGGTCTCGCCCTTCGTGCGCAGGGCGATGAGAAACGCGGCGATCTGCGCGTCCGACGCGTTGCCGGCCATGATCTCGGCCAGCACGGCACCCGCCTGCTCCGCCGAGAGGTCCGCGCGGGAGGCGAGCAGATCGATCGCCTGGGTCAGGACCTCGAGCGGCATCTCAGCTCGAGCGAGCCTACTGCGCTCACGACGAGTCGCGCAGGGTGCTGCCGAACGGGCCGAAGCGCTTCCAGGCCGAGCCCTTCTTCGCCGGGATGACCAGGAAGATGAGCGGACCGACGACCGTGAGCAGCAGCCCGGCTGCCAGCCCGGGCTTCTCCGTGTAGCCCTTCCGCTCGGACAGGTAGGCCGCGGCGATCGCGCTGGCCAGCCAGACGAAGAGGAGGTACAGCGCGGTTGCGCCGATGAGCGCGAAGGGGAGGGTCACGTTCCGAGGTAGGCCTTCTGCACGTCGGGGTTCTCGCGAAGGGACGCCGACGTGTCGGCCAGCGCCACCGTTCCCGTCTCCAGGACGTAGGCGCGGTCCGAGACGCCGAGACCGTAGTTCGCGTTCTGCTCGACCAGGAGGATCGTCATGCCCTGCTTGTTGATCTCGGCGATCGTCTCGTAGATCCGATCCACCAGGATGGGAGCGATGCCCATCGAGGGCTCGTCGAGCAGCAGGAGCTTCGGCCTGGCCATCAGCGCGCGACCGATCGCGAGCATCTGCTGCTCCCCGCCGGACATGGTGCCCGCCTTCTGCTTCTCGCGCTCCTTGAGCCGCGGGAAGAGGTCGAAGACGCGCTCCATGTCCTCGTTGATCGCGCCCTTCTCCTGACGCAGGTAGGCCCCGAGGTCGAGGTTCTCGCGGACCGTCATGCGCGGGAAGCACTTGCGGCCCTCGGGAGACTGCGAGATGCCCTTGGCGACGATCTGCTGCGGCGGAGTGCCGGAGATCTCCTCCCCCATGAACCTGATGGAGCCGGCGCGCGGCGGCGACAGGCCCGAGATCGAGCGCAGCGTCGTGGACTTCCCGGCGCCGTTGGAGCCGATGAGGGTGACGATCTCGCCCTCCTCGACCGTGAGCGAGATGCTCTTGAGCGCCTGGATGTTCCCGTAGTAGGTGGCGATGTCTTCGACGTCGAGGAGCGCCACGGGCTAGCCCTGCTTTCCGAGGTAGGCCTCGACGACGGCGGGATCGGACCGCACGGTGGCCGGATCGCCCTCGGCGATCTTCGTTCCGTGGTCCAGGACCGTCACACGCTCCGAGACGCCCATGACGACCTTCATGTCGTGCTCGATGAGCAGGATGGTGAGGTCCCGCTCGTCGCGCAGCCTGCGCATGAGCTGGGTGAGGCGATCGGACTCGTTCGGATTCATGCCCGCCGTCGGCTCGTCGAGCAGCAGCAGCTTCGGTTCCGAGGCCAGCGCGCGGGCGATCTCGACGCGGCGCTGGTCGCCGTAGGAGAGGTTGATCGCGAGCTGGTCGAACGAGGAGGCCGGCATCCCGACGAAGTCGAGGATCTCGCGGCCGACCACCCGGATGCGCTCCTCCTCCTTGCGGACACCCGGCGTACGCAGGATCGAGCCGACGATCCCGGCCTTCATGCGGGCGTGCTGGCCGACCAGGACGTTCTCCAGCGCGCTCATCGTCCCGAACAGGCGGATGTTCTGGAACGTCCGGGCCACGCCCATCTTGGTGATCAGGTCCGGGCGGGTCCCCGTGACGTCCTTGCCGAGGAACGTGATGCGGCCCACCGTCGGCTTGTAGAGCCCGGTGAGCATGTTGAAGAACGTGGTCTTGCCCGCCCCGTTGGGTCCGATCACCGAGACGATCGACCGGCTCGGGATCGTGAAGGACACGTCGGAGACCGCGGTCAGGCCGCCGAAGACCTTCGAGACCCCCTGGACGGTCATGAGGGCCGCGCGCGACGCGGTGTCCCCGCCCGCCGGTGGATCGGCGGCGGTGCTGGACGTCATGCCCGCACCTCGAACGTGCTCTCCCCCGTGCCGACCCCTTCGGTCAGCTCGATCTGACGGCGTTTCTCGGGAAGCAGGCCTTCGGGTCGCAGCACCATCACGATCAGCAGCAGGAAGCCGAAGATCCCGAAGCCGAGGTCGGTGAGCTCGAACTCCAGGCCGAGGCTCTTGGGCACCGTTCGCAGGACGTCGGGAATCAGGTAGGAGTTGATGAACGACAGCAGGACGGCGCCGAAGACGACGCCCCAGACCGATCCGAGCCCGCCCAGGATGATCATCGCCAGGACGAAGATCGAGAACGAGAACGCGAACTGGTCGGCGTTGACCGTGTTGAGGTAGGAAGCCTGGAAGGCGCCGGAGACCCCGCCGATCGCCGCCCCGACGGCGTAGGCGTACAGCTTGGTCTTCACGAGCGGGACACCCATGGAGGCAGCGGCCACCTCGTCCTCGCGAATCGCGATCCACGCGCGGCCCAGGCGGGAGTCGCGCAGGCGGATGACGACGAAGAGCGTGACGAACACGAGCGCGAGCACGAGCCAGTACCACGGCCGCAGGTCGAGCTGGGTGAACTGGGGGAGGAACGGGAGCTGAATCTGGTCGACGGGGGTGATCCCCTGGCGCCCGGCGGTGAGGTTCGCGTCGCCGAACGGCAGCGCGATCTGGTCGCCGTTGACCGCGAATACGCGGATGATCTCGCCGAAGGCGAGGGTGACGATGGCGATGTAGTCCCCGCGCAGGCGCAGGGTCGGCAAGCCGATCAGGATGCCGCCGATCGCGCACAGGATCATCGCCGCCAGGAGCACGATCAGGAAGTTCGTGTGGATCCCCGGGAGGTTGAGCACGAACCCCGAGACGCCGACGTACACGTTGGCGTCGACGAAGAACCCCGACGCGAACCACCCGACCGCGTAGGCGCCGATCGCGAAGAACGCCACGTAGCCCAGGTCCAGCAGGCCCGCGAAGCCGACCACCACGTTGAGACCGAGGGCCATGATCACGAACGCGAGCGCGATGATGCAGTCGCTGAGCAGGCTGGAGATCGGGTCGAGCAGCAGCGGCAGCAAGACGGCGAACACCGCCAGCGCGACGAAGAGCACCTTGCCCGCCACGGGCGGCAGGCCGCCCTCCAGCGAATAGCGCTTGGGCGCCGGCGTGCTCTGTGCGGGACTGGCGACGGCCATCAGCCCGCTTCCCTCGTCTCTTCTCCGATGAGCCCCTGCGGGCGGAACACCATCACCAGCACGAGGTACCCGAACACGATCGCCGGAGTCCACTCCGAGCCGATGCGGCTGTCGGAGATCTGCTGGATGACGCCGATGATCAGGCCGCCGAGGACGGCGCCCTTGAGATTGCCGATGCCGCCCATGACCGCGGCGGTGAAGGCGATCAGGCCGGCCTGGAAGCCCTGGAAGAACCAGATGGTCGTCTGGTACAGCGCGTAGATGAGGCCGGCCGCCCCGGCGAGCATGCCGCCGATCAGAAAGGTCAAGGAGATCGTCGTGTCGACGTTGATGCCCTGCAGCCGTGCGGCGTCGGGATCCTGCGCGGTGGCCCGCATCGCCTTGCCGAGGCGACTCTTGTTGATGAACGTCACCATCGCGATCACGAGCGGGATCGTCACGAGGATCGCGAGGATGTCAGCGCGTTGCACGCGGATGCCGATGATCGTCGCGACCTCGTCCTGCGCCCGGAGCAGGTCGGGTACCCCGGCGGGCGAGCCGCCGAGCCACAGCAGGCCGACGTTCTGCAGGATGAACGAGAAGCCGACGGCGGTGATCAGCGGCGCGAGCTTGGGGGCGCTGCGCAACGGCCGGTAGGCCACCTTCTCGATCATGACGTTCAGCGAGCCGCAGGTGACCATCGCGACGATCAGCGTGAGCAGCAGGCCGAGCACGAGGCCGAGCGGGCCGGTCGCGAGCGTGAGGCCAAGCGTGCCCCACAGGCCGGCCGAGACGAACGACCCGATCATGAAGTTCTCGCCGTGGGCGAAGTTGATCAGCTCGATGATGCCGTAGACGAGCGTGTACCCCACGGCGATCAGCGCCCAGATGGAGCCGTTGGACAGACCCTGGAAGATGTTCGTGGCCAGGGGCGAGAGGTCGCCCTGGTCGCGAAGGTCCTTGATGCCGTAGAAGACCGGCAGGGCGAGCAGGACCGCGAAGAGCCCGTACTTCGAGAGCAGTTCGGCGAAGATGTTGCGCGCGGGCGCGGCGGCGGAGGGCAGCGGCGGCGCGTCAGTCGTGGCCACGACGGTTACCTAGTAGTAGTCGGTGGAGTGGGCTGAAAGCCGGCGCGGCGTGACGGGGTCGATCCTGCGGACCCCGTCACGCCGCATGCCGGACGTGCGGTCGCCGGTTAGCTCGCGGCCTTGATCGTCGACTCGTACTTCGGGTCGCCGTCGGGGCCGACCGTGTACAGACCGTAGTCGGTCAGCGTCGTGTCGCCGTTCTCGTCGATCGAGTACGTGCCCAGGACCGAGTCACGGTCCTTCGTCTTGAACAGCTGCGCGAGGAAGCCCTCACGCGTCGTGCCGGCCTGCCCGGCCGCCTCGATCGTGTCGAGCACAAGCCGCATCGCCTCGTAGCCGTAGATGGCGTACGGATCGGGATTGTCCTCGTCGTAGGCCTCGGAGAACGCCTTGAGGAACTGCTGGCCGCCCGGGTAGGAGGTCAGGTCGAGCGTCGCCACGGTGCACTTGAAGCGCTTGCCCACGCTCTCCGGGATGCCCTTCTTCTCCGGGTTGGTGAACCCGGACTCGCAGACGCCGTCGGGGCCGTACAGCTTCGCGTCGGGCAGCGCGGCCGCCACGTCCTTGTAGATCTGGATACCGCCGTTGGCGGTCACGCCCGCGAAGACGAAGCAGTCTGCGCCCTCGCTCTTCAGCTTCGAGGCCACGCCGCGGAAGTTGGCCGCGTCCTTCTGGATCCCCGCGTTGGAGGTGATCGTCAGGTTCTGCTCCTTGGCCTTGATCTCGATCAGGCGCGCCAAGCCTGCGCCGTAGACCTCCTTGTCGTTGGCGACGCCGACCTTCGTGCAGCCGTCGCTCTTCATCTGCGTCACGAGGGCCGCGCCCTGGATCGTGTCGCGCGGGACGATGCGAGAGTAGGTCTTCTTGCCCGTGGGCTGGTACTTCTGGGGCTCCCCCTTCTCCGACCCCGGCTCGTTTGTGGTGAGGCCCACCGCGGTGTTGGCCGGCGAGATCTGCGCGATGCCGACCTGGTTCAGGATCGGGATCGAGAGCGCCGAGGCGCCCGAGTTGAACTCGCCGATGTAGGCGACGGCCTTCCTGTCCTGGGCGACCTTGCGCGCGTTGGACGCGACCTGGTTGGGATCCCAGGTGCCCGCCTGCGCCGTCGAGTCGTCGAGCGACTCGTACTTGACGGTCACGCCGCCAGCTTTGCTGTCGGCCTGCTCGAGCGCGAGCTTGATGCCGTCGACCATGGCGTTGGTCTGGTCCTTCGAGGCACCCTGCAGCGGGAGGCTCGAGTAGACGTTGACCTCCCCCGTGGCTTGCCCGCCGCCGGCGGCGGGGGCGTTGGGGGTGCTCTTAGCTGCGGTGTCTCCGTCGTCACCGCAGGCCGCGAGGCCTGTGACGAGCGCCGGAATGGCGAAGGCGAGGGCCGCCTTCGAACGAATGAACAAGGTGCAATCCCTCCTCAAGGATCGAGTATGGCCGCGATGCTAACCGAGGTTCCCATCGCGTGACGCAGACGTCAGGAACGAACATGCGTCCAAATGCCTCAAGGCGACGTATTGAGCAATCACCTGAGGAAGTTGCCGAGCAGCTGCCTCCCGCCGTCGGTGAGGATCGATTCGGGGTGGAACTGCACCCCCTCGGCGGGCAGATCGGCGTGGCGCAGGCCCATCAGGACCCCGCCGCCGCGGCTTGTCGCGACGAGGCAGGCCGGCAGGTCGGACTCGGAGACGACGAGCGAGTGGTAGCGCCCGACGGTCAGCGGGCTCGGCAGCCCGGCGTAGAGCCCGGTGCCGTCGTGCTCGATCTCCGTGGTCTTGCCGTGCACGGGCTCGTGGCGCACCACGCGCCCGCCGAAGGCCTGGGCGAGCGCCTGGTGGCCGAGGCAGACGCCGAGGGTGGGGATGCCCGCCTCGGGGATCCGGCGCATCGCTTCGACGGAGATCCCCGCCTCGTCGGGAGTGCACGGGCCCGGCGAGACCACCACGCGGTCCGGGCGACCGGCGATGATGGCGTCCACCGCGGCCTGGTCGTTGCGCACGACCTCGACCTGCGCCCCGAGCTCGCCGAGGTACTGGACGAGGTTGTAGGTGAAGGAGTCGTAGTTGTCGACGACGAGGACACTGGGGCTCATGGCCACTCGGGCTGCCGCGCAGCCAGCTCGATGGCGCCCTTGACCCCCCGGGCCTTGCTGACGGACTCCTCCCACTCGTAGGCGGGCTGCGCGTCGGCCACGGTCCCGCCGCCCGCCTGGATGTGGGCCACGCCGTCGGCGATGACCACGGTGCGGATGTGGATGCAGGTATCGAGGTCGCCCGCGTAGGACAGGTAGCCGATCGCGCCGCCGTAACCGCCGCGCTTGACGGGCTCGAGCTCATCGATGATCTCCATCGCCCGGACCTTCGGGGCGCCCGACAGGGTGCCGGCCGGCAGCACCGCCCGCAGGGCGTCCATCGGCCCGATCTCCTCGCGCAGGCGCCCGGAGACGTTCGAGACGATGTGCATGACCGTCGAGTACTGCTCCACCGCCATGAACGAGTCGACGTGGACCGTGCCGAAGTCGCAGACGCGGCCGAGGTCGTTGCGGCCGAGGTCGACGAGCATGACGTGCTCGGCGCGCTCCTTCTCGTCGGCGAGGAGCCCCGCGGCGAGCGCCGTGTCCTCCGCGGGGGTGGCGCCGCGCCGGCGGGTCCCCGCGATGGGCCGCGTGGACACGTCGCGGCCCGTCACCGTCAGCAGCGGCTCCGGGCTGGCTCCCGCGACCTGGAAGTCCAGGAAGTCCAGGAAGTACATGTACGGCGACGGGTTGACGACGCGCAGGCCGCGATAGACCGAGAACGGGTCGATGCCCTCGATCGCACCCGACCAGCGCTGGGACGGGACAACTTGAAAGGTGTCGCCCGCGTGGCAGTAGGCCACGATGCGCTCCACCATCGCCTCGAACTGCGAGCGCTCCATGTTCGGCGCGAACGTCGGCACGGGGCGCGGTGGATGCGCCTCGCCCACCGTGGGCACCGGGCCCGCGAGCAGCCGCCGGACCTTCGCGATCGTGGCGACGGCTTCCGCGTAGGAGGCCTCGAGGTCGCCGTGGGCGTCGACGTGGGTGATGACGGAGAGCGTGTGCTTGAGGTGGTCGAAGACGACGAGCACGTCGGAGAGCATGAGCGCCATGTCCGGCAGCCCGAGCGCATCGGGGTTGGGCGCGCCGAGGGTGGTCTCGACCGTGCGCACCAGGTCGTAGCCGAAGAAGCCGACGGCGCCGCCGGCGAACGGTGGGAGCTCGGGCAACTGGGCCTGGGTGACGCGGGCGACGGCGTCGGCGGCGATGGCGTACGGGTCTCCCGGGTCGCCGAGGCTCCAGCGGAGCACCTCGCGAGGGCGGACCCCGATGAACGACCACCGCCCGACGCGCTGCCCCTTCTCCGCGCTCTCCAAGAGGAAGGCGGGGGACTCCGGCTTGGCGCCGCGCAGCTTGAGGAACGCCGCGACGGGCGTCTCGCAGTCGTCGATGAACGAGTGGCGCAGCGGAACGAGGTTGTGCTCGTCCGCCAGCGCACGGACCTCCTCGAGCGACGGCTCGACCGCGAAGGCGGAGCTACCGGCGACGGTCACGCAGCACGCCCTCGGGGCCGGCGAGGGCGTGGCCGCGCCCGTGCAGCAGTGCCATGAGGTGGAAGAGGACGTCGGCGGCCTCCTCGTCGACGCGCTCGTCGCTCTCCTCGTGCACCGCGCGCACGACCTCCTCGGCTTCCTCGCGCACCTTGTCACCCGCGAGGGCCGGATCGTCGAGCAGCTGCACGACGTAGGAGCCCACGGGCCGCTCGAGGGCGCGCTGGGCGAGGGTGCGCTCCAGCCCCGGCAGCACCTCGTGAGGCGCCAGGGTCATGTCGCCGGTGAAGAAGCAGGTGCGCTGCCCGGTGTGACAGGCCGGGCCGGCGGGCTCGACGAGGGCGAGCAGCGCGTCGCCGTCGCAGTCCACGCGCAGCGCCCGGACGGCCTGGGTGTTGCCCGAGGTCCCGCCCTTGTGCCACAGCTCGTCGCGCGATCGCGACCACAGATGCAGCTCCCCGGTGTCGCGGGTTCGCTCGACGGCCTCCGCGTTGGCGTAGGCCAGCGTCAGGACCTCGCCCGTGGCCCAGTCCTGGACCACGACGGGAACCAGCCCCTGCTCGTCGTAGGCGATCTCCATCGCCGAACAGCTTAGGCGGCGCTGGGCGACGCGGCCGCAGAAGCGCTGCCCTCGTCTTCGGGCGATACCTTCCCCCGACGAACTGTGTCAGCGGCGAGCCTCACCACCAGCCCGTTGCTGTCACGCGAGCTCATCTTCGTCACGGGCAAGGGCGGCGTGGGCAAGACGACGGTCGCCGCGGGGCTCGGCATGGCCCTGGCCGCGGCGGGCCGCCGGACGATCGTCTGCGAGGTCGGCGCCCAGCGCCGTCTTCCGGCACTCTTCGCCCGTGAGTCGGGCGATCCGCGGTCGGTGCCGGCCAACGGCGAGGAGGTCGCGCTGGACGAGCGCTTGTGGGCCACCTCGATCGACCCGAATCGCTCGTTGCGCGAATGGCTGGCCGCGCAGCTGCCGTCCAAGTCCCTGGCCGAGCTGCTCACGCGCTCGCAGGTGTTCCAGTACTTCGCCGCCGCGGCGCCCGGGGTGCGCGAGATCGTCACCGTGACGAAGGTGTGGGAGCTCGCGCAGGCCAACCGCTGGGACAAGAAGGCCCCGCCCTACGACGTGGTGGTCGTCGACCTGCCCGCCTCCGGCCACGGGATCGGGCTGCTGCGGACCGCGCGGACGTTCGCGGACGTGGCGCGGGTCGGCCCCATCGCGTCCCAGGCCGGCCGCGTCCGGGACACCGTCGAGGATCCCTCGCGCTCGGCGTTCGTGGCCGTCGCCCTTCCGGGTGAGCTGCCCGTGACCGAGACGCTCGAGCTCGAAGCGCTCGTGGCAAGCGAGCTGCGCCGTCCCCTCGACGCGATCGTCGTCAACGCGCTGCTCAAGCGGCGCTGGACCGCGGCTGATCTCGACAGGCTCGAGGCGGCGGGGGCAGCGGTCCCCGGGCCGGCCCGCCGGGCCGCCCGCAGCGAGACCGTGCGCACACAGGCCCAGCAGTCCCAGCTCGCGCGGCTGCGCCGCGAAGCCGTCGCCGCGGTGGTGACGCTGCCGTTCGTGCCGGCCCCGACGCTCGGGCGCGAGCAGGTCGCGGCGCTGGGAGCCGAGCTCGCCGGCAAGCTCTGAGGATGCGCGCTCGAGGACGCGGTCCTGATCACGACTGATCGCCGGCTGGCGGCCGCGCACGGCCCGACCCGCCAGATCGAAGTGCGCGGCCGCTGAGGCCCCGCGTCGGGGGAGTCGTCACCCCCCGCCGCTTGCTACTCGATGCCGAGCCGGTCCAGCGCCCGCTCGTCGCCGCGCCAGCCCTTGCGCACGCGCACCGAGAGGTCGAGGTGGACCCGGGTGTCCAGCTCGCGCTGAAGCTCCTTGCGGGCTGCGGTGCCGATCTGCTTGATCATCTTCCCGTGGGCCCCGATGAGGATGCCCTTCTGCGACTCCGCCTCGACCCAGATCATGCCGTGCACGCGGGTCAGGTCATCGCGGACGACGGTGATCTCGTCGACGACGACCTCCACGGAGTGCGGGACCTCCTGGAAGGTGCGCCGCAGCACCTGCTCCCGGACGAGCTCGGCCAGGAGCTGCTCGGGGCTCTGATCCGAGCCGTCCTCGGGCGGGAAGAAGAACGGGCTCTCGGGGACGAGCGTGCCGAGGTGGGTGCGCAGCTCGAGGACGCCCTCGCCCTTGCGGGCGCTGACGGGAAAGATGTCGTCGGCGATGCCGAGCTCGGCCGCGGCGCTCAGGACGGTGATCAGGCGCGGCGGGTCCAGGCGGTCGATCTTGTTCACCGCGATCACCACGGGCACGGGCGCGGCGGCCAGCAGCGAGGCGATCCAGCGGTCTCCCTGGCCGATCCCCTCCTCGCCGTTGAGCACCATGAGCGCCGTATCAGCGTCCTTGAGCTCGGCCTCGACCCGGCGCTGCATCCGCTCGGTGAGCGCGTCGCGCGGGCGCTGCACACCCGGGAGATCGACGAGCACGAGCTGCACGTCGCGGCCCGTGGCCACACCGCGGATGGCACGCCGGGTGGTCTGCGGCTTGTCGGAGACGATCGCGACCTTGCGGCCGACCATCGCGTTGACCAGCGTCGACTTGCCGACGTTGGGCCGGCCCGCGAGCGCGACGAAGCCCGCGTGCGGGGGGAGGACGGCCTTTCGACCTCCGTGCGCAGGCCCGCTCACCACAGCAAGATCTCGGTCTGGAGCGCGAGCATCTCGCCATCGTCGGTCTCGTGATCCATGCCCGCCAGGTGGAGCACTCCATGGACGATCGCCTCGGCGAGGTCTTCGGTGTGCTCGGGGCAGATGACGACGTCTCCGAGCTCGCGGGGACCGAGAGGGTCGCCGTCCCCGTCGATCGGGAAGGAGAGCACGTCGGTCGGGGCCCGCGTGCCGCGATGCTCGGAGTTCAGCACGGTGATGCGCTCCGCGCCGACGAACGCGATCGCCACGTGCCCGTCCTCGATGTCGGCACTGGCCAGCGCGATCCCCACCAGACGCTCGATCTCGGCGTCGGGCGGCGCGCCCGCCGCCGTTCCGGTGACCTCCACCTCGAGCAAGCGCCCTTCCTACGCCCGGCGGCCGCCGGCCGGGCGCAGCTCGGTGGCCGAACGCTCCGCGTGCTCTCCGTAGGCCTCGACGATGCGCTGGACGAGGCGGTGGCGGACCACGTCGTCGCCCGTGAAGCGCACGAAGTCGATGCCCTCCACGTCCTCGAGGATCTCTCCGACGACGACGAGGCCCGAGCGCTGGTCGCGCGGGAGGTCGACTTGGGTCACGTCACCCGTGACGACCATCCTCGAGTTGAAGCCGAGGCGCGTCAGGAACATCTTCATCTGCTCGGGGGTCGTGTTCTGCGCCTCGTCGAGGATGACGAAGGAGTCGTTCAGCGTGTTGTGGGTGACAAGGAAGTCGTCGGTCACGTAGAGCGAGTCTCGCGCGCCGACCTGGATGCAGACGGTCTCCGCCTCACCGACCGGCTCGATGCTCTCCACGAACCGCTTGGGTCGGCCGCCGCCGTGCTCGTCGTACAGCGCCGCCTTGCGAGACGCGCGGAACGGCGCGATGCCCTCGGGAAGGCGGATATCGAGCACGAACACGTCGCTGCGGTGACGGGCCTCGCGTCCGCGCGCCTTCCCGGGCGCTCGGCCGTTCGCGATCGGCGTGCGTGAGTACGCCACGCCGCCGAGGGAGCGGACCAGGTAGACGACGTCGTCGCAAAGCCGCCGAGAGCAGGTGACGTACTGCACACCGCGACTGCAGCCGGCGTGACTCACCGGCCCGCCGCCGGCGTCGAGCAGGCCCTGGAGCACGGCCAACCGCACCTCGGGCGCGTTGCGGCGGTACTGCCCAGGCACGAACCTCGTCGCAGATCGGGTCTCGGCGAGGCCCAGCTCGCGCAGGGCCGCCGTGGCGGGGTTGGCGACGAGGACCCCGCCGCGCCGGCCGTCCACGTTCTGCAACACGGAGTCGACCTTGCTCTTGCGCTCCTGCTCGATGCCCGGAAGCGCTACCTCGAGCGTGTCGGCGAGCTCGGGGTCGGCGGTCGAGAAGCACGGCGTCCTCCTCAGCGTGATGCCCCGGTCCCCGAGAAGCAGTCCCAGCGCGTACGGGTCGAGCGGGACGTCCTGCGGCTCGAGCTCCACCGGCGAGGAGACGACCGGGAGCTCGAAGCGGTGCTCGTGGCCGCGGCGCAGGTGGCCGACCATCTCGTCCGTGCGCAGCGTCCGCCCGGCCCTGCCGTGCCCGCGGTCGTCGGGCGTGCGAACCGTCCACAGGTGCTCGGCGCAGCAGCGCGTCGCCGCGCCGTCCTGCGCACGAAGCTCGAAGACCGGCCGGCGGCCCTGGGGGAAGACGCCGAGCACCGGCGTGGGCCGGCCGTCGGAGCCCGTCACCAGGTCACCGATGCGCAGCGTCCCGATCGCCTGCCAGCCGGTCGGCGTGAGCACTTGCCGGTCGACGGGCTGCGCGCGCCCGCGCATGAACGCCAGCGGAGCGACCTCGATGATCCCCTTCTCCATCATCATCGCGACCTTCTCGGCCTCGAACATGGATTGCAGCGCGTCGAACAGCGGGCGCAGGTACGGGTCGATCTTCGCCATCAGGTCGCCGGGCAGGAAGCCCAGGCGCTCGCCCGCCTCGACGGCCGGGCGGGTCAGGATGATCCGGCTGACCTCCTTGCGTGAGAGGGCGGCCGCGGCCATCGCGACGGCCAGGAACGTCTTGCCGGTGCCGGCGGGACCGATGGCGAAGGTCACCGTGGAGCGCTTGATGGCGTCCGTGTAGCGCTTCTGGTTGACGGTCTTCGGGGCCACGCGCGTCGCGCGGTGGCGCCAGATGACGTCGTCGAGAACGTCCGTGGCCCGGACGGCGCCGTCGATCGCCGAGGTGACCGACTGCATCGTGCCCGGGTCGATGTCGTGGCCGCCCTCGACGAGCTGCACGAGCTCGTGGACGATGTTCTGGGCCGCACCGATGGCCTCCGCGTCGCCGTCGAGGGTGACGACGTTGCCGCGCAGGAACAGGTCGCAACCGACCTGGCCCTCCAGCGTGCGCAGCATCTGGTCACCCGCACCGCTCAGCGCGGCCGCCACCTCGTTGGACACCTCGATCTGCCGTCTCACGTACTCAAGAGCTCCTTTGTCATGGCCGCCACCCGCTTGCCGTCGGCGCGCCCGTCGACCTCCGCCATCGCGACCCGCATCACCAGGCCCATGTCCTTCGCCGAGCTCGCCCCGCTCGCCTCGACGGCGCGCGCGACGAGGGCGCGCAGCTCGTCGTCGCCGAGTTCGGCGGGCAGGTAGGCGGCGATCATCGCGGCTTCGGACTCCTCGGAGGCCGCAAGCTCCGGCCGCTCGCCGGACCGGAACGCCCGTGCCGCCTCGACGCGGCGCTTGCGCTCACGCCGCAGGACCGCCAGCTCGTCGCCGTCGCCGTCCTTCGCGGCCTTCTGCAGCTCGGACAGCACCAGGCGCAGCGCCGCGACTCGTTCCTTCTCGCCCGCCTTCATGGCGGCGGTCACGTCGGACTTCACCCGGTCGGCCAGCGTCACTGCGACCCATGATAGATGACGCTCGGACGGCATCCTGGCCACGACCGCGATGGGGGATCTACGCCGCTGCCGCCGTCCCGGTGCCGCCCGACCCGGTGGGGTCTGACGGCGTTCCCCCGCTCGAGGGCTCCTCGAGTCGCGGCGGGTGGCCGAGACGGCCGAGCTCGGAGCCGTCACGGCCGAAGAGCAGCTGGACGTTCCAGTCGGTCAGCAGGCGCAGCTTGCGCTTCGCGCCCGGCATCATCGCCAGGTGATAGGTGCGGGCCAGTCCCCAGGCGGGGCGCCCGCGCCACGTGATGCCCATCGTCGAGGCGACGGCCTCGAACTGGCCCATGTCGACGAAGACGCCCTTCGTCTTGTAGGTGAACGGCTTGACCTTGCCCGTCCCGAGCGTGGCGGCGACGTTCCTGGCGACGAGGCGGCCCTGGCGGATCGCGTGCTGCGCCGTCGGAGGGCAAGGCGCCTGGTAGCGCTGCGCGGGGTCGGGGACGGCGGCGGCGTCTCCGATCGCCCACACGTCGTCGCGGCCGGCGACACGGAGCGTTCGATCGGCGACGATGCGCCCGCCGCGATCGGTCTCCAGGCCGAGCGCCGCGACGACCGGGTGCGGCTTGACTCCCGCGGTCCAGACGACCGTGCGCGTCGCGACCAGCTCCCCGCCCGAGAGGGTCGCGGAGCGCGGCGTGACCTGCTCGAGGGTGGTGCTCGTCTTGATCTCGATGCCGCGGGAGCGCAGCTCGCGCGTGGCGAACGCCGCCAGGCCGGGATCGATCTCGGTCATCACGCGGTCCTTGGCCTCGACGAGGATCCAGCGCATGCCCTGCATGCGGCAGCGCGGGTAGAGCGCGATGAGCTCCGCGGCGAAGTCCTGCAGCTCGGCGAGGCCCTCCAGGCCCGCGTAGCCCGCGCCGACGAAGACGAACGTCAGCCACTCCGCGCGCTCGACGGGATCCTCGAGCGTCTCGGCCGTCTCCAGGCAGCGCAGGACACGGTTGCGCAGCTCGATCGCCTCGGGCAGGGCCTTGAAGCCGAGGGCGTGCTCTGCGAGCCCCTCGATCGGCAGCGTCCTGGACACCGAGCCGAGCGCGACGATGAGCTGGTCGTAGCGCAGCTCCGCGCGGCGGCCCTCGAGCGATCGGATCGCGATCGTCCGGCGGTCGGGATCGGCGCCCACGACCCAGCCGAGGCGCAGCGCGGTGGTCTTGAGCTCCTCGCGCAATGGCACCACGACGTGCCGCGGCTCGAGCGTGCCGCCCGCCGCGCCGGGCAGCAGCGGCGTGTAGAGCATGAAGTTGACGTCGTTGACGAGCGTGACCCGCCCCGCGTGGGCGGGAAGGACCTTCTCGAGGGTGCGAGCGGCGTAGAAGCCCCCGAACCCGCCTCCGGCGATGACGACGTGGTGAGCCATGCGGGTCACCTCTCCGCGGCGCTGCGCTGCCAACCGCCGTCAGTGGACGGCGGGGGCCCCGGCCGTGCTCAGGTGGCGCGAGAGGAAGGCCACCTGGTCGGCCTTCGGCTTCGGGTCTGAGTAGATGTCGAAGTGGCCGTAGGGGTAGCGGATGAGCTCGCCGCGGGGCGCGCGCTCGGCGACGGCGGCGGCCGGCGCGGGCGGCGTGACACGGTCGGCGTCGCACACGCTCACCAGCAGCGGCATCCGGAGCTTCCCGGCGTGGCGGATCGGGCGGTAGAAGGTGAGGTCGACGACGATCCGCGCGGCGACGCGGTTCTCCCAGCGCGAGCCGTGCGGGACGATGGCCTCGAAGCCCGCGACGGCCCCGGGCTGGGTCATCACCGCGAAGCCGCCGGGCGGCGCGACGGCCGGGATGTAGTGCGCGGGGCGGCCGAACCGCGCACCGATCGCGTCGAGGAGGCCCTCGGCTGCGCCGCGCAGCGCGTTTCTCGGCGGCGCGAGCGCCAGCGTCGGGATCGAGTCGGTGTACGGCGCCTGCGACACGACGGCGGCGAGCCTCGGGTCTCCGGCCGCGACGACGAGCACGTGGCCACCGGAGAAGCTCGTCCCCCACAGCGCGATCTGGTCGGGGTCGATCCCGGGAAGGCCGCGCGCGTAGGCGATCGCCGCGCGGTAGTCGTCCTGCTGGCGACCGATGTCGAGCAGTTGCCGCGGCGCGCCCGGGGAGGAGCCGAAGTGGCGGTAGTCGAAGACGAGCGCCGCGAAGCCGGCCTGGGCGAACGCCGTCGCGTAGGCGGGCAGGCCGTCGTCCCGGGTGGTCGAGAAGCCGTGGGCCATCACGACGCAGGGCGCGGGCGATTCCCGGCTCAACCCACCCGCCGGGGCGTAGAGGTGGGCGGCGCACCGCTCGCCGGCCGACGGGAAGGTCACATCGCTGCGGATGCTCATCGGGCGACCTTGACGAGGCCGTCGCCGGGCGAGGTGGCCACGTCCTCATGGGTCCCATGGCCCGCGCGCTGTTCGCTCGGACGCGTCAGCATGGGGGGGCATTCGAGCGACCGACGCAGCACCCGAACCGGGGCCGGGCGCACGCAGGAGGCCGAGGACGCGTGGTCGGAGGCTGAGCGCCGAGAACCCACGGCTACAGGGGGTCTCATTGCCGCAGCAGGAGCGCGGCCCACTCACCGCCGAGGCGGCGCTCGGTCTCGCGCAGGCCCATGGAGGCGGCGAACGCCGCGGCGACCTCGCCGGCTTCCCGGGCGAGCAGCCCGGAGGCGATCAGGATTCGCGGCACCGAGCCGCCGGCGAAGCCGTCGCGCGCGACCTGCAGCAGGAGCGGACGCAGCAGGTTGGCCATGACGATGGGCGCGCCGGGCGCGGGCCCGTCGTGGAGCAGGTCGTGGCGCGCGACCGCGACGGTGACGCCGTTGGCCGTGGCGTTGGCCTTCGTGGCCGCGACGGACTCCCGCTCGTGGTCCAGTCCGCTGACCGGGCCGAACCCGAGCTTGGCGGCGGCGATCGCCAGCACCCCCGAGCCGCAGCCCACGTCGGTGATCGCGCCGCCGGGCTCGAGTTCGAGCAGGAGCTCCAGGCAAAGACGGGTGGTGTCGTGCGCGCCCGTGCCGAACGCCTGGCCCGGGTCGATCACGACGTCGCGGATCCCGGGCGGGGGCGCCGGGTGCCACGGGGCGCGGACATGCAGGCGCGCGGCGCCGCGGCCGAGCTCGACGGGCCGGTGGAAGTCGCGCCAGCGCTCGCCGACGTCGTCGGCGACCTCGGAGGTGACGACCTCGACGAGCGCCGGGCCGACGGCCGCCTTCAGATCGGGCAGCCCGGGCAGCTCGCCCGGCGCGCCGTACACCGCGTATTCGACGCGCTCGCCCCGGTCGACCTCCTCCACGCCGCGCGGGGCGAAGGCGAGCAGCTCGGCCAGGGCGACCTCCGCGTCCTCGCGCCGGACGCAGATCGCCAGGCGGATCACTGGGAGAACAGCCGGCGCAGCTTGGCGACCACGGACTCGTCGGAGCCCAGGTTCTCCTCGGTCATCGAGTCGGCGATCTCGCGCAGGAGCTTCTTCTGACGCTTGCTGAGCTTGCGCGGCACCACGACGTCGACCACGACGCGCAAGTCACCCGAGCGGCCCTGGCGGCGCAGCGCCGGCATGCCCGCGCCGCGGACCCGGAGGACCGTTCCGGGCTGCGTGCCCGCGGGCACCTCGACGTCGACGGGGCCGTCGAGCGTCTCGACCTCCTCGGTGGTGCCGAGCGCCGCGAGCGGCGCGGCCACGCCGAGCACCGTGACCAGGTCGTCGCCGTCGCGCACGAAGCGGGGGTCGGGCGTGACGTGGACGACGGCGTAGAGGTCGCCGGGCGGGCCACCGTGCTCCCCGGCGTGCCCGCGGCCCGTCAGGCGGATGCGCTGCCCGTCGGCGATACCGGCGGGCACCTCGACGCTGACGGTCCGCCGGCCGACCTCCAGCCCGCGGCCGTCGCAGCGCTCACACGGCGACTGCGGGACGCGGCCGTCACCGTGGCAGACGTCGCAGTCGACGGTCTGGACGACCTGGCCGAACGGCGTGCGCTGTACGGCCTGCAGCCGGCCCTGCCCCGCGCAGCGCTCGCAGGTGTCGATCGGCGTCCCCGGCTCCGCCCCGTTGCCGTGGCACTTCTCGCAGCGCTCCACGGCCTCGAAGCTCAGTTCGACCGAGGCGCCCTTCGCGGCCTGCGCAAGCGTCACGTCGGCCTGGACGCCGATGTCACCGCCCTGGGTGGGTCCGCCCGGCCCGCTCCGGCCGCCACGGCCGAAGAACGCGTCGAAGAGATCGGAGATCGAGCCGAAACCGTCGAAGTTCGGCGCGCTGCCGCCCGAGCGCAGCCCCTCGTGGCCGTAGCGGTCGTACGTCGCGCGGCGGTCGGCGTCGTTGAGGATCTCGTAGGCCTCGGCGGCCTCCTTGAACTTCGTCTCGGCTTCGGGGTCGTGCGCGTTGACGTCGGGGTGCAATTCGCGGGCGAGCTTGCGGAAGGCCTTCTTGATGGTCGGCTCGTCGGCGCCGCGCTCGACGCCGAGGACCTTGTACGGGTCGGGATTGGCGGTGGAGCTCATGCGATGTCGTATACGTCCTCGATGAAGTGGGAGAGTTGCAGCGCCGCCTCTCGGACGGAGCGGATCGCCACGCCGTAGTCCATGTGGACGGGGCCGATGACCGAGACGGTCCCGAGCGGCTGCGTCGGCAGGCCGTAGCCCGCGGCGATGACCGAGAGGCCCTGGAGCGCGGGCACCTCGTTCTCCGAGCCGATGCGCACGCGCACGTCGCGATCCCCGAGGGCGGCTTGCAGGACCCCGAGCAGCGTGACGCGCCGCTCGAGCATCCCCATCAGCGCGTTGATCTGGGTGAGGTCCTGGAAGCGGTGCTCGGTCAGCAGGCGGGCGGCACCGTCGACGTAGAGCGCGTCCTCCGCGGTGGCGGCCAGGTCGGTGAAGGCGGGACTCAGCGCCTCGAGGAACGTGCGCTCCGTCCCGCCGCGGGAGGGGTCGCTCAGGCGCGAGCGCAGCGTCCGGGCGCCGAGGCCCACCCCGTTCAGGCGTCCGTTGAGCTCCTCGGCCGCCCAGGTGACCAGACCCGGGTCCACGGGCGACTCGAAGCCGAAGACGCGCTTGGTCACCCCGCCCGTGGAGGTGATGACGACGACCATGACGACCTGGGGCTGCAGCAGCAGCACCTCGATGTGGCGGATCGTCGCCGTGTTGATCGGCGGCGCGGAGACGATCGCCAGCAGGTTCGTGACCTGGGAGAGCGTCTCGGTCGTGACGCGCATCGCCTCGTCGACCTCGCGGCGGATGAGCTGCAGCTCGAGGCCCGTTCCGGGCGCGACGGGCTCCAGCGCCGTCGGCAGCAGCCGGTCGACGTAGTAGCGGTGCCCCGCGTCGGTCGGCACCCGGCCCGCGCTGGTGTGGGGGTGCGCGAGCAGCCCGTGCTCTTCGAGCATCGCGAGCTCGTGGCGGATCGTCGAGGACCCGCAGTCGAGCTCCGCGTCGGCCGCCAGGGCCTTGGAGCCCACGGGCAGGCCCGTGGCGCGGTAGGCGCCGACGACCTTGCGCAGCAGGAGCTCCTGTCGCGGGCTGAGGTTCACCGGCCCCATGGTACGAGGGGCGCGCGGGCGCGTGCTCAAGTGGTGTGCCGCCCGGACCCGCGCGTCCTGAGCCCCTGATCCTACGGCAGCTCGAGCTCGGCTTCCGCGTCGTGGACGATCACGTTGCCGCCCTGCTCGGCCAGGGCGTGGACCGTGGCGACGCCGTCCCGGACACGGGCCACGGTGCTCGTCACGACGATCTCCTGCTCGGGGAAGCCCATGCCGCGGAACTGCACCGACAGGCGCTTGAGCGAGGCCGGACCGCCCGCGGCCTCGGTCTGCGCCCGCGCGACGAGGGCCATCGAGAACAGACCGTGAAGGATGCGTCCCGGCAGGCCCACGGCCTTGGCGAACTCCTCGTCGATGTGGATCGGGTTGTAGTCGCCCGACGCTCCCGCGTAGCGGACGCTGAGATACTTGTCCGGCGTGACCTTCAGGTCGGGCAGCTGCGCTCCCGCTTCGAAGTTCATGGGCACTCAGACTCCCTGCACGATGTTCGTCCACGTGCCGACGCACACGGTGTGCCCGTCCTGGTTGGTCGACACGGACTCAAAGACGAAGAAGCCCACGCCTGCGCGCTCCTCGATGCGCTTGACGGTGACCGACGTGACGACCTCGTCACCCGTGACGACCAGGGGCCCCCAGGCGAACTCCTGCCCGCCGTGGACCATGAGGGCGAAGTTCATGCCGACGTGCGGATCGAAGATCGCCGGCCCCATCGCGGGGGCGGCGTAGACGACCGCGAACATCGGCGGCGCCACGAGATCGGCGTAGCCCGCCGCGCGAGCGGCCTCCACGTCGAGGTGCAGCGGGTCGCGCTCCCCGACCGCGAGCGCGTACTCCCTGACCTTCTCTCGGCCCACCGCGTAGGTCACGGGCGGGTACGTCTTGCCGACCGCGTCCGTCGAGAGGGCCATCGCCGCGATCCTACGCGCGCGCCCGCTGGGTCGCGACGACGCAGGCCAGCACCACGGCGGCCGTCACCGCCTCCGAACCGCTGACGGCTTCACCGAGCACGAGCGCCGCCCAGCCGAGGCTGAGGACGGGCTGGGCGAGCTGCACCTGTCCGATGCGAGCCACGCCGCCGCGGGAAAGGCCGGCGTACCAGGCGAAGAAGCCGAGGAACATGGAGATCAGCGCGACGTAGGTGAAGCCGATCCACGCCGTGGCGGACGCCTCGAGGCCGCCCGCGGTGAGCGCGGCGACCGGCAGCGTGAGCGGCAGGGCGAGCACGAGCGCCCAGCAGATCGTGCGCGCGCCGCCGAGTGCCCGAGCGACCACCGCGCCCTCCGCGTAGCCCACGCCGCAGAGGGCCACCGCCAGCAGCAGTCCGAGGTCCGCGGGCTCGAGCCCCTGTGCACCACCCGCCGCCCCGAACGCGACCACCGCGGCGGTGCCGGCGCCCGCGGCCAGCCAGAACCCGAGCGCGGGACGCTCCCCCGCCCGGAGGACCGCCGCCACCGCCGTCGCGGCGGGAAGCAGGCCGATCATCACGATGGCGTGCGCCGCCGGGAGGTCGCGCAGGGCCAGTGAGGTCAACAGCGGGAAGCCGACGACCACGCCGACGACGACGAACGCGAGGCGGCGCCACTGCCCGCGAGTCGGCCGCGGTGCACGCCCGGCCCACAGGACCGCCAGGGCCAGGAGCCCGGCGACGGCGGCGCGACCGAACGCTACGAACCACGGGTCGAGGTCGGCGACCGCGAGCTTCGTGGCCGGAAGCGAGAACGAGAAGGCCACGACGCCGAGGGATCCGAGGGCGAGTCCCCGGGGGAGGCGGGCCTGAGGCGTCACCCGGACCAGTCCGGTAGCGTTACTCCGGATACTCATGGTCGAGGATAACACCGAAGCCCGGATCGCGGCCGAGATCCGCTCCACCGCCGCGGCGCTGCCACCGGGAAGCCGGCTGCCGTCGGTCCGGGAGCTCATGGCCGTCCATCGCGCCTCGCCGGTCACCGTGCAGCGGGCGATCGCACGACTGGCGGGGGAAGGCATCGTCGAGCCCCGGCCGGGCCGGGGTACGTTCGTGGCGGCGCCTGCGCCCGGTGCCGCCGTCGCGGACTTGTCCTGGCAGGAGGTCGCGCTCGCCGGCCCGCCGGTCGACACCGGCGGCCTCGACGAGCTGCTGGCGCTCGGGCGCCCCGGCGCCGTCGTCCTCTCGACGGGCTACATGGAGCCTGCACTCCAGCCCGTCGCGGCGCTCGGTGCCGCTCTGGCTCGGGCGGCGCGACGGCCGGGCGCGTGGGACCGACTGCCGGTCGAGGGCCTTCCGGAGCTCCGGGCGTGGTTCGCCCGCGCCGCCGGCGGCGGCCTCACCGGCCACGACGTCGTGATCTGCTCGGGCGGCCAGTCCGCGCTCGGCACCGTCTTCCGGGCGCTCGGCACCCCGGGCGACGCGGTGCTCGTGGAGTCGCCGACGTACGGGGGTGCCCTGGCGGCCGCACGCACTGCCGGCCTGCGCCCGGTCCCGGTGCCCGCCGACGGCGACGGCGTTCGCCCCGAGCTGCTCGCCGCCGCGCTCGACCGTACGGGCGCCCGACTGGTCTACGTCCAGCCGGCGTTCGCAAACCCGCACGGAGCCACGCTGGCGCCGGAGCGGCGCGGCGCGGTCACGGCGGCGGTCGCGTCCGCCGGCGCGTTCCTCGTCG
Organism: uncultured Solirubrobacteraceae bacterium; assembly: GCA_902806205.1. Lineage (GTDB taxonomy): Bacteria > Actinomycetota > Thermoleophilia > Solirubrobacterales > Solirubrobacteraceae > Paraconexibacter. Next base: position 13,262 of record CADCVR010000058.1, on the reverse strand, counting down.
AGGACGACTCGGCGCGCGATCTGGTGATCGACGGCGCGGCGCCCGCGCCGCTCGTCGGCGATGACCCCGACGGCCACGTCGTGCACCTGCGATCGCTGACCAAGAGCGCCGCCCCCGGGCTGCGGGTCGCGGCGGTGGCGGCCCGCGGCGCGGCCGGCACCCGGTTGCGCGCGGCCCGGGTGGTCGACGACTTCTTCGTCTCCGGTCCGCTCCAGCACGCGGCGCTCGACCTCGTCTCCTCTCCCGGCTGGGGCACGCACCGAAGGCGACTGCGTGCGGGCCTGCGCGAGCGGCGCGACGCGCTGGCGGGTGCACTCGAACGAGATCTGCCGCAACTGAAGCTCGCCTGCCTGCCCCGGGGTGGGTTCCACCTCTGGGCGCGGCTGCCCGACGGCAGCCACGACGACGACGTCGCGCGCCGCGCCGCGGCCGCCGGAGTCGTCGTCTCCGCCGGGCGCCGCTGGTTCCCCGGCGAGGCACCCGGCCCGCACCTGCGCCTGACCTTCGCCGGGGAGCCCCCGGAGCGGATGGCCGAGGGAGTCGAACGGCTCGCCTCGGTGCTCTGATCCGTCAGACGATGATCGCCACGGCGCCGCCGTCCACCGACCACGCCGCGCCGGTCACCGTCGAGGCGCGGGCGGAGCAGAGGAAGACGATGACGTCGGCGACCTCCCCCGGCTCGGCGAAGCGGCCGAGCGGGACCTTGCCCGCCTGCGCGGCGAGCGCCTCCTCCCGGGTCACGCCGCGCGCGGCCGCCGTCTGATCGGCCAGGCCACCGTGCCCCAGCCACAGCTCTGAGCTCACCGGTCCGGGCGTCACCGCGTTGACGAGCACCCCGTCGGCGGCGTGGAGGTCCGCCCAGACCCGCGACAGCGAGAGCTGCGCGGCCTTCGTGACCGAGTAGGCGGCGTTCGTGAGCGACGGCCGCTTGCCCGCGCTCGAGCATACGTTGACGATCCGCCCGCCTCCGGCCGCGGCCATCCGGGGCGCCGCCTCGCGCATGAGCCGCATCGGCGCCATCACGTGGATGTCGTGCTGCGCGCGCCAGTCCGCGTCGGTCAGCTCGGCGACCGGGCGGGCGAACGAGGTGCCTGCGTTGTTCACGAGCACGCCGACCGGCCCGAGCGCCTCGGCATCCGCGACGATCGCGGCGGCGGCGCCCGGGTCGGTCACGTCGGCCGGGAAGGCCACCCCGCCGACGGCTTCGGCGGCCGCCTCCAGCCGTTCGCGGTCTCGACCGACGAGCAGGACCTGGGCACCCTCGGCCGCCAGGCGCTCCGCGGTCGCCCGGCCGATGCCCCTGCTCGCGCCCGTGACGATGCAGACGGTGCCTCGAAGTCCGAGATCCATGGCGGCGGATGCTAGGACTCCCTCGTGCTCCGATTCACAAGTTTCGTCGCAGCATCCGGGATGGATCGCCGCGCCGTGGCGTTCGCAGACGACCCCGCTCGTGCCGGGCGCACCTGCGGGGCCACCGCTGGGCGTCACGCCCCGGCGAGGCGCCCGGATGCTGCCACCGAACTTCAGAACCGGAGGGTCTAGATGCACGTCACCGAGGTGAACGTCGGCCGCGCCACCCTCATCGGCGAGAAGCGCGGGCGCCCGTGGCGCTCGGCGATCGCCAAGACGCCGGTCGGCGCCGCGCGCGTGCCGGCCGGTCCGCTCGGCCTCGAGGGCGACGACCAGCACAACCGCAAGTACCACGGCGGGCACCACCAGGCCGTCTACGCCTACGCGGTAGAGGACGCCGCGTGGTGGAGCGCCGAGCTCGGGCTGCACGTCGACGCGAGCGTCCTGGGCCAGAACCTCACGACGAAGGGCGTCGACGCCAACGCGGTGGTCGTCGGCGAGCGCTGGCGGGTCGGCACGGCGCTCCTGGAGGCAACGGGCCCGCGAATCCCGTGCGCGACGCTCGCCCACCGCATCGGGCTGCCCGGCATGGTCAAGCGCTTCGCGCGGGCGGGGCGCTGCGGCGCGTACTTCCGTGTCCTCGAGTCCGGGGCGGTCGCCGCGGGCGACCCGATCGCGGTCTCCGACCGGCTCCCGGGCGCCCCGACCGTCGCCGGGGTCATGGCGATCCTCCTCTTCGAGCGCGAACGCGCCGGCGAACTGCTCGGCCTGCCGGCGCTCAACCCGGTCGTGACGGCCTGGGCGCAGGCGCGCACGGCGACCACTGCCTCCTGAGTGCTCCGCTTCGTACGTTCGTCGCAGGACCCGGGATGCATTCGTCGCGCCGTGGCGTTCGGCGACGGCCCTGCTCGTACCGGGCGTTCTTGCGGGGCCGTCGCCGGGCGTCACGGCCCCGGCGAGGCGCCCGGATGCTGCCACGGAACTCCGGAATCGGAGCACTGAGTGCCTGCGTCCGCGACGGAGCGCGGATCCGGGGGAGCGGGCGCCACGTCAGGCGGCGCGCGGTACCGGCGCGGAGCCCTCCGACGACGCACTCCTGTCGGCGTGCGCGCGGTGCTCGAGGCCGCGGATGCCCGCGTTGGCGGTCACGCCGTGCACCAGCACGGAGACCAGCACGGCGGCCAGGACCGTCCAGAGGACCGTCCTGGCCTCGCCCGCGCTGAGCACCCCCGTCCCGAGCGCAGCGCCCACGTAGTAGATCGAGCCGAGGCCGCGAACGCCGAAGAAGGCGACGAACCCACGCTCCTCCTGGGAGGCCATCCAGCGCGGCCGCAGTATCGCGACCGCGCTCGCCGGTCGGATGAGGAACACGAGCAGCACTCCGACGAGCCATCCCTCCCAGCCCGGGACGCCGAGCCCCGACAGCGTCACCATGCTCATCACGAGCACGATCGTCCCGAGCTCGAGCAACTGCACGATGCGCTGCGCTCCCGCATGGAGCTCGTGGTGCTTGTCGTGGTCGTGCTCGTAGCGGCGGAACGCGAGGCCGGCGCAGATCGCCGCGAGGAAGCCGTAGGAGCCCAGAACCTGCGCCACGCCGTAGACCGCGAGCGCCACGGCGACGGCGAGCCAGCCGTCGAGGTCGTTCCCGAGGCGGCCTTCCGTCCGCAGCGGCAGCGCCAGCCGAGCGGCGAGCCCGCCCATGAGAATGCCCACCGCCACGCCCGCGACGATCTTGTAGAGCACATCGACGAGCGCCCAGGAGCCGACCCAGCCCGTGCCTCCTTCGCTCGCGATCAACAGGCCGGCGAGCAGGAACGGGAAGGCGAGTCCGTCGTTGAACGCCGCCTCAGCGGTGAGGGAGAAGCGCGCCTCGGGTTCGTCCTCTCCCGGCGGACCGACACCGACGTCACCGGCCAGCACCGGGTCGGTCGGTGCCAGCGCCGCGCCGAGGACGAGCGCGGCGCCGAGCGACAGGCCGAGCAGGCCGACGCCCAGCAGCGTGACGGCGGCGATCGTCAACGGCATCACCACGCCGAGCAGCAGCAGGACACTGCGCCAGGCGACGAGCTTGAGTTCCCGGTCGATCTGCAGGCCCGTCGCGTAGAGCGTGACGACGACGGCGGCCTCGGCGACGTGCTCGATGACCGCGATGTCCTCCTCGACCTCGAGCCAGTCGACCCCGAGAACGTGGATCGACGCCGCCGCGCCGAGGCCGAGCGCCGTGTAGACCATCGCGCTCGACCACCAGCGACCCTCCTCGGTCGCCCGGGCGAGGATGCCGACGGAGACGATCAGACCGAGCGCGAGGAAGCCGAGCGCCGCCGGCTCGGCCCACGTCAGGCCTGGGCCGGCCGCAAGGACGGCGAGCGACGCCGTCAGGACGGCGAGCCGGGCTCGGCGCCCGCGGTCTGCAGCTCGGACCGAACGGCCTTGACGCCCTCGACCTGCTCGGCGTCACGCACGAAGCGGCCTTCTGCCTCCTCGTCGTCGACCGGGCCGCTGAGCGTCACGACACCCCCGGAGACCTCGACCTTGACGAGTCCGGGCGCGCCGCCGAAGAGCTTGGCCTCGACACGGGCGACGATCTCGTCGTCGCTGTCGCCCAGGTTGTCGGTCGCCGCGACGGCAGCGGCCTCGGCGGCCGGGCTGATCGTCGGGCTGACGGGCGGTGCATCGGCCGTCTCGGGCGGCTCGCTTTGCGTCTCGAGCGGCGCGCTTTCCGTCTCGGGCGGCGCCCCGGCCGTCTCGAGCGGCGCGCTTTCCGTCTCGGGCGGCGCCCCGGCCGTCTCGAGCGGCGCGCTTTCCGTCTCGGGCGGCGGACCGGCCGTCTCGAGCGGCGCGCTTTCCGTCTCGGGCGGCGGACCTTGCGCGGGCGGGAAGGGGGCGTAGGGCTCCGGCAAGTTGACGGAGGACGATGCTTCCGCGGGCTTCGTGGTCCTCCGGACGACGAGGACGATGCCGCCGGCGACGGCGGCGATCCCGGCCACGGTCGTCAGGCGCGAGCCCCGGGTGGCGGGGATGGCGTCGGCGTGGGTGGTCCTCGCGAGCTTTTTCGCGATGCGCTTCCGGGCGAAGCGGACGACGACGTGCGTGATGCGCGACCGCGGGTGCGTGAGGAGGTACTTGCCGCCGGCGAGGGCGACCCGGGACTTGACGGAGGCCATGCGAGCGCCGTACCCGTCCCGCGTTCAACGCAAGCGGAAGGTTCTAGAGCTGCGAATCGTGGGGTCGCAGCTCGATCAGACGGGGATGCAGGGCGTGCACCGACACACGGAACCGAGACCTCGTGGGCCCAGACCGGGAAGCCCTTCGGACACTCTGCACCCAACCGCGAGGAACCGCGATGCTCAGGCTGCTGCGCCGCCGCGCGTAGAAGACTCCCTCTCGAAGGGCCGAGGAACCTGGGCGCGGCAGCCACCCGAACCTGCCGCGAGAATGACCCGGCGCCCCGTCCGACGGTGAGGGCCCTTCATGCCATCCCCGTTCGTCGCCGTCAGCCGCCGACTTGCAGCAGGCGACGACGAACACGGCCGCTACGGTCCACAGCGCTCCGAGCGCGACAAGCCAGATTGGCGCCATGCGATCGCGTTTCCCTTCCGCGCCGTTCGCCAAACCCGGGTGCCGATAATTCTGGCCGCGCGTGGTCGAGCACATCGCGACGCGTCTTGAGCGCGGCCGTCGCTCCTACCGTGAGTCGCCGAGCTCGAGCACCGCCAGGAACGCCTCTTGGGGCACCTCCACGCGGCCCACCTGCTTCATGCGCTTCTTGCCCTCCTTCTGGCGCTCGAGCAGCTTGCGCTTGCGCGAGATGTCCCCGCCGTAGCACTTGGCCGTCACGTCCTTGCGAAACGCCTTGACGGTCTCGCGCGCGATGATGTGCGCGCCGATCGCCGCCTGGATCGGCACGTCGTACTGCTGGCGCGGGATCTTCTCGCGCAGCTTCTCGGTCAGGGTGCGACCCAGCGGGTAGGCCTTGTCCTTGTGGACGAGCATCGACAGCGCGTCGACGACGTCGCCGCCGAGCAGCACGTCGAGCTTGACGAGGTCCGATGCCTTGAGGCCGATCGGCTCGTAGTCCAGGCTCGCGTAGCCCTTCGTGCGCGACTTGAGCTGGTCGAAGAAGTCCAGGACGATCTCCGCGAGCGGCAGCACGTACTCGAGTTGCACGCGCTCGGCTGACAGGTAGTGCATCCCGGCGTGCTCCCCGCGCTTGTCCTGGCAGAGCTCCATGATCGTCCCGACGTATTCCTTCGGCGTCAGGATGCTCGCCTTGACCATCGGCTCCCGGACTTCCTGCACGGACGCCGGATCGGGGAAGTCCGACGGGTTGTGGACGTCCATCTCGGTGCCGTCGGTCAAGGTCACCTCGAAGCCCACCGAAGGCATCGTCGCCATCAGGTCGAGGTCGTATTCGCGCTCCAGGCGCTCCCGGACGATGTCCATGTGCAGCAGGCCGAGGAAGCCGCAGCGGAAGCCGAAGCCCAGCGCGTCGGAGGTCTCGGGCTCCCAGAAGAGCGCCGCGTCGTTGAGCGACAGCTTCTCGAGCGCGTCGCGCATGTCCGGGTAACGGTCGGTGTCCAACGGGAACAGCCCGCAGAAGACCATCGGGCGAACCTCCCGGTAGCCCGGCAGCGCCTCGGTGGCGCCGTTGCGCTTCAGCGTCAGCGTGTCGCCCACGCGCAGACGGGTGACGTCCTTGACGCCCGTGATGAGGTAGCCGACCTCACCTGGGGTGAGCGTCTCCACAGGGGTCATCGCCGGGGTGAAGAAGCCGATGTCGTCGATCTCGGCCTCGGTCCCGGCCGCCATCGCCCGTATCGCGTCGCCCTTCGCGAACGTTCCGTCGACCACGCGGATGTAGGCGATCACGCCGCGGTACTGGTCGAACTCGGAGTCGAAGATCACCGCGCGCGGCGGCGCGTCGGGGTCGCCGCCCGGCGGCGGGACCTTCTCCACGAGCAGCTCGAGGACCTCGTCGACGCCCATGCCGGTCTTCCCCGAGATGCGCTTGATCGCGTCCGGGTCCTCCCCCAGCAGCTCGGCGACCTCGGCCGCGACGCGCTCGGGCTCGGCGCCCGGCAGGTCGATCTTGTTGAGACACGGGATCAGCTCGAGGCCCGCGTCGACGGCCAGGTAGGTGTTCGCGAGCGTCTGTGCCTCCACGCCCTGGGAGGCGTCGACCACGAGCAGCGCGCCCTCGCAGGCGGCCAGGGACCGGGAGACCTCGTACGTGAAATCGACGTGCCCCGGGGTGTCGATCAGGTGGAACTGGTAGGTCTCGCCGTCGACCTTGGACTCATAGAAGACGCGTACGGCCTGCGACTTGATCGTGATCCCGCGCTCGCGCTCGAGCTCCATCGAGTCGAGCAGCTGCTCGCGCATCTGCCGCGGGTCGACGGTCTGGGTCATCTCGAGGATGCGATCGGCCAGCGTCGACTTCCCGTGATCGATGTGGGCGATGATGGAGAAGTTGCGGATGCGGCTCTGATCGACGGCCATGCGTGCGCTGGAGGGTAGTTGGCCGCGGCCTGTCTCCCCGTGGACCCGGCGGCGTGCTCAGGCGGCGCGACGGGCGCGGAGGCGGGCGAGGATGAAGCGCTCGATGCGCTGCGCCTCCTCGACCCGCAGCAGCAGCGCTGCTCCTGCGTAGGCGGCCGCCGCGATGGCCGCGGCGCCGCCGACGGCGACGATCTGCGCGACGAACGCGTCGCCGAGCAGCTCCTGGATGCTGGTGTGGCCGGCCCAGGTCATGGCGCCCATCAGCGCTGCCGCGGCGGCGATCTGCCCGAGCGCCCGGAGGGTCTTCGCCCCCTCCAGGTCGCCCCCGAGCAGGCGCCGCAGCACAACGTACTGGCCCAGGGTCATGCCGAGGCTCGCCACGGCCGTGCCGATCACGACGCCCGCGATGCCGAACGGCCGGTAGAGCAGCAGCGACACCACCGTGTTGATGGCGAGGTTCCCCGCGGCGAGCCCCGTGGGCAGCCACGGCTCCTGCAGCGAGAAGAAGGTCCGCGTCAGCAGGAGGTTCGCGCCGGCGAAGGGAAGCGAGAACGAGAACCAGAACAGCGCCAGGGCCACCGTGTCGGTCGAGGCGGGCCCGAACTCGCCGCGTTCGTAGAGCAGCCGGACGATCGGCTCGGCGAGCACGGCGGAGAAGACGGCGGCCGGGACCAGCAGCAGGAAGATCTGGCGCAGCCCGGTGCCCATCGTGCTGCGCAGGCCGTCGAAGTCGCGGCGGGCGGCCAGCCGGGAGAGCGTCGGGAACAGCACGGTGGCCACCGCGACGGAGAACATGCCCTGGGGCAGCATGTAGACGCGGAAGGCGGCGTCGATGGCAGCCGGTGTCTGCTCGGAGATCAGTGCGCCGATGATCGAGTTGATCAGCAGGTCGAAGTTGATGATCCCGAGGCCGATGGTCACCGGGAGCATGAGGACCAGGACCCGACGAATCAGCGGGTCGCGAATCGAGAAGGACGGCACGAGGCGAAAGTCCAGGCGCCGCAGACCGGGAAGTGCGATGGCGAGCTGCAGCACGGTGCCGGCGAGCACGCCGATCGCGTAGGCGTAGATCCGGTCGTTGCCCTCGAAGAGGCCGTGCACCGCCACGAGCGTGGCGACGATGACCGCGTTCCACAGCAGCGGGGCCAGCGCCGGGATCGAGAACTGCCCGTAGGCGTTGAGGATCCCGACGACGAGCCCGTTGATTCCGAGCAGCACGACGATCGGGAACATCACGCGTGACAGGCCGACGGTCAGCTCGATCAGCTCCCGGTCGAACTCGTCCCCGGGCAGGAACAGCGGCATCACCGTGCCCGCGCCGAGGATGAACACCGCGGTGATCGCCCCGAGCGCGGCGATGATGACGAGCAGCAGCGTCGAGGCCAGGCGGAAGGCGTCCGGCCGGCGATCCTTTTCCAGGAGTTCGGTGAAGACGGGGACGAAGGCGGCCGACAGCGCCGCGTCGGCGAACAGCCCGCGGATGAGGTTCGGCACCTGGAAGGCGACGGTGAACGCCGAGGCGGCGCCCGTCGTGCCGAAGTATCCCCGCACGACGACCTCGCGGATCAGGCCGGCGACGCGCGAAAGCCCTGTGGCGACGGAGAAGATCGCGGTGTTGCGCCCCACACCCCGGGTGGCCCCGGGCGCTGATGCCGTGCCCTCCGCCGCCGCCGCGACGGCCGGGTCGTCCCCGGAGGCGGGTGCGACGGAGTGCTGATCCGGCATCGCGGCGGCACTCTAGATGAGTGATTCCACCGATCCGGTGCCGCCCGCTCGACGTTTCGGCTGGCACCTGACACCACCCGATCCCTTGCCGATCCGTACAGGATCGGCTGCGGAAATCGTGCGGCGTCAGCCATCCACCCGACCGCCGATCGACGGGCCCACCTCGTGAAGATCAATCGTCTAGATGGGTTGTTCGGCGAGGCAGCCCCGGCGATGGGCGGTCGGGCAGAGCACCGACGGCGGCGGCCGTCGGTCTGAGCCGCAGCCGCACGACCGCGATGGCAATCGGGTGGATCGTCGAGCGATCGGGTCGTGCCGCGGGCCGTCCGGGGCGTCGCTCGCCGGCAGCGAATCCGTGAGACGACCCATCTTGACGGCGCGCCGGCACGCCACCGCCGGAGGCGCGAGGCGCACGGTTGCCCGCGCCGAGGAGCCGCTATCCTCCGCCGTCGCCCATGGCCAACATCGCATCCCAGAAGAAGCGCATCCTTCGAGCCGAACGCGAGCGCCTCGAGAACCGCCGCTACACCTCCACGGTCAAGACGTACTTCCGTCGCCTCGAGGTCGCGGTCGCCGCGGGCGACGACGCCGTGACCGATGTCGAGCACCGCCGGCTCGTCCAGACGATCGACAAGGCCGTCAAGCGCGGCGCACTGCACCGCAACACCGGCGCCCGCAAGAAGTCCCGCGCCGCCCGCCTGCGCGCCGGCGCCACCGAGTAGCACCCCCGCGGCCTGCCGCCGGTCCGCTCCCCTACGACGCCGCCCGTCACCGGTGTTACGCCATCAGGCCAAGGCGGCAGTCAAGCGGATACGTCCTACCCAGCGATCACGTCGAGCGTCCGCAGCGCCGCCGTGTCCTCCGAGACATCCGACATCCCGCGCGAGGCCAACTCGAGGCCGGCGAGCGCCTCGAGGGCTGCGCGCAACGCTTCGGCGTTCGTCGACCGCGCCTCCCTGACGCGCCGGTCGGCGGCCCACGGCGCCAGCTTCAGCGCCGCCTTCACCTGCGCCGGTGACTCCCCCGCCTCGAGCCGTATCGCGACCACGAGCACCTCGCGCACCCGCCGGGCCATCAGCGGAACCAGCCGCGGCAGCGACTCACCCTGCTCGCGCAGCTCGAGAAAGGCTCGGGTGGCCCGGGCGTGCTCCCGGGCCACGAGCGCGTCGATGAGCCCCCAGACCTGCCGTTCGGCCGACGGCGCCGCAGCCGCGACGATCGCCTCTTCCCCCAGCTGCGCCCCCGGACCGTGCTCGATGGCGAGCTTCTCGAGCTCGCGCAGCAGCCGCTGCTGGCGCTCGCCGACGGAGTCGACGAGCACCCGCGCCCCGGTGTTGTCGAGCGTCAGCCCGAGCTTCCCGGCCTCTTCCACCAGCCAGCCCGGAAGCTCCTTCGCCTTGAGCCTGACCTCCTCCCGCACGACGCCGCCGTTCTTCCTGACCGCGCCGATCAAGGCTGCGGGGGTCTTGACCCGTCCGTCGTCGCGGCCGAAGAACGCGACCGTCGTCGCGGAGTCCAGGGTCTTGAGCGCCGGAAGGACATGCTCCCTGACGTCGGCGTCCTTCCAGCGCTCCACGCCGTCGACGACGAGAAACCGGTGTCCGATCGAGAACGTCATCGCGCTCACCGCCGCCGCCACTGCCTCCGGCGCCGCCGCGTCTCCCTCGAACGCCTCGACGCCGTGGGCGCCGGCCTCCTGCTCCGCCTTGCGCCGCAGGTTGGCGCGTCGCTCGGCGATGCGACCGTGGTCGTCGCCGTAGACGAGGTAAGCGGGCTTCCAAGCGCTCATCCAGCGGAGTTTAGGTGCACCGGTTCGTGAAGTTCCGTCGCGGGATCCGGGCTGGATCGGCGCGGAGAGGCGCCTGGATGCACGGAGCTTCTGAAGTCGGACATGAAGAGCCTGTGAACCTTGGCGTCTGACCACCGGGGGATCGACCAACAGCTCCTACGCGTGGGCACGAACTTCCCAGCGCCCCGTCGCGCTCCGGTCGAGGCGAACGGTGCCGTCACGGTCGGTCCGCACGACGACGGGCACAGGGGCCAAGGCCGCGAGCGTCGAGGGGGCTGGGTGACCGTAGGCGTTTGCGGCGCCCACCTCGATGCCCGCGACGCGCGGGCGCAGCCGGTCGAGCACCGCCGGCAGACCGGGATCGGCGCTGCCGTGATGGGCGACCTTGAGCACGTCGACGGGGCGGAGCTCGAGACGCGAGAGCACCTCGGACTCCGCATCGGCGGTCAGCAGGGCACGTGCGCCGCGCGCCTCGGCCTCGAGCACCACCGCCCGCTCGTTGGGATCGGCTCCTGCGTGCAGCGCGGGCGCCTCCGGGCGCGGCCAGAGGACGCGCAGGCGCAGTCCGCCGAGCCGCAGCTGCTGCCCCGCGCGTGCCGCCATCAGCCGAATGCCGCGTGCCCGTGCTGTCGCCGCCATCGCGTCCCCGCCTCCGGTGGACACGCCGTCGCGCCCGTCGAGGATCAAGTCGACCGGCAAAGCGGACACCACGGCCGCCGCGCCGCCCTCGTGGTCGGCCGAGGCATGGGTTGCGACGAACAAGTCAAGGCGCCGCACGCCGGCCCCCCGAAGCAGCTCGACGATCCCTGCCTCGGGCGGCCCCGCATCGACGAGGACCGACCGCTCGCCGTCCTGCAGGAGAGTGGCGTCCCCTTGGCCGACGTCGAGGAACGTCACGCGGAACCCGGCCGGGACACCCGCCGGCGCCGCGGGCGGCGGCGCCAGCCCGATCCAGAGCGCTGCGCCCACGACCGAGACCGCCGGCGCCTGCCGGCGGACGCGCCGGCACGTCACCACGAGCAACAGCAGTGCGACCGCCGGCAGGACCACCCACGGTCCGACCTCGACGACGGCTCCCGGCGCCCCGGCGGCGGTCGTCGCGATCCAGGCGACGTAGCCGAGCGGGAAGCCCGCGAGCGCGTCGAGTCCGTCCGCCGCGAGGCCCGCGAGGGTGGCGACCGGACCGCCGACCGCGAGCAGTTGACCGACGGCCGCTCCGACGACACCGAGCCACATCACGGGCGCGACCGCAGGTGCGGCAAGCACGTTCGCCGGTATCGCGACCAGTGACGCCTCTTCGAAGTGCGCAGCGATCACCGGCGCCGTCGCCAGCGTCGCGGCAGCGGTCATCGCGGTCACCTCGGCCAGCGCCCGCGGGACGCCGCGACGCGTCAGGGCGAGGCGCCAGCGCCGTGCGAACAGCAGAAGTGACAGCACGGCAAGGAAGCTCAGCTGCCAGCCCGGCTCCTCTGCGGCCCGTGGGTCGAGCACCAGCGTCAGCGCCGCCGCCAGGCCCAGGGCGTACCAGCGCGACGCCGGCCGTCCGACGAGCCCGGCCGCCACCGCCGCGGCGCCCATGATCCCCGCCCGCTGAATCGATGCACCTCCGCCGGCCAGCGGGACGTAGATCACGATCAGGGCGAGGACCAGCCAGAGCCGACCGGAGAGGCCGAGTCCGAGCACCGTGCCGAGCGCCATCGCGAGGGCGGCGAGCAGCACCACGTTCGTGCCGCTGGCCGCTACGAGGTGACTCAGACCCGCGGCGCGGAACGCCTCCCGGGTCTCGTCGGGCAACGCGTCGTCCTGGCCGAGAACCATCCCGCGGAGCAGGCCTGCCGCCACCGGCGGCAATCCGCGATCGAGCGCCAGCTCAGCCCGTGTGCGGATGCCGTCCAGCACGCCGGCCACTCCGCCGCGCCGTCCGGCGACAACCGCTTCGGGCGCCCGCAGCTCGGCGTGGGCGTGGCGTCGGGCCGCGAACTCACCAGCCGCGCGCAGGCCTCCGTCGACCGCGAGGACCGTCCCAGCGACCGGCAGGGCACCCGGCGAGGCCTGCGCGACGCGCAGGAGGACGGGTTCCCCGCGGAGCCCGACGAGTGCCGACCACCCGCCGTAACGCGAGCGGCGGGGCGTCTCTTCGACCACGACGCGCACGGAGATCGACCGGCCGAGCTCCGGACCGAGCCGGCTGCGCTCGAGCGCCTCGCTCCGCGCGCCGGCGACGGCTGCACCCAGGAGCACGAGGACGGCCGCGGCCACGGCGACCGGCGCGCCCCGGCGCAGCAGGGCCCCGGGCGCCGCGCGCGACAACACGACGTCTGCCGGCTCCGCGGCTTGCGCGGGCGCGGTTCCTCCGCGGCGCCGACGCGAAGCGATCGAAAGCAGGACGGCCAGAGCAAGCGCCCCGGCGGCGAGCACCGCGGCCACCGCCGGCGCGCGCGGCCCCAGCAGGAGACCGACGACGAGCGCAAAGAGCCCCACGTGCAGCGGCCGGGCGATGACGGCCGCCGCCACGGTCGCCGCCACCGTCCCGCCCCACGCCTGACCGCCGCGAACGAGCGTCACCCACGTTTGGGTCACGTCACGACCTGCGCACGCATCGCCTCGAGCTTCTTCGGGCCGATACCGGGAACCTGGGTGAGATCCTCGACGGACTTGAACGGCCCGTTTTGGGTGCGCCACTCCACGATCTTCGCCGCGATCGCAGGGCCCACGCCGTTGAGCGCCTCGAGCTGGGTAGCGTCGGCCTGATTGACGTTGACGGTCGCGCCGGCCGACGACCCACCCGCGGCCGCTCCACCCGCCGCCGACGCCGTCGCGGCGCCCGGCTGGCCTGCCGCCGTGCCGGCTCCCGCCGCCCCTGTCGGAGCCCCCGCCGCCCCGGGCCGGCCCCGGC
>CADCVR010000057.1 GCA_902806205.1 uncultured Solirubrobacteraceae bacterium | reverse complement strand
CGCCTCGTCCTGCGCCGCGCCGGCCCGGGCCGCGGCGTCGGCGGGACCGTCCGGGTCCCCCGCCTGCTCCAGCGCGTCGTCGATCGCCGGATCGCGCCCACCCACCGGCGGCGGCGCCAGCGGGTCGCGCCGGAGGCGGTGGCGCAGCGCCAGGTGCGCTGCGTGCTCGATGTGCGCCGCGGTGACCTCGGTCTGCTCGTCCAGCGCGGCCAGGGCGCACGCGGCGTGCGCGCAGACCAGGTCGCCGCGCACGCCGTCGAGGTCGAGCTGCGCGCACACCGCGGAGATCCGCAGCAGCTCGCGCTCGGCGATCGTCACCGACCCGACCAGGGTCCTGGCCGCCGCGAGGCGATCCGCCAGGCCGCGTTCGGCCGCCGCCCACGTCGCGGCGAAGGCGGCCGGGGCGGCGTCGAAGTCCATCCGCCGGCGCACGATCTGCGCCCGGGTCGCGGCGTCGCGCGGCCCCGTCACCTCGACGCCGAGCCCGAAGCGGTCGAGCAGCTGGGGCCGCAGCTCGCCCTCCTCCGGGTTCATCGTGCCGACGAGCAGGAAGCGCGCGGGCTGCACGACGCTCACGCCGTCACGCTCCACCGTCACCTCCCCCGAGGCGGCGGCGTCCAGGAGCGCGTCGACAAGGTGATCGGGCAGCAGGTTGACCTCGTCGACGTAGAGCACCCCGCCGTCGGCGCGGCCGAGGAGCCCCGCCTCGACGCGGTGCTCGCCCTCCAGCGCGGCGCGCAGGTCCAGCGCCCCGACCAGGCGGTCGAGCGTCGCGCCGAGCGGCAGCTCCACCAGGGGCGGCGTCGCCCCGAGGCCGGCCGGTACCGGGAGCATCGGCGCCAGCGCGCGCACGGCCGTGGACTTCGCGGTCCCCCGCTCGCCGCGCACGAGCACGCCGCCGACCACCGGGTGCACGGCGCAGACGAGCAGCGCCTCGACGAGGTCCTCCTGGCCGACGATGGCCGACAACGGATAGGCGGGGCGCAGCGACCTCACGCGGTGGTGGCCTCGAGCTGGTCCTCGAGCGCGAGGTAGCGCGCTCTGATGTCGTCGAGGGTCCCGTCCCCCGGCGCCGCCCACATGCCGCGCTCCACGGCCTCCAGCAGCTTCTCGGCGATGCCGCGCGCCGCCCACGGGTTGGCCTGGTCGAAGAACGCGGCGACGTCCGCGTCGAGCAGGTACTTCTCGGCGACCTGCTCGTACATCCAGTCCGACGCGACGTCGGTGGTCGCGTCGTAGCCGAAGAGGTAGTCGACCGTGGCGGCCAGCTCGGCGGCGCCCTTGAAGCCGTGCCGCAGCATCGAGCCGATCCAGCGCGGGTTGGCCACGCGGGCCCGGAAGATGCGGCGCGTCTCCTCGGCCAGCGTGCGGACCTTCACCGTCGCCGGGTCGGCGCTGTCGCCGAGGTAGGCCGCCGGCTCGCGGCCGCTGAGCGCGCGGATCGTCGCGATCATGCCGCCGTGATACTGGTAGTAGTCGTCGGAGTCGAGATGATCGTGCTCGTTGGAGTCGACGTTCTTGACGGCCACGTCGATCTGCTGAAAGCAGGTGCGCATCGCCGCGCCCGCGGCGACCCCGGAAAGGCCACGGCCGTAGGCGAAGCCGCCCCACGCCTCGTAGACGGCGGCCAGGTCTGCGTCGTCGCGCCAGTCGCGCGTCTCGAGCAGCTGGATGAGTCCCGCCCCGTAGGTTCCCGGCTTGGAGCCGAAGATGCGCGTCGTCCCGCGCCGCCAGGCCTCCGCCGCGCCGAGCTCCCCCGCGAGCCTCGCGGCCTCCGCACGGGCGTGCTTGGCGACGAAGTTCTGCTCGTCGTCCTCGTCGAGCCCGGCCACCAGGGTCACCGCGTCGTCGAGCAGGCCGACGAGGTGCGGGAACGCGTCACGGAAGAAGCCGGAGATCCGCAGGGTGACGTCGACGCGCGGGCGCCCCAGGGCCTGGAGCCCGACGACCTCGAGGCCCGTCACGCGGCGCGACGACGGGTGCCAGGTCGGTCGCACGCCGAGCAGCGCGAGGACCTCGGCGGCATCGTCGCCCTGGGTGCGCATCGCGGCGGTGCCCCAGGCGACGAGGCCGACCATCTCCGGCAGCGCACCCTTGTCGGCCAGGTGGCGCTCGAGGACGGCGTCGGCGAGCTTGACGCCCGTCGCGTAGGAGAGCTCGGACGGCAGCGCCCGCGGGTCGACGGAGTAGAAGTTGCGTCCCGTCGGCAGGACGTCGAAGCGTCCGCGGGTGGGTGCCCCCGAGGGCCCGGCCGGGACGTGGCGCCCGCGCAGCGCGCCGAGCACGTGGGTCATCTCGTCGGTGGTCTGCCGCAGCCGCGGGACGATCTGCGCGGCGGCGAAGCGCAGCGCGGCGACGACGCCCGCGTCGTCCCGGCCGAGGATCCCCCGGCAGAGCTCCGGCGCACGCGCCGGGTCCCAGTCGTGCTCGGACAGCTCGGTGAGCAGCGCGTGCTGGGCCTCCTCGAGGCGGTCCAGGAGGTCGCTGCCGCGGTGGGCGGTGCCGGGGAAGCGCGCGACGAGCTCCGCGCCGCGCGCCGCCGCGACCTTCGCGCCGGGCGCGGCGACGAGCGCCGGCTCGTCGAGCCCGAAGGCGGCGCCGACCGCCCGGCGCAGCCCGGGGACCGTGCCGACGCCGTGCCTGCCGATCGCCGCGACCAGGCCGCGGAGATGCGGCCCCTCCGGGACGACGCCGAGCACGTGCAGGCCGTCCTTGATCTGCACGTCCTTGACCTCGCAGAGGTAGCCGTCCAGGTGCTCGACGAGCGCGCTCGCGTCGCCGGGCTCCTCGCCGGCGTCCAGTCCGAGGTCCTCCTGGAGGTTGGCCTTCTGGATCGCGCTCCAGATCTGGGCCCCCAGGCCGGGCAGCTTGGACGGGTCGAGGATCTCCAGGCGCGCGTACTCGTCCATCAGCGCCTCCAGGTCGGCGAGCTCGTCGTAGCTCTCCGCGCGCATCATCGGCGGCACGAGGTGGTCGACCACGACCGCGTGCGCACGGCGCTTGGCCTGCGCACCCTCCCCCGGATCGTTGACGACGAACGGGTAGACGAGCGGCATCGAGCCGAGCGCGGCGTCGGGCGCGCACGACGCGCTGAGCGCGAGCATCTTGCCCGGCAGCCACTCGAGCGTCCCGTGCTTGCCCAGGTGCACGACCGCGTCCGCGCCCCAGTGGTGGTCGAGCCAGCGGTAGGCGGCCATGTAGTGATGGGCGGGCGCGAGCTCGGGATCGTGGTAGATCCCCACCTGATCGTCGCCGTACCCGCGCGGGGGCTGGATGAGGACGACGACGTCACCGAACTCGACGCCGGCCACGACCAGGTCACCACCCTCCGACGCGCCGTCGCCCGTGTCCAGGTACCGGTCCCCGGGCGAGGCACCCCACTGCTCCTCCATCGCGTCGGTGAGCTGCGGCTCGAGCGTCGCGTACCAGGCCTCGTAGTCCGCGACGGAGATCCGCAGCGGCGCCGCGGCCAGCGCCTCGTCGGTGAGGAACTCCGGGTCGTGCCCACCGCCGGCGATGAGCGCGTGCATGAGCGCGTCCCCGTCCTCCGGGATGTCCTGGACCCGGACGCCGTCGGCCTTGAGCCGGTGCAGCAGGCCGATGGCGCTGGCGGGCGTGTCGAGGCCGACGGCCATCCCGATGCGGGCGTGCTTGGTCGGGAAGGCGGTCAGCACGATCGCGATCCGCCGCCGGACGGCCGGATCGCGCAGACGCGCGTGGCGCAGCACGAGCGTCGCGAGGCGATCACAGCGCTCGGCGTCCGCGACGTAGCGCGGGACGGCCACGCCGACGGGCGAGCCGTCCGGCTCGCGCTCCTTGAACGAGATCGGCCCGCCGATGATGCGCCCGTCGAACTCCGGGAGGGCCACCTGCGTGGCGGCGTCGACCGGGAGCAGGCCCTCGCCCCCCTCCGCCCAGCGCTCGCGGCTCATCGTCACGCACAGCGCCTGGATGACCGGCACGCCGAGCGCCTCCAGCGCCGAGGCGTCCCACGCCATCTGCTCCTCCGAGCCGCCGTCGCCGGCCGCGACGTCACCGGCCGCGTCGCCGCGGTGCGCGCCGCCCGTCGCGAGCATCGTCGTGACGAGCGCGTCCACGTGGCCCGTCAGCAGCTCCAGGGCGGCGACGCGACCGTTGTCGTGCGCGCGCCGCAGCGTGTAGCTCCACACGGGCAGCGGATGGCCGCCGGCCCGCACGATCGCCGCGCACAGCCCGTCGACGAAGTCGGTGTTGCCCGTCAGGCGGTGCGAGCGGTAGAAGGTGATGCCGACGACGGGCCGGGTCGCGTCGCGGTCGGCGAGGGCCTCCTCGAGCGTCACGTCGCCGCGGCCGGGCAGGTAGATCCCGAGCTCCTCCACGCCCTTGGGCGCCTCGAAGCCGAAGCCCTCCAGCAGAAACGTGTCGGCCAGGAAGCGGAGCATCTGCTCGATGTTGTCCACGTCGCCCGAGCGCAGGTACTCCCCGACCTGCGCGACCGCTCCGGAGGGGACGGTCGACAGCGCCGTCATCTCGGCGTCCGGGCGCGCCTCGCCGCCCAGCGCGACGAGCGCGATGCCGGCCCGGCGGCAGCGCTCGGCCAGGCGGTCGACGCCGCCCTGCCATCCGCGACGGCCACCGAGGACGCGGATCACCACGACGCGCGCGCCCTCCAGCACGTGGTCCAGGAACGGGTCCAGGTCCCGGGTGCCCTGCGGGTTGGCGCAGCGCACCGGCGGGAAGTCGGCCGGCAGGCGGCGCACGGCGGCGGCCGTGGCGAGGATCTCGGTGTCGGCGGTGGTGATGAACCTCAGCACGGGGCACGCTCCAGCAGCAGGTCGGGAAGGTCGGCGGGGGCGCCGCGCTCGATCAGCGCGCGCAGGCGGTCGGTGTCCAGATGCTGCTCGATCAGGTCGCCGAGCGCGTCGAGCTGGCGCTCGCGCTCGTCGGCGAAGCACAAGGTGGTCACCGGGACGAAGCCGATCCCGCGGCGGGTGGCGACCCAGCCCAGCAGCGCCCGGCGGGCCTTGTCGTGCTCGAGCAGCCCGTGCCACGACGTGCCCAGGGTGGCGCGCACGGCGCAGCCCTCCGCGGCGCCGTCGGCGTCGGTGATCAGCGGGACGCCACCGTGGACGGCCGGACGCCCGTGACGGATCTCATAGCCGCCGACGGTGCTGCCGAGCAGGGCGCTGTGGCCACTGACCGTGCGCAGGACCTTGTCGGCCGCGAAGGCCGTGGTGACCGGCAGCAGGCCGAGGCCGGCGACCGTGCCGGCGCCCGACTCGACCTGGTCGATGATCGTCTCCCCCAGCAGCTGGTAGCCGCCGCAGATGCCGAGAATCGGATCGCCGGCGGCGGCGCGCGCGAGCAGAGCACGGTCCAGCCTGGCTTCGCGCAGCCGCGCGAGATCCTCGACCGTCGCCTTCGTGCCGGGGACCACCACCAGGTCGGCGCGGGCGACGTCCACCGCCGAGCGCGTGAAGCGCACGCGCACCCCGGGCTCGCGCGCGAGCGCGTCGAGGTCGGTGAAGTTGCTCATCCAGCGCAGCCGCACGACGGCGACGTCGAGGCTCCCGTGCTGTCCCTCGACGTCCACCCGGGGTGCCCCGATCGCGAGCGAGTCCTCGGCGTCGATGCCCAGGTGCTCGACCCACGGCAGCACGCCGAGCACCGGGCGACCGGTCAGGCCGGTGATCTGCTCGAGCCCCGGGGCGAGGATGGCGTGGTCCCCGCGGAACTTGTTGATGACGAAGCCTGCGATGTGGCGCTGGTCCTCGGGCGCGAGCGCCGCGACCGTGCCCAGGAGCGACGCGAAGACGCCGCCGCGGTCGATGTCGCCGACGAGGATCACCGGTATGCCGGCGGCCCGTGCGAGGCCCATGTTCGTCAGGTCCGCCGCGCGCAGGTTGATCTCCGCGGGGCTGCCGGCTCCCTCGCAGACGACGACGTCGTAGCGCGACCGCAGGTCCGCCAGCGCGTCGGCCACGATCGGCCGCAGCTCGTCCTTGAGCTCCGGGTAGCTGCGGGCGTCGACGTCGGCGTACGGCCGTCCCATGACGACGACCTGGCTGTGGCGGTCGCCCGACGGCTTGAGGAGGATGGGGTTCATCGCGACCTCCGGGGCCACGCCCGCAGCCGTCGCCTGCATCGCCTGCGCGCGGCCGATCTCGAAGCCGCCCCGCGCGACGACCGAGTTCAGCGCCATGTTCTGCGCCTTGAACGGCGCCACGCTGACGCCGAGGCGGCGCAGCCAGCGGCACAGGCCGGCGGTCACGAGCGACTTGCCGGCGTCGGAGTGCGTGCCGGCCACGAGCAGCGCGCCCTTCATGCCGCGCCCCCGAGTGCGGACCCACGAGCAGAGCGCCCCTTCGTGCGACGGCCCTCCGGCGCAGGCCCACGCTGAGCGCCGCCCCTCACGTCGCGGCCCTTCGGCGCAGGCCCGTGAGCAGCAGCGTGCGAGCCCCAGCGCAGGCGACGGCCGCGGCGGCTCCCACCGCGCGCGAGAGGCGGAGGGCGCGGCGCACGTCTCCGGCGGTCGGGACGGGGCCGTCGCCCAGCGTCGGGCGCACCTCGGCCACGCCGGCGTAGGCCAGCGGGCCGCCG
>CADCVR010000056.1:5967-6599 GCA_902806205.1 uncultured Solirubrobacteraceae bacterium | reverse complement strand
CACGGCTCCGACCGGCTCTTCGGTCTCGACGGCAACGACGTGATCTGGGCCGACCGCCTCCACGACGTCGCGGGCCGCGGAGCGCGCGACCTCGTCCTCGGCGGCGGCGGGAACGACACGATCTACGGTGGTCGCGGGCGAAACCGGCTCGACGGCGGGGCCGGGAACGACTACGTGCAGGGCGGCGAGGGCGTCAACGTCATCCTCGGTGGCGACGGGAACGACGCGCTGCGGCTACGGGGTCGAGGCGCGAACCGCGTCGATGCAGGCGCCGGGGACGACACCGTCCACGCGCTCACGCGCCGCGCTGCGACGGTCGACTGCGGCGCGGGGCGCGACACGGTGCTCTTCGGCCGGGTGCGGCCCCGGGCGACGGGCTGCGAGACCGTGATCAGCCGGTATCGCTGACGCCACTGCCGCGTCAGGCGACGTTCTCGCGCTCGACCACCTCACGCAGCAGTCGTTCGTGTGCGTGCCGGTCAGGTGCCGACGTAGGCGGCGAGGTGTTCGCCGGTGAGCGTCGAGCGGGCGGCCACCAGGTCGGCGGGTGTGCCCTCGAAGACGATCCGGCCGCCGTCGTGGCCGGCGCCGGGGCCGAGGTCGACGATCCAGTCGGCGTGCGCCATGACCGC
>CADCVR010000056.1:0-5957 GCA_902806205.1 uncultured Solirubrobacteraceae bacterium | reverse complement strand
GAGCTTGAGCCGCTGCCGCTCGCCGCCGGACAGCGTGGTGAGCGGCTGGCCGAGGCTGAGGTAGCCGAGCCCGACGTCACCGAGCCGGACCAGGATCTTGTGGGCCGCCGCAATCTTCGCCTCGCCCTCGGCGAAGAACTTCTCGGCCTCGGTCACCGACATCGCGAGGACCTCGCTGATGTCGCGGCCGCCGAGGTGGTGATCCAGGACCGATGCCTCGAAGCGCTTGCCCGCGCACTCCTCGCAGGTGGTGGCGACGCCGGCCATCATCGCCAGGTCGATGTAGACGACCCCGGCGCCGTCGCAGGTGGGACAGGCGCCCTCGGAGTTGGCGCTGAACAGCGCCGGCTTCACGCCGTTGGCCTTCGCGAACGCCTTGCGGATCGGGTCGAGCAGTCCGGTGTACGTCGCCGGGTTGCTGCGTCGCGAGCCGCGGATCGCGCCTTGGCCGACCGACACGACGCCCGGGCGGGGCGCGATCGAACCGTCGATCAGCGAGCTCTTGCCCGAGCCGGCGACGCCGGTGACGACGACCAGCACCCCGAGCGGGATGTCGACGGCGACGTCGCGCAGGTTGTGCGTCGTCGCGCCGCGGATTGCGATCGTCTTCGTGGGCGTCCGCACCGTCTCCTTGAGGGCGGCCCGGTCGTCGAGATGGCGGCCCGTGAGGGTGCCGGCGGCCCGCAACCCCTCGACGGTGCCCTGGAAGCAGACGGTGCCGCCCGCCGTACCGGCGCCGGGGCCGAGGTCGACGACGTGGTCGGCGATCGCGATCGCCTCCGGCTCGTGCTCTACGACCAGCACGGTGTTGCCCTTGTCGCGCAGCCGCAGCAGCAGGTCGTTCATCCGCTGGATGTCGTGCGGGTGCAGCCCGGTCGTCGGCTCGTCGAACACATAGGTCACGTCGGTGAGCGAGGAGCCGAGGTGGCGGATCATCTTGACCCGCTGCGCCTCGCCGCCCGACAGCGTGCCCGACGGGCGGTCGAGGCCGAGGTAGCCCAGCCCGATCTCCACGAACGATTCGAGCGTGTGCTGGAGCGCCGTCAGCAGCGGCGCGACGGACGGTTCGTCCAGACCCCGCAGCCACTCGGCCAGGTCGCTGATCTGCATCGCGCAGGCGTCGGCGATGCTGACCCCGTTGATCTTCGACGATCGAGCGGCCTCGCTGAGCCGGGTGCCGTCGCAGTCGGGGCAGGCCGTGAACGTCACCGCCCGCTCCACGAAAGCGCGGACGTGCGGCTGCAGCGCGTCGACGTCCTTGGACAGAAACGACTTCTGCATCCTCGGGATGAGGCCCTCGTAGGTCAGGTTGATGCCGTCGACCTTGATCTTCGTCGGCTCCTTGTGGAGCAGGTCGTGGAGCTCGGTCTGGGTGAACTTGCGGATCGGCTTGTCCGGGTCGAGGAAGCCGCAGCCGCCGAAGATGCGGCCGTACCAGCCGTCGACGCTGTAGCCGGGGATCGTGAGCGCCCCCTCGTTGAGGGACTTGCGGTCGTCGTACAGCTGCGTGAGGTCGATGTCGGTGACCGCGCCCCGGCCCTCGCAGCGCGGACACATGCCGCCGGTGCGGGTGAAGGTCGCCTTGACGGTCTTGCGGTTGCCGCGTTCGATCGTGATCCCGCCGCTCGCCCGCACCGAGGCGACGTTGAAGGAGAACGCGCCGGGCGAGCCGATGTGCGGCTGCCCGAGTCGGCTGAAGAGGATGCGCAGCATCGCGTTGGCGTCGGTGGCGGTGCCGACCGTGGAGCGGGCGTCGGCACTCATCCGCTGCTGATCGACGAGGATCGCGGGAGTCAGGCCGTCGAGCACGTCGACCTCGGGCCGCGCCGGCGTCGGCATGAAGCCCTGCACGAACGCGCTGTACGTCTCGTTGATCAGCCGCTGCGACTCCGCGGCGATCGTGCCGAACACCAGCGAGCTCTTGCCCGAGCCGGAGACACCGGTGAACACCGTCAGCCGGCGCTTCGGGAGCTCGATGCTGACGTCCTTGAGGTTGTTCACGCGCGCGCCGTGCACGCGGATCAGGTCGTGGCTGTCGGCGACGTGCAGCGCAGGCGACTGCGTGCCCGTCCTCGTGGCCATGTTCATCGCGTCTCCATCTGTTGGGCGGGAACCCCGGGTCGTAGGCGGCGTCCCGCAACGGGAAGTCCGGAGAACCGCGCGAGGTCGCGCGGGTGCTGCGCTGCGGAGGGTCTGCTGGTCACGGGCGAGATCGTGCCACGTCGCGCCGGGGTTGCCGGGGTTCGCCCCCGCTGCTTCCTCGCCGGACCGCTCTGGTGCTCGAGACGGCTTCCTAGCCTGGGGGGATGAGCGCATCGTGGATCGAGGCGGGTGCCGCGGCGATCGCCGGGCGGGCGGAGCGCGAGCTCGAGGCGCTCGTGGGGGTCTCGTCGCCCTCGGGCGACGTGCGCGGAGCCGACGAGGTCGCGTCGATCGTCGCCGCCCTCGTGCCCGATGCGGCGGTGGTCGAACGCGTGCCGTGCTCCTCGCCGGATCATGCGCGCGACTTCGTCGCCCGGCTCTCCGGGACAGGCTCCAAGCGCCTGCTGCTCGTCGGCCACCTCGACACGGTCGTCGCGCACGCGGGGCACGCTCCGCTGCGCCGCGACGGCGACCAGCTCGTCGGCTCGGGCGCGATCGACATGAAGGGCGGCGACGTGCTGGCCCTCGGGGTGCTGCGCGCGCTCGAGAGCCGCCGGGCGGAGTTCGCCGAGGCGGCACTGCTGCTCGTCTGCGACGAGGAGTGGCGCCTGGGGGAGTTCGTCCACGCCCGGCGCTTCGAGGGCTGGGACGCCTGCCTGACCTTCGAGGCGGGTGAGCGCACCCCGGACGGCGGCGACGCGGTGGTCGTCAAGCGCAAGGCCGCGGGGACGCTGCGCATCGTCGCGACGGGGCGCAGCGCGCACTCGGGCTCGGCGCCGCAGCAGGGCCGCAACGCGCTGCTCGCGCTCGCGGCCGCCGCGCAGGCCGTCGCGGCCTGCCACGACCCGGAGGGATCCGACCGGCTCACGGCGGTGCCGACGGTCGTGCGGGCCGGCGACGCGTTCAACGTGGTCCCCGCACACGGCGAGCTGACGTGCGACGTGCGCGCCGACCGCCTCGAGGCCTTCGACACCGTGCTCGCCGCGATTCCCACCGAGATCGGCGGTGCGATGCTCACGGCCCAGAACGTTCGGCGCTGGCCCGGGATGGACTCGCGCGCGGTCGTGGGTCCCGTGCTCGAGCGGGCGGGAGCGGCGCTCGGACGCCCGATCGTCGGGCACGCTCGCGGCGGCGCGAGCGACGCGTCGCACTTCGCCGCGGGAATCGGCCTGACCGTCGACGGGCTCGGCCCGCTGGGCGGCGGAGCCCACGCGCCGCACGAGTTCGTGTGGGCGTGGTCGCTGCGCCCCCGCGCCGAGGTCGCGCTCGCGGTCGTCGATGCGGTGCTCAGGGTGCCGTAACGCGTGGGCTGAACGCGTCACCTCGAAGTTGGCTGCCACCGCTGCGGTCGAACCCGGGCAGCGGCCAGCGCTAGGGACATAAGACACCTAGCGGAGTTTTGTGTACCCTCCGGCGCTGTAGCGACACGTCACTGCCGAATTCCTGTTCGTACGCGCACAGGGAGCGGGGGAACCACAGGTCTCCAACGTGAAGGAGGCCGGGGGCGAATCACGGCGAACACCGCCGAGTAGGGCCACTCTTTCGGTCCGAGTCCGACAGCTAACCCCGCAGGCGCCCGAAAGAGCGAGGAACCTGCATTGCCCCAGTTGTTCAGCCGGACCAAGCTGCCGAGCCTCATGGTCGCCCTCGGGCTGACCGGAGCCCTCGTCGGCGTTCCCACCGCCGCCGAGGCGAAGCCCCGTGGCGCCAAGAGCCTCGGCGACCGGGCGCTGCGCGTCGGCTCCTCGGGCCCCGACGTCCGCGAGCTCCAGAAGCTCCTGCGGCAGGTCGGAATCAAGATCAAGAAGGTCGACGGCAAGTTCGGCCGGACCACCGAGCAGGCCGTTCGGCGCTTCCAGGCCGCGCGCAGCCTCGAGACCTCGGGCACCGTCGGGAAGGTCTTGGTCACGGCACTGCGCGAGGCCGCCATGGGCGGCGCGGCGAAGCACCTCGGCACGGGCGGCTACGACGACACCGTGGGGGCCGGCAAGTCGAGGTCGCTCGGCGATCGCATCCCCGTACGCCGGGGGATGAGCGGCCACGACGTGAAGGTCCTGCAGGACTTCCTGAAGCGCACGGGCCAGAAGGTGTCCGTCGACGGTGAGTTCGGCGCGCGCACCGTCACGGCGGTCAAGGGCTTCGAGAAGAAGAACACGCTCAGCGTCGACGGTCTGGTCGACGCGGACGACATCGCCGTGCTGCGCGGTCAGGCCGATGCGGGAAAGGACCCGGAGGTCGCCCCGCCGCCCCTGCAGCTCGCACCGGGCGACCGCGCGACGGTCAACTCCGACGGCCTGGCGATCGCCCCGGCCAACGCGCCGGAGCCCGTCAAGCAGATCATCGCGGCGGGCAACAAGATCGCCAAGGCGAAGTACATCTACGGCGGCGGCCACGGGAAGTGGGAGGACGCGGGCTACGACTGCTCGGGCTCGGTCTCCTACGCGCTCCACGGCGGCGGCCTGCTCGACCGGTCGATGGCTTCCGGTGGCTTCATGACCTGGGCCGAGCCCGGTCCTGGCCGGTGGGTGTCGACCTACGCCAACGCCGGCCACATGTACATGGTCGTCGCCGGCCTGCGCTTCGACACGTCAGCCGCCAAGCAGACCGGCTCGCGCTGGGCCGCCGCGGCGCGGCCCGCCAGCGGGTACGTCGTGCGGCACCCCGCCGGCCTGTAGACGAGTCGTTCGACGGGCGATCTGCTGCGGTCCGGGACGTCGATCGCCGTCAGGGGATCCGTGGAACGACGCATCTGGAAGCGGCGGGGGGTCACCCGGCCACGGCTACCGTGGACCGGGTGACCGTCACCGATCCGCACGTTCCCTCGAGCGACGACGAGGAGCTCCTCGGGGCCGAGCTGCCCTCCGTCGTCTCCCAGCAGACCGACCCCGAGCGCATCGCGCGGATGACGGCCGAACTCGAGATGGGCTTCGAGCGCATGCGCGGTACCGCGAAGGGCGTGTCGATCTTCGGGTCGGCGCGCACGCCCGAGGGCGCGCCGGACTACGCGCTGGCCCGCGAGGTCGGCGCCCGGCTCGGGGAGGCGGGCTTCACGGTCATCACGGGTGGCGGGCCGGGGATCATGGAAGCCGGCAACCGCGGGGCGCAGGAGGCCGGTGGTCGCTCGGTCGGGCTGAACATCGAGCTGGAGTTCGAGCAGGAGGGCAACCCGTATCAGGACGTGGCGCTCGAGTTCCACTACTTCTTCACGCGCAAGGTCATGTTCGTCCGCTACGCCAACGCCTTCGTCGTCTTCCCCGGGGGCTTCGGGACCCTCGACGAGCTCTTCGAGGCGCTCGTGCTCATCCAGACGCACAAGGTCCGTCACTTCCCGGTGCTGCTCGTGGGCTCGCAGTTCTGGAGCGGGCTGGTCGACTGGGTGGGCGCGCAGCTTGCCGCGCGGGGCCTGATCTCGCCGGAGGACCTGGATCTCTTCCGGGTCACCGACGACCCCCAGGAGATCGTCGCCGTCTGCGCGCAGGCGGCAGCCGAGCAGGGTGCCTGACGCGAACGGCGAAGGACGGACGGTGACCTCGCGCCGCGCTGCCCTGGCCACCGGGCTCCTGCTCCTCGGTGCCCCCGCCTCCGCCGGAGCCCGGGTGGCCGTCGTCGCGACGGGGGGCCCGGAGGTGGTGGTCGTCGACCTTCAGCGGGCGGCGCCGCGCGTGCGGGTCGCGCTGCCCGTTCCGGCCACGAGCGTCGCCGTCGCGGCCGACGGGACGCAGGCGTTCGCCGGCGCCGGCACTGCCGTCTCGGCCTTCCCCCTCGACGACGGGCCCGCCGCACGCGCCGGAGAGCCGGCCGGCGCGGCGCCGGCC